>JAFXCE010000120.1 GCA_017521565.1 Clostridia bacterium | reverse complement strand
GCGAATGAAGATCGTGGAGAGCCAGAAGCGCCTTGTTTATACGCCGACCCGATCCATCTATCAGGCCCTTTCTTCGGAGGTCGCTTCGAAGTACGGCTACAACGTCCACGGCTGCGTATTCGACGAGCTGCTGGGCCAGCCAAACCGGAAGCTCTTTGATGTTATGACCAAAGGCTCCGGCGCGGCCCGAAAGCAGCCGCTCAACTTCGTCATTACCACCGCAGGTTCGGACAAGAACTCCATCTGCTACGAGGTACACTCGAAGGCCATGGACATTCTGGAAGGCCGCAAACATGACCCGACATTCTATCCCGTCGTTTTCTCCGCGCCGACCGAGGCGGACTGGACAGATCCCAAGGTCTGGCTCTCCGTCAACCCCTCGCTGGGCAAGACGGTTGAGATCGACTACTATGCTGCTGCCTGCGAATCCGCCAAGCAAAACCCCGCCGAGGAAATGCAGTTCCGACAATTCCACCTGTGTCAATGGACAAACAGCACCACTCGCTGGATGCCCATGGATAAGTGGGACGCCTGCTCCTTCCCGGTGGATCAGGAACGTCTGCGCGGGCGTATCTGCTACGGCGGCCTCGACCTTTCCAGCACCACCGACATCACGGCCTTTGTGCTGGTGTTCCCGCCGACGCCGGGCGATGATGACGGCAAGTACGAAATCCTGCCGTTCTTCTGGCTGCCCGAGGAAACCATTGACCTTCGTGTCAAACGCGATCATGTGCCTTATGACATATGGGCGCGGCAGGGCCTTGTGTTCACCACCGAGGGCAATGTTATCCACTACGGCTATATCGAGGAATTCATCGAGGAACTCGGTATGCGGTACAACATCAAGGAAATTGCCTTTGACCGCTGGGGCGCGGTACAGATGACGCAGAATCTGGAGGGCCTCGGCTTTACCGTTGTGCCGTTCGGCCAGGGCTATAAGGATATGTCGCCTCCGACCAAAGAGCTTATGAAGCTCGTACTGGAGGGACGCATCGCCCACGGCGGGCATCCGGTTCTGCGCTGGATGATCGACAACGTGACCATTCGCTCCGACCCGGCTGGCAATATCAAAGCCGATAAAGAAAAATCCACTGAGAAAATCGACGGCGCTGTCGCAACCATCATGGCTCTGGATCGTGCAATCCGGCATGAAGGCGACGGCGCTTCTGTGTATGACGAAAGGGGGCTGCTCTTTGTATGAGTGTATTCGGGAAGCTGTTCAAAGCGCGGGACAAGCCTCAGGACGCATTGAACGGCAGCGGATATTCCTTCATGTTTGGCAGGTCGGCTGCTGGGCAGGCCGTCAATGAACGCTCGGCCATGCAGATGTCGGCGGTATATGCCTGCGTCCGCATTTTGGCAGAGTCCATTGCATCCCTGCCGCTGCATTTCTACCAGTACAACGATGCTGGCGGCAAGGAAAAGGCCGTCAACCATCCGCTGTACTGGCTGCTCCATGACGAGCCTAACCCGGAAATGTCCTCGTTCTCTTTCAGAGAAACGCTTATGACGCACCTGCTGCTTTGGGGTAATGCCTACGCGCAGATTATACGCAACGGACGCGGCGAGGTCATTGCGCTCTATCCGCTCATGCCTGACCGTATGACGGTGGATCGTGATGCCCGTGGCCGTATCTACTACGAATACACCCGCTCCGATTCGGATGCAAATACCCTCGGGAAGAAGTCCTCGGTGATTCTGTCGCCGGAGGACGTTTTTCATATTCCCGGCCTTGGCTTTGACGGCCTTGTCGGTTACAGCCCGATTGCCATGGCAAAGCAGGCCATCGGCATGGGTCTGGCCTGTGATGAATACGGCGCGGCCTTCTATCAGAACGGCGCACAGCCGGGCGGCGTCTTGGAGCATCCGAATGTGGTCAAAGACCCCAAGCGTGTCCGCGAAAGCTGGAACGCCATCTATCAGGGCAGCCGCAATGCGCACCGCATTGCCGTCCTTGAGGAAGGCATGACCTATAAGCCCATCACCATCAGTCCGGAGCAGGCGCAGTTTCTGGAAACGCGCAAGTTCCAGATTGACGAGATTGCCCGAATTTTCAGAGTCCCGCCGCACATGATTGGCGACCTTGAAAAATCGTCTTTCTCCAACATTGAACAGCAGTCGCTGGAATTCGTGAAGTATACGCTGGCTCCGTGGATCAGCCGCTGGGAGCAGGCCATTCAACGCTCGCTCCTGCTGATGTCCGAACGGACGCGCTACTTCGCGCGATTCAATGTTGAAGGCCTGCTGCGCGGCGATTACCAGTCCCGCATGAACGGTTATGCCGTGGCTCGCCAGAATGGCTGGATGTCTGCCAATGACATCCGCGAGCTGGAATCCCTCGACATGATCCCTGACGAGCAGGGCGGCAATCTGTACCTGATCAACGGCAACATGACCAAGCTGGAAGATGCCGGTCTGTTCGCCGGTCAACCAAAAAAGGAGGCTCCTAAATGAAGAAGTTCTGGAATTGGGTGCGCGACGAAACCACTCAGGAGCGCATCCTTCGTCTGGAAGGCGCGATTG
>JAFXCE010000119.1 GCA_017521565.1 Clostridia bacterium | reverse complement strand
GAAAATGTTCAGCGCATGATACGCCAGGGCGCGCGCAGAAACGTGGAACACGCTGGGCAGCAGCTCGCCGGCGATCTTGTACATGTTGGGGATCATCAGCAGCAGGCCCTGGGACGCGGTGAACGTCGTGGTCAGAGCGCCGCCCTTCAGAGAACCATGCACAGCACCAGCCGCGCCAGCCTCAGACTGCATCTCAGCGATGCGGACGGTCTGGCCGAACAGGTTCATACGGTCATGCGCAGCCCAGTCATCCGCAACTTCCGCCATCGGGGAAGACGGGGTGATCGGGTAGATCGCTGCCACATCGCTGAACGCATACGCGATATGGCTGACAGCAGTATTGCCGTCAACGGTCATTTTCTTAACAGCCATTGGTATAACCTCCCTATATCAATCAAGGATTACCATTTCTCGTGAGGAGCATCCACGGATATTTACACATAAATACCCCGTAACAGACAGTCCTCGACGTTTCTATTATAGCCAACCGACAAAATCATGTCAAGGCTGACAGGATAATTCGCCCCTTTTTTTGTGCATATTACTGCGCTCCGCAGATTTACACATGGCTGTATGCGTGTATAAACGCGCCGACAGACAGCCGCATCAGCATCCCCTGCGCCGCGACAAACGCATCCCCGCTGTCTGTCGCATAGCGCGAAAGCTCGCTTTGATGCGTCCTGACAAAGTCAAGCGCCTCCCTTGCCACCGGCCCGCTCAGTCCGTATGCCGCGATGTTTTTGGCCACGCTCAGCGCGATCTGCCCCACGCGTTTTTTCAGCGCGCGCTTTGCTTCGCCCGCCTCCAGCTCCTCCGCGAGCGCAGCGAGCCGCCTGCAAACCTCCAGATAGCTTTCACACCAGCGGCTGGATTTTGAAAACGAGTTCATGATGCTGCCCGCCCGCTGGCGATAGCGCAGGATTTCCATTTCATACGCAGCCGCACGCCGCGCCCGCAGCAGCGCCGGCGCCTGAAACAGCTCATCCTCAAAGAGCAGCCCTTCCGCCATCGTCAGCGCGTTTTCCTCAAGAAAGGCCCGACGATAGACGCATTGCCAGACCATTGGCTCATATTTTCCCGCACGGCACTGCTGCGCAAACAGCTCTCCGCCAGGCATCACATCCGTCCATTCGATCTCCGGGCCCGGCGTCTCCGCATCCGTTTTGTCGTCGAAATACACAAATCGCGCCTTCGCAACATCCAGCTCCCGCGCCTTTGCCTCCCGCGCAAGCTCCATCAGCGCCTGCGGCTGCGGTAAATCGTCGCTGTCAAGAAAATACACATACTCGCCCCTCGCCTGTCGAAGGCCCGTGTTGCGCGCAGCGGACAGCCCGCCGTTTTTCTCCCGCCGGATGATCCTGAAATGCGGATAGCGTGTGCAGTACGCCTGCGCAACCGCCGCCGAACCGTCGCTGCCGCAGTCGTCCACCAGCAGCACCTCGCAATCCTCAAGCTGCGCTGCCTGCTCCAGACAATCGCCGATGTAATTTTCCACATGATAATACGGAATCACTACGCTGAGCAGCATGGCACACCCTCCGCCTGTCCTATCCTGCACGATGCACTTGCGCAGCGTGCTGTTTTATGCGATAATATGGTTATCTATGGCGTATTATAGCATATTCCGCCGCAGGAGGGAAGAACGATGATCAGCGCGATTGTAATCGGGCGCAACGAAGGCGCGCGCCTTGACGCATGCATGCAGAGCATCCATCATGCTTTGGGGTTTCTGCAGCATGAAATCGTCTATGTTGATTCCCGCTCCGGCGACGACAGCATCGCCCGCGCCAAGGCGCACGGTGCGCGCTGCTTCCTCCTTGAGGACGAGCGCACCACGGCCGGCCTCGGCCGCTTCGTCGGCACGAAGGAAGCCAAGGGCGAATACCTGCTCTTCCTCGACGGCGATATGCAGCTTGCCCCAGGCTTCTGCGAAAAGGCCATGATGACCATGGCTGCGCGCGGCGCAGACGGCTGCACCGGCATCCGAGAGGATGTCTATATGAAAAACGGCGAAATCGCCGGACGCAACGACAACTACTTTGGTTGTGTCAGCGAGCGCATCGTGCCCGAATTCGGCGGCGCACTCTTTATTAAGAAGGAAGCGCTTGAAAAAGCCGGCGGATGGTCGCCGGATACCATCGCCTGCGAGGAGGCCGAGCTGCACGCGCGCCTTCGCGCCGCTGGCTGCACGATTCTGGAAATTCCGATAAGGATGATCACGCATACCGACGCAGTGCGCGACGGACGCGGAATCGCTGGTACGCTCTTCTCCCGCCGCCGCCTGGGCGAGGGACAAGCCCTGCGCTGCGCGATGGCAAGCGGAAAAGCCAACGCCTACATCCGTCATGAAAACGAGAAGTTTCTTCTCTATACCATCGACTGGATGTGCGTCATTCTGATCCTTCTGCTGGGCGTGTGGGGATTCCTCGGCGCGCTGTTTTTCCAAACAGCGCAGCTTGGCAGCTTCATTGCCCGCAGACGCATCCGCGCATTCGTCTCCCAGAAACTCTTCTTCTTTGCCTTCCCAGTCGGGCTTGTCACTTATCGTGTGCGCAGCCGGGGCTATACGCAGGCATAACTGCCTCCATTCTTACAGATACGGTGCATGATTGTATGATGAGAATCAGCTTTATCATCGTGGCGTACAACGCCGCATCGAGCATTGGCGCGCTGCTTGAGGACCTGCTCGCGCAGACCATTCTGCCCGAACAGATCGAAGCGCTGCTGGTGGACAGCGCATCCACCGACGAAACGCGCGCGCTGATGCAGGCATTTGCAAAAACCGCACCCTTCGAGGTCAAGGTGCTCGATAATCCCCGGCGCTGGCTGGCCAGCGGCATCAACGTTGCGCTTGCCGCCGCTTCCGGCGACGCCATCATTCGCCTGGATGCGCATGCGCGCATTCCCAAGGACTTTCTGCAGCATAACCTGAATGCGCTTGCGCGCGGCGAGGACATTGTCGGCGGCTGTGTGGCTGGCGGCGAGCCCCGCGGCGCATGGGAAAGCGTCCTGCGGACGGTGGATACCTCCCGCTTCTGCGGCGGTGCAGCGCCATTCCGCAACGGCGGAGAAGCACGTTATGTCGATACCCTCGCCTATGCGCTATACCGCCGCGAGGTCTACGACACAGTCGGCCTGTACGACGAGCGCCTGCGCCGCACTGAAGACAACGACATGCATTACCGCATGCACAAAGCGGGATATAAATTCTACTTTTCTCCCGATATCATCTCCTATCACGCGGCCCGCTCAACCATGCGCGGCCAGCTCAAGCAGAAATGGGGCAATGGTTACTGGATCGGGCGCACGATGCGCATCCAGCCCTGCTGCTTTGCGCCGCGCCATCTGGTGCCCGCCGCGTTCGTCCTGGCCCTTTTCGGCGCGCTTGCGCTCCTCCCTGTCAGCGCCTGGCCGCTGGCGCTCCTGCTTTTCGCCTATCTGACCTGCGACCTGTTCTTCGCAGCGAGGGGCGCAGCGTCCCAGCAGGAAGGCCGGCTTCTCGCCCTTGTGTCCTTGCCGCTGCTCTTCCCCGCCGTGCATATCGTCTACGGCACGGGGACGATCTGCGGGCTTCTCTCTGCCGGAAAGGAGAAGCGTCATGCTGAAATGGGTTGAGGATATCACGCGCTTCGTCTTCCTTGAAGATGCGCCCGAGGCCGCCGATATCATCTTTGTCCCCGGAAATGGTCATGCGCTGCCTTCCGAGCTGGCTGCACAGCTTTACCTGAAGGGTTATGCGCCGTATATCCTCCCCTCCGGCCGCTATGCCATCGGCACCGATGGCTTTTCCGGACAGAAATCCGGCACACGCCGCTATCAGGGATCTTTTGAAACAGAATGGGCTTTCATGCGCCATATTCTGCTTGAAAACGGCGTGCCCGACAGCGCCATCCTGCGCGAGGATGAAGCCACTTACACCTATCAAAACGCCATCTATTCAAGAAAGCGGACGGACGAACTGCATATTTCCGTCCGTCGGGGTATTCTCTGCTGCATGCCTGTCCATGCGCGCCGCGCAAGGATGTACTATGAAACCCTCTATCCCGACGCAAAGCTGCTCGTCTGCCCCGCCCCAGGCGCAGGCATTACCCGGGAAAACTGGATGCACAGCGAAGAAGGCATTGATACTGTGCTTGGCGAAATGGCACGCTGCGGCGGTCAATTCCATGATATTCTCAAGGACATCATGCTTTAAGCTTCTGGCTTTTGCCGGAAGTTTTCTTCATTTTTGCGGTTTATGTTGCAATTTGTACAGCCTTCCCGTATAATACATCTGTCACATGCGATTCGTGAAGATGACAGGGCGTCGCGATGCGTGCGGCGACGAAGAAGATGCGTTAAGTGCTCATGTACGGGAATAACATGGGACGAAGAAGGCACAGCCTTCGCGGTATCACTTCGGCCCCGACTGTCTCTTTACCAAAGATTTGATTTGTCATCTCTGCGAATCTACCTGCCCGCACTGCGGGTCTGATTAGCGGAGGTTTTTTTATGTCCGGATTCTTCTCCTTCATCCGTTCTCAGTATTCCGATTCCTTCCGCGCGCTTTCCCGCACGCGGACAATCACGACATCGGGGCTTCTGCTCGCCATACAGATGGTGCTTTCCTCCTATGGCGTGATTGAAGTGACCGACAGCCTGAAAATTTCACTGGCGCATCTCGCCGTCGCACCGACGGCGATGCTCTTTGGCCCTGTTGCCGCTGGCGTACAGGGCGCGCTCAGCGACATCCTTGGCTTTCTGCTCAAGCCCACCGGCCCGTATTTCCCCGGCTTCACACTATCCGCCGCGCTGCTGGGCGTCATCTATGGCATGCTGCTTTACAAGACGCGCCGTGCGCCATGGCAGATCATCGCAGCGCGCATCATCGTCTGCCTGTTGGTCAACATCCTGCTCAACACCGTGTTTCTCACGATGCTCTACGGCCCGTCCCGTCTGGCAACGCTGCCGCTGCGCGCGCTCAAGAATATCATTCAGCTGCCGATCGACTGTCTGCTGCTGTCCGCCGTATGCCGGATCGTGAAGCGCATCCCCGCCGTATCCGGCAGATAATCTCCCAAACACGACCGATACAAAAGAATCCGGACGCCATTGTCCGGATTCTTTTGATATATGGCCTTAATCGGTTACTCTGCTTCAGCCGGCGTCGCCTCATCCGCAAAGACAATCGCAATTGCATTCATCTGCGGCGGCAGGGACATGGTCATCGCGCCATTGGTATAGGCGATCACGCGGTCGCCCTCCTTCAGCTCCGGCGCATTCTCCGGCAGCGTCATTCTGACCTCTTCGGCGGTATCCTCACGGCGGATCATCACAAACTCATCCTCTACCGCCGTCACAGAACCCTCAACCACGTACACGCCAATGTGCATCGCGGTGATCTGCGCCGGCAGGGAGCGGGTCATCATGCCATTATACATGATCACAACCGTCTGGCCAATCTCAAGCTCATGCGCGCCCTCGATCACGGTGCCCTCCGCCAGATTGACCTGTACTTCGCCGAGCATCTCATTGCCAATGAGGATGTACTCGGGCGTCAGCTCCAGAATTTCGCCGGAAATGTCAAAGATTTCCACAGCCTCTTCGATTTCCTCGATTTCTTCGGTTTCCTCGATTTCTTCGGTTTCCTCGGCCGTCTCCATCATGTCAACGGCTTCGGTCACTTCCATCGTTTCTTCCTGGTTCTGCGCAACGGCATACGCCGCGCCCAGCAGCACAATCATCAGTGCAATCGCCATCATCTTCTTCATGTTTGTATTCCTCCTGAATCATTTCATGTTCTTGCGTCAGGCCTCGCTGCCCGACAGTATAAAGACGCAGACCGGGAAGGGATTCTTCCCGAAAAAAGAAAAATTCTTTCAAAATGCAAAGAATCCTTCTCAAGCCCGCATCAAATCTATCCTCCGGCAGGCTTATTTCGCAAACGCTTCATGAAAATGATTCTTTTCGCCATGCCGCGTGTATGCTATAATGAAATATAGCGCACCTATCCGCCGCGCATATTTCCTTTCCGCATAACCGGAAAACAAGGAGCATGACATGAGCATTTTAACGGTTGAACACCTTTATCATGGCTTTGGAGACCGCGCCATCTTCGAGGACGTCTCCTTCCGCCTGCTCAAGGGCGAGCACATCGGACTCATCGGCGCAAACGGAGAAGGCAAATCCACCTTCATGAACACCATCACCGGAAAGCTGCAGCCTGATGACGGCAAAATTGAATGGTCCAAGAATGTCCGCGTCGGCTATCTGGATCAGCATGCCGCGCTGGAGCCAGGCATGACCATCGAGGACGTGCTCAAATCCGCCTTTGTCTACCTTTTTGATCTGGAAGCAAGGATGAACGCCATCTGTGATCAGCTCGGCACCGCCGCAGAGGATGACATGGCCGCCATGCTTGAGGAGCTCGGCGTCATTCAGGAGACGCTTGACAGCCACGACTTTTTCAATATCGATTCCAAGGTTGAAGAGGTTGCACAGGCATTCGGCTTTATGGATTTCGGCCTTGACCGCAAGGTGACCGACCTGAGCGGCGGCCAGCGCACCAAGGTGCTGCTGGCCAAACTCCTGCTGGAAAAGCCGGATATTCTGCTGCTGGACGAGCCCACCAACTACCTCGATGAGGAGCACATCGTCTGGCTTAAGCGTTACCTGACCGAATACGAAAACGCCTTCATTCTCATTTCTCACGATATCCCGTTCCTCAACTCGGTGATCAACATCGTCTATCACATGGAAAACCGCAAGCTCAACCGCTTTGTCGGCGATTATGATCATTTCAGAGAGGTTTACGCCGTACAGCAGGCGCAGCTGGAAGCCGCCTATAAGCGCCAGCAGCAGGAAATCAGCGAGCTGAAGGACTTTGTCAACCGCAACAAGGCGCGCGTGGCAACGCGCAACATGGCCATGTCCCGCCAGAAAAAGCTCGACAAAATGGAACTCATCGAGCTCAATCCCGAAAAGCCCAAGCCCGAGTTCAACTTTAAAACCGGACGCGCACCCAGCCGCACCATCTTCTCCACGCAGGATCTTGTCATCGGCTACGATGAGCCGCTCTCCCGCCCGCTCAACCTCCTGATGGAAAACGGACAGAAGATCGCGCTGATCGGCGCAAACGGCATCGGAAAAACGACGCTGCTCAAGAGCATCCTCGGCCTGATCGAGCCGCTCTCCGGCAGCGTGGAACTGGGCAACTACCTGATGATCGGCTATTTTGAGCAGGAGGTTGCCGCGGACAACAGCACCACCTGCATCGAGGAAATCTGGAAAGAATTCCCCACGCTCAATCAGGCGGAGGTGCGCGCCGCGCTGGCCAAATGCGGCCTGACGACCAAGCACATCGAAAGCCAGGTTCGCGTGCTCAGCGGCGGCGAGCAGGCTAAGGTCCGCCTCTGCAAGCTGATCAACAAGGAGACGAACATCCTTCTGCTCGACGAGCCAACGAACCATCTGGATCAGGATGCGAAAGATGAGCTCAAGCGCGCGCTGCGCGAATACAAGGACAGCGTGCTGCTGATCTGCCACGAACCCGAGTTTTATCTCGACGTCGTCAGCGAGGTCTGGGACTGCAGTCAGTGGACGACAAAGATTCTGTAACGCTTTTTTGCGCATCATATGCACCGAAACAGGGAGGGATTTTCATGCTTACCATCCGCACAAATACCAGGGTTCACAAGATGGATCGCGGCAACACCCCCGCGGCCTATGCAAAAAGCGGCGATACTGTCCGCTTTGAAACGCTTGACTGCTTTGGAGGTCAGGTTACCAGCGAGGATCAGCGTCTCGGCGGCCTCGACTGGAGCTGCATCAATCCGGCAACCGGTCCCCTGTTTATCGAGGGCGCCGCGCCCGGCGACGTACTCAAGGTCGAAATCCTCTCCATTGAGCTTGCCGACCACGGCGTCATGGTCGATGGCCCAGGCGAAGGCGTGATGGGCAGCCTGCTCAAGGACGAAGCAACAAAAATCCTCCCTGTAGAAAACGGAATGGCAAAATTCAACGACAGGCTCGCCTTCCCCCTCCGCCCGATGATCGGCGTCATCGGCACCGCGCCCGCAGGCAGTGGTATCGACACCGGCACGCCCGGCGCGCATGGCGGAAACATGGACTGCACGCGCATCGGCGCCGGCGCGACGCTGTATCTCCCTGTCAACGTGGAGGGCGCGCTGCTGGCAATGGGCGATCTGCATGCCGTGATGGGCGACGGCGAAGTGGGCGTATGCGGCGTGGAAATCGCCGGTATGGTCACCGTCCGCGTATCTGCGCTTAAGGGCTGCGCACTCCCCACGCCCTTTCTGGTCAACGACGAAACTGCCATGACGATCTTCTCCGCCAAAACGGTCGACGATGCCTGCACCGGCGCGACGCTTGCCATGCATGCCTTCCTCATGCAGGAACTGGGCATGAGCGATCACGAAGCTGGTATGCTGTTGAGCGTCGCCGGCAATCTGTGCATCTGCCAGATTGTCGATCCGGAAAAGACCTGCCGCATGGAGCTGCCCCGCACGGTGACGAAGGCATATCATTATCAGTTCGCATAATATGCAAAGAACCCGGAATGGCAATCCATTCCGGGTTTTACAGTACGATAACAAAGTCAATAGTACTTGTCCATCAATCTCTTCAATTCTTCCGTGAGCCTGTGCTTCAATTCTCCGTGTTTATCCTCGCTATACTCTGCTTCTTTCGAAAAACGATCCTCTCGCGGATACAGACACACAGGTCTGCGTTTATTCGATTCTGGCTCCCAATCATAACGTGCTTCGATATGTGTATGCAGGTAATGATCGGCATTCATCAGCGTCGAATAATTGATTCTCAGCGGTTTGCATACATTCATCACCGCATCGCCAAGCAGCGTCATATCAAGAAGATACTGTTTCCGATCTTCCATAGAAAGCTCATTGAGCGATCCCGCATGCGGATAAGCCAGCAGAACGCAGTATCCAGGAAGGAACTGATAATCGCCGATCACCGCAAAGCCGCTTTTCATTCGTGCTAATACCATCGGATTCTCGCCGCGCACAGCCGCGCCAATCCTGTCTTGCTTCCAATCCTGCATTTTTAATCCCCACCTTTCGCCGTGCGAATCGAAGAAACCAGCATCACCCGCAGACTCGTACATGCCGCATTCAGTTTCTTATACTGCACTTCATCAATATATCCGGTTCTGCTGAGCAACTCAAGCCAATACCCGGTTTCATTCGCTTCTTTCAGCGCAATCTGGAGCTTAGCAATAAAATCCGCCTTGCTGTGAGCATATTGCGCTTCATGAATATTAGCGCCGATGGAGGTTCCGCTTCGCCCGATCTGGTTGGAGATGATGGATTCCTTTTGCGCTTTGAGACACTTCACCAATTCAATAATGGACACAGAAAAATCCATGGATTGCCGCTTCAATTTGCTGTCACTCATAGCAGATTCTCCTTTGCTTGTGAAGTTTTCCGCTTCGCGGCAAGTGAAGTGCGGCTTCGCCGCGTTAAGTATTGCGTTTCACGCAATGCGAAGCAAAGCGTGCCATCGTCGCAAAGGGACACTTCACATGCCGAAGGCATGCTTCACGCCCAAAGGGCGCTTCACGTGCCGATGGGCACGCTTAGTTTGAAAAAGACCGTACTTGTTTCACAAATACGGTCTTTTTCATGGTGCGGGAAACAGGACTTTTTCTTGCCGCCTCGACGGCTGCTTCGGTCAGCTCGGCTCTGAGGCCCCACTGGGGCCTCATTCACTCCCTCGCCATTCAAGTCCTGTTCTCCGTCTTAGGACACAAAAAACGCCCCGATCGAGCCGGAGCGTTTTTGTATGGTGCGGGAAACAGGACTTGAACCTGCATGAAATTGCTTTCACTAGAACCTGAATCTAGCGCGTCTGCCAATTCCGCCATTCCCGCAGAAGATGGTGGGCAGGGATGGATTCGAACCATCGAAGTCGGTGACGGCAGATT
>JAFXCE010000118.1 GCA_017521565.1 Clostridia bacterium | reverse complement strand
GGCCATAAGATCAAGAATCATCAGGCGAAGGCCAGCAAGGCGCTGCATCGGCTTTCAGAGTTGGCGCGGTATCGACTGCTGCTGACAGGCACGCTGATTACCAATAAGCCGCTGGATGTTTTCAGCCAGTACAAATTCACGGATATTTCGGTATTCGGAAAGAGCTTCTATGAATTCCGCAGCCATTTCTTTGACATGGTCGGATACGGCTTCTATACACCGGTGCTGAAGAAGTCCCGCGAGGCTGAATTGACCGAGCGCATTCACTCCATTGCGTACCGGATTACGAAGGCGGAATGCCTTGACCTGCCGCCATATACGGACGTCGTGCAGAAGGTTGATCTGGAACCCTCCGCCCAGCGGCTATACCGGCAACTGATCCGGGACTGCTATGCAGAGCTGGCTGGCGGCACGGTTACGGTGACAAACGTTCTGGCGCAGCTGACCCGGCTGGCCCAGCTGACAGGCGGCTTTCTGAAAAACGATCAAGGCGTGTATGAGCAGGTGTCCACGGCAAAGATGGACGCGCTTTCCGAATTGGTGGACAGCGCGCAGGAGGATGGCAGGAAGCTGGTAGTCATCACGCTGCATCGTCCGGAGATCGACGCTATCTCAAGGATGCTGGATCAGAAGGGCATCCGCCACGCCATCGTTCACGGCGGTATCACCGGCGAGGAACGGACAAAGCAGGTCGCGGCCTTTCAGGATGATTCCAATGTGACGTTATTCCTCGGACAGATTGCGGCGGCAGGTACCGGGCTTACGCTGACAGCGGCCACCACCATGATCTTTTACTCGCTCGATTACAACATGAGCAATTATGAGCAGACCCGAGGGCGCATCCATCGAATCAGTCAGAACCGGCGCACGACGTACATCCATCTGGCTGCCCGGAATACCGTGGACGAAAAGGTGCTTAAGGCCCTGCATGAGAAGGCCAACCTTGCGAAGGCGCTGGTGGACGATTGCCGCGCCGGACGAAATCCCTTTACCGAGTAACGGAGGATTCCTATATGGAAAACGCTTATATGCAGAACCCCTATTTTCTGGAGTTGGCGGATCGGTTAAAAGCCTGCCATGACCAGAAGAAGGCGCTGGAGGCAGAGCTTAAGCAGGTTAATGCCGAAATCAGCCGCCTTGATGAAGAACTGTCTGGCCTGATGCTAAACGTCGAAATGCAGAACTTCACCCATGCCGGGACGCTGTTCTACGTCAACTCCCGCTTCCATGCAAATCCGAAGGCGGGTCTGCGGGATGAATTGTTTTCTGCGCTTCGCAAGGAGGGACACGGCGGCATGATCACGGAAACGATCAACGCCAATACGCTCGCTTCCTTTGTGAAGGAGCAAATCGCCGATAACGGCGACGTACTGCCGGAATGGCTTTCCGGCCTTGTCAACATCAGCAAAACACCGACCATCGGCGTGCGTAAGGCCGCCCGATAAGAAAGGAATCAATATGAATAAGAACGAGATTGCAGTATCCACCAACTACACTGCCCTCAAGGACTTCAATCTGGCGGAGGCGCTGGCCTCCGAAATGAGCGGCATGGACATCACCTTTGATAGAATCTCCGTCCCCGCTGCTGGCGGACAGGCCTTTGAGGTTCCCGGCGAAATGC
>JAFXCE010000024.1 GCA_017521565.1 Clostridia bacterium | reverse complement strand
GGTGCGACTCCATCCTCCGCGCTCCATTTGAATCGAGGTGCCTATGGAACTCTGGCAATTACAGCAAAAGCAAAGCCTCCCGCTGGAGGCTAAGATAGCGATGACGCAGCAGCGCATCCGCGAGTGGTATGAACACTGGGACGGCGAGGTCTATGTTTCCTTTTCAGGAGGCAAAGACAGCACCGTCCTTTTGCATATCGTCCGGCAGATGTACCCGGATGTGCCTGCCGTCTTTTCGGACACCGGCCTCGAATTCCCGGAAATCCGCGAGTTCGTCAAATCCACGCCCAACGTAACGTGGATCAGGCCGGACATGACCTTCCGAAAGGTCATTGAGAAGTGCGGCTATCCCGTCATCGGTAAAGAACAGGCCGAATGGATTGAGCGAATCCAGCGCGGCAACCCTGCCGAAATGCTGGAGAAGATTCACGGCATCCGGCGCAACGGCGGCACCAGCCGCTTTCATCTGTCCGAGCAATGGCAGTATATGCTGGGCGCTCCCTTCAAAATCGGTGCGGGCTGCTGTAACGAAATGAAGAAAAAGCCCATGAAGAAATACGCCGAGGAAACCGGGCGCGTCCCCATCATCGCCACCATGGCGCAGGAATCCAAGCTGCGTACCCAGCAATGGCTCAAGACTGGCTGCAATGCCTTCGACGCAAAGAGGCCCATCTCAACGCCTATGGCTTTCTGGCTGGAAGATGACGTGTGGGCCTACATCCACAAATACAACGTGCCGTACTGCAAAATTTATGACATGGGCTATGCTCGTACCGGCTGCGTCTTTTGCCTTTTTGGCGCTCATTTCGATGCTGAACCAACCCGCTTCCAGCAGCTTCAGAAAACCCATCCGAAGCTGTGGCGTTATTGCCTGCGGGACTGGGAAGCCGGTGGGCTTGGAATGCGGCAAGTGCTGGACTATATCGGCGTCCCTTATGAGAACTATGATACAGGAGAAGATCATGGACATTCAGAAAATCCCCGCCGCCCGGCTGAACCCGGCAGCGTACAATCCGAGGAAAGACCTCAAGCCCGGTGACAAGGAATACGAAAAGCTCAAGCGATCCATCGCGGAGTTCGGTTTCGTAGAGCCTGTCATCTGGAACCGCCAGACCGGTAATGTAGTCGGCGGCCACCAGCGGCTCAAGGTGCTTATGGACATGGGCGTCACCGACATTGATTGTGTTGTGGTCGATCTCGACCTTCAGCGCGAGAAGGCGCTCAATATCGCCCTCAACAAGATCAGCGGCGAATGGGACGAAACGAAGCTGGCTGCCATCATGGCTGACTTCGATGCTGAGTCCTTCGATGTATCCCTGACCGGCTTTGATGCGGACGAGGTAGATGCGCTGCTGAACCGCTTCTATTCCCACGAGGCCGTTGAGGATGATTTCGACGCCGATACCGAAAAGAAGAAAATCTCCGATGCAGGCGGCCCGGTATCCCAGCCCGGCGATATGTGGCGGCTGGGCGATCACTTCCTGATTTGCGGCGACCCGACCAGCGCGGATACCTACGCTCTGCTGCTCGGTAATGATGCTGCGCAGTGTGCCATCACGTCGCCGCCTGTCGATTCCAAGGCATACGCCAAGGACGGCATTGATCCCTGGCTGGAAAGAATGGCTGCTGTGATACGGCTGCTCACGCAGTACGCCGGGATCATCTGCTGGCAGACCAGCGATCTTGCCAAGACCGGCAGCCAGTTCATTGAGCCACTTTCCATGCACTCCATGAAGCT
>JAFXCE010000117.1 GCA_017521565.1 Clostridia bacterium | reverse complement strand
CCGGTTTCATCAACGGCAAGGGCTACGACGGGATTAAGTACCTGCTTGATTTTCAGAAGCAGCATACAGTCGCCGCATTCTCCTTTGGCATCCAGCCATTCCTGAATAGTAACGAATTTAGGCACTTCTTCGGCCTGCGTGGTGCATGAAAGTGAAGCGAGGACGAGGACAATGGAAAGTGCCAGTGCGATGGTCTTTTTCATTGGCGGTCAACTCCTTTCATTTTTGCGCTTGTCTGATATTGACCATTATAACTGGTTTTCTCTTATAACGCAAGGAAAAGAAGGTGAAAACTTATGGACGAAACCCTGCGCGAACTGGTGGTCGCGCTGTCGCTGGACTCCAGCAAAGTATCATATCTCGTTCAAATATCGGAAAATCCTTGCTGATTCTGCGCATATCATGTAAAATATAGCAGTATTCTTCTGCGAAAGATCATTTCATCATCCGGCAGGATGTTTTCTCTTTTTACAAGGAGCACGGCCATGAGCGATACGGATGAAGCCCTGTACCGGCGTTATCGGGCGGAGGATAACGACGCGGACCTGGAGGCGCTGCTGGCGCGTCACAGGGACGGGCTTTTGCTGTTCCTTTTTTCATTCGTGCGCAGCAATGAGGATGCCGAAGAATTGCTGATGGACACCTTTGCCAAGCTGGCTGTAGATAAGCCGCCCTTCGACCCGAAAGCGCCGGGGAGCTTCAAAAGCTGGCTGTATGCCATCGGGCGCAACAATGCGCGCATGTTCATCCGCAGGAAAAAAGTGCATACCCTCCCGATGCGCGAGGATATTCCCAGCCGCGGCGATTTTCCGGAGACGATTCTCTTAAAGGACGAAAAGAGCCACTTGCTCTATCGGGCCATGGAAAAGCTCAAACCGGAATACCGCCGGGCGCTGACCCTGCTTTACTTTGATGGCCTTTCCCATGACGAGATCGCAATGGCCATGGGGATGCGCAAAGGGCAGATTTATAGTATTGTGAAGCACGGCAAAGAAACACTCAAAAAGACGCTGGAAGGGATGGGAATCAGCGATGCGCAGTATTGACGATCAGATGCAGGAAATCCTCCGGCGGAAAGAAATCTATCAGGCCATGAAAGCCCTTCGGCAAAAGATGCTCCTGGAAACCGCGGTGTGCGACGGATGCGGCGCGCTTTTAATCGCGGTCATTGCTTTCCTGCCCCGGCTGAACGACTTCACCGATCAGGCGCCGATCCGGCAGTATGGCAGCATGGTGCTGAAAATGCCGTCCCTGGGGTATGTGCTCATTGCGTTGTTGGCCTTCATCCTGGGCGTCGCGGTGACGCTGCTGTGCCAGCATTGGAAAAAGAGAAAGGAAAAGGAGCGTGAGTTATAATGCCCGACCATCTCCTCACGCTGATTCCCGTATGTATTCAAATCGCCGTACTCACGGTGCTGCTGCAGCTATCGATGCGGCTGATCCGCGAAAGTGATCGGGCTATCCACGCCGTGTTTCTTACGTTCATTCTTTCCCTGTGGCTGCTCACTGATCTGTACTGGGTGATCTACGAATTCATGCGTCCCGATTCCCGGATGCCCTTCGCAGCCAACGAAATCGGCGAGGCCGCCGTTTTCCTCCTGGATGGGGCCATGCTTGCCTCCCTGGTCTGCGGATGGAAGGGCGCGCGCATCCAGACCGTCAGTGCGTTGGCGTTTGCCGTCTGTAACGTGGCGCTGTGGGTCGCCTGGTCGGGGGAATGGGTGGATGATCTTTTCATTGGCGCAGCTTACGCGGGCTTTCTGTATCAGGTCGTCCGCGCTCTGACCTTCCATCACGCGCTGAAGCCCTGGGAATGGGTGGCGCTTGGCGCTGGATGCGCCTTGCTGATCCTGGGCCAGGCGCTGACGTTCTTTGCACCCGAAGGAGCAAAGGCCGGGCTTGATACGGGCTGCTCCGTGCTGCTGGCATTGGGTACGGTCTGCTGGGCCGTCAAAGCGATATTCGCGCGCAGGAGGAACGCCGAACCCGTCACGCTTCTGTGCCTGGTTTTCGCGCTGATTGCCTGGGTCGTTACGGCAAAATACATGAGCGCGGACGCCTGGTACGCCGTGTTCATGGTCTGTGAAACCCTCTGTATGCCGATGCTGTATGGCGCTGTCAGGAAGGTGGTGGCGGCATGATCTACTCGGAAAACGTATGGGTCTGCCTGGCGGTGCCGCTGCTGATGACGCTGTTTTTCCTGCGGGACAAGGCCCGACAGTTTGTGCTCAATTTCCTGCTGGGTATGGCGGCCTGTCTGCTGGGGGCATACGTCAGCGGCTTTGTGGATGCGGCGTCCGGCCTGGGGGTGGAGGATACGGCGATTTTCATTTCTCCCGTGGTGGAGGAGGTCATGAAGTTTCTGCCGCTGCTCTTTTACTTCCTCATGTTCGACCCGGACGACGATCATCTGATCCTCGCTGCTGTGGGCATCGGCGCGGGCTTTGCCTCCTTTGAAAATATTTGCTCCATGATCGTCTCCGGCACGGAAAGCCTCGGCTTCTTGCTGATCCGCGGCCTTGCCGTGGGCGTGATGCACATCGTCAGCGTGTTCGCCATGACCATGGGGCTGGTGATTGCCCGGCGGTTCCAGGCCCTGCGCCTGTCCAGCACCCTGGGGGCGCTTTCCCTGAGCATGCTGTTTCACGGCGTTTACAATCTGCTGGTATCCAAGTCCGGCGTTACCTCCTGGATCGGATATGTCCTGCCCCTGCTGACCGCGCTGATGCTGTTCCTGGCCCTGCGAAGGCTGCGGAGCGAAGAATAGCAAAAGCATCTTCCCGCCATCCCGAAAACACGGGATGGTTTTTATTTGTTACAAAAATATTAAATCTGAAAAAGCACTGCCCAAAATCCCAAAAACCTGCATTTACATAAGTGAAAGTATATTTTCGAAAAAAGTCGGAAGAGGGCGGCGCAATGCGCACCATTCAGGAACAGATGCAGGAAATCACGCGCCGGAAAGCCTATTATGCGGCAAGACGCGAGGCACGGCGGCTGACCCAATGGATGACAGGGCTGGGGGCGTTGCTGCTGATCGCGCTGCTGTTCGCCCTGGAAATCAAGGGCCCAGCCCGGCAGCCCGCGGCATCGACTTTGGGCGCGACCATCCTGGGCCCGGAGGCGGGCGGCTATGTGATCGTGGCGCTGCTGGCGTTTGCACTGGGCATCGTGGCGACGCTGGCAACCCAGAAACGCAGGAAGATGAACCAATCGCGCACCGGCGCGGAAGGAAAGGAGCAAACCAAGTGAAACATTGGAAAAGGATCATAGCGGTATTTGCCTTGTGCATGCTGTCGGTGGGGCTGATTTCGGCCCAGCCTGCGCTGGCATCTAATGATCTCCCTGAAGACCCATTCTGGCTCCCTGAAGACCCATTCTGGCTCCCTGAAGAGCCATTCTGGCTCCATGAAGAGCTACTCTGGAAGATCGTTGGCGGCGCTGGCACCAAAGAACGGGACGAAAGCGACCAATCCGACCAACCAAACCAGCCCGATACAGAAAAGCCCGGCTGGGTGTATGAAAACGGCCTATGGCATTACATTGAGGATGGCGAAGTACATTCGGTGGCGAGCATGCTGCTTTCCTTCCCCGATGAACGCGACAACGGTGGCAGCGCGATAGGGGAAAATCGTCCCGAGCGCAGGATCATTGGGATCGGCATACCCGAATACAATACGGATGAT
>JAFXCE010000116.1 GCA_017521565.1 Clostridia bacterium | reverse complement strand
CGAAAGCGAAAACGGCGCGGTTGGCGCGGACAAGGAAACCGCCATCATCGGCGAAGAAGTGACGCTGACCGTCACCCCCGACGAGGGCTATGTGGTTAACAGCCTGACGGTGAACGGCGAGGACGTGACCGCGCAGGTCGCGGACGGCGCATACAGCTTCACCATGCCCGCAGGCGACGTGACCGTAACGGCCACCTTCAAGGCGATTATTTACGGCATCACCATCGATGAAAGCGAAAACGGCACGGTTGGCGCGGACAAGGAAAACGCCATCATCGGCGAAGAAGTGACGCTGACCATCACGCCCGACACCGGCTATGCGCTCAGCAGCCTGACCGTGAACGGCGAGGATGTGACCGATCAGGTCGTCGAAGACAAGTACAGCTTCACCATGCCCGCAGGCGATGTGACCGTAAGCGCTGAGTTTGAAATGGCGGATTACGGCATCGCCATCAGCAGCGTGACCGGCGGCACGGTCGCGGCGCAGGCAACCGCCCATTACGGCGAAACCGTCGCCCTTACTGTCAGCGAGGAAGCCGGCTATATGCTTGCCACGATCCTTGTCAAGGACGCTGCAGGAGACGGCGTTTCCGTCGACATGGGAAACTATACCTTCATCATGCCCGCCTCCGATGTAACGGTTGAGGCCAGTTTCGCGCCCTTTGCCAACATCACCGTCATGGAAAGCGAAAACGGCAGGGTCGAAGCGAATGCAACCGCCATCATCGGCGAAGAAGTGACGCTGACCATCATGCCCGACATCGGCTATGCGCTCAGCAGCCTGACGGTGAACGGCGAGGATGTGACCGCGCAGGTCGCGGACGGCGCATACAGCTTTGCCATGCCCGCAGGCGATGTGACCGTAAGCGCTGAGTTTGAAATAGCGGATTACGGCATCACCATCAGCAGCGTGACCGGCGGCACGGTCACGGCGCAGGCAACCGCCCATCACGGCGAAACCGTCGCCCTGACCGTCAGCGAGGAAGCCGGCTATATACTTGACGAGATCCTTGTCATGGACGCCGCAGGAAACGGCGTTTCCGTCGACATGGGAAACTATATCTTCATCATGCCCCCCTCCGATGTAACGGTTGAGGCTGTTTTCATTCCCTTTGTCGACCTCATCATTACCCGCGACGGTCAACCGCTTGATGATTACGCCGAGATTGCAGCGGGCGACGTGCTCAACGCCAGCTACGGCGCGGAAGGCGCGACCATTAAGTGGTACAGGCATGACCCCATGACAGGGGAGCAAACGCTCCTCTCGGAGGGCGCCACCTACACCGTGGACGGGAATGCTTTTAACAACGATGATCGTCTGGAGGTGAAGGCGTTCCTGAACAGTGAGGAACGGAAGGAAAAAACTCTGCTCTATTTTGAGGATGGCACCTACAATATCCGCTATGACATCATGATTGGCTGCTGGATCGATGGCCCTGCGCAGGCGGCTTCCGGCACAACCGTAAACCTCAGGCTGACCATCCCGGAGGGATACAGACAGGCTTACTTCGATATAATGGGCCCCAATGACTTCGTGGAATTCACTGGCCCCGATGCGGACGGCAGCTGCAGCTTTACCATGCCCAAGGGTGATGTGCTCATTCATGCCGAATTCACCAGCGGCTACACCATTGAGTCGGAATGGCACGATATGTACACTCTGGAAGCGCCTGAGTGTGCAGATGCGGGCGAATCGGTGGCCATCACGCCGGTTGTGCATTATGACGGCTATGAAATCGATACGATTACGGTAACCGGCAAGGAAAGCGGGGATACATACGCCGCCACCCTCGGCCCAGACGGCGTGAGATACCGATTCACCATGCCCGAAGAGGGCGTCATCCTCTCCGCCACCGTCAAGGAGATAACGGCGGAAAAGGTATCCGTGATCAGCATCACCCGCAATAAGGCGCTTGCCGACGGCGATTCCGTGAGCGTGGGCGAAAAGCTGTATTGCCAGGTGACCATCCTTGGTGGATTTGGGGTCTGGATAGCCGACGGAGCAGAGATTTTTGCGCCGTTCGATGTAACCGTGCCCGAGTGCGATACGCTTAAGCTGGTTATCCTCGATGCAGATGATTACTCTGCTCAGGATTACAGCAATCCGCTCTATGCATACACCTTCCCGGTGAGCGGCGCGCTCCCCCAATATACCCTTACCATTGAGGAAAGCGACGGCGGCACGGTGACCGCTGATTTCCAAACCTTTTATGAGGGCGACTTCGTCGGACTGAACATTACGCCCGATGACGGCTATAAGCTGGAAAGCCTGACCTACACCGAAGAAGGCGGCGCGACGGTATCCGTGCTGGGCAATGCGTTTTACATGCCCGCAAGCGACGTCATCGTGCGCGCAACGTTCGCGGCGGCGCAGGAGCCCGTTGAAACTGTCCTCACCGTCATCCGCGGCGGCTTTGAACTGTCTGACGGCGATGCGGTTTATCCCGGCGATGTGCTCACCGCAAGCTGCGAAGCGGCGGCCTCCTTCGTGTGGGAATACAACGGCGAAACCGTTGGCTCCGGCGCGAGCTATACCGTGCCGGGCAGCATTGAAAACAACAGCTCGCTCCATGTGAAAGCCAATGACGGGGACGGCAATCTGCTGGTCCTCATGTCCCTCCTGTGCAGGGAGGCATACAGCGTCACCATCGCCGACGGCATTGAGCACGGTTCTGTGTCGTTTAAGGACGGCTACACCAGCCCCGCTGAGTCGGGACAGTGGTTCTATCTGGACATTCAGCCGGAGGACGGCTATGTGCTGGATACCGTAACCGTCACCGGCGAGAACGATGTGTACGACTTCGACTACAGCGACAACAGCTTCCAGATGCCCCATGAGAACGTGACCGTATACGTAACGTTCAAGGCGGATGAAGGCGGCGAAACCGGGCATAACATCGGATTTATGCTCAAGGCTGTGGACAACTTGGGCAATGCGGTCGGCGGCTATCTCTACGCATCCCTGAGCGGCAGCGGCATCGACAATGACACCGAGTGGAACTATATCCAGCTTGCTGCCGGCGCGCACAGCATGGTATTTGACAGCGTGCCCAGCGGCTATCAGACGCCCGAGGATGTGATTCTCACCGTCAGCGAGCAGGGCGGCTTGACCACGGAATCTGATCATGTACAGTTGATTACTGAGGACGGCCACCATTATTCCATCGTCGTTACCCTCACCAAAGCGGAACCGGAAACGCCGACCATAGTTGAGATCGGACTGCAGCTGAAGGTCGTGGATGAAAACAATGCGCCCGTAAGCAGCTGGATCGTGGGTAATGCTGATATCTATGCCGTGAGTAATGAGCAACCCAACATCGGCTATTGGGCTGTCGGTGAATATACGCTTGCTTTCGCAGAGGGTGCTGTCCCCAGCGAATACAAGACCCCTGCGGATGTGAAATTCACCGTGAACGCGGACGGCTCTGTGACCAGCAGCGACGTTGCTGTGGAACAGGTGGACGGCGTATACTTCCTCGTGATTACGCTGGAAGCGGAGGAAGGTATCTACTCCATTACCATCCTGCCCAGCGAGTTCGGTACTGCGACCGTGACCCCCGAAACCTATACGCGGCCCTGTGATCTGACCGTCACCGTCACCCCCAACGAGGGCTATCGGTTCATAAAGGTGGTATGGTATGATTCTGAGGGGCAGTACCTGGGCGAAGGCTATCCGGATGCAGACAATCCCAATGTGGTCACCCAATATGTGGCTGGGGAGAACCTTACGGGAGAGCTGGTGTTTGAATCGCTAGATGCGCCGACCTACACCATCACCATCGATGAAGGCATCGAGCACGGCACGGTAACGGTGGACAAGACGACTGTCACCGAGAATGATATCGTCACCCTGACCATTATCCCTGACGAGGGCTACGCGCTGGAGCAGCTGACGGCTGCGTACGGCGGGATGACTCAAGATATTACCCAGATGGTTGATAGCAATGTCGCTGCGTTCCATGGGGTCACCCATGATATGACGATCAGTGCGACCTTCTGGGAGATCGACGCAGAAGTGGTCATCACCATCGTAAACCAGAATGGCGAAACGATCAAGGACGGCGACACAGTGTATGTGGGCGATACGCTGACCGTATCTGTGGTACCGAATGCTCCGTATCGCGAATGGCTCGTCAATGGGCAATATAATACGGAGAATACCCTTGAGGTGTCTGAAGCCGGAACGATCCAATACTGTGTTTACAGCAATGTTGATGATTACTATGCTTCCGCCAACCCCGTCAAGACCGTTACCCTGACGGCAGTGGAAAAGGCTGCGGAACCCACCTATACCATCACCATCCCGGCGAGCGTGAACCTGAACACGCAGGGCGGCCTGATCATTACCGCCAGCGACATAGCCAACCTGCCCGAGGGCAGCAGCATCGTGGTGAGCGCGAGCAGCCAGAATGGCGGCTATCTGGTGATGGGCGAAAACAGGATCGGCTACACCTATGACAGCGAGCTGGCGTTCGCCGAGGCGGGCAGCCAGAGCCTTGACATGGCGATTGTCGCGGACGATGTGACCGGCAAGCCCGTTGGCGAGTATATGGATACGCTCAGCTTCACAGCCAGCGTTTCTGATGGGAACTAAGCTACCATGCTATTGAGAAGGAGGGTTTCATCAAGTGGAAGAACAAACCCCGAGGAGGAGAAGACGGCCTAAGCCGCGCAAAAAAAGCAGATGGCCGTTGATTGCGGTGCTTGCAGCGATCCTTGTCCTGCTGGCGCTGATTGTGTATCTGCTCTTTAGCATCCTTGGCGGCAGGCAGTCGCCCGCCCCACAGGTATCGCCTGTGCCGGCGGCAGCCTCGACGCCTGTGCCGGATGCTACCGAGATACCTGAGGCATATGTGATTGCGACCCTTGCGCCGAAGCTGGAGATCGACCCCAATGCCGGCGCGCTGATCACCCCGACCCCCGCCCCGCAGGAGCCCGGCGTCGCTATCCCCGGCTGGGGCAGCATGACGATTCCTGCGGGCGTGACGGAGGTTCAGACCTCCATGCAGAACCCCGCGGCCAACGAGGGCTGGTATTACCTGACCTTCCAGCTGCGCATGAAGGATACAGGCGAGGTGCTCTTCACCACCGGCCTCATTCCGCCCGGACAGTACTGCAACAAGGTCACCCTCACCCGCGCGCTGGAGCCCGGCGAATATCCCGCCATCATCCACGTGCAGCCCTATCGGATCTCTGACCAGAGCCCGACGAACAACGCGGACATGGAAACCGTGTTGATCGTGAAATAACGGACTATGCATGCCCAAATTATTTTTAAGGAGGAAAACCCATGAAAAAGATCATCGCTATCGTCCTGTCCCTGTGCCTGCTGTGCTGCGCGGCTGCGCTGGCGGAAAGCACCAACATTACGCCGGATTCCCAGTCGACTTCTGCGACCGTGACTTACACAATCACGGCGAAAGACGAATATACCATTGTCATCCCGCCGTCCATCACCATTGATTCTGATACCAAGACGGGTTCTTTTACCGTGAAGCTGCTGGCTGGAGCGAGCCTTGTTTCGGGCAATGAGATGAACATCAAGATGATGAGCACGAAAAATGATTTCAAGCTGATGGATGAAGCCGGAAATGCTGTTGCATATAAAATCCAGGCCAGAGGCCTGACCTGGGACGCCAATTCCGATCTGGGAACTACCGGCAAGGTGCTGATGTCCGCTTACAACTTCCCCACTACGGAAGATAAGACCAGCGATCCTGTGACCCTCACCGTCACCGGCGGAGGCCAGGCGGGCACCTATTCCGATCAGCTGAACTTCGCGGTATCCATCAGCACGCGCCCCGGCACTTAATCAGAAAAGCTATTGAACGGGAGACAGATCGATGAAGAAATTCTTTGCACTGATGCTGACTCTGTGCCTGCTGTGCGGCGCGGCTGCGCTGGCGGAGGACGCCACACAGACCACCGAAGTGTACTATCAGCTGGCTGCCAATGAGCAGTACACCGTGACCATCCCTGCGGAGCTGAACCTGACCGCTACTGAGGATGGACGTCCGACCGAATACATGGACGTGAAGATCGAAGCGCCCGATTTCAACGTGCCCGGCAAGAGCATCTCCGTCAAGCTGACCGACGCCGCTTTCAAGCTGGTGAACGGCACGAGCGAGATGCCCTACACCATTCAGAGCAACGAAGGCGATAAGGCTGCGATTGCGCTGAACGGCGAGGTGGCCCGCTGGACCTTCGGCGATGAAGCCGTCACCAAGGAGCTGCGTGTACATGTCACCAGCCTTGACAATGCGCTAGTTGCCGGCCGGTATTCTGATCAGCTGACCTTTACCATTTCGGTGGGCACGCAGCTGAAACAGTAAACACGATTCTGTAAAGAGGAGCAAATACGATGAAGAAGATTTTTGCTATGGTGCTGGCAGCGTGTCTGCTGTGCGGTGCAGCTGCGCTGGCGGAGACCAAGAGCACCATCCTGACCGCTGAGATTGCAGAAGAATATGAGATCACCATCCCCGCGACTGTGAACATCGCTTTTGAGGCGACGTCCACCGATCTGCCCGTGGAGGTGACCACCCTGCGTCTGCTGTCCAAAGGCACCATCGCCGATACCGTCCGCAAGCTGTATGTGCAGGTCTCTGATAACGATGATACCCTGGAAAATGCCAACGGCGATCAGATCAATTACACCCTCGGCGGCAGCGAAGCGGCCTCCGGCAAGTGGCTCTACTTCACCGAAACCGGCACGAAGAATTTCACCGTGGATATCACCAAAGCCGCATGGGACGCTGCGCCCGCCGGTTCCTATGAAAACACCATCACCTTCACCGTGGCAATCGGCGATTTCCAATAACAGGAGGCACAGGAGCGCATGAAGAGGCTGATAACGATTTTGCTGGCGGCGCTTTGTGCGCTCCTGCCTGCATTTGCCGCACTGGCAGAAAGCACAACGCTGAAAACGGAGGTTCCTTCCACCCATACCATCACCATCGTCTGCGGCGAGCATGGCGGCGTGGTGATCGGCGGGAAGAAGTATTCCGGCGCCTTTACCGTTGAGGCTCCGCGCCTTGGCACGCTGGCGGTGACCGCCTATCCCGACAGCGGATATGGTGTCGCGCAGATCGAGGCCGAGGATCTGACCGACGTGACCATCAAGGGCCCAAGGGTAACGCTTGCGAATATCTATGACGAGAATACCCTGACCATCAGCTTCTATGAACTGCCGGACGATGACTCGGACGGTGGACAGTCGTCCGGAACCGGCACCCTTGAGCCGGAAGTGGACGTTGAGGATCCCGTCCTCTATGAGCCGATGCCGGAGATTGGGAATCCCATCCTCAAGGAGCCGACCCTGGCCGATGTGACGGTGATTCCGTGGCGGACGCCGATTGGCAACAACCTTTACGACAGCTTCATCGGCACGGGCAATGGCCTTTGGCAGACATCCATCGTGTTTGACGGCGATTACCAGCCGGAGGATTATGAACTGCTGGATGTGTTCATTGACGATGAAGCGCAGGGCAACAGCGCGCTGGTATGCGCCTTCCCGGATGAAGCGGGTAAGGTTGCCCGCCGCAGCCTGATTCTCTCCGCCGACCAGATGGTCAGGCTGGTGCAGGAGCAGGAAACAGAGTATATCATCTTTGAAAACGGCAGCGCCATCGTCGAAATGGATATGGCTGATCTGCTGGGCGGCGATATGCAGAAGCTCATGGCGTTGCTCCTCTCCGGTGAGGAAGAGGTCTCCGAGGAGACACTTGCGCGGGATTGGAGCCTTGTAGAGGCCATGGTGATCCCTGCGGCCGAGCTTGCGGCGATCGACGTAGAGGTGCGCATCGTACCGATCGAGCGGGAGGATGGCTCCGTGGGCTATACGGTGTCCGTCTGGCTGCGCAGGGGCGATCGAGAGCTGAGTGTTTCCAGTATGATTCCGTCGCTGACGGTCTGCATCGCGGTGGATCATCTGGTGACTGAGGAGAACTTCGATACTTTCACCGCGCTGTATACGCTGGCATATCAGGCTGTAAATGAAGCACAGACCGAGGCTGCGCCGGAAGCGCAGGCGCTTGCCAGCGCGCTGCTGATGATGCCGGACGAGCTGCCGGATCATCAGGCGGATGAGGCGGAACGGTTCGTTGTGACCATCCCTGAGGACGGCGGCTATCCGGTTGCCGCCTACGACGCCAATGCACATCTGGTGCCCTACAGGCATTATGTGCTGGCGGCGGAGTACGCAGGCGAAGGCGTATACTGGGTTGAAGATGTGAAATAACCATTCCCTTTAGACATGAAAACCATCAGGTATTGATACAATGCCTGATGGTTATTTATATGAAAAGAGAAATCCACCAGCTCGGTGTGAAGGTGTAAGATAAAGGCAGACACATGGAAAATCACCATGTAGTCTACCCCTCACGGGCTTTTTGGCAGGCCCATGAACATCATAGCATATTTCGGTCTATGTCGCGAGGCGGAACTCCTACAGATAATCCAATCATTGAAGCTCTAAATGTCTGGATGAAAGAGGAACTCTATCCCTCGGGCAGGTTTGGGTGGCAGCTCAACGTATCCTGTGTATCATTGGAACAGAATGATTTGAGAATAGTATAAATTATCTCTTTAGCTGCTGCGCCATCTGGTTCATGCGGTCATAGGCATATTCAAAGAATGCGCCATGCACGCTGCACCAGCGGTTTAATCCTGTTTCGGGATCGCGCTCGCGCTTGCATCCGTTACGGCACAGGCCGTACCAGCGGCAGGCGCGGCAGGCCTCGGGCATGGGCAGGGATTCTGCAAGGAATGCCTTTTCCCTGTCGCTTGTGAGCATGCGCCTGAGGGAATCATCTGCGATGCTGCCGAGCTTCCATTTGTCCAGCGCATAGAAATCGCAGGGGTAGACGCTGCCGTCGCTTTCGATGACAAGGCTTGGCCCGCAGTGGCCAACCATCGCGCAGTTTTCCGGCGGCATCTGCGGCATTGGCGGCGGCGTGGTGATCAAGCCGCTGCTGGACGCGACGGGCATCATGAGCGTATCGACGGTGTCGTTCCTTTCGGGGCTGACCGTGCTGGCGATGGCGCTGATTTCTGTCTATAAAAACCGCAAGACCAAGGAACTGGACGCAAAGCGCAGCATTCCGCTGGGCGTTGCCGCGGGTGCAATTGGCGGCTTTGTCTCTGCGAAGCTGCACAGAAAGCTCTCCGCCGAAACGACGGACAAGCTGTTCTCCGGTCTGCTCGTCGTGATTTTCCTGATCTGCTGCTATAATGCGATCAAGTGGATGTAAGCACTGATTGATTTGCTGGAAGCTGTCGCTTTTGAGCGACGGCTTTTCTTTTATGTACGCCTATCTGGATATGGATAAGGTTGAAGCGGCGAATTGCCTCTGCAATACGCAGTTCAGCCAAGATCGAAACGATGCGCTGACGGATCAGATTCCGGGCTGGAGGTTTGACAACAGGAAGCCGTGCCTGGTATGATAGAATCATGAAGAACAGCGGGGCGTCTCAGTCGGTTCAATATTAGGAGGAGACAGCCATGCATGCGCATATCCGGATTGATGAAAAGAATAACGTGGCTGCTGGTGTACGGGAAAAGCCGATGCGGGAATTGTGCCGGGTATCGTGAGGCTGAGTGACATCCCGAAGGAGATCGCAAAGGGCGCCTGTCCGGCTGACCGTGGGTAAGGCTCTGCCGCGTGCGGAGAAGTACAGGCAGCATAATTGCCGGCACATCTTCAATCCTGCGCCGATCGCCTGATCTGCACGACTGCGAAGAAATGAGGAAAGCGTATGTTCAATCAGAGCATCATTCAGGATGCCAATCAGATTATCCGGGCGTCGATTGAGGCGGTTCTGCCGGATGCAGCCGTCGAGCGCGCGCTCAAAAACCATGAGATCAGCCGCCCGGTGACCCTGATTTCGCTGGGTAAAGCGGGCTGGCGCATGGCGGATGCGGCGTATCGCGTGCTCGGCGCGGATAAGGTGAAGCAGGGCGTTGTCGTGACGAAGTACGATCACTGTGAAGGACCGATCGGCTGCATGGAACTGTATGAGAGCGGGCACCCTGTGCCGGATGAAAATGGCGTGAAGGCGGCGGCGCGCGTGCTGGAGATGGTGCGCACGCTGACGGCGGAGGATGAGGTGATTCTGCTCATCTCCGGCGGCGGATCTGCGCTCTTTGAGTATCCGGCAGAAGGCGTGACGCTTGGCGAGATTGCCGATATCACGAAGCAGCTTCTGGCGTGCGGCGCCGATATCACGGAGATCAACTGCATCCGCAAGCGCCTCTCGGGCGTCAAGGGCGGCAAGCTGGCGCTTACCATCGCACCGGCAAAGACGTTCTCCATCATCCTTTCCGATGTGCTGGGCGATCCGTTGGATGCGATTGCCTCCGGTCCGGCGTATCCGGATCAGACGACCTGCGAAGATGCGAAGGCGATCGTCGAAAAATATGGCTTGAAGCTGAATGACGAGATGCTCGCTGCCATAGAGATTGAGACGCCCAAGGAACTGCCGTGTGTGAATACATTCATTGCGGGCAATGTTAAGGAACTTTGCGCTACCGCCGCGCGCGAGGCAGAAAAGCTGGGCTATGCTGCGAAGGTGATGGATGAAGGCCTTTGCTGCGAGGCGAGGCAGGCCGGCGCGATGATGTCGAAGCATGCCCGCGAAACCGAAGGCCCATGCGCCCTGATCTGGGGCGGAGAGACAGTCGTCTATCTCAAGGGTCAGGGCAAGGGCGGCCGCAATCAGGAGGTGGCGCTCAGCGCAGCCGAGGGCATTGCGGGCATGGAGAATGTCTGCGTGTTTGCGCTCGGTTCCGACGGCACCGATGGCCCGACGGACGCTGCGGGCGGCATGGTCACGGGTGAATTTTACGCAAAAGCGACGGCGGAGCGCGTGCGCGCGCATCTTGAAAACAACGACGCCTATCCGCTGCTCAGGGACATGGATGCGCTGATCATGACCGGTCCGACGGGCACAAACGTCAACGATCTGTACATGTTAATCAAGCGCTGATCGATTTTAAAGAAATAGCCGGGCAAAAAACGCGAAGGAGCGGTCTGTTCCTTCGCATTTTTTGTTGCAAGCCCATTTGTAAAGCGCTGTGCGAGAATAAACAAGGTCAGGCCGATGTATTCACAGGTGTGGTTATATATCGAGAAAATACAGCAAAATTGGTAAAGAGTGTTGAATTTGTTGTGAAGCGGTGCTATACTCAAAATGAGTTTATTTCGTGGGTTATGCATATGGATGGCGCAGACTTCCGGTCGGTATATGTTGAGTCTGTATACAGCGATTCTGACTGCTTAACATGATTTGCGGGAAAGGGGTATAGCATGAAAGGGAAGTTGAAGAGGTTCCTCAGCCTTGTGCTTGTGGCGGTGATGGTACTGAATGTACTGCCTGTCAACGTATTTGCTGAGGGGCATGAACACAGCTACAACATCGAGATTGTAACTGTGCCGTCCTGTACGGAGGGTGGATACTCTACCTTTATGTGCGAATGCGGCGACAGCTATGTCGGCGCTGAGACGGGTGCTGCCGGCCATAGCGAGGCAGTCGATGAGGCGGTTGCGCCGACGGAGACTGAGCCTGGCCTGACCGAAGGCAGCCATTGCTCTGTATGCGGCACAGTTCTTGTCGCGCAGGAGGAAATTCCTGCTACCGGCAGCGATGAGCCTGAGGATGAACCTGTCGAGAAGCATGAGCACAGCTACAGCACGGAGCATGTAACTGCGCCGTCCTGCACGGAGGGTGGATACACCACCTTTGTGTGCGAATGCGGCGACAGCTATATTGGCGACGAGACGAGCGCGACGGGCCATAGCGAGGTAGTCGACGAGGCGGTTGCGCCGACGGAGACCGAATCCGGCCTGACCGAAGGCAGCCATTGCTCTGTATGCGGTGCGGTTCTTGTTGCCCAGGAAGAGATTCCGGCTGTCGGCAATGAGAACACAGGCATCGAGACCGTTGGCGATGAGACCACCGGTGACGAGACCGTTGGCGATGAGACCACCGGTGACGAGACCGCTGACGACGAGACCGTTGGCGATGAGACCGCTGACGACGAGACCGTTGGCGACGAAACCGCTGACGATGAGACCGCTGACGATGAGACCATCGGCGACGAGACCACTGACGACGAGACCGTTGGCGACGAAACCGCTGACGATGAGACCGCTGACGATGAGACCATCGGCGACGAGGCCACCGCTGACGAGGCCGTCGGAGACGAAACCGTTGGCGACGAAACCGTTGGTGATGAGACCACCGGCGACGAGATCGTTGGCGACGAGGCCACCGCTGACGAGGCCGTCGGAGACGAAACCGTTGGCGACGAGACCGTTGGCGACGAGACCATCGGCGACGAGGCTACCGATGACGAGGCCGCCGAAGGTACCGAGTGTGCCCATGAGAACACCGAGCCCCTTGCCGCCGTTGCGGCCACCTGTGCAGCGAGCGGTCTGACCGAGGGCAGCAAGTGTTCCGATTGCGGCGAGATCCTTTCCGCGCAGGAAGAGATTCCGGCCACTTCCGAGCATGCGTACAATGAGGAGAACGTATGCTCTGTTTGCGGTACCCAGAAGCCGGAGGGAGATGCTGAAGAGACCGATCCCGAAGAGGAAAGCACTGCGGGTGAAGCCGATGTGGAGCTGACCGGTCTTGACGCTGAGACGGATGCGCAGAATGATACGACCGAAACGGATATCGTCAAAAAGCTGCCTGAAGCAGAGGTGACGGTTCTTAAGCCTCTGACGCTGGCCGCGGGCGATTACATGGTATGGCCGAGCAGCGGTGATGCTACGATTGACCGTCCGCTGAACATCGTTATGAACTTCAAGGCGAAGGATACGCTTGAAGAGGCGCAGAACGGCGGCTACGGCAAGTGGAAGACGGACTTCTATCTGAAGGTTACGGGCATCGAAGGCGACAGCATGTTGGCCGACGGCTGCTATCTGGCGGGCAATTACGGCACGTACGGCTGGATCGTGATCCCGACGGATGGTCTGCAGATCGACGAAAACGTGAGCTATCCGATTGTGTCGGACTATGATCCGAATCTGACCTATGAGAACATCTGCGATTACGTGAAGGAATTCACTGCGGCAATCTACATTGCCCCGGCGATCCTTGAAGCCAACCCGGATATGAAGGTTGAGCTGACGCTGAAGATGACGAATCCGGACAATGAGGACGAGACGCTGATCATCGGCGAACCGGCGGTGTACGACGTGGATGATCTGGGCAGCTTTGTGGCAAAGGCTGGCGGAAACAAGTATCTCTCCCTGCCGGCTGCGGTCGAAGCGGCGCAGGCGGGCGACACTGTGACCCTGCTGAAGGACGTTGAGCTGACGGAGTATCTGAAGATCAGCAAGGCGCTCACGCTGAATCTGAATGGTAAGGAGATCACAGCGGACTTTGAGAGCGACTATGGCACGATCTATGTCAGCATGCAGGGCAGCCTGACCATCAAGGGCAGCGGCTCTGTCAGCAGCACGGCGAGCCATGCGATCGGCAACTATGGCACTGTAAAGGTCGAGGGCGG
>JAFXCE010000115.1 GCA_017521565.1 Clostridia bacterium | reverse complement strand
CTCGTTATCCAGCAGGTTGGCGATTTTACCCATCTGCGTATCCATGCCGGTGGCGGTGACGACAGCGGTTGCTGTGCCATACGTGATGGAACAGCCGGAAAAGACCATGTTGCTGCGGTCGCCCAGCGGCGCATCCTCTTTGATGACCGCTTCGGCGTCCTTTTCAGAGGGAACGGATTCGCCGGTCAGCGCGGATTCCTCGCTCTTGAGGCTTACGCTGCGCAGAAGGCGCGCATCTGCAGGGATGAAGTCACCTGCTTCCAGGCGGATCATGTCGCCGGGAACGAGCTGTGAAGCGTCGATGACCGACTCCTTTCCATCGCGGATAACGCGCGCATGCGGCGCGGAAAGGCTTTTGAGCGCATCGAGCGCTTTTTCCGCCTTGCTTTCCTGCATGACGCCCATCATGGCATTCAGCAGAACGATCAGCAGAATCAGTACCGGCTCAAAGAACTCCTTGGGATTGCCCTCGACCACGGCGATTACAAACGAGATCGCTGCTGCGATGAGCAGAATGATGATCATGACGTCCTTGAACTGGTCGAGGAAGCGCTGAAAGTTGGTTTTCTTTTTCTTTTCACGCAGTCTGTTTTCGCCATGCTGCGCGAGCTTCTCCTGTACCTGCTGGCCGCTCAGGCCCGTCTGAATCGAAGTGCCCAAATGAGAGAGCACGCTTTCTTTGCTTTCATGGTGGAATATCAATGATGATGCCTCCTTGTTGATTTAGCCTATATCTGAGACGAACGCGCGGATTATCGCGCCGTCCTGAACTCCTTTTTCATAGAATTGAATCAGCTTTTCCTTGTCCCTTGTCAGCGTGCCCACGCCGCAGGTGTCGTCCGGCGCGACGATCAAAAGCTTTCCTTGCTCAGCAAACGCTTTTGCCAGAGCAACGCTTGCGTTGTAGGTATCTGCTCGGCTTTCAAGCGCCTTGGCCGCTTGGGGATAGGTATGCTTCAGCTGTCTGGCAAGCGCGGTATCCTTCTTGGGACTGCGCGGCTGATCCTGCGGCAGCGTGAGCAGCAGAACGACCTTATCGCAGCCCATCTGGAAGGCTTTGACAATCGGCACGGGATCGGAAAGCGCGCCGTCGTAGTACAGCACGCCATCCACTTCATACGGTCTGCATACGACGGGAATCGCCGAAGACGCTTTGAAGATGTCGTAGCGATCCTGTGCAAGATCTGCTTTGGTGAAGTATTTCGCTTCGCCTGTTTCGGCTTCTGTGGCGACGGTGATCATCTCCGCGGGATTGCGCAGGATCGCTTCATAGTCAAGCGGGGATTCTCCGTCTGAATTGCTCAGCGTACCGTACACATAATCAAGGTCGATGAACGAGCGCTTACGAATATAGTTCCCTGCACTGGCATATTCCCTGCGCCGACCGAACTCGCTGTAAAACTGCCGGTTGCGCCTCGCCTGTCCCGCTGTGTAGGATGCAATATTCGCACTGCCCGCCGATACGCCGATGCCCAGATCAAAGCGTATACCATTATCCAGACAATAATCCAGAACGCCTGCCGCATAGATACCGCGATAGCCGCCGCCCACATCCACGACGCCGATTTTCTGCCCCATATCAATCGCTCCCTTCGTTTGTACGGTATCTATTATAGAAGGGTGCTTTTCTCGATTCATTGGACAAAATAGCGAGGGTGTCCATATTTTTCCCACTTTTGCAAAACTGTTACCTTTTT
>JAFXCE010000114.1 GCA_017521565.1 Clostridia bacterium | reverse complement strand
CGGGGTTCTCCGGCAAGTGGGCTCTGACCAACATGCCGAAGCTGCCGGGCATCGAGACCGCTACCCACTACTCCAACAACGGCGGTTCTTCCTGGGCCATCACTCAGGGCACCGACATCGATCTGGCTCTTGACTTCATGAAGCTGTATCGCAACGTCGACTTCTACAACCAGATCCTCCCGACCACCTCTGCTATCGGCACCTGGGCCGGCGCGAAGGAAGGCTCCAACTACACCGCGAACAACGAGTACTACGGCGCCCCGATCTTCGCCACCATCGTTGAGTACACCGCCAATGTTCCGGCCAACCAGACCGGCGCGTACTACTACGACGCCCGCAGCGCTCTGGGCACCGCCACCACCAACTACATGCTGGGCGGCGACCTGATGACCGAGCTGCAGGCTGCTGAGGACGAGATCAACTTCACCATGGGCTTCTAATTCAGCAGATACCTGATGAAGAGTTTTCGCACTTCGTAAGTGATTGAAGCGACTGCCGCCCTGTCGCAGGGCGGCAGTTATTCCATCATCAGAAATGCGTAACATCGCGAATTTAATCTAACGCGCATCATGTAACAAGAGAGAGGTGGACTCCCCATGACCAACGCGACCCCCGCGCCCAAGAAGCATCGCTTCTGGACCATGGAGCGCAAGCAGAGCGCTGCAGGCTGGGCTTTCCTTGCTCCGGCTTCGATCCTGATCTTCATCTTCAGCTTCTATCCGATGATTCAGGCGCTGCTCATCTCCTTCAAGAAGGGCCTCCCGACCAATCTGGTCTATTCTGATCCGCTCTGGCGCAACTATCAGTTCATGCTCAAGGATAAGGTGTTCATCCAGTCTGTTGGCAACACCTTCACCTACCTGATCATTCAGGTGCCGATCATGCTGGTGCTGGCGATCATCTTCGCCTCCCTGCTCAACAACCACGACCTTAAGTTCCGTGGTCTGTTCCGTACTTGTATCTTCCTCCCCTGCGCGACCGGTCTGGTTGCGTACTCCATGATCTTCCGTACGCTGTTCACCTATGACGGCATGGTCAACGCCCTGCTGCTGAACCTCGGCATCATCTCCGAGCGTATCAACTGGCTGAATGACCCGAACACCGCCAAGGCCGTTATCATCATCGGTCTGATCTGGCGCTGGACCGGCTACAACATGGTCTTCTTCCTGTCCGGCATGCAGTCGATCGAGTACTCCATCTATGAGGCTGCCCGCATCGACGGCGCGAACCAGTTCCAGCAGCTCATCAAGATCACCATCCCGCTGCTCAAGCCGATCATTCTGGTTACCGGCATCATGTCCACCAACGGTACGCTGCAGCTCTTCGACGAGTCTGTCAACCTGACCCGCGGCGGTCCCTCCAATACGACCATTACGATGTCGCATTACATCTATAACAAGATGTTCGTGGGCAACCCGAACTTCGGTTATGCGGCAGCGATGTCCTTTGTGATCCTGATCATGGTCGCGTTCCTGTCCGCGATCGAAACGAAAGTGGGTGACAAGCGATGAGAGAAGGCGCAGCAACCAAGTATACGACGAAATTCTTCATGTACGCTTTCCTGATCGTCGTGTCCTTTATTTCCGTTTTCCCGCTGTATTGGGCATTCATCTCTGCGTTCAATAATACGCAGCAGATCCTCGGCGGTCGTATGCTCCCGAGTGTTTACCTGCTGGAGAACCTGAAGAACCTCTTCGCTCAGCAGAACGTTCTGCTGGCCATGAAGAACTCGTTCGCCACCTCCCTGCTGCAGGTTTTCCTCTCCCTGGCCATCTCCTCTATCGCGGGCTATGGCTTCGAAATCTATCACGACAAGTATAAGGATGGCCTGATGGGCATCCTGATGCTGGCGATGATGGTTCCGTTCGTCGCCGTTCTGGTTCCGCTGTTCCAGATGATGTCCAAGGCGAAGCTGCTCAACACCTGGGTCGGCTTCTTCATCCCGAGCATGGCGACCCCGTTCCTGATCATGTACTTCCGCAACAGCGCGCGTACCTTCCCGCGCGACACGATCGAGGCTGCCCGTATCGACGGCCTGAACGAGTTCCAGATCTTCATCAAGATGTTCATCCCGATGATGCAGCCGACCTACGCGTCTGCCGCGACCATCACCTTCATGAACGCGTGGAACTCCTACCTCTGGCCGAAGGTCATCATGCAGACCGCGGATTCCACCACCATGCCGATGCTCGTTTCCAACCTCATGGCTGGCTACGTCATCGACTACGGCGTCGTTATGGCGGGCGTTACCCTGTGCTCCCTGCCGACGGTTATCATCTTCTTCTGCCTGCAGAAGAGCTTCACCAACGCCGTTGCCGGCGCTGTGAAGTAACCAGCGTTCCGCTGGACCGCCCTCCGACGCTGCTTTGTCAATCAGACATCTGCCGCAAACGAGGCTGGTGCTTTGCAAGATACGATCAAAAAATTCCATTTTCTCCCCTGCTTTGGCAGGGGAGTTTTTTTATCGGTATCGAATTATTATCATCAGAAAATATACAATCTTTGGAGGTCATCCGACTATGGCGTTCCAGTATGAAAAGCTGAAATCTCCGGCGTATTTTGCCGAGAACCGCATTCCTGCGCATTCTGACCATACCGCATACGCTTCCCGCACCGAGTGGGAACAGGGCGAAAGCAGCCTGCGCATGAGCCTGAACGGCCTGTGGAAATTCCATCATGCGCTGAATTTCGATCAGCTCCCGCAGAACTTTGAACAGCCCGCCTACAACTGCCGCCGCTGGGCGGATATTCCTGTGCCGGCGCATATCCAGATGGAAGGCTACGGCAAGCCGCAGTATGTCAATGTCCAGTATCCGTGGGATGGTCTGGAGGGCATCGAGGTCGGCGAGATTCCGCAGGATTTTAACCCTGTCGCCAGCTACTGCAAGTACTTCTTCCTGCCCGAAGCGATGGCAGGCAAGCGCGTCTTCGTCTCCTTCCAGGGCGCGGAGAGCTGTGTCATCGTCTGGCTCAACGGCCATTATGTCGGCTTCTCTGCCGATTCCTTCACGCCCAGCGACTTTGAACTGACCTCCTATCTCGTTGAGGGCGAGAACAAGCTCTGCTGTCAGGTTGTGCGCTTCACCGCAGGCAGCTGGCTCGAGGACCAGGACTTCATGCGCTTCAGCGGCCTCTTCCGCGATGTGTATCTCTACGCCGCGCCCGCTGCGCATATCGCCGATATCCGCGTAAAGACGCTGCTGGATGACGCCTATACCGATGCAGCACTGGATGTCTGCGTGAAGCTCAATCTGTCCGATGGCTTTGCCGGTCAGCTGCGCCTTGCCCTCAAGGACGAGGACACCATCGTTGCCGGCGAGCAGGATCTGTCCGGCGAGCTGCATTTCTCCCTGCCCATCGCCAGCCCGAAGCTCTGGAGCGCAGAAGCGCCGAACCTGTATGACCTTGAGCTGAGCATCGTGAATAGCGAGGGCGCAGAGCTCGAGTTTGTCTGCAAGAAGATCGGCTTCCGCCGCTTTGAAATCATCGACTGCGTCATGCACCTCAACGGCAAGCGCATCGTCTTTAAGGGCGCCGACCGCCACGATTACTGCGCCGAGTCCGGCCGCGCCGTTCCGGAATGGAAGATCCGCCGCGATCTGATCACCATGAAGCGCAACAATATCAACGCCATCCGCACCAGCCATTATCCCAACTCCAGCTGCGTATACCGCATCGCCGACGAGCTGGGTCTGTATGTCATCGACGAGGCGAACATGGAAACCCACGGCGTATGGGATATGTGCTACAGCGGCCTGAAGCCGGCGGAATATCTGCTGCCTGGCGACCGCATGGACTGGCAGGACGTCCTGCTGGATCGCGTCAATTCCATGTTCCAGCGCGACAAGAACCACGCCTGCATTCTGATGTGGTCCTGCGGCAACGAATCTGCCAGCGGCAAGGTCATCCAGTCCATGGCGGACAGCTTCCGCGCGCTCGACGATACGCGTATCGTCCATTACGAAGGCGCATTCCGCGAGCCGGTCACGCCTAACGAGACCGACGTCGTCTCCACGATGTATCATCCGGTCAAAAAGATCCGCGAATTCCTGAGCACGTATCGCGAGAAGCCGTATATCCTGTGCGAATACACGCACTCCATGGGCAATTCCAACGGCGCGATGCACAAGTATACCGAATATGCTTACGAAGAGCCGCTGTTCCAGGGCGGTTTCATCTGGGACTATCTGGATCAGAGCATCCGCGTGAAGAACCGTTTCGGCGGCGTGCGCTACGGCTACGGCGGCGACTTTGACGACCGCCCACATGACGGCAACTTCTCCGGCAACGGCGTTCTCTTCGGCAACGGCGACGAAAGCCCGAAGCTGCAGGAAGTCAAATACAATTATCAGAATATCGTCTGCGATGTAACCGAAGACGGCGTGCTCATCCGCAACCGCCATATGTTCCTGAACACCAGCGAATATGACTGCATGATTACGCTTGAGCGCGAGGGTAAGGTCATCGAAAGGGCCTTCATGGAGACCGACGTCCCGCCGCTCTCGCACGATGCATACAGGCTGCCCTTTGAAAAGCCGGAGCGCCCGGGCGAATACTGCATCACCGTGTCGTTCCTGCTCAAGCAGGACACCGCATGGGCGCAGCGCGGCCACGAGGTCGCCTTCGGTCAGGGCGTCTACAAGATCGAAGCGCCCGCCATCCATCCCAAGTGCAATCCGCTTCGCGTGGTCTACGGCGGCATGAACGTCGGCGTTCACGGCGATCATTTCAGCACCCTGTTCTCCTATCGCCTGGGCGGTATGGTTTCCTATAAGTTCGGCGGCGTAGAGATGCTCAAAAATATCCCGATGCCCAACTTCTGGCGCGCGCCGACAGACAACGACCGCGGCAACCGCATGGCTGTCCGCTATGGACAGTGGAAGCTTGCCTCGCTCTACAGCGATATGCGCAACCCCGGCAAGGCCAGGAAGCCCGAAATTACCGAGCTAGATGACGGCAGTGTGAGCGTCTGCTTCCATTATCCGCTGCCGACCGTCCCTGCCTCCGCCTGCGACGTCACCTATACCGTTCATCCCTGCGGCACTGTCAGCGTGAAGCTCAGCTATGATCCGGTCGAGGGCTTGTCCGCCATGCCGGAATTCGGCATGATCATGAAGCTTGATGCCGACTACGACCAGATCCGCTACTACGGCAACGGTCCGCTGGAATGCTACTGCGACCGCAGCGAGGGCGCGAAGCTGGGCGTCTGGCAGACAACCACGCAGGACAACATGACCCCGTATATGCGCCCGCAGGAATGCGGCAATCGCACCGGCGTGCGCTGGGCTGAGGTGACGGATTATCGCGGACGCGGTCTGCGTTTCTCCGGCGACGCGATGGACTTCTCCGCCCTGCCCTATACGCCGCATGAGATCGAATGTGCCGATCATCACGACGAACTGCCGCCGGTGCATTATACCGTCATCCGCGCCGCGCTCAGGCAGATCGGCATCGCCGGCGACGACAGCTGGGGCGCACCGACGCACGATGAATACCTGATTGACATCTCAAAGAAGCTCGAGTTTGAATTCAGCTTCTGCGGTATCGTTTAAACAACTGACGCGAAAAGCGCCGCCCCCAATTGGGAGCGGCGCTTGCCTTATCCTCTTCTTTTCAGCTCCGCGCAAAACACCTGATCCGCCGGACAGAATGCGTAGTCGTCGATCTCCCCGACCGTGATCCAGCGCACGTCGTTGTGTTCCAGCTTCTGCACCTTGCCTTCTGCGATGGTGCTTTCATACAGCGTCAGATGTACCGTTAGTTCGGGGTATTCATGCGTCACATCCATGAATGCTTCGCCAACGCAGAGCGTGACGCCCAGTTCCTCGCGGCATTCGCGTATAAGCGCTTCTGGGCCGCTCTCACCCGGTTCTACCTTCCCGCCGGGGAATTCCCATAAGAGCGCACGCGCCTTGTCTGCGGGCCTCTGGCAGGCCAGAAAGCGGTCCCCTCTTCGGATCAGCCCGGCTACCACCTCAAGTACGCGCTTTGTATTTCCCTGTTCCATGTTTCCGCTCCTTTGCATCAGCCAACCATGCCCATCACCAGCCGCACAAACAGCACGGCCAGCACGCCAAGGAACATCGGACGGATGAGCTTTGCGCCCTTCTTCATCGCCAGCCCCGCGCCGATATAGCTGCCCGCGACATTCGTCACCGTCGCCAGCAAAACAGCCGGCCAGACCACCGCGCCGGAAAGCGCAAACGTCGCCGCAGAGGCGAGATTCGCGCAGAACGCAACGAACTTCGTGTTGCCGCTGGCCGTCGTCAGATCGAGCTTGCATAGCAGCGCATAGCCGAGCATGAAGAACGTGCCGCTGCCCGCGCCATAGAATCCCTGATAGCCGCCGATGACAAGCCCGATGAACAGGCTCGCCAGAATGTACTGTCTGCGCGTCAGCTCGCTCACCCGATTCTCCGTACCGAAGGCCGGCTTGAGGAGGATCACCAGCGTCACAACCGGCAGCAGCACAAGCATGATGATTTCCAGCACGCGCTCGGGCATGATCAGGTTCAGCCGTGCGCCGAGAAACGCACCCAGCACCGCCAGCGGACCTGCCAGCCACGCCGTCGGCCAGTGGATGCGGTCAGCCTTGGCATAGCGGATCAGCGATGTCGCACCGCCAAAGAAGATGGAGCATTGGTTCGTTCCTGTCACCATGTGCGGCGGAAAGCCGACCGCCAGATACATCGGCATGGACAAAAGACCGCCGCCGCCGCATACCGCGTCGATGACGCCGCTGAAGAAAAACGTCACGGCCAGAATCAGGCCTGTCGCGCTGAAAACCGAAAACTCCATAGGTACCTCTCTGCCCGGCTGCGGCCGGGAACCTCATCCATTCTCCGGAAAAAGGGACTGCGCGCGGCAGCCCCTTTTGATTATTCTGCCTTTTCCTCCTCGGATTCGGCCTTTGTCTCCGCTTCATTCCCGGCTTCAAGCTCTGCTATGATTTCCGCCTTCAGCTTCGCCTTAAGCGCCGCCTTCTCGGCCTCTTCCTTCGCGATGATCTCCGCCGCTTCCCAGTTCATGCGGCCATAGCGCTTGGCCAGCGCCGCCATCTCTTTGGCAAGCTCGTCGGTCAGCTGTTCGCTCTTCACGCGCCAGCGCCAGTTCTTGCCGACGGTAGAGGGCTGGTTCATGCGGCAGCTATTGTCAAGGCCCATATAATCCTGAATCGGGATGATGCACATGCCAGCCTTGCTCATCATCGCCACGCTGATAAACGGCTTATGGATCTCGCTGGCCGGGGTGTACGGATCGCAGAGGTACTCGCGCGCCATCACGCGCTCCTCCTCCTTAATGCCCTCAAACCAGCCGACGATCGTCTCGTTATCGTGCGTGCCGGTGTAGACGACGCAGTTCTCACCGTAGTTGTGCGGCAAGTAATCATTCGCCGCGCCGGTATCGCGGGAGTCAAATGCAAATTCGAGCACCTTCATGTTCGGATAGCCCGTGTCCTTGACCAGCTTGCGCACGGTATCGGTCATATAGCCCAGATCCTCCGCGATGACGGCCTTGTCACCGAGGCTCGCCTTGATCTGCCTGAACAGATCGAAGCCCGGGCCCTTCTCCCAGTGGCCGCCCTTGGCGGTCTGCGCGCCATAGGGAATGGAGAAATACTCGTCAAAGCCACGGAAATGGTCGATACGCACCACATCGTAGAGCTGGAAGCTGTGCCACATCCGGGTCACCCACCAGTTGTAGCCCGTCTCCTTGTGATAATCCCACTTGTAAAGCGGATTGCCCCAGACCTGACCATCCGCTGCAAAGCCATCCGGCGGGCAGCCCGCGATCGCGACCGGCGTGTTATTCTCATCAAGCTGGAACAGCTCCGGATGAGACCAGACGTCTGCGCCGTCCGGAGACGGATAAATCGGAATATCACCGACGATTTGAATGTTCCTCGCATTGGCATAGGCCTTGAGCTTCCTCCACTGCCTATCAAACTGGAACTGCATATACATGTGGAATTCGATATCAAAGTACAGCTGACGGCGATAGTAATCCATGGAGTAGCCCCAGCGCAGACGAATATCCTGCGGCCACTCGGTCCAGATCACGCCGCCGAAGAACTCATGCACCGCCATGAACAGCGCATAGTCGTTCAGCCACCAGTGATTCTCGCGAATGAACTTCTGATACTCCGGATTGCGGCTGATGTCGCTGCGCTCATACGCTTTGCGCAGGAGCTTGAAGCGGTTTTCATGCAGCGCGGTATAGTCAACATCCGCAGGATCGCTGCCAAAGTCCACCGCGTCGACCTCTTCCTGCGTGAGCACACCTTCCTCGATCAGCGCATCAAGGCTGATGAAGTACGGGTTGCCCGCAAACGCAGAAAACGCCTGATACGGCGAGTCGCTCGAGGCGCCGTAGCTCGTTGCGCCAAGCGGCAGAATCTGCCAATAGGTCTGACCGGCTTTCGCCAGCCAGTCCACGAAGTCATATGCCTCCTGAGAAAAGCAGCCGATGCCATACTTGGACGGCAGGCTGGTTACGGACAGCAGAACACCTGCAGATCGATTCATAGTATTTCTCCTTTATCGCCGCCCCAGTCGCGCAGGGCAGCGTAGTTTACTCCACCGGCACACCGATGATCAGAAATCGACACTGGAAACGTTTCCGAATGTGTGCAAAAAGAATACCGGCGATTTCTCCAGTTGGTATCAATATAGTACATTCAGCCGGATTTTTCAAGGCATTTGCCGCAGATTTTTCAATTTCACGCCCCCGGGCAGGCGTTCACTCAGCGCCTGCCCAGAATCAGCGCAGATATAGGTTCAAGCACGGTCATATCCCTTATGCCATGCGGATGCTCATGCGCAAAGCTGTTTTTCCCGTCGCAGAGCACTTCCCATTTCCCTTGCGGCAGCGCCAGCTCGCAGGGTTCCCTTCCTCCGTTGAAGGCCAGCAGTATTTCGCTGTAACGGCTCTTTCCCGTTCCCCGATTATCCATGCGGATCGCCGCTGCGTCCCGGGCAATCTGCATGACCTCCAGCAAACGATCTGCCGCCGTTTCGCTCTTGTCGTTCAGCGCAGGCAGCGTCTTTCTCAGTGCAATCAGTCCGCGATAGTAATCCACCAGCGCGCGGTTTCTGTATGCCCGTTTCCAGTCAAGCCGGTTGATCCTGATCGACGTCCTATAGCTGTTGCGTATCCCCAACTTCGTGCGCGCAAACTCCTCGCCCGAGAGCATGAACACCCGTCCCTGACAGCAGAAATTGATCGCCGCCGCCAGCCGGTTCGCGCGCAGGATCTCCTCCCGCATCTGCGCAAAGTACTTGCCGCCGCCAAGGGTATACACCAGCTTATCCCACAGCGTCCAGTCATCGTGCGAGGACAGATACGTGATCGTCTGAGACGGCGCCGCATAGGGAAAACGCGCCTCGCTTCCTGCCCAGCCGCGGATGCAGTCCGCCAGCCTGCCGGCGTCCAGCCCGCCGCCGCTGGCCATGCCCGCGCTCGCCGCATCAAACAGGCCGCCCTTGACCGCATCGCGCGTATTGTCGCAGAATGCGCCCACGCCCCTGTCCAGCATTTTCAGGTTACCCTTGTGCGCCATCGCCGTGCCCGCGCGCTCATTGCTCTGCCCGCCGCACCATGGTTCACCAAAGACCAGCTTCTCTCCCTCGCCGTATCTCTCGTTAAGCGCTTTCCGGATGCGATTCATCAGCGCCACATCGTGCAGGCCCATCAGATCAAACCGGAAGCCGTCGATGTGGTATTCCTCCGCCCAGTAAAGCACGGAATCGAGAATATACCGCGCGCACATGCTCCGTTCGGAAGCGATCTCCGTTCCGCAGCCCGAGCCGTTGCCCGCGCTGCCGTCCGGCTGCTGGCGATAGAAATACCACGGAACCGTCTTAAACAGTGGATTATCGAGGTTATACGTATGATTGTATACCACGTCCATGATCACGCGCAGTCCATTTTCGTGCAGCGCCTGAACTGCCGCTTTCAGTTCCCGGATACGCACTTCGCCGTTCACAGCATCGCTCGCATACGATCCCTCCGGCACGTTGTAATTCACCGGATCATAGCCCCAGTTGTATACTTCGCTGTCGTTCCCTTCGTCCACGGAGCCGTAATCATAAATAGGCTGCAGCTGCACATGGGTCACATCCAGCGCCTTGAGGTAGGCCACGCAGGTATGCTTCCTGCCGCGCACGCCGATTTTTGTCTTTGTCTCCGTGAACGCGAGGTATTTTCCCCGGTTTTTCGCAGAAACGCCGCTCGCAGGATCCCATGAAAAATCCTTGACATGCGTCTCCCAGATGATCTCCTCTGTACCTCTCGCGGGCGCTCTGTCCTGCTCCCAGCCGGGCGGATTCGTCTTTGTAAGGTTCACGACCATGGAGCGCCAGCCATTGAGCCCGCATGCACGTGCATACGGATCCCCCGTCCAGCGCTTTACGCCGTCGACTTCCACCTCGTAGCCATAGTATACGCCTTCAAGAATGCGCTCCGTCCTGTGCTGCCACAGTCCCTTGTCGTATCGCTTCATCTCAATACGCGCATACGGATCCCATTCAAAGCAATCCCGATAAAGGCACAGCGTCACCCGCTGCGCCGTCGGCGCCCAGAGCGCGAAGCGCGTTCCGTCCGCCGTCACAAAACTGCCCAGAGGCACATCGGTATGGTAATCCCGCCTAAAGGCTTCCGAGTCAAAATATGCTCTGGTTTCACTCTGATTCATGCCCTGCTCCTGCAAAAAGCGGCGGGATACATCGATCCCGCCGCGTGCTGTCCGTTCAATCCCTGCGGAAGATGTCGCGCGTGTAAACCTTGTCCTGCACGTCATCAAGCACCGTATCATATCTGTTGGCGATAATTGCATCGCTCATCGCCTTGAACCGATTAAGATCATTGACCACCAGACTGCCGAAGAATGTCTCGCCGTCCTGAAGCGTCGGCTCATAGACGATCACCCGCGCGCCTTTGGCCTTGATGCGCTTCATCACGCCTTGAATGCTGCTCTGGCGGAAATTGTCCGAGTTGCTCTTCATCGTCAGGCGATACACGCCTACGATCACCTGCTTCTCGCAGCTGCGGTCGAACTGGTTGTCCTCTCCGTAGCCATAATATCCCGCCATCTGCAGCACGCGGTCTGCAATGAAATCCTTGCGCGTGCGGTTGCTCGCCACGATTGCACTGATCAGGTTCTCCGGCACATCCTCATAATTGGCCAGCAGCTGTTTGGTATCCTTGGGCAGGCAGTATCCGCCGTAGCCGAAGGAGGGGTTGTTGTAATGGCTGCCGATACGCGGATCAAGGCCCACGCCTTCGATGATCGCCTTCGTATCCAGGCTCTTCATCTCTGCGTAAGTATCCAGCTCGTTGAAGAACGAGACGCGCAGCGCCAGATACGTATTGGCGAACAGCTTCACTGCTTCGGCCTCCGTAAAGCCCATGTACAGCGTCGGCACATCCTCCTTGATAGCGCCCTCCTGCAGGAGGCCGGCAAACACCTGCGCCGCCTCAACAAGACGCGGATCCTCCAGGTCCGTGCCGACGACGATGCGGGAGGGGTAGAGATTGTCGTACAGGGCACGGCTCTCGCGCAGGAATTCAGGACTGAAGATGATGTTGCTGCTGCCGGTTTTCTCGCGGATGCGCTCCGTATAGCCCACCGGAATGGTCGACTTGATCACCATGATCGCATCGGGATTGGCGCGCATCACCAGCGAAATGACCGTCTCCACGGCAGAGGTATCAAAGAAGTTTTTCTTGGGATCGTAGTTGGTCGGCGCGGCAATGACCACATAATCCGCCTGGCGATATGCATCTTCCGCATTCAGCGTCGCCGTCAGATCCAGCTCGCGCCCGGCAAGATACGCCTCAATTTCCTTGTCAGCAATCGGAGACTTGCGTCTGTTGATCATTTCCACCTTTTCGGGAATAATATCAACAGCAAAAACCTTATGATGCTGACTCAGCAAGACTGCCATCGACAGGCCCACATAACCCGTACCCGCTACTGCAATCGTATATTTCCTGTCCATTGCTCATGCCTCCTGTATGCGGCTCTGTTCTGCATTCACGCATCGGAGCGCTTCTGCGATGACGACATGCATATCCAGATATCTGTACAATCCCAAGCGTCCGCCGAAGATCACCTGCTGATCTGCATCCGCCAGCGCCCTGTATTTTTTATACAGCGCGTTGTTTTCCTCGTCGTTCATCGGATAATACGGTTCCTCCCCGCGCTTCCATGCCGCCGGGTATTCCCGCGTGATCACGGTTCTTGGGTTAGGCGTTCCCTGCTGGCATCCAAATTCAAAGTGCTTGTGCTCAATGATGCGCGTATAGGGAATTTCATACTCGGTGTAATTCACCACGGCATTGCCCTGATGATTTTCTTCCTCGAGCATTTCCGTCTCAAACCGCAGAGAACGATATGCCAGTTCACCGTAGCAATAGCCGTAGTATTCGTCGATCATGCCGGTAAAGAGGATCCTCTTCGCCTGCTTCTCAAGCTCTCCGCGATGCGCAAAGAAGTCTGTATTCAGTCGCACCTCACAGCCTTCAAGCATTTTTTCCACAATCTGCGTGTATCCGCCCACGGGAATGCCCTGATACTTATCGTTGAAGTAATTGTTGTCGTAGGTAAAGCGCACGGGAAGACGCTTGATGATAAAGCTGGGCAGTTCGCTGCAGGGGCGTCCCCATTGCTTGCCAGTGTAGCCCTTGACCAGCTTTTCATAAATATCCTGACCGACCATCGAAATGGCCTGCTCCTCCAGGTTCTTCGGTTCGCCGATGCCGGCCTCCTTCACCTGCTGCGCAATCTTTTTCTTTGCCTGCGCCGGCGTATATACACCCCACATCTTGGCAAAGGTGTTCATATTGAACGGAAGATTATACAGTTCATCCCGATATCGCGCAATCGGACTGTTGGTAAAGCGGTTAAACGTCGAAAACTGGTTCACATAATCCCAGATCGCTTGATCAGAGGTATGAAAGATATGCGCGCCATACTTGTGCACGTTGATGCCCGCCACATTCTCCGTATAGATATTGCCGCCGATATGGCTGCGCTTCTCCACAACAAGAATGCGCTTGCCCATCTTCCGCATTTCATGCGCAAATACCGCGCCGAACAAGCCTGCGCCGACAATCAAATAATCGTACATGATGCTCTCCATTGCATGATTCTCATGCATATTGTACCATATTACGACTTGCTGCGCAATCCGTCGCCCTTTCCGCAAAGCGCTTTCAGTTTACGCATCACAAATGCGCCGCCCTTTTTCGCCCAGTTCACCGGCTCCATATCGATCACGGGAATCTCGCAATAGTCAAGCCTCACAGTTTCTGCCCATACATCCAGCAGACGCTCACCGATAAAACCGAATACACGCTTGTTATACGCATCATAATCCGAAATATCGATGCGCTTTTCCAGCTCAAAGAGAATCGGAAACAGCCAGTCGCAGTACTGCTCAAAGCGCGCCTGTCTCATGATCATCATGTTGAAGCGATGCCCGCTCCTTCGCTTCATCGTCGCATCAAACGCAGGAATATACTCAGGGCAAAGCTCCCTGAGCACTTCGCGCGTCGCCGTCAAGTCCTTCTCATAATGCGCATGCGCGTACTGCGACCAGTTCGTCTCGATGACGTAATGGCGCTTTTTCGGCAGCACAGCCTCGTGCGCATCCAGCAGTTTTTCCGCCTGTTCCTGCGCAAGCACGCTCTCCCAAACATCCTTCGTCCTGCCCAGAGAAAAATGCCGCCTGTAATGCACCAGACCCACCGCATCCGCAGCAGCATTTCTGCGCATCCAGTACAAACCCGTCAGTTCGCAGAACGTGCTGTTCTTTCCTGAAATCTGATCCTCGCCGCCATTGTCCCTTGCTTCAAGAAAAGCCTCATGCTGCGCCGCGCCCACCTGAAGCGGCACATACATGCCGTCCTGCGGCGTCCTGTAGGGCTTGTGCATGGCGATGTAGAGTTTAACGTTCAAAGGATTGTCCTCCTTCTGACGATCCGCCATGTTCCATTTCTCCTCAAAAGTCAAAATGGGACGCCCGAAGGCATCCCATCATGACCCTTCCCCGAACAGAGCCGGAGCTGAGAATTCATCCAAATATGCGGATCAATAGTAGACCTTCACCGAAGTCTTGTTCATATAGGTACCATACACGCGATTTCCATCCGGATCATACGTATAGGAACGCAGATAGTACTTGTAGGTACCCACCGGCTGGCTGTTGATGTACGTCGTCATATTGCTTCCGCTGAAATCAACATTCTTGATAAAGACCTCATTGCTGCCGTCCGCATCGCAGCGCATGATTTCAACGCCATCCGCGCCGAGACCTCTGTTGCAGAAAATCTTCACAACCAGACCGCCCTGCGCCTTCATGGCAACGCCCGTCGGCTTGTTCGGCTTCGGCGTCGCAAAGATCGAAGTGGACATGCCATAGCCTTCGATCTTCGTGCTTCCGACGTTGCGGTAAGACTTGACCACGAACTCATACGGCTGACCGCAAGTCAGATTGGAGATCACGGCAGCAACCGTCGCACCGCCGCTGATCGTCGCCATCTTCGTATAGTCGCTGGCGCCAACCTTCCTGCCGTAAATGAAGTAGCCGTTTGCATAAGCTGCCTTGCTCCACTTCAGCTTCACGTTGTTATAACCGGTGCTCTCCACCTTGACATAGGCGGGCGCAGACGGAAGCGCACGATACTCGACCGGATCGCTGTAGTTGCTCCAGATTTTCTTTCCATCCACAATCGTATAGCTGCGCACGCGGTAGAAATGACGTCTGCCGCAAACCGCAGTCGGATCCAGATAGCTGTTGTTCCAGGAACCATCCACAATCGCAATGCGCTTGGGAGAATCCGTCTTGTTGTCATTGCGATAGATGTAGTAACCCTCAACCAGCGGATCCTCATCCCACGTGAGGTCGATGCTCGTCGCGCTGCCATAGGAAGCCTTCAGGTTGGTCGGAACGTTCGGAAGCAGCGTGACAGCCGCAGCCGGGGCAGGATCGCTCTCTACCATCGTTCCGCTGGTCGTGGTATAGGAAACCACCCTATAGTAGAAGATCTGGCCCGGGGTCATGCCCTCAAGGTTATCACGGAAAATGAGTGTATTTGCCGTCGCCGCTTCGCCCACCGGAACATAGCTGCTCAAATCATCATCCACGTTCTCGGAACGATAGATTCTGTAGCCTTCAGCGCCATCCACCTTGGACCAGCTCAGCGCAGCGGTGCTGTTTTCGAGCTTCGCGGAGAATTTGGCCGGCGCGGCGAGAGAAGCCCTCGCAATACGGTATTCGGACATCGGAGAAACATACTCAACACCGTCCACAACACTGTAGGCCGCCACGCGGAATTCATATCGCTTGCCTGGCTCCTGAGAATCCAGCGTCACATTCAGCGTGGTCGCACCCGGAACCTTGGCAACCGACTTATACTCATCATACGCGGCGCTTCCCACTTCAGGCGCATCCGCGCGGTAGACGTAATAGCCCGTCGCGTTGGTAACCTTGCTCCACTTCACCTGAATGGAATCGCTATCCACCGCTGCAGCCTTAATGTACTGAGGTGCAGGCAGGGACATGATCGCAGAAACCGGATCGCAGAATTCGCCAAGCTTCTTGACGTTGTTGATCAGCCTGTAGCCGCGCACCTTGACATAATAGCGGGTGCCCGTGTTCAGACCGCTGATCGTGTAATTCAGGCCCACCTTCGTGCCGACCTGCTTGTAGCCGAGCTTCTCCTCGGTGGAAATGAACACATCATAACCCGTTGCACCCGCAACCTTATCCCACGCCACCAGCATGCTGCCGGAGGTCGCGGACGCAGGCGCAAAGGACGTGATCACAGGCTTGGCAACCTTGACCATGTTGTGCGTTTCTTCGCTCAGGTCGCTGTACACACGGACGCTGCCGTTATCCTTGTAGGCGGCAATCTTGTAATAGACCACCTTACCCGTAGACAGATTATCATGGATATACATATCAGTCGCCGAATCCGTGATATCCGTCAGCAGGGTCGTGAACGTACCGGTCGGCTTCGTATCGGTATAAATCGTATAGCCATCCGCGCCGTCGACAGGCGTCCACGTCAGCATCAGGCTCTTGTACGTGTCACACTGCGCCTTGAAGTCCGCCGGAACAGACGGCTTCGTCAGACCGGCGCCGTACGGCGACAGTTCGCTGTAATGCAGACCTTCTTCGCCGTCACAGAACGCCATGACCTTGTAGAAGCGGTCCTCGCCCATCGGGCACTCATCATCATACAGCAGCGCGTCGTCCCTGTAGAACGTCTTAATCGGCGAATATCCGCCGTCTGCAGACGTACCGCTGTAAAGATCATAGCCCGTCGCGCCATCAACATGCTTCCATGTCACGCGCAGCTTTTCAACGCCATGCGACTGCACAACCGGCGCCTCAGGCGCGTTGATCTGAGAAGCGCCAATGATCCTGCCGGATTCAGCGCCAATCACGTTTTCCTCGCCAACGGTCACATAGGCACGAATGATAAAATCGTACTGCTTACCAGGTACCGGAACATCCAGCGTCGCTTCGATTTTTCCGGCAACAGAGCCAAGTCTCTTATACTCGCCGCCTTCAGAAGTGGGACGATAGTAAACCTCATAGCCGGTTACTCCATCCACAACTTTCCAGTTCAGCTTGACGCTGTTATAATCCACCGGCTCCGCCGCAACGATTTCCGGCGCGGCAGGAACCGGAATGATCTTCACATCCTCCGACATCTTGCCCTTGATTACGCCGCTGGCCGTACGGCAGTATGCCTGCACAGCCAGATAGACCTCGGCGCCCGGGGTCAAACCGCCAACCAGACTGGCTTCAGCGTTTGCGGAATTGATCGACTTGATATACGTCGCCTCTCCGCTGTACTTGTCAATCCTGTAGATATGGTAGCCATTCGCACCCTCCACCTTGTTCCAGTGCAGGCGGACGGTATTATGGGTATACTGCTCCACAGAGACATTCTTCGGGGCCGGCGGTACCAGCGTAAGCATCGTATACGGCGTATAGTCCGAATACGCATACTTATCGTCAACCTGGCAATACGTGCGCACACGATAGTAGTACGTCATGCCAGGAACCAGTTCTTCATGCAGGAAGCTGGTTTCGGTCATCTTGCCCAAGCTCTTATAGGCGTTGGTCGTCGTGTCATGGTAGACCAGTTCATAGCCCTCAGCCTCCGGCACTTCATCCCAGCTGATTCTGATGATATTATACTTTTCAATTTCCGCCTTCAGGTTGGTCGTCGGATCCGGTGCGCTGACACCCAGCACATGCTTGGACGCTTTGCTGGCCACCTCGCTGTCCGCAACCAGCGTATACGCAACCACATAGTAGTAGCGCGGAACGCCGACCTCCAGTTCCTTTTCCACGAAAGACGTGCTGCTGCCGCCGTTTACCTTGGCAATCTCAGCAAACTCGTCTTCCGGAAGCGTGGGGTCATCGGAGGCATATACCCGATAGAAGTCCGCACCTTCCACGGCGGTCCAGTTGATCTTCAGGGCTCTGATTCCGTTCTGATCAATGGAGGTGATTTCCGGCGTATTCGGAATCGGACGCACTTCGCAATACTCGCTGATCGGGCCGAATTCGTAAACGCCGCCCATATCCACATACGAAGTCACACGATAGAAATACTTCGTACCCGCAACGAGGTTCGTCTCTTCAAATACGGTGGTCGTCGCCGGGGTCACGTTGCCGACTTCCACATAAGTGCCATTCGCGCTGGTTGCACGTTCGATCTTGTAGCCGCTCGCGTCTTCAATCTTCTTCCACGTCAGTCTGATCGCATTGTATCCCAGCGAATCGCCCTTCACATCGGTTACGCGCGGCGGAGCCGGACGAACCGGCACATTGCTGGAGAGCGCGCTGTCAAACGGAATGTCGGAAACGACCCTGCGCGCAGCAATCTGGAAGGAATAGACCTGACCCGTGGTCATGCCGGTAGCGATATACTTGAGCGTAGAACCGCCATCCACAGTCGCCAGCTGCATGCCGTTGCTGTAGATCACATAGCCGGTCGCGCCCGCGACCTTTTTCCATTCCAGCGTAGCAGAATTGATCGTTACATTCGTCGCTCTGAAATTCTCCGGCGTCTCCGGAATCGGGCTCTGGAACTGCACGCTGCTGATCGCAACAGATTCATCCGCGAACACCGCGTACACCGAATAGTAATACATGGTACCCGTCGTCAAACCGGTATCCGAAAATGTGAGTTCGGTCGTAGAACCCACTTTGGCATAATTGCCATTATAGCTGGTAGAGCGATAGATGTCATACACGACAGCATCCTCAACGCTCGTCCAGTTCAGCTTCAGCGTGTTGTAGTTCACCCTGGAAATGGACACAGAGGGCGGCGGCACGGTGGCCATATAAAGCGGCATTTCCATTTCAAGCAGAGCGCCTGCCTTCTCCTGCGCAGCCGCCTCCGGCTCGGTCACTTCCGGCTCGGTCACTTCCGGCTCGGTGATCTCCGGCTCGGTCTCTTCCGGCTCGGTCTCTTCCGGCTCAGTCACTTCCGGCTCAGTCACTTCCGGCTCGGTCTCTTCCGGCTCAGTGATCTCCGGCTCAGTGATCTCCGGCTCAGTCACTTCCGGCTCAGTCACTTCCGGCTCAGTCACTTCCGGCTCAGTGATCTCCGGCTCGGTCTCTTCCGGCTCTTCCTCAGTCTGGGAGGTCTCCTGCTCCGGCGCAGACTCCTCCTGCTTCGGCGCAGGCTCTTCTTCCTGCTTCGGCGCAGGCTCTTCTTCCTGCTGAACAGCGGCCGCCTCTTCAGCGGCACTCTCCACGCTCACGGCTGCCAGCTCTTCCGCAACCGCATGCAGCGGCAGAGAGCTGACGAGCATCATGACAGTCAGGAGAAGCGAGAGCAATTTCTTCATTTCTTTGTCCTCCTTCGACTTGCTTGATCTATGCCAATCCTTTGTATTTACGCATTCTTCTGAGCCAGCTCCGCCATGAACGCCTCATAGACATCCATAACCTCATTGGTCTCGCCAACCATTTTCATCTCGCCATGATGCAGCCAGATCACCCTGTCACACAAACTGCGGATCGTTTCCGAGTTATGCGATACGATAATCACGGTTCTGTCTTCCTCGCGGATGAGGTCCCTGAGTTTGGCCGCGCTCTTCTTGCGGAAGGCCACATCGCCAACGCTGAGCACCTCATCGATGAGCATGACATCCGTCGGCAGAATACAGGAAATTGAAAACGACAATTTGGAGTACATGCCGCTGGAGTATGTCGAAACGGGTTTGTGGATAAAATCTCCAAGTTCGGAAAAAGCTACAATCTCATCGTATCTTTCCTGAATCTCCTCCAGCGACTTTCCCATCAGCAGACCGGCCAGATAGATATTGTCCGAACCGGGCAGTTCCCGCTGGAAGCCAATGCCGATCGCCAGCAACGAAACCGAATTGCCATGCAGATCGATCTCACCCTGATCAGGGGAAAACACGCCGGCAACCGCGCGCAGAAGCGTCGATTTTCCGCTTCCGTTTCGCCCCACCAGGCCAATGATCTCGCCCTTTTTTACCGAAAACGTCGCTCCTTTAACCGCTTCAAAGCGATCCCGCTTAACCTTTTTTCCTGTAAAGAACTGCTTAAACGGAATAGAGTTGATCGTCTGGTAGGTGATGTGAACATTTTTGATATCTATTGCGCTGTCCATCGTCACACCACCTTCACATAATTGTTCTCATAGCGATATGTCCAGCTCAAGCCGAGCAGGGAGAAAAGCACACCCATGACCAGCCAGAAGCCCAGTACCAGAAAATCCGGCGCCGTGTTATACATGATCGCCTGTCTCATGCTCTGGATGATAAAAGCAATCGGATTCAGCTTGAGCAGGATCTCGTTATACGGATAGGGGACGCCATTGGCGATATCGAAAAAGATACCGGACATGTAGTACACCAGCCGCAGAAATACGTTCATCATGTTGCCCAGATCCTTGAGGTATACGCCGATGTGCATCACAATGAGACCCAAACCAAATGTCACAACACACAACACTGCAAGCAGCGGAATGCAGTAGAGCACCCGAAGCCCCAGCGCAATACCGGAAAAGAGGCACATCAGAAATACGAGCGTAAACGATACGACCATTTTAAACGTCGCAACATAGATCTTGGAGGCCAGCATGATGAACTTGGGCACATAAACCTTAGACAGCACGCCCTTGGACAGCCGGATCAGACTTGCGCTCGAAATAATCGTGGAGTTGAACATCTTCCAGACATTCAGGCCGATAAATACGTAGATATGGAAGTTAGGCATCCTCTTATTGAAGACCACCTGCACAATGAATGTATATACGAGCATGAACAGCAGCGGATCCAGAATCCACCACAGCCAGTTGAGGTATGAACCGGCAACTTCACTCTTAAGCGTTGCTTTGGCCGAATACACGCCATATGTCTTGTAGTTTTTTACATCTCTGATAAAACGGCGAAGCATCAGCTCTTCCCTCCATGTTTCTTCTGCTGCTCCTTCACCAGATGCCGCAAATGCCAATACATCTTGCGGGCCAGACGAATGGGATTTATCCTTTTGAGCACCATACGGATTCCCGATCGCACCAGAAGCAGGCGGACATTGCCGCAGTTCTCATCGCACCATGCCAGCACTTCCTTGCGCTGCTCCGCGGTACTCTTGGTGCCAGCGAAATAATAGCGCACAGAGGAATAGATCTGCTCGCGATACCACTTGCTCACATCGCAAGTGTACTGTGCTTTGGCCAGATGATAGATATTCTTCTTTTCTTCCAGATTTTCCATCAGGAATTTATGCGGCAGCGCGGTGGAGATGTTGCTGCCATGAAGCACGTAAATGCCTACGATCATGTCAAGGAAGTACGCATCTCCGAAGCACAAGGAACGCAGATAAATCGAACTGTCGTTCATCATCTGCATATCTTTGAAGCCTGCCGATTCCAGCATGCTTCTGCGGAACATGCTCGGGAAACTCGAGGAAGGCTTGTCATACTTGCTGATAAACCCCAGCAGATAGTCCTCCTTCTTCAGGAAACCGGACACGTTCAGCAGCTTATAGATGCAGATGCCACGTTCATTGTTATAGGTAATGGTGTTGCCGGCAACCAGCGCCAGCGAAGGATTCTCCTTGTGTACGGCCAGCGCCTTCTCAAAGAAACGCGGCTCAATGTAGTAATCATCATCATCAAGATAGATGACAAAGTCACCCTTGCTGTTCAGATAGCCTCTGCGGCGGGTAAGCCCCGGACCGAGCGACTTCTCGTTGCGCAGATAGGTCACCCTCGACTCCCCGGCATAGTGCTCAGGGATGCGCGTCATCGTATCATCCGTGGATGCGTCATCCACAATGATGATTTCAAGCGCCTTATGCGTCTGCGCAAGCACGCTGTCCACTGCGCGGATCAGCATATCCGGCCTGTTGTGCGTGGGGATGATTACGCTCACCAAGGTCTGATCTTCGTCATCCTGAAGCGGCGCAGTGTCCCATCTGCTCTCCGCCTCTGCCAGACGCATCAGCTCATTGTAGCTTTCTGCCGAGCAATAGGGCTTTTCCTTCAGAGTATCGTGGAGCACATCCACGAATTCTTCGTTGAATATGTTCATGCTATCCTCCCGTTATCTTTTCATACGGGCGTCCAGCGCAGCAAACTGCGCCTGAGCACGTTCCACAATCTCACTGCACTCCGGTCTGGGCAGGCTGAGCATCGCCTCTACAGCCTCCTGCGCATCCACCTGGTCAATATTCAGGATATCATACCCCTTATAGAAGGGGAGATCATCCAGGACATGGCGCATTTTGTCGTCATAGCAAAGCGGCATCACACGCTTGCCGTGAATCCAGCCCAGGATCATCGCGTGGAAGCGGGAGGCAATCACACACTCCGACTCTGCAAATGCATCCAGCAAGCCATTCAGATCGCCGGTATACTCAAGCACGGACGCATGGTCATCTCCATTGGCAACGCAGCGATCATAGATTCTGCGCGCCACTTCATTGTCTTTCTGATCAGCACAGAAAGAAACAAAGCACGTCTCATAACCCTTTTTCTGCAGACAGGAGGCCATCTCTGCGATTCTCTGTTCATAGGCGTCATTCTTCGCCTGCAGAGCCGCCGGACGTCTCGGTCTTGCACACCAGAGCACAGAAATCATGGCCTTCTTCTTCTCAGGCTTCTCATGCGGCTGCACGGTGAAAATTGCATCCGGCGCCCAGCGCACATTTCTGCTTTCGGGGAACTGCGCCTTGGAATAGCTGTCACGGAAGCAGACGTCCGTCAGCTTCTCAAAGCATGCCTGATAATCATCGCGGTAACCCGGCTCCGTATACGGACCAAAGTTTGCGCTGACAATCATATACTCCTTGGTCAGCGATGCGCGCTGCAGCTGCCTGCGCACGCCGCCTGCCCATACCTTTCCCTTTTGCACGAACACGCTGCCGGCAATAAACACGCTTGCCTCAAAATCATGCAGCAGCAAACCCGCGCAGCGCGTAAGCAGGCTGGTGCGAATCCCCTTGTTGTACAGCTTTGCCTCGAGCCCGATCATTTTAATGCCCAGCAGCACGCGCAAAGACGGCTTGAGGTTGTCAATTTCGCGCAGCGCCTGACAGCGTTCCGCTTCTTTGGATATATAAAAATCTGCCTGCGGATACCGCTCGCACAACGTTTTGACGAACAGATCGTCGCCCACATTGTTCGACAGGAACGCATACACCAGAATTTTCTTCTTCGCCATTGTATTCTCTCTTTCCAGCTTCCGGCATCATACCGCGCTGATCCTTTTCATCCTGCGAAGCAGCCTGTTGCCCAGACGCATCGCCCATTTTGTCGGCCTGTACAGCTTGGCAAGCGCGATCATCAGCGCCTTTCTTCCCAACGGGATGTTGGCCGCGGTCAGTTCCGCGCACTGCGCGGCAAGCTGCTTGTGCCAGCGCTTCTCTTCCTGATGAAACTGTATATCCGTCTTTCTGTCATCACAGAGAATCAGACGGCACAGCAGCGTAAAATTCAGACGCTTGCGGTTGATCTGCGCATAGGGCAGCATGTGCGGCATGCGCTTGCCGATCAGATCAACAATGCGATTCCAGACCGTTTCAAGATCCAAATCCCTGTCCGAAAACTTCGACAGACATACGCCCTGCGGATTCTGGTAATAATGGTAGACAACCTCAGGAATCTCGACAATCCGATGCGCCAGGATACCCATGCGCACAACGGCTTCAACATCCTCGCCCATCCGCAGCCCTGCCGGGAAACAATCCTGCGGCACACATTCACTCTTGTACAGCTTGTCCCATATATAGTAGTACGGACGCTGTACGCCGTCACGGAATACCTTGCGCAGAAAATCATCCTGCTCAAGCAGCTGAGTGTCCTTCAGTGCATCAGCGCCCTGCCCTTTGGTCGGCTCCTCTGCATACTGTCCCATCGCAATATCTGCATCCGCCCTGCATAACGCCGCAAGCAGGCGCTCCATTGCGTCCGCCTCAAACCAGTCGTCGCTGTCTGCAAAGGCGATATACCTGCCCGCAGACTGTGCAATGGCCAGATTCCGTGCAGCGCTTACGCCGCCGTTTTCCGTATGCAGCACACGTACGCGCGAATCCCTGCACGCATAATCCTCCAGCACTTTCCTCGTGCCATCCGTCGATCCATCATTGACAACAATGACTTCAAGATTCTTATGCGTCTGCCCAAGGATGGAATTCAGGCATCTTGCGACAACATTTTCCGCGTTATATGCCGGCACAATCACTGAAATCAGCGGCAACGATCCATCGCACATCTGCATCCTGCCGCCCCCTTTATCAGAATCCTTTGCGCCTCAACAGGAAAATGTCTCTAATCACCCTTTTATTCGAGGTTAGTATATCACCCTGACCACTTTTTTTCAATATATAAGTTTGTTTTTTATTAAATTAATTTAATAATTTGTTTCGCAAATGTCAATATTCTCCTCAAAAAGCAACAGTCCTATGGTTCCGCTTCCCATACATTCGCTGTTTTCCGTTTTCCCTTCATCCACCTTGCAAAGAAGCCGGCGCCCCAATGGCAGTTTTTTCAGGTTTCCATCTGCCTCTTCAGCATCTGTTCCGCCACATTCCCCTCCCTTCAACCAATCCCGCCTTGACATGCGCTTTTCCCGCCCGTACAATAGAACCATCCTGAAATCCTTCCTGCGAGGTATTTATGCATACATCTTCCCCGCGCGCACGCCGCATCACCGCTGCGCATGCGTTTTTTCTGGGCGCTCTGGTGGCGCTTGCCGCGCTGCTCCCGGCCATTTTGCCCTACGGCGGCCGCTTCGTCACCCGGGGCGACTATATCGAGCAGCAGCTTCCCTTCATTCTCGAATCCCGCCGCATCCTGCGGGGCGGGCTGAACAGCTATTCCTTCCATACCTTCCTTGGCGCGCCTGCGCTGGGCAGCTACAGCTTTTACACGCTGGGCAGCCCGTTTGTCTGGCCGCTGGCGCTTCTTCCGGAGGCTGCAATCCCCTTTGGCATCAGCGTCATGGCGGTGCTTAAGCATGCAGCTGCCGCCTTGACCAGCTTTCTCTTTTTCCGCAAGGTCATCCATCAGGAACGCCTAGCGCTCATCGGCAGCGTGCTGTATGCCTTTTCCTCTTTTACCATCGTCAATACGCAGTTTTACCATTTTACCGAGGTCATCGCCTTCTTCCCGCTGATCCTGCTCGGACTTGAGATTGCCATGAGCGACCGGCCTGTGCCGGGGCTCCTGGCGCTTTTCTGCGGGCTCAACGCGCTGGTCAATTATTACTTCATGCTCGGGAGCGCTCTGCTTGCCGCGCTGTACTTCGCCTTCCGCTTCTTCTCGGCGGATTGGAAGCACGCGCGCAGTGTACGGCGCGTATTCTTTGTCGTGTTTGAATGCGGCATAGGCTGTGCGCTTGCCGGCGTGCTGCTCATGCCCTCGCTTATGCACATGCTCACCATCACCCGCACCGGCGGCAGCGAAACTCCGCTCCTCGCCATGCGCTATACGCCATCCGTGCTCATGGAGCGCCTTCGCGCGCTGCTCATGCCCATTGAAAGCAATGTCGTTCATGCCTATTACGGCGACGCGGGCAGCTGGTGCTCGACGGCAAGCTATCTGCCCGTCTTTGGCCTGACGGGCGTCGCGGCGTTTTTCGGTTTCATCAAGGGACATCGCTGGCTGAAATCACTGCTCGCAGCGCTGCTATTCGCCTCCTGTATCCCCGCGCTGTGCGGCGCATTCGCACTGTTCACCAACGTCGGCTATACCCGCTGGTGGTACGGCCTTGCGCTGTTGTTCGTGCTCGCCACGCTTTATGCCCTTCGCGATCTGCCTTCCCGGCGCGCATGGTTCGTCGCCTTTGCCCTCTGCGCTGCGGCTGCGCTCGCGCTTACCGTGCCCTTCCTCCTGCCCGAAGGCATTCTTTCGCTGCTGCCTGCGCGCATCGGCGAAATCATCCTCAACCGGCGCACGGGCGCTTATGCGGGCGATGCTTTCCGCCTCCTCTCCGTCGCGCTGTCTCTCCTTGGTGCTGGCGCGATGCTCCTGCTGCTTGTGCGCCGTCCGCGCTTTGCCGCCGCGCTGGCGCTCGTATGCGCCGTCGCCTGCGCGCAGTACGCAGGCTATATCGCCGTGGGTGACCGCGAAATTCTCTCCGGCGGCACAGAGGCAGGAAACGGCATATATACGCTCGATCAGATTGCCAAGCCGACGCTTTCCTCTTTGGAACTTGAACAGGACAGCGCATACCGGCGCATCGATTACGGCCGGATGCTGCGCAACTACGGTCTGATCCGCGGCCATTCGTCGCTGACCTGCTTCTCCTCCCTGCGCACGTCAACCGTCGGCAGGTTCGTCTCCATGGCGGGCTTTGGCTATGACGAATCCACCACCGTTCTCCCGCCGGACAATCAGGGCGCAATCCGTGCGCTGCTCTCCGTCACGGAATACCATCAGTTCAGCCAAGACGAAACCATACCCGAAGGCTTCATCTACAGCCGCGAAGAGAACGGTTTTTCCGTCTACACCAACCCCAACGCCGTCCCCATGGGCTTTCTGCAGACGACCGTCACCGGCACGCATCACCAGCGCATGGACGGCGAAACCATCGGCACGGTTCTGCTTGCAGCTGCCTCGCTTGACGATGCGTACCTTGGCCGTTTTAAAGACCGGATGCAGACACTCGATGTTTATGCCATTCCCGATTGGCAGGAAAGCTCGCGCCGCCTGCAGCAAAACGCCTGCGATCGCTTTGACGTGACGTCCTCCGGCTTTACCGCCCACATTGACGCCAAAGAAGCCGGCCTTGTCGTCTTTACCATCCCGCATGACAAGGGCTTCTCTGCATCGGTCGATGGCGAGAAGGCCGAGGTTATCCCCTGCGATGTGTCGTTCATGGGCGTCTGGGTCGAGCCGGGCGAGCATGAAATCGTCTTCACCTATCGCACGCGCATGCTCAATCTGGGCCTTGCCATGAGCGCGATTGCCGCTGCCATCCTCGTCGGCTATGTCCTTCTGGGCAAGAAAACGAAACTGCTGTAACCCATTACGCAGCGCACCTAACCAATAAAAAGCACAGCTTCAGGACGGAATCCGCCCCCTGAAGCTGTGTTTTTTATGAAAATCCATTTAAAAGCATCGGCCTCGCCCGAAAAGCCACCGGAGACACCGACGGCATGACGGCTTGTTATGCCATCGCCTCAACCTCTGCGACAATTTTCAGAATGCCTTTGTCAACGCGCTCTTTTCCATAGTATTCAAGGAAGCAGTCCGCATACCGGTCTGTTCCAAGGTTATAATCAAGCGACCACAGCGCCCAGTAAATATCGATATGGCGGTCGCCTACACCGGCCATGCCCACATCGATGAACGAGCTGAGCCGTCCATCGTCCAGCATGATATTGGGCAGGCAGAAATCGCCGTGGATAAACGTATCCTGTTTCAGGCAATTCGCCTTCCCCATGCGCGCATAGAGCTCCATGCAGGGAGAAACCGGGACGCCCTCAATGGAGCTGGCATGCAGATGCCGCATGGCCTCAGCAAGGCTCCTGCACAAGCGTTCAGGATCGCCAAGCCCATGCAGCGCGTCCTCGCCCCGGGCGCATCGGGTGACCAAATAATCCTGATCGCCCGACAGATAGGCCGCCACCTCCACGCCCATTCCCCGCTGCCCAAACAGCCGCGTCATGTCCGCTTCTTTTTTCAGCAGTCCTTTGCCGCCAATCTTCACATAGTATCCAAGATCGCTGTACAGCACCCGCATCTCTTTGCTTGAACTGCTGTCATATACCTTCGCACCCCTGAAAAACTCGTGAATCTCCCTGGGAAAATCATCGATATGGATGCTGATCTCTTTCTTTTGCATTTACTCCTCGCTTCCTGTAAGAATTCGGGTTGCCCGCGTTTTTCTGCGCTGCCCGCAGCGCCGCGGATTACGGCAGCCGCGAAAACACATCCCCCAGCTTTTCATGCAGCACGAGATTCGCCATCCCATCGCGAGCCGTCTCCGTCTTGTTGATCAGCACAAGCCGGTTGCCGGGATATTCATTGAGGAACGCCGCAGCCGGATAGACCACCAGCGACGTGCCCGCGACAATCAGCAGATCCGCCATGCGGATTGCATCCAGCGCGCCCTGCACCGTATATCCGTCCAGCGCCTCCTCATAAAGCACCACATCAGGCTTGACCCGCCCGCCGCATGCCGGGCAGCGCGGAACATGCTCCATCTCCATCAGCTGCTCAAGGTCGTAGCGTCTGGCGCATTTCTGGCAGATATTGCGATGCACGCTGCCGTGCAGCTCATAGACATTTTTGCTGCCTGCCCGCTGATGCAGACCGTCGATGTTCTGCGTCACAACCGCCAGCAGCTTCCCCTCTCGCTCCCATGCCGCAAGCTTCTCATGCGTGATATTCGGCTCTGCGGCCGGATAGAGCATCCGCGTGCGGTAGAATTCAAAAAACGTATTCGGATGCTTCACATAGTATGAATGGGAGATAATCGCCTCCGGCGGTTCGCGGAACTGCTGATGATACAGACCATCCACGCTGCGGAAATCCGGAATACCCGATTCCGTGCTCACACCCGCGCCGCCAAAGAACACAATGCGCTTTGCTTCCTCAATCCATGTTTTCAGTGTATTCAGCTTTGCTTCATCCATCGCAGTTTCACCTCCAGCTTATCCGTCAAACCAGCATCCTGCCCGAGCGGATTGGCGTATCCAGCCGTCCTTCGGCCATGCTGCGCAGCGCGTCAAACAGCGCCTGAGGGCAGTCGCCTTCCGCATCGAGCGACTTGATACCCCGGCGCATGATCTCCTGCAGGTAAACCACATCCTTCTCCCGCAGCCGGCATCGCTCTCCCGCGCTGCAGCCCGGGCAAAGCACCCCGCCGTGCTCCGGACTGAATGCCGCAATCAGCGTCTCGTCGTTTGTCCTGTTCTGAAGGACGGGCGTGCCGCATTTAGCGCAGCGGCCCACCTGCGGCCTGAACCCTAGCAGCGACGTCATCCCCATCAGAAACACCGCCGTGATTCTCCTCGCCGGCACATCGCCGTAGCACAGATGCGCCAGCGCGCGCAGCAGCAGCAAAAACAGGCGTTCATTTTCCTGCGCGGGCTGAACTGCCGCGCCGCACAGCTCAAGCATATACATGCCATGGCTCAGCCGCTCATAGTCATTCCTCAGCGCGTAATAGGTATCCGTCACCTGACAGGATACCACCGTCGTGCGCTCGCTCGTCTGATACAGCACGTATTCCCCCGCACAGAACAGCTCGCTCGCCGCCATCAGCGGACTCTTCTGCCGCCGGCATCCGCGGCAAAGCGCGTCGATGCGCCCCATCGACGGAGAAAAGAGGGTGATCATCCTGTCGTTCTCGCGGTAATCCGCGCGCCGCAGGACAATCGCATTCGTCACAATCTGCGCCATGGCTTACTCCTGATTGTCCGTTCCGTTCTGTCCGCCATCGCCGCTGTCCTCGCGCGCCTGCATGCGGAGCACGCGCGGAATAAACCGCGCCGCAAAACGCCCTTTCCCTTTCGCCTTCACATAATAAAAACCAATGACCGAAAAGACGACCGCACCGATAAAATTGACGACCAGATCCTTCATCGTATCGTGAAGCCCGACATCCAGATAGCCGCCCAGGCCCAGCGCCTGCTGCGTTCCGTCGCTGTGCACAAGGATCACGTCGGCGATATCCCGGACCGGAATCACCTTGTTGCTGCGCGTCGGATCAAGCTCCACCGTCCGGATGGCATGGAGAATGGTATCCTTCTGCATATCCAGCCCCAGAAACAGGTCGCCCATATATTCAAAGAACTCCCAAAGAACGCCCACCGTCATCGAAAAGCAAAAAGCGACGATCGCCAGATACACCGGCGACAGCTTGAAGGAAAAGCGATCGTTCCGGTTGAGCATATCCACCAGCGCAAACCCTGCCGCCGCACAAAGGAAACCATTCAGCGTATGGAGCATGGTGTCCCAATTGGGCACGCGAAGATAAAAGCTGTTGATTTCGCCAAGGATCTCCGCAGCGAAGATAAACAGCAAGACAATGATTTCCAGCGTTGTCGGCAGTTCAATCTCAAGCCTTCTGGAGAAGATGCTCGGCAGAACCAGCAAAACCAGCGTCAGTCCACACAGAAACACGCTCTCAAAATCTCTGCGCAGAGCGGTTCTGATCATCGTAAAGATCACAAGCAGACGCAGCACCAGATACACCGCAAGCGTCGCCTTGTTCCTGTAATAAGGGGCCTTCTTTGACCTCGTCCTTTTTTTCCTCATGCGATCCGTCTTCATCAGCGCACACCGATCCTTTCATGCTTTTATTATAGCACACTCCGACCGGGTCGCAATCCAGCAAAACCTGACCCACACAGAAAAAGGCCGGAGAATCCGTTCTCCGACCCTTATTTGCGCTTATTCCTCTTCGTCCTCTTCGTCGTCATCCTCGCCGCTTTCCTCCATCGCAGCGCGCTTCTGGCGGCGCTTATACACGACGCTGGAGATGGTGATGCTCAATTCATAGAGCACGATCATCGGCATAGCGATCATGAACTGGGACACGACGTCCGGCGGCGTAATGACAGCCGCAAGAATAAAGATCATCAGAATCGCATACCTGCGCACCATGCGCAGCAGAGCCGGCGTGATGATGCCCAGGCTGCTGAACACAAAAGCGAGCATCGGCTCTTCAAACACCAGACCAAAGGTCAGCAGCATGCCGATCATAAAGTCGAGATAGCTGGCCACCGAAATGGCGGAGCTGATAAACTCCGATTCGCTGTAGTTGATCAGGAACTGAATCATGAACGGCAGCGCAACCAGATACGCGAACACAGCGCCCAGCGCAAAGAAGAACAGGCCGCCGGCCAGCGCAGGACGGATGGCCCTCTTTTCTTTCTTGGTCAGCGCCGGGGCGACGAAACTCCAGATCTCATAGATGAGCAGGGGCGATACGATCACCGCTGCCAGAATCAGCGACAGCTTGAAATACGACGTCAGCAGCTCCGACGGAGAGAGATAAACATACTGAAAACCTGCCGTAAGGCCCATCTCCAGCAACTCGTTTGCCAGCGGCTTGATGAACGCGAAGCACACAAAGAACGCGACAACCAGCGTAATAAAGCAGACAGCAATCCTGTTGCGAATCTCGGTCAGATGCCCGACCAGAGACATATTGCCCTGATCCACCGTCTTGTGTTTCTCACTCATGTGCGCCACCTCCTCTGTGCTTAATCTGCGGCGCCCGGATCCGGGCGCCGCCAAATGTTCTGTTTTGAATCGCCTGGGCGCTTAAGCCTCTTCTTCTTCCTCGACGACCTTGGTCTTCTTCTTCTTGACGACGACGACCTCTTCATCATCTTCCGCAACGTCTTCCTTCAGACCCTGACGGAAACCGCCGATCGTCTTGCCCATGGAGCGGCCGAGCTTCGGCAGCGCCTTCGGTCCAAAGATCACCAGCACAATGGCCAGCACGACAAGCAGCTCAGACATACCGATCTTACCCATAAAAATGTTCCTCCTTTATTCGGCGGCAGCATCCTGCTGCGCGTCAGTTGCTTCGTTTGCTTCCGGCTCAGCCTTCTGAACCGTTTCTTCTTCGGCCGTCTCCGTGTTTTCGGCCTTGGTTTCTTCCTTGCCAGCCTCGCTCACGGCCTTATCCGTTTCCTTGGCAGCCTCTTCAATCTCTTTTTCCGCATCCTTGAGCACTTCGGTCATGCTCTTTTTCACGCTGGCCAGCTCATCGGATACCTCTTTGAACTCATCGCTGACTTCGCGCAGCTCGCTTGTCGCTTCACTCATGGACTTCTTGAAGGCGTTCAGGCTGCGGCCCAGCGTCCTGGCTACCTTGGGCATGCGCTCCGGGCCGATGGCAAACAGCGCGATCACCAGGATGACCAGGAGTTCCATTCCTCCGATTTTCATCATGATGTTTTCCCCCGTCATTCGGAATTGTAATTTTTTACAATTCAATTTTCTCTTTATGGGGAGTATAGCACAGAAATCGCCGCATGGCAACCCATACGGCGAATTATCATTGTAATTTTTTACAGACCAAAACGGCGACCATCGGGCAATGCGAGGATCTTATACGTACACATCATCAGGAAGCGCGCATTCTCGCCCTCCGGCTTTCCAATGATTGCATCGATTTTGCGCATCTGATACTCCATCGTGTTGCGATGAATCCCCAGCTGCGCCGCCGCCTTTTTCATATCCCGGAAATGCAGCAGATACGCATACAGCGACCGCGAAAGCGCTGCGCCGCGCATCGCGTCGTCATCCATCACGCGGATGACGTCCTCACGCAGATACGGCGCAAGCGAAATACGCCGTTCCATCGTCATGAAAAACAGCGTTGAGCACATGTCCTGCGTGCGCGCATGCATCTGTGTCGCCGCGCAAAGCGCCATACGGCACAGCCGTGCGCGCTGTGCAATCTGCGCGCCGCGAAATGTCTGCGTCACCGCCGTCTGGCATTTTTTCTCATCGCAAAGCAGCCTGCACGCCGCCGCAAAATCCTCCATCCTCTCCGGCGGAAGCGCAAAGAGCAGCACATCCTCGTCAAATGCACACGCGCCCGCATCCCCCATTTTCTCCCGCATCTCCTGCAGCAGTGCAACGCGCTGCGCATCCGGCAGCCGGCTCACGCCTACGCAAAGCAGCCTGCAGGCATATGCTGCCGTCTCGCCGGAAGCAGGCATGGCGTCCACGCGCTCCACATGCCGCCACAGCATCGCCTGCGCCGCCTGCGCGTCAAATTCTCCCTCCGCTGCCTCTTCCCCGGCGGGCAGATTGTCCCTCAGCCAGAAGGAGAACAGCAGCTCAAAGCAGGTGTTCACATCCGTCAGATCAAGCGCAAAGAGTTCCTGCACACGCTTCATTCTGTAATCCAGCGTATTGCGATGCACACCCAGCGCCTGAGCCGCCCGCTTCATATCCAGTCCATGGCTCAGATACGCCTTCAGGCTTGCCGCATACTGCGTACCCGTCTGTGTATCCAGCTGCGCGATCTGTGCGATTGCCGCATCGCTGAAATCCTGCGCGCAGAGTCCTTCCTTCCGGAGCACATCCGCCGCCGCCTCAATCAGCGCCGCCTCACCGTATTCATCCATCGGATACAGCGCGCGCCCGGGCATGAGCCGCCGGCCGGTTTTCAGCGCCAGCTGCGCCTTGCGCATACAGCCATGCGCGGAAGCAGTCAGTGCAAACGGGCCGCTCAGGCCCGCCGCCAGCCCTTCTTCGCGCAGCGCAGCTTCAAGCGCGGCCTGCCAGCCATCCCCCTGCGGGCATTCAAACAGCAGCGCGCATTCATTCCCCTGCGCATACACGCAGAAAGGCCTGATCTCCAGCACTTCCAGAAGAGATGCGCCGCACATACGCTCAAGCACAAGGCAGCAAATCGGCCCCTGCGCCGCATATTCAAGCAGCGCCAGATCAGGATGCACCGACGTACGGGCATACGCATCCAGCTGCATCGGTCATCCCTCCTCATACGCGCATCATCAGTCTGCGCTGTTTCGCGATCCCCTCAGCCGATATACGCCGGCAGGCTTTCGCATGTTTCATCATACCATCGCAAAACGGCGTATGTCAATCGCCGCATATCCGCCTCAAGCCGCCATGCGGCCTCGCGGTCACTTTTTCCACAGTACGGCGTCCGTCTCGCCATAATACTGCGCCGCCTGTTCATACCCCAGTCCCCTGACGGTACTTACAACATAGCCATATGCTTCCTCAAGGGTGATCGCCTCGTCGCCGTTTGAATCAGCGTACCAGGAGCATTCTGTCTGCCTCAGCATATCAAAGCCGCTGCCTTTGGTCACGCCATAGGTAAACAGGCCGTACCAGAAATTCGTACTGGCCGAACCCAGCGAATAGGAATTCTGATCCTTGCTGCAGGCGGTGATCACATAATAGCCGCTGCTTTCCAGATTGGCCCGCGTTTTGGCCGAGAAAGCCGCAATGACCGAGTCGTTAAACCGCTCAGCATCGAAGGCGCCTGTTCCGCTTCTGGATTTATTGATATAGTTGCCGCTGTAGCAGCTGTCCAGCAGAACGATCTTCTTGCCGGGCACAGTATCCAGCCACGTGCGCAGCGCATTGACGGTTACAAATGTATCGTCGATGCAGCACAAAGCGCCCAGACCATCGACGCTCGTAGAATTGGCGCCATGGCCGCTGTAATAAAGCATGGAAACATCGTTGCTGTCCGCGCCGGAAAATGCAGACGTAATCGCATGCATGACCTCATTGGCCGTAACATTGAGCCTGCTGGTCACGCTGAAAGGCGTTCCGCTCTGGCGGGCCAGCATGGCCTTCATGCCTGCGATATCATTATCCGGGCCCAACAGCTCCATCTGCGTGTCCGGATAGGTATTGCCAATCAGCAGCGCGCGGTATGTGACGGCGCCGGAATCCGGCGAAGGCGTGGACGAAGGGGTAGGAGTCGGCGTTGCCCGCATGTAATAATCGTATACCACACCGTTTTGCTCACACCATGTATGCGCATAGCTTCCTTCTGCGACCATGACAACCGTCTCATCATGGCCCGTGTCCACCCCTCCGTCGCCAATCTCGGTGACGCTTTGAGGCAGATATATTCTCTCAAGGCCTGAGCACCCATAAAACGCATTCTTGCCAATTGTGGTCACCCCCTCCGGAATCACCACCTCCGTCAGGCTTTCACAGCGCATAAAAACCTGATCGCCAATCGTCTGCACGCTGTCAGGGATATTAATTCTTCCAAGGTTGATGCAGCCGTCAAAGGCTTCCCGTTCGATGCGTTTCAGTCCCTGCGGCAGCACTACATCTGTCAGGGAACACCCCTTAAACGCCATTTCTCCGATGCTTTTCGCGCTGCGCGGAATATTGACCTCTTCAAGGTTGATGCACGCCAAGAACATACCCTCGCTGATCTCCGTCAGCGAATCCGGCAGACGCACGCTTTTCAGGTTATAGCAGGCGCTGAACGCAAAAGATCCTATGCTTTCCATCGTATCAGGCAGTTCGATGCTGTTCAGACTGCTGCAGCCGCTGAACGCCTGCGAACCGATGCCGGTCACATGCTCGGGCATCACAATGCGCGTCACAGCCTTGCTTCCGGCAAAGGCCTGCGCTTCGATATATGTAAGCGAATCCGGCAGATCAAGCGTCTGCGCATACTCCGCAAGGGCAGCGCTGCTTAGCCCCAGGAGCAGGACCATCAGCCAGACGAGCAGGCATTTTCGCTTCACACCGATCCCCCCAATCATATCATCGCGAATACATTATACCAGCAAACCGTCCCTTCATCAATGCCGAACACGGATCACAGAATTCGCGCCTCCAAGCCGCCAGATGCTTGGGGCAATGCACACTCCTGTTCTCTAAAAAAGAAAAACCCCAGTCTTCCGACTGAGGTTTGGTGGAGCATACCGGATTCGATACCTAAGCCCTCTACAATGCGAATGTAGCGCGCTACCGAAACATACGTAACTCAGCCCCACATGTTATGTAGCAGCTGGTTAGATAAATTAGAATTTAACACTCTCTCCTATGCCTTTCAATAAGCAGAAGAATGAACATCGCCAGCCAAAGTACCCAAGCAATTAAACACCCAACTCCAGTAAACCATATATCTATAACAGCGCCAAATAAAAACGGCATTGCCATATACATCATTCTTTTTCCATAGTCCCTACACATTTGCTTTTCATCATGCTTTTTTCGTTCTTGAACAGACCTCATATTATAGCCAGATAGAAAATTTGCGGCTTTTCCATTTGACTTATAAAACGAGAAACCTATAGCAAACATAAACACAGCCATTCCTATATCAAATAAAACATAGAACACCATTCTAAATCTCCTCAAATTCAAGTTTGTCGAGTACATGATAGCATGAATAAAACTAAGCATCAATCATACAAAGAAAAAATGCATAGGATTCATCCGAATCCTATGCATCTGGTAAACTATACACCGAGCAATGCGAATGCGCTGCTACCCTCTGTGCCAATACTCTAAATGAATTTAGTTGTTTTCTTGAGCTAATCATTGTTTTGCATAAGTGGTATATCTTGGACATAAAGCAAAAGACCTTCTCTTTAGAGAAGGTCTTTGTGGTGGAGCATACCGGATTCGAACCGGTGACCTCTACAATGCGAATGTAGCGCGCTACCGAACCACCTCTATCTCATCCCCGATATACTAAAAACGCCCAACTTCCCAATTCGAATGTTTATTAAAGAAGCAGATTTCCATTCGATCTTCCGATCTGTCTGAATGAATGGCACCATAATAGAAATCCCTGTGGTTTTTCAATTCAGATACGTCGTGTCCAGAACACATGTCGATGGATTCACTTCCATCTTCCAACTTGGCTCCATACCCTACAAGCACCATCCAATAGTGGACAAGGCTATCATACCGGGTGCGATCTTCTTGGTTGTTCAGGTCAAACAACAGATCGAAATTGATGTCTCTAATCAGTGAAGCACCATTTAAAATGATGCTTGGATTTCCACCATGATCCAACAGTAATGCCAGTGAATCGGCGGCAAGATAGCCATTTTCTACATAACGCAATTCACTCATAATATTACTTTGATCAGATCCCTCGCCGTACACTGCATTGGGATCCAGTCCATATTTCAGCAGGCATTTCAATGCTTCAAGCATATGAGATGAACAATAACCGGGTAAGACTATTCCATGCGGACGGAGTGGTGTTTTCCAGTTTTCGTCCACCAAATCGCAGCAGCAATCATCTACGTACTGAAAACCTGCTGTACTGACATCCTCTGGTGCATATACTCCGCTTTCCAATTCATTCTTCAAAAGTTCCAGTGAGAAATCTTTTGTGAACAGCAAATCATAGAGCCTTTTTGCTTTTTCGGATAATTGCAGCATCAGAGTTCATCTCCTTACGAAGTATCTGGCTATATTGTACCATAACGAGTAAGATAAATAAAGGCAGGGAAGCATTTGCATGATTCCCTGCCTTTGGTAAACAATGCACCGAGCAATGCGAATGCGCCGCTACCATCTGTGCTAATACCCCAAGTGGATTCTATTATTTTCTTGATCTAAACATTGGTTTATGCAAACTGTTTGCATTTCAAGCTACATTCTATGCATAATGCAAAAGACCTTCTCATTTGAGAAGGTCTTTGTGGTGGAGCATACCGGATTCGAACCGGTGACCTCTACAATGCGAATGTAGCGCGCTACCAACTGTGCTAATGCCCCGCACATATAAAGCTGTTTCAGAACGGAAATAAGTATATCATGCCTGCGCGAAAATTGCAACCCTCTTTTTTCAAAAAACTGCATCAAGCAGAGAATTCACAGGGTTCCCTCCTGCGCGCACCCGCATCTGCTGGCTTCATGCGCTTTTTGCATTTGCAATCACACATTTTCGTGCTATAATCGGCGCATATCCATTCAGCAAAACTCCGATACCACATCCGAGAGGAGAATCCCATGTCCTTGCCCGTTTTCTTTGCGCCGATGGAAGGCGTGACCGACGCAGTCTACCGCCGCGTCCATCACAGCCACTTTACCGGCATTGCGCAGTACTATATTCCCTTCATCAGCCCTACGCAGAATCTCGTGCTTACCTCGCGCGAACGCGCCAATGTCGAGCCGCAGCACAATCAGGGGCTTCGCGTCGTGCCGCAGGTGCTGACAAAAAACGCCGACCATTTTATCTGGGCGGCGCAGCTTCTTTACGATATGGGGTATGAGGAGGTCAACCTGAACACAGGCTGTCCCTCCGGCACGGTCACGGCCAAGGGAAAAGGCGCAGGCATGCTGCTGGACGTTCCGGGGCTTGAATGCTTTCTGGAAAGCATCTTTTCCCGTACGCCCGTGCGCATCTCCGTCAAAACGCGCATCGGCTACGCCTCCGAAGAGGAATTCTCCCGCCTGATCGACGTATTCAATCACTTCCCGCTCTCCAGCCTGATCATTCATCCCCGCACACGCCAGGAATTCTATACAGGCACGCCGCATATCTCCGCCTATGCCGAAGCCTGCGCCCATGCCAAGGCGCCCCTTGTGTATAACGGCAATCTCTTTACCGCCGATGCCTGCCGCGAGGCGGAGACTTCCTTCCCGAAAACCACCGCGCTCATGCTCGGACGCGGCATGCTCGCCAATCCCGCCCTCGCCCAGACCTATGCCGGCGGCGCGCCGCTGAGCAAAGAAACCCTGCGCGCCTTCCACGACGATCTGATGCAGAGCTATCACGAAGCATACCCTAAAAACGTCGTCCTCGGACGCATGCGCGAAGTTGCCAAGAACATCGCCTGCTGCTTCGAAAATGCAGACAAGCCGCTCAAAGCAGCCCGCAAGGCCAGCTCGCTCGCCCATTATGAGGACGCCATCTCACGCCTTTTCGAGGATTATACGCTTTCCGCCAATCCGTGCTTCCGCGCGGCAGACTGATCCTCCTGCATCTGCAGATAACCCGCGAAAAGCACAAACAGCACGCATGCCGCCACGATCGGCACCACGAATACCAGCACCAGCATCACTTCAAGCACATTCATCACTCTTACCCCCATTGATTTCGATTCCATCCTGGCCACTCAGCGTCATATCTGCCGCGCATTTCTCTTTTGCTTTCATGCCCGTTCGCCGCGTGCCCCTTCCGCGCGGCGTCTGCATATACCGCGCAATGCTGCGCACATCAACCCGACGACCTGAGCATGCGCCCATAATCCGCCCGTCCGCAAGCATCGCGTATACCGTCGCACGGGTCACACCGAGGATCTGAGCGGCAACCGTCTTATCGACGTATTCGCCATAGCGCAGCGTAAGCTCTTCATCCTTGCTCATCGGCGTCATTTCCTCGCTCCACAGCACGCGCCGTGCACGCTCCTCCAGCGCCAGCACCCGCCGCTCCAGATCAGCCATCCGTCTGACAGACATTTCCAATTCCGCTTCCACGTTTCTTCGATCCTCCTTTTCAAAACCACTTTCCCTTAAAATTCCGTCTCATTTGGATCTCCGCTCTCCACATGCGGACCAGTATCATCCGCATGTGCATCCCGGATCACCACATTCCCCATTTGCCAAACAGGCGACTCAGTGCGTTATTCGTCGTCCGTTTGGTGACTGAGGCTATTCTAGCACGGGAACGCACGTTCGTCAACCATTTGGTGACATTTTTTCTGTTTTTCTTTATTTCAGGTTGCATTTGGTGACAAATCTGCTATAATATCTACCATAAGTAGGTATTGATGGATATTCAGATCGGAGATAAGGAGGTTCAGACATGGACTTTGGCGATATTCTCAAGCGCCTGCGCATTGAGCGCGGACTCTCTCAGGATGAAATGGCCGCCCTGCTGGGAACCACCAAGCAGGTCATCAGCCGTTACGAAACCAAGCAGCGTGTGCCGCGCATTTCTGTGGTTGAGCGCTTTGCCGAGCGTCTGGGTGTTCCCTTTTCCTTTCTTGCCGGCAAGAATACTCCGCCTGCGCCCACACCCTCTGCCTCCGGCCGCCGCGTGCCGCTGCTCGGCTCCGTCGCCTGCGGCGAGCCCATCTTCTCCCCCGGCGATGGCAGCGATTATGTCGCCATCGACGAGAACATCGACTGTGACTTTGCGCTTATCGCGCAGGGTGACTCCATGACCGGCGACCGCATCTATTCCGGCGATATCGTCTTTATCCGCAGGCAGAACAGCGTTGCCGAGGGCGAAATCGCTGCGGTCTCTCTGGATGACGAGCTCACCCTCAAGCGCGTGCGCCATCTGCGCGGCCCGGGCGGGCGCATCGCCTTCACCCAGCTTCTCCCGTCCAACCCCGCCTATTCGCCCATCGAAATCGGCGGCGAGGATGAGACAAGAAATGTCCAGATCCTGGGTAAAGCCGTCGCCGTGCGCTTCTCGCTGTAACGCGACCATACAAATCGCTTAAAAGCGTCCCTCCAGCGCGATGCGCTCAGCAGTGATCATGCATGTTCCCGCCTCTCATAGGAGGCGTTGCCCCGGCAGTCGCTTCTGCTGCAGGTGCGCTGCGCATGTTTATACCAACTTTGGAGTGTGTGTTTATGAGAATCATGTTTATCGGTCTCGGCCTGATCGGCGGCAGCATGGCCATGGCGCTCACTGGATACCCGGATGCCGAATTCTACGCAGTCGACCGTGACGAATGGACGCGCTTTGAAGCGCTTGGCCGCGGAATCATCCGCTCTGCCTGGGCCACCTGCGAGGACGCTCCGCTTGAAACCATGGATGTGACCATTCTATGTCTGCATCCTGGCTCTGCCGCCGGTTTTATCCACGAACATGGACACAGGCTCAAGCCTGGTTCCCTGCTGACGGATGTGTGCGGCGTCAAGCGCCCGCTTCACGAAGCTATGAAGTCGCTTGAGGGCAAATCCTTCATCTATCTGGGCGGTCATCCGATGGCCGGCCGTGAGTGCGGCGGCTTTGTCAACGCCGACCGTGATCTCTTCCGCGGCAGCCACTATATCCTCACGCCCGACGATTCCGTTCCCATGGGCGCCATACGCCTGATGGAGCGCCTTGCGCTGCATATGGGCTGCGCAGACATCGTTCTCTCTGATCCCGAGGCACACGATGTGCGCATCGCCTATACCAGTCAGCTGATGCACATCATGGCGCTCGCGCTGTGCGATCAGCATCTGCTCTTTGACAGCTACGGCTTTGAGGGCGGCTCCTTCCGCGGAGCGACTCGCGTCGCCGCGCTGGAGCCGGATCTTTGGACCGAGCTTTTCTGGGCCAATAAGGAAACGCTTGCCGATCTTACCGACGAACTGATTGAAAAGCTCAGCGAGTACTGCACCCTCCTGCGCGCTGACGATCGCGAGGCGCTGTTCGCGCGGCTGACCGATTCCAGCAACCGCAAGAAGGAATTTGACAAGCTCCGCGGCATCACCAACAGCCAGAAGCCGCTCTTTAAATGAAAACGGATTACACTCGATTCACGTCCATATATCAACAACGCAATGCGGCTTTGCCGTGTCCGCCAGGAGGATGTTTTCCATGAAAGATCTCACGCAGTGCCGTCAGGAGCTCGACGTCATCGACGCGCAGCTTGTCTGGCTTTTTGAAAAGCGCATGCAGGTTTCCCGCGAGGCGGCTACCTATAAGCTTGAAAACCACCTGAAGATTCTGGATACTGCCCGCGAAGCGGCCGTCCTTGAAAGCTGTGCGGCGCAGATTCAGGATCCCATGCTCAAGCAGCCAGTCAAGGATTTCTTCCAGGAGATCATGCGCCTCTCCCGCCAGGAACAGAAGCGTTATCTCGATCAGATGCTCAGCACTGAGCTTGTGGGCTACATGGGCGTGCCCGGCGCGTTTGGCGAGAGCGCGGTGATCGGTTTCTTCGGCGAGGACTGCCAGCGTACATGCTACAAGACGTTTGAAGAAGTCTTTTCTGCCGTCGCCAAGGGCGAAATCAAATACGGCGTGCTCCCGGTCGAAAACTCCTCCTCCGGCTCCATCAATACCGTCTACGATCTCATGGGCAAATACGCGCTCAACATCGTCGGCGAACAGCTCGTTCGCGTGGAGCACTGTCTGCTGGGCGTGCCGGGCGCAACGCTGGCGGATATCAAAACCGTCTACAGCCATGATCAGGGCTTTGCTCAGTGCCCTGTTTTCCTTGGTGAGCATCCCGATTGGGTAACCACGCCGTATTTCAATACCGCGATCGCTGCCAAGCATGTCGCGGAGCTGAACGAAAAGCAGAATGCCGCGATCGCCTCCCGTCTCGCTGCAAAGCACTACGGGCTTGACATTATCGTGCCGGACATTCACTCCTTCGATGGCAACCACACGCGCTTCCTGATCGTCTCCAACAGTCCCACGCCCATCGGCGCGCCGGACAAGGCGACCATCACCTTCTCCGTGCGCCACGAGCGCGGCACCCTCATGCGTGCGCTCTCCTCGTTCGTCGCCATGGGCATGAACCTGACGCACATTGAGTCCCGTCCGCTGCATAACAGCAACTGGGAATACTGCTTCTACGTCGACCTGACCGGAAACGTGAGCGAAAACAATCTGCACATCCTCATGGAAGCGCTGGAACACGACTGCGAGGATTGCCGGCTGCTGGGCGCATACCGTTCAGCGAAGAAAGACTGATCCTTGCCAGCTGCAGACCCAATAAAGCCTTCTGTTTTTACAGCTCGCGCTTTTACAATTGCAGAGCAAAAACTGCCATGCCGCATTCATGCGCATGGCAGTTTTTCTTCATTCTCTTTACCATTCAGGCTTCATCGCCTTGAGCCGCTTCATCACATCATTTTCCCCGCGGCCAAAGTATGCGTGCAGCCTGCAGTATTCCGCATACAGCGCATCGTATGTTCCATGATGCGCTGCATCCGGCGTATAGACGCGCTCTACTGGCGAGGCCATCGCCGCAATCGCCGTGCGCAGATCCTCATGCATCCCAGCAGCAGCCGCTGCGAGGATGGCGCTTCCCTGTGCGCCGCCCTGCGTGCAGGCGATCACCTTGACGTCCATGCCCAGCACATCGGCAAAAATCTGCATCACCAGCGGATTCTTCTTCCCGATGCCGCCGGTCACGAAGAACTCATCAACCGCAATTCCGTGCGTCCGGTAATTCTCCACGATCATCCTCGCGCCGTATGCCGTGCTTTCGATCAGCGACCGATAGATTTCCTCCGGCTTCGTCTGCAGCGTCAGCCCAAGGATCATGCCGCTCACGCCGCTGTCCATCAGCGGGCTTCGGCAGCCGCCCAGCCAGTCAAGCGCCAGCAGGCCGCTTTCCCCCGGCGCAAGCTGCGCAGCCAGATTCGTCAGGTGCTGATGGATAGAGACGCCCTGCTTATCCGCCTCCTGCTGATATGCCTCCGGGACGAATCCCTTCGTCATCCAGCCAAACAGATCGCCTACCGCGCTCTGCCCGGCCTCATAGCCGTAGCAACCCGGCAGGATGCCATCCTTCACCACGCCGCAGATGCCTGGCGCCAGCGTGCCATCCTCACCAAGGGACATGTAGCACGCCGACGTGCCGAGAATGGCCAGCATCTGTCCCGGCTTTGTCAGCCCGCAGGAGAGCGCACAGACGTGTGCGTCGATCATCGCGGTCGCCACCGGTGTTCCCGGCATGAGCCCCAGCCGCTGCGCCATTTCCTGCGTCAGCCCACCCGCGCAGCTGCCCACGCCCATGACCGGCGCGCTGCATTTCTTTTCAATCACTCCGGCAAACGCCGGATTGAGCGCCGCAAAATACGCGTCATCCGGATAGCCCTCGTCCGTGCGGCGCAGATTCTTGTAGCCCGCTGCGCAGAGACTCTGCACATGCACGCCGCAAAGGCGGCGCACCAGCCAGTCGCCCATCTCCATCAGGCAGTCCATCGTCTCATAGACCTGCGGCGCTTTTTCCAGCGTCTCCAGCAGCTTCGGCAGCGCCAGCTCACAGGAAATTCTGCTGCCGTACCACGGCAGAAAATCCTCGCCGCTTGTGATAGCGAGCGCCGTCATACGGTCGGCCTGCGCCTGCGCGCCGTGGTGCTTCCAGAGCTTGACATACGCATGCGGCTCATTCACGTATTCCGCCTTCATGCACAGCGGCGTCCCCTGCGCATCCACCGGCAGCACCGTAGCCGCCGTCACATCAAGGCCAATGCCCTCAACATCCTCCGCCGCTGCGCCCGATTTCTCCATCACCGCACGAATGGTTTCCTCCAGCGCTTCCATGTAATCCATGGGGTGCTGCAGCGCAAAATCCTGCGGCAGCGGTTTCCCGCAGGGCAGGCTTTTGTCCATCACGCCGTGCGCATACGCATGTTCCGCCTCCGCGATGCAGACCCCATCCTGCGCACGAACCAGCGCCGCGCGCGCAGACAGCGTGCCAAAGTCCACGCCGATGACCAGTTTCTCTCCCATACGCTTTCCTGCCTTGTCCGTTCTCAGGATTTGCTCAAATCAAGCTGAACTTCCTGGACCACCTTCGGTCTGCTGTTTGCCGCGCGCTCGCCGAGCATCTTCTCATACTGTGCGTCCATCGCTGCGTCCATCGGCATGGGCAGCGTCTCGTCCGCCCAGGAAGAAAGCAGCATCGCGTTTGAGAGCATCAGGGAATTGAGTCCCTCGCGTCCGTCCGCGATCATCGGCTCGCCATAGAGGATATGGCGCGCAAATGCACGCGTCACACCCGCATGCATCGTGTATTCGCCCTCCGGTGTGATGTCCTCCGTCGTCGTCTCCGGCTTGCCGAAGCCGCCCGGATACTCGCGGATGAACTGACTGACCGGCATCTCAGTTTTCGTCTGAAGCAGCCTGCCGTTTTCGTAGAGCAGCTGGCCGCCGTCCATGGAGATTTCAAACCGGTTGCTGCCCGGCGCTTCTCCGGTGCAGGTGATGAACGTGCCCGTCGCGCCGTTCGCGTATTCGACATACGCCGTCACATCGTCCTCAACCTCGATGTCGTGCCAGCGGCCCAGATGGCAGAACGCACGCAGCCTGACCGGCATGCCGCAGATCCACTGCCACAGGTCGAGGTTGTGCGGCGCCTGATTGAGCAGCACGCCGCCGCCCTCCAGCTTCCACGTCGCGCGCCACGCGCCGGAATCAAAGTAGCTCTGCGCGCGGAACCAGTCCGTGATGATGATGTTCACCCTGCGGATTTCGCCCATCTCGCCCGACTCCACGATCTCCTTCATCTTCCGATACACCGGATTCGTCCTCTGGTTGAACATCACGCCGAATGCCTTGCCGCTCTTATCCGCCGCCGCGATCATGTCGCGCACCTCGCGCGTAAAGACGCCCACCGGCTTTTCCAACAGCACGTGCATCCCATGCTCAAATGCCTCAATGGCCTGCGCAGCATGCGCCCTGTGCGGCGAGCAGATCAGCACCGCATCGACCGCGCCGCTTTGATACATCTGCGCCGGCGTATCGAAAACCTGAATCGCCTCTCCCCCCGGCAGCTCCCGCAGCACGGCGATATTCTTCTCATTCTTGGACGCAACCGCCGTGATGCGCACCTCATCCATCTTGCCCATGATGCCGCGGGCATGCTGCAGCGCCATCGCGCCAAGGCCCACAATACCCAGCCTGATATATGCCATAAGGAACCCCTCTTTCATGTAAGTCATAAAAGGCCATAATAGGTAAAAATTCGCGCTGACGGTCAGCTTTTCCTTGTTTTCTCAAAACATAAAAGGAAGCGGCGCAAAAGCCGCTTCCTGATATTTCCATAAATTCTGGAACACTGCCCTTTCGGGCAATTGACCGCACCAAGAACCCGTTAAGAATTCTCTTACTCGGCCTTCTTAGCTTCCTTCTCCTCGAGCTTCTCAGCAAATCTGTTGAGGCCCTGGATGCACACGATGATGATGCCCATCACGATGAAGATGCCTGCCCAGCCCTCGATCATGTACTTGAGGGAAGCAATGAACGCGCCAATGTTAATACCCATATGTGTTTCCTCCTTCTATCAGACCAGCGGACCGATCATCGCGAGGATGAGACCGCCGGCGATAACGGACGCAACCTGACCCGCGACGTTCGCGCCGGCAGCCTGCATCAGGATGAAGTTGTACGGATCCTCGTCGCGAGCCATCTTCGCGATGACGCGGGAGGACATCGGGAACGCGGAGATGCCCGCAGCGCCGATCATCGGGTTGATCTTCTTCTTAGAGAAGAGGTTGATGACCTTGCCGAAGAACACACCGCCGAAGGTATCGAACATGAAGGCGATCAGGCCCAGGCCCAGAATCATCAGGGTCTCCGGCACGAGGAAGCTCTCCGCCTGCATGCGGACCGCAACCGTCAGGCCCAGCAGCAGGGAAACGAGGTTCGCCAGCTGGTTCTGCGCGCACTCAGACAGGCTGCGCAGCACGCCGCACTCACGCAGCAGGTTGCCGAACATCAGGAAGCCGACCAGCGCGGCGGAATCCGGCGCGACCAGAGAGGCAATCGCAGAAACCACGATCGGGAACAGGATGCGGGTGGTCTTGGCGATCTTGCCCGGCGCGTATTCCATCTTGATCATACGCTCTTCCTTGGTGGTGACGAGCTTGATGCAGAACGGCTGCACGATCGGCACCAGCGCCATGTAGGAATAGGCCGCGACGATGATCGCCGCCGTGTAGTTGCTCTTCAGGGTCTGCGCCACGAAGATGGAGGTCGGGCCGTCCGCCGCGCCGATGATGGCGATGGACGCCGCGTCACGCAGCTCGAAGCCCAGCAGGCTCGCCATGGACAGGGTGAAGAAGATACCAAACTGCGCCGCCGCGCCGAAGAGCAGCAGCTTCGGATCCGCCAGCAGCGGACCAAAGTCAATCATCGCGCCGATGCCGATGAACAGCAGCAGCGGGAAAAGCTCATTGTCAACGCCAGCCTGGAACAGGATCTCCAGCGTGTGAACCATACCGGAGTTCGGCATGTTGCACAGGATACAGCCAAAGCCCATCGGCAGCAGAAGCGTCGGTTCCATTTCCTTCTTGATGGCCAGATAGATCATGATGGCGCCAATCGCCCACATGACAACCATCTGAACCGTCAGATCCGCAAAATTACCGAAAATTTGCGTCATGTTTTTTCCTCCGTTTCTATTCTTCCCTTCAGGGAAATCCAATACTTCTATATTATATTCCCTTTTTCCATTTCGTACAAGATCTGAATATCATTCTATAAAATCTGCTCATATAGTCTTTCCTTGATGTTTACTACTTTTTCTTACACCGCATGCATGATTCTGCCTGCGCCGGGATACACTGAAGAATCAAGGAGTGTGATTCAAAGCATGAATCCGTTTGATCAAAAACCACTGCCGATTACCAAGACATTTGAAAGCTTTCCTGCGCTCTACCCACGGGCCTATCACCCGCTGGAGACGGATCCCTACACCAAATGCCGCATCATTCTGATGAACGGTACGGAGTATGAGGCGGTCAAATTCTCCCATCAGATGGCGCGCCACTGCCAGAGTCAGGACATTCGCCGCGAACTGGCGATGACCCGCCGCACGGAACAGCAGCAGCAAAAGAAGCTTGCCAACCTCAAGCCCATCTGCGAATCGATCCTCGAACATACCATCGGCTATGAGCAGCTGGCGGTCGACCTCACCGCACATCTGGCCAAGCGCGTCTCCTCCCCGAACGTCAAGCAGGCGCTTGACCTTGCCCTGCTTGAGGACTTTGACCACCTGTATCGCTATGCCGACCTAATGGAGATGGACGACGGCCAGCATGCCGAGCGTCTCGTCGGCCGCTATACCGAGATCATGCCGGGCCGCCCGACGATCTCCGAGCATCGCTTCCCGAAGGACGGCATCCCCTGCCCCCTCGGCAAGGATTCTCCGCTCTTTGACAAGCTCGCCTCGATGATCATCACCGCCGCCGAGCAGCAGACCATGAACTACTACATGAACCAGACGGGCTTCTACAAGAATGATCTCGGCCGCCGCCTCTATCAGGAGATTGCCATGATCGAGGAGCAGCATGTCACCCAGTATGAATCGCTGATGGACGCGAGCACGACGTGGCTGGAATGCCTGCTGATGCACGAATTTGTAGAATGCTATCTCTATTGGTCCTGCGAACAGACGGAAACCGACCCGTATATCCGAACCATCTGGGCGCAGAACCTCGAACATGAGATCGCCCATCTGCACAAGGCGGCGCAGCTTCTGGAGCAGTTTGAAGGCAAGCACTGGCAGCAGGTCATTCCCGATGGAAACTTCCCGGCGCCGCTGCGCCTTGAGTCCAATATCCCTTACGTCCGTTCTATTCTCACCACCGTGCAGAACACCTACAAGGACAAAAACCCCGTTCCCGTCCAGTCGCTCGAGTGCGCCGATCCGTTCTTCGCCTATCAGGACATCGTCCATCCCGATACCGCGCAGGTCGCCAGCCACATGGTCATCGATCAGACGATCCGCCGCCACGGCCGGGATTACCGCTTTGAAACCGCGCCCCATCCTGTGCAGCCCCTGCAGGATCGCACGCAGGATAACACGCGCGTCGGCCGCGACCCGAAGATTCCGGGATACAACGAGATTACCCACAGCAACACCCAGCGATAATAAGCAAACGGACGACACGCCTGTCGTCCGCCTTTATTTTGCCGGCAGCTTTCCAAACCCAATTCCGTCCCGTTTCGGGATGCCGCCGATCGCAATTCGCTGTTGACAGAGCGCTTCTCCAATATGGAACAGCTCCATCCTCAGTTCCGTTTCGTTTTCCATGCACCGCAGGGAAAGCGCGCTGCATATTTCATTGATTGCCTTGTCAAGATGCCTCGCCACAGCTTCGTTTGGCGTCTCTATATAAGAGATTTCTTCGTTCCTTATTTCGGTTCTTTGATTATCCTTTCCCACCACGTATTCCCCCTCTCCTTGATTATATCATAAATACTCAGGTTAGTGAATTATCACTAACAAGTTTTTTCTGTTTGAAATATCATTTGACTGTACACAGTATTTCAAAAGGAGGGCTTTATATGGATACTCAACAAACCGTAGCCCTCCGTATTCGTCAGCTTTGTGATGAGCACGGCTTCACAGTCAACGGCATCAGTAATCACTCAGGTGTATCTCAATCAACCGTAAAAAGCATCATGAATGGAGAAAGCAAGAATCCTGGCATCACTACCATCAAAAAGCTCTGCGATGGGTTTGGCATCACACTCAGTGAGTTCTTTTCCACACCAGAGTTTGATTCTTTAGAACAGGAAATCAAATAGCCCCAGCCTCCCCTTTTAAGGGGAGGGGGACCGCGTGAGCGGTGGAAGGGTATACATTTTTTCTCATCAATTCAAAAAGCTCCTTCCCATCCCGGAAAGGAGCTTTTTTATATTGCTCAGTTTTACAGCATAACCAGCAGCAGCGCCACGATGATCGCAATGGAAATCACCATGCAGATCGAGTTGAGCGCGCTGGAAAGGCCCACGTCGCCCTTCATTTCGCCCGTGAATCCCGGCACGGATGAGCCAATCGGAGCAAAGGCGAGAATCACCAGCGCCTGACGGACCTCCAGCGCAAACGGCAGCAGGTTGTAGCAGGCCAGCGCCGCAGCCAGCGCAACCGAATAGCGGATCGCAACCAGCTTGGCAATCGTGGACATCTGCTCACGCTTCGCCTCCAGCTTGAACCCGACGCCGATCATCAGCATCGCTGCAAAAGCGTTGGCGCTGTTGCCGATTTCCGCAATCGACAGCACGAATCTCGGCGTTGCAATGCTCAAAAGATTCATCGTCAGCATGATCACATAGACGACAAAGGGCACGGAACGAAGCAGCGCCTTCACGATCCGTTTCACCGAAAAACCGCTTCCGTCCTTGACCATGCAGGCCAGAGAAAACGCGCCGCCCAGGCAGATGACCGCATTGCCGGTATCAAAGATGCTGATGGCGACGACGGCCATCGGCCCCAGAAAGCTCTGCGCAAAGGGAATGGTAAAGCTGCCGATGTTGTAGCCCGCCAGATTCAGCATCGCAAACGCCTGCTGCTCTCTGGGCTTATTTCGGTTCAGCAGGTATCCCAGCGCGACATAGATCGCGCCGCAGACCATCGCAATCAGCGGCAGGGCCAGCAGCGCAGGATCGATCTCCTTGCCGCTGAAGCTGACGATGATCGCACAGGGCAGCGTGATCCTGATGGCCACCTTGGAGAGAAGGCCAAAGTCCTCTTCCTTGAAAAAACCGATCTTCTTGAGCAGGTAGCCCATCACGATGATCGCAATGAAGCTGGCTGCTCGCATGACAATATCCAGCATAGTGATTCTCCGGTTTCTATACGCCGCGTCCCCCGCACCGTCTTATCGCTTCATCTCGATGATCTCGTATTCGCGCACGCCCAGACCGATCTTCTCGGCGTGATCCAGGCAGGATTTCCACTCGGAGTTCGGCGTAGAATTGGTAAACGGATCACCCCAATCCGCAAAGCCCGGCTTGCGCAGGTTGTCCCAGAGCTGGCTGTTCGGCAGCGGCGCGCTCTTCAGGCACGCATCCACGCATGCCTGATCCAGCGCCAGCGGATCAAAGGAGGCAAACATGCCGACATCCGGCAGGATCGGCGCGTCGTTCTCGCAGTGGCAGTCGCAGTTCGGCGAGATATCCTGAACCAGCGAGATGTGGAAATGCGGACGGCCATCGACGACCGCCTTCGCGTACTCGGCCATGCGGCAGTTGAGCACCGCGTTCGCGTTGTCGCTGACAAAGTGGATCGCGTCAAAGTTGCACGCGCCAAGGCAGCGGCCGCAGCCCAGGCACTTATCCTGATTGACGCGCATCTTGCGGGTTTCCTCGTTGAAAACCAGGCCTTCGTTGGCGCAGAGCTTCTGACAGAGCTTGCAGCCGCGGCAGTCGTATTCCTCGATGACCGGCTTGCCGTTGTTGTGCTGCTCCGCCTTGCCCGCGCGGGAACCGCAGCCCATGCCGATGTTCTTGATCGCGCCGCCAAAGCCCGTGGACTCGTGGCCTTTGAAATGCGTCAGGCTGATGAAGATATCCGCATCCATCACCGCGCGGCCGATCTTCGCTTCCTTCACATATTCGCCGCCCTCAACCGGGACGAGCACATCGTCCGTTCCGCGCAGGCCGTCGCCGATGAGGATCGGGCAGCCGACGGTCAGCGGCGTAAAGCCGTTCTCCCATGCGCACTGCAGATGCTCCAGCGCATTCTTGCGGCTGCCTGGATACAGCGTGTTGCAGTCGGTCAGATAGGGCTTGCCGCCCAGATCCTTAACGACGTCCACCACTGCGCGCGCGTAGTTCGGGCGCAGGAAGCTGAGGTTGCCCTGCTCGCCGAAGTGCATCTTGATCGCCACAAACTTGCCTTCCATGTCGATCTCGCCAATGCCCGCCTTACGGATGAGCTTCTTGAGCTTATTGGTCAGGCCGTCCCCGTTGGCGACCGTTCGGAAATCCGTAAAGTATACCTTTGCCTTTTCCATAACCGTTCCTCCTGTTTGTCTTAGGTCAGCGCACTTATGCATATATTCCGATTTATCTATTATACAATCAAATGCCGCATCAAGCAACAAAATACATGGAAATCGCCAGCATCAGCACAAGGCTCACCGCAATGGACGCAGAATTGGTGAAGCTTGCCAGCGCCGTGTCGCTGTGACAGCGGTCCGTGTAGATCGGCGCAAGGCTGGAAAGCGGTCCAAAGCAGATCACCACCAGCGTCTGGCGGATGATCAGATCAAACGGCGTCAGGAAATAGCAGCCAAGCGCAAACACCACCGCCAGCGCATAACGGATGGTCAATTCGCGCGCGGCCTCGCGGAGCATCGCCCGGTCGCCCGCCGGCTCAAACATCATGCCGATCATCAGCATGGCGAGGAATGCATTTGCGTTCGCCGCCGGCGTCACGAGGGTAAAGACGTTTTCCGGAATCCTGACATTCAGCGCAGCCAGCGCGAACATGACCATGTAGGTATCAAACGGCGCAGACTTGAGGAACTTCAGCAGCACATCCTTCACACTGTCCCTTTCCTCGCCGCCGGTTTTCAGCAGCGTGGAGGTCATCGCATAGGAACCGCCGGTCATCATCACCGCATTGCCCGTATCGAACATGCACGCGGTAATCACACCTGTACTGCCAAAGAACACCTCAATCAGCGGCATGGAGAAGCAGCCGATGTTGTAGCCGCCGATGTTGAGCATCCGATAGGCGCGAAGGCGCGTGCCTACGCCCCGCGTCGTCAGGTACATCAGCACCATCGGCAGGCAGGCCAGCGCAAAGCCGATGCCCACGATGATGAACATTTGCGCATCGCGCGTAAAGCTGGCAAACGCACGCACGATTGTGCAGGGCATTGTCACGTTGATCATGATCTTGGAGATCAGGCGGTGATCCGATTTGCCGAAGAAACCTGCCCGCTTAAGCAGATAGCCCAGCACAATCACCAGCACATAGCTCAGGGGCTTGACAATATAACTCATGGACATCCTCCGTGCCGTTTGTATACACAAAACCGGGCTATACCCGCTTGCCTCTGTGATTTCCGGTCAGATAAAAAGAATCCCGGGACGTTCATCCCGGGATGTTCTTTTCAGCAGATCCTCAGCTTAGCCCTCGACGGCTTCCTTGAGGGACTTGCCCGGCTTGAACATCGGAGAGCGGCGCGCGCCGATCTGGATTTCCTCGCCGGTCTTCGGGTTGCGCGCCTTGCGCGCCGGGCGCTCCTTCACCTCGAACGCGCCGAAGCCCACGATCTGGACCTTCTCGCCATTCTTCAGGCTCTCGGCAATGATATCGCTCATCGCGCACAGGGCCGCCTCAGCATCCTTGCGGGTCAGACCCGCCTTCGCGGCGATCGCCGCGCTCAGTTCATTCTTATTCATGGTACGATTATCCTCCTTAAACAGTGCCCCGCGTCATACCGGCCTTGCAGCCAGCCCCGCAGAGACGACTAAAGCATATTCTACATGCTTTTCCGCTTTCATGCAAGAGGGGAAGTGCAATTCTTTGAATTTTTCTTGCAGACAAACGTTTTTTCAGCATTCTTTCCGGCTTTGCTGCGCCTGGCGTATCCTGTCGATTCGCCTTGTGATTGCGCTGCGAAGCGCAATCTCCGCATCAAGATCCATCGCATGCGCCATCGCGCACAGGTTTTCCAGTGCTGCGCCCAATGCTTCCTCGCCTGCGTTTTCCTCCGCAAGCGCGCGCATCGCCTCCAGCGCGCCCGCCCGGACTTCCTCCAGGCTATGCGTCTCGCCGTTTGCCTGCCACTGGCGGCGAATGATCTTCTGCCCGCGCATCAGCGCCGGAAGGGAGCTTGGCACATCCAGCACGCGCTCCAGCGCGCTCTGCTCGCCCCGCTCCTTCTTCTTGGCGTTCTCCCATACGGAGACGACCGCCTGCGCATCTCCGGCCTTTGCCTTGCCAAAGACATGCTCATGCCGTGTGATCATCTTGCGCGTTGCCATGCTCGTCACATCGCGGTCGGTAAAGTCCCTGTGCTCTGCACCGATGCAGCTGTTGAGCACCACCTGCAGCAGCACGTCGCCCAGCTCATCCGCGATTTTCATCGGATCGTCCCTGTCCATCGCCTCCGCCGCCTCGCAGGCCTCTTCGATCATGTACTGGCGCAGGGTGTGGAAGGTCTGCGCCCTGTCCCACGGACAGCCGCCCGGCGCGCGCAGGCGAGAGATGACCTCCACAAAATCCTCATAGTTCGCCCGGCTGCGCTCATACACGCTGACCCTTGGCACCAGCACCGCCGTGCGGTGGTCATAGTGCGCCTGACGGTCAAGATCGCACAACAGGATCGGCTTCGCCGGTACGCCCGCCTGCGCCGCGTTTTCAAGGAAATACACGGTCATCTCATCATCGAACAGATCCGTGAGCCAGAGCTTCACGTCCGACGCCATGTACCGGCTGTCAATCTCGGTGATCACCTGCGGGCAGTCCGCCTGCACGCGCATCTCCTGCGTGGAAAGCGCCGTCACCGTGCGCAGATTCTCGGCGTCCACGCCAAAGGGAATGACCGCGCATGCCGCGCATGCCGCGAGCGAAACGCCGCCGATCACGCGCATGCCGATATCCTGCGGAAGCGCCGCCGCCAAGGCGCGTACCGTCGCATCGCTGCCCGGCTCGCTGACGGCGTAGCAGAGCGAGCCGACGGTTTTTGCCTTGGCAATAAGCGCCTGCGCCGCCCGCTCGCAAAGCTCATCAAAATCCTCGCACAGATCGTACAGCGCGTCAAGTGTCTGATACGTCAGCCCCGCCTGCTCAATGGTTTTAACCGCGCCATGGCGCGCCGTGCGCAGCACCAGCGCCTCCGCCTGCTTCATCGCAGAAAGCGCCCCCATGGTGAGCATCTCTCCGCTGTCCGGCCCCAGCGCCGCCACGGTTATCATGTGTTGATTTTCCATACTTTATTTCACTCCGAAACTCGAAAGAAAGCTCCCCTTGAAGGGGAGCAGAAGATCACTTGTTCAGCACGTTCTCGATGATGAATCGCGGACGGCGCTTCGTCTCGTTGTAGATCTTGCCGATGTATTCGCCTACGATGCCTAGGCTCAGCAGCTGAATACCGCCGATCAGCCAGATGGAGCCCATCAGGCTGGTCCAGCCCGCCGCCGTTCCGCCCATGATCTTGGAGATCAGCGCATACAGCAGCATCACAAGGCTCACCAGAAATACGACCACGCCGGCAGAAAGCACCAGGCGGATCGGCTTGACGGAGAAGGACGTGATGCCATCCGCCGCAAAGGCAAGCATCTTCTTGAGCGGATACTTGCTCTCGCCCGCAAAGCGCTCCGCGCGCTCATACGTCACCGTCGTCCATTTGAAGCCAATCTGCGGCACGATGCCGCGCAGAAAGAGGTTGACCTCCGAGAACTGCGCCAGCCCCTCAACCGCACGCCGGCTCATCAGGCGGTAATCCGCGTGGTTAAAGACGATATCCACGCCCAGCGCCTTCATGACCTTATAAAAGCCCTCGGCAGTGAAGCGCTTGAAGAATGTATCGGTGTCGCGCTTGCTGCGCACGCCGTAAACGACCTCGAAGCCCTCATGATAGGCGTCCACCATGGCGTCGACAGCATTGATGTCGTCCTGCAGGTCAGCGTCCATGGACACGATCATGTCCGCATAGTTGACCGCCGTCATCAGGCCTGCCAGCAGCGCATTCTGATGTCCGCGGTTGCGGGAGAGGTTCACGCCGGAGAAAACGCCCGGCTCCTGCTCATGCAGCCTGCTGATGATGGGCCACGTATCGTCGCTGGAACCATCGTTGACAAACATCACGCGGCTCTTGTCGCTGATCTTGCCCGCCGCGCGCAGCGCCAGAATCTTCTCGCGCAGGCGCTTGCTGGTCTCCGGCAGTACTTCCTGCTCCTTATAGCAGGGAACCACAATGTAAAGCGTATTGTTTGGATTCATATGTGCTCCTTTCTGCGCGCATGCGCATAGTCGGTGTATTGCCTTTGGGTGTGCTTCCGCCCGGGGTCAGTGTCCGGCGTCCTGCTGCTGTCCCTGCATCAGCAGGCTGTCGCGCAGCTGCGCCAGCTCGCCCGCGCTGCGGGAAAGCGCCGCCGCCGCGCCGGAAAGCATCTTGTCGGCATGCATGCACGCCTGCGTATAGATGCTGTCCGCATCCTTTTCCGCGCGCTCGCGCGTCTCCATGGCGTAAGCCTGCGCGCGGCGGGTGATTTCGTTCGCGTCGATCATCTGCTGTGCCTGCTGCTGCGCGGCAAAGATGATCTGATCCGCGCTGGTCTGCGCGTCGGCGATGATCGCCTGTGCATCGGCCTGCGCCTTTTCGCGGGTTTCCTTGTCGTAAAGATCCGCCTCGGCCTCAACTTCATCCTTGAACTGACGCGCCTTGGTCACCGTATCGTTGTAGATGCGGTCGGCCTCGTCGGCGGTCTTGTCGGCCTGCGCCGTCGCCGCGGCGATGATCTGCTCGCCCCTGCTCAGCACGGCCTGCGCCTGCTGGACCGCCTTGGGGAGTGCAATGTGCAGCTGGCCGATCAGGTCGATCAGCTCGCTGCTGTTCATGACGCACTTATCCCTCGACATCGGAATCCGGCGGGCGTCTGCAACCTTGTGCTCAATCATCTCAATCACGCGCAGCGTCTGACCGATGCTCTCCACGCCCTCCGCTCTGCTTTCGGGCTGTTCATCGTGCGGCGCATCGTCCTGCACGACGCTGTGCGCGCGCTCGCGGCGCATCAGCCGTTCCGGCTGAGGCATTCTGGGCATCGGATTGTCCATCTCGTTCATTTCATTCATATCGCTTTCGCGGTTCATCTCTTCTCGCTCCATATGGCCCTCCTCTTACCTGTCCCCGAGCGCCGCAAGGATCTCATCCTCCATCCCCGGCGGCACCAGCTGCGAAATACTTCCGCCGAATCCTGCAATCTGGCGGACGATACTGGATGATATGCTCGCGCAGCTCTCGGATGTCGTCATCAACAGCGTTTCCACCCCGCCGATCATCCGGTTGACCTGCGCCATCTGATATTCAGATTCAAAATCGCCCAGCGGACGCACGCCCCGAACGACCGCCGTCACGCCGTTTTCCCTGGCGCAATCCACCAGCAGACCGCCATGCGCGATCACGCGGACGTTGCCAAGCGCCGCACAGGCCATTTCAAGCAGGCGTACCCGGCAATCCACCGTCATCGCGCCGCGCTTATCCGGATTATGCATCACCGCAACGATCATTTCATCGCACAGCGCGCTGGCGCGCGTGATGATATCCATGTGTCCGCGCGTCACAGGATCAAAGCTCCCGGCATAAAGCAGTTTATGCATCGTTAGCCTCCTCATTCTCCGCGCGCCCACGCACGAAGGTGATCTCTGTATCGCGGTATTTGCGCAGATCATATGCCTCAAAACGCTCGTCAAGCAGCGGCGCAAGCCCCCGTTTGTGCTCCACGACGATCATAAAAGCGTCGGAAAGCAGCCCTTTGTCATAGAGTGCCGCACACATATCGCCGGTATTCTCCATCCTGTACGGCGGATCGATGAATACCACATCAAACTTCTGGCCCTCACGCGCAAGCATATCCATCGCTTGCTGATAGTCTCTTTGAAGCAGACGGCATCTGTCTCCCAGCTTGGTCGATTCCATGTTTTTTCGTATCGCCGCGCAGGCGTCGCGGTCCATATCAATCAGCACGGCCTCTCGGGCTCCGCGGCTGACCGCCTCCAGCGACAGCGCGCCCGTACCCGCAAACAGATCCAGCACACGCGCATCCTGTACATCCCAGCGAATGATGTTGAACAGCGACTCGCGCACAAAGTCCAGCGTCGGGCGGGTCTTTTCTCCCGCCGGCGCGACCAGCGAACGCCCGCGCGCTGTTCCGCTGATGATTCTCATCGCCTTCATCCGCTCCTTTTTGCTCAAAATACATGGCTTTTCAGTCTTTTTATTATATCAGACTGACCATCTCTTTTCAACCCTCGGCGCAAGCCTGCACGCCTCAGACCAGTTCCCTGCGCTTGTGCTTATCCTCCTCGCGCCTCTGGCCATAGTGTACGGCGTTCTGCACGCCGGTCAGCTCTGCTGCAAGGCTGCTCTTGCTCGCCTTGTGCACGGCGGCCTTCTTCGCGCGCCGGTTCTGCTTGCGCATTCTGCGGTTGCTCGCCGGTCCAAACAGGTAGCCGACCACATACGCCAGCGGATACGCCGCGATGCACAGCGGAGACAGCCGGTCAATCATGAGGCTCATCGTCAGCGCATCGGGAAACATCATCACATACATCATCTGCGGCAGGCGCACAAGCATGCGGATCCAGTCAAAGACCGCCAGGCCTTCGCGCGCCGTGTATGCGCCCAGCGGGCCCATGACGTCGCCGCGCGCGCCGTAGGTATCCGTCAGCCACAGCGGAAGATCCTGCAATTGATAGCTGTAGGGCTTGGCTGCCAGCGCCACATACAGCGCCATGACCAGCGGAATGGCATACACCGCCAACGCGCTGCAAAGCGCCTTGAGCGGATGATAGCACGCAGCATCCGCGCTCCTGCCCAGCTTGCGCCCGGCCTCCATGCCCTGCATGTAGGAAACGCTGCTCGCCGCATCCTCCGCGCCCTGGTTCATGCCCTCGTTGATATGCAGAAAGAGCATGCCCGCAAGGATGACCAGCGCCATACCGGCACGCAGCCATGTGTTTTTGATCGCCTGCAGCGCGCTGAACATCAAACCCATGATCATCATCACGATGAGCAGCGTCAGAATCTTGCCCGAGGCGGGCAGAACCCTGCTGCCCCAGTGCTGCGCGCGGCGCAGCTTCCTCCTCTTTGCCTTGCCCGCCGTGGTCTTTGCCTTGTCGCTCATGTTCTTTCCTCCTGTACATCGCTGTTATTATCCGTCCCCCGCCCGCAGTCAATCATCCCGCCGGGCGTGAGGATCACATGCATATGCAGGTCATGCGCCTCAACGGGCACGCGCTCAAGAAGCGCAAACCGATGGCACACGCCTACGCGAAGCGCGCGCGTCCTGCTGAGAAACCGGTCGTAATATCCGCCGCCCTGACCCAGACGCCCGCCCTGCGCATCAAACGCCGTTCCCGGCACGAGAATCAGATCGATCTCCTCCGGCGCAATCAGCGCACAGCCGCTATCCGGCTCCAAAATGCCGTGTGCGCCGGGAACAAGCTGGGAAAAGCGCGCGATCTGCCGCGCGGTCATCACACCCGGCGCTTCGCAGCGCGGCAGCGCCAGCGTCTTTCCGCTTCTGAGGATTGCTTCCATCGCCGATAGAACGCTCATTTCTCCCCGGCAGGCCATGTAGGCCATCACGCAGCGCGCGCGGCAAAATGGCTCAAATCCCTCAAGCCGCCTCATCACCGCCTGCGCCGCCTCGTTCTGCTCCTGTGCCGTCAGCGCCCGCCGCTTCGCGCGCATCTTAGCCCGGAGCGCTTCCTTATCCATCCCGTACCTCTCCATCATTCATGGATATAGGTTCTCGGGACGCGCATGGACGGCGAGCAGATCACCTCATAACTGATCGTGCCCAGCCAAGCCGCCATCTCCTCCGCGGAGATCGCTTCGCTTCCCTGCGCGCCCAGCAGCACGACCTCATCCCCCACCGCAGCGCCGGGAATGTCCGTCACATCAACCATGATCTGATCCATGCACACGCGGCCGAGAATCCTCGCCCGCCTGCCGCGCACCAGCACACAGCCTTTGCCCGTCATGCCGCGCCGGTATCCATCCGCATAGCCAACCGGCACGGTCATCACCTTCGTCGGGCGTTCCGCCTCAAACAGGCCGCCGTAGCTCACGCGGTCGCCCGGGAGAATCTCCTTAACATATACCGCCCGCGCGCTCCAGCGCATCGCCGGCCGAAGCCCCTCCGCCTCCGGCACGGGCGGATAGCCGTAAAGCGCAATGCCGCCGCGCACCATGTCAAAGTGCGCCTCAGGATAGCGGAAGATCGACGCAGTGTTCGCCGCATGGCGGATGATTTTTCCGGGATGCACCTGGGCAATCGCATCGCACAGCGCACGGAATCGCGCGATCTGCGCGTATGTATCCCCACGTTCGTCCTCGTCCGCCGTCGCCATGTGCGTAAAGCAGCCCGTCAGTTCCACGCCCGGCAGGCTGTCAATCAGCCGCACGAGACGCTGTGCCTCATCCTCGCTGCGTATGCCGATGCGGCACATGCCTGTGTCGAGCTTAAGATGCACCTTCACCGCGCGGCCGGCCGCCTCGCCCGCGGCGGACAGCGCGCGGATACGCGCCTCATCAAAAACCGCCTGCGTCAGGTCATATTCCGCAACGGACGCCGCCGCTTCCTCCTCAATGCCGCCCAGCACGAGGATCGGCGCGTCAATACCTGCCTGCCGCAGCGCCGCCCCCTCCTCAGGGATCGCCACCGCCAGCATAGCTGCGCCTGCCTTAAGCGCCGCGCGCGCCACCTGCACCGCACCGTGGCCATAGCCGTTTGCCTTCACCACGGCGAGAAACGCCGCCTCTCCCGCAACGCACGCGCGCATCACGCGCACGTTATGGCGGATCGCCTCCAGATCAATTTCACAATATGTATGTCTGAGCATTTCATACGCCAGCTTTCTTATCGGATTACATTTCTCTTTATTATATCGCGAAGGCACGCAAAGAACAAGACGCGCAGCCCGTATCCCGCTTCTTTTTGCTTCGCCCGCGTCATATGCTGGGGCAAAAAGGAGGCGGGAAGATGGCGATTGTTTCTGTCGCGCTGGCGCTGCTCAGCGGTGTTGTCGGCGCAGGCTTTGCGTCCGGCCGTGAGATTCTGTGCTTTTTCGCCCGTCATGGCGCAGGCGCCGGGGCTGCCGTCGTCTGCGCGCTGCTTTCGCTCTCGCTGCTTTTCCTGCGCCTGCCCGCACAGCTTGAGCGCATGGACTGTCCGTCGCTTTCCTCGCTGTGCCGCCATCGCTTCGGCGCGCGGCTGGGCGCGCTGTGTGCGCTGCTGTTCTCTCTGCTCTTCGCCATCACCGGCGGCGCGATGCTTGCTGCCTGCGCGGAGCTTTCTGCGCTTGTGCTGAATGTACGCCATGCCTACGGAATCGGCATGGTGTTTTCGCTCCTGCTGGGCGCGCTTCTCGCCTCGCGCGGGCTATACGCCCTGGCGCTTCCGGGCGCGGCGCTTTGCCTGCTTTTGCCCGCGCTGCTCCTGCGCCTGCTGGCGCAGCCCATGGGCGAGGCGTGCTTCCTTCCGGCGATGTCGCCGGATATGCCCGTTCGCGCCGTCTGTGACGGAGCGATCTACGGCGCGCTCAACGCCGCGCAGCTTGCCGGAACGCTTCCTCTGCTGCGCGCGCTTGGTCCGCCTGCCCGCCGGCGCGCCGTGCTGCTCTTTTCTGCGCTCTTTGGCGCGCTGCTCCTGCTCGGCGTGGCCGTCTGCCGCCGCCACTTCGCCGCCATTGTTCACCAGCCGCTGCCCTTCGTCTACCTCAGCCGCCGGCTTGGCCCGGGCGGATATCTGCTCGTCGCGGCCTGCCTGTATGCCGCCGCGCTCTCCACATTCTGCGCGATGCTCGCAGGGCTTCGCATGCTGCCGCTTCCGCTCGCCGCGCTTTGCTGTCTGCTCTTCGCTGCGCTGGGCTTTGGTGATCTCATCGCCAGCGCCTATCCTGTTCTGGGCGCGCTGTGCTCCGGGCTGCTTTTGCTGCTGTGCATGCCGCAGAGCCTCCCCTGACAGCGCTTTTTAAAGGCCGCGCAGCGCTATGCCACTGGGTATCCGCAGCGTGAAGGTTTTCTTCCCTTTCTGATGGGAGCAAAACAGCGGGCGGCAGTTTCGCCGTCCGCTTATCCATTATGCCTTTTTGTCAAACTTGTTTCCGCAGCCCTTGCAGGTGATCGTGATCTTGCCCACGCCGCGCGGCACGCGCAGACGCTTTTTGCACTGCGGGCAGGTGAAGTAACGATACTTTTTGCTGTTCTTCACGCGGTTCATCCACTCGCTCGCTTCCTTGCGCAGCTTGTAGGTCTTCTCCAGATACATCTGGTTCTCATGCTGGCGCTTGTAGCGGTCCTTGCTGAACATGCGCACAAGCATCACGACCAGCAGGACGTCGGCAAGAATCGTCACAACGCCCAGCTTTGCCATCGAACCGATAATGGACAAAATCAGGCCGGTCCACAGCATGACATTGCCCAGCTGATCCGCGCCGTAGCGGCCGGACATGAACCGCGCAAAAGACGCGCGGATTTTATCAAAGAAACCCATCTCAGTTTCCTCCTTATATTCTTACGTTTTCAGGATATAACGGACAGGCGGTCTTGTCAATCCCTTTTGCTTTCCGGTCACTCCTTGCGCTTTGCCGCCCGCTTTGCTATACTGGGCTGGAATGATGCACAAGGAGGCGCGCAATGACTCATCTCACACCCGAAAAAGCGCTCCCGATCCTCTGCGCGCGCGCAAAGGATCTATCCGCTTCCCGCGCCGTCCTCGCGATTGACGGCATGGCCGCCAGCGGCAAAACGACGCTCAGCACCGCGCTGCACGCCGCAATCCCGAAAAGCGCCGTTGTCCATATGGATGACTTCACGCTGCCCTTTGATATGCGCTTTCCCGGTTATTTCGATGCCCTTTTATCCAATGCTGACATCCAGCGCTTTGATCGCGAGGTGCTCTCCCCGTTCCTCTGCGGGCAGCGCGCCGTCTACAGGCCCTATATCTGCCATCCGCAGCCCGGCTTTGGCGAAGAGATCTGCATCCCGGAGGACACGCAGCTGCTGATCGTTGAAGGCGCATACTGTCTGCACCCCATGCTCGCCCCGCGCTGCGCTCTGCGCGTCCTCTCGCTCATCGATCCCGCGCTGCAGCGCCAGCGGATTCTGCAAAGAAACGGAGCCGGGCAGCTTGAGCGTTTTCTCTCCATGTGGATTCCCATGGAGAACCGGCACATTCAGGCGCATGATCTCCATGCCATCTGCGAATGGACGATCACGTCTCCATCCGCCGGCGCTTAAAACGCAAGCGCGTCGATCCTGCGCTCTCCAAAGCGCGCCGTTTCCTCCATCGCGAGGTTCCACTGCGTGGGGTCGGCAATCTCCTGCGGTTCGTGCGCGTCAAGGCCGATGATCACCTTCGCGCCCTCCGCAAAGACGATTTCAAAAAACTCCGGATTCGGATAGCCGTTTCCGTTCGCTTCCCCAAGACGATACCTGTCGTGGAGATTATACTCCATCGGCAGGTTTTTTGCTTTGCAGGCCTGGCTGATATCCCTTGCTGCCGCGCGGACATTCTCATCCACGCGCTGATAGCGGCGCAGGAACACGTCCGGATGCGCCATATACGCAAACATACCGGTCTCGATGCCCTTGATCGCGCTGTCGACATAGCGAACCAGATGCTTCGCCGACGCGGCATTGCCGAAATAGAACCCGCCCTCGTCCGTCGTATCATAGTGACAGCCGAAGATCAGATAATCGAGCTGCTTTTCCTGCTTCATATCGGCCAGCCAGCCCATGTACTCCGGAAAATACTCGCATTCAAACCCGATGCGCAGGCTGATCTTCTGCGCGTATTTTTCTTTCAGCGTGCGCATCGTCTGCACATATTCATCCAGCTGCGTGATGGGCATGCGCACGCCATGATGCACAAAGCCGGACTTATACGGCCACGGCACATGATCCGACATGCCCAGTTCGTCAAACCCCTGCTCGACCGCAGCGCGGATATACTGTTCATCCGTGCCGAAAGCATGGCCGCAGCGCGTGGTATGCGTATGATAATTGGCTTTCATTGCGATTCCTCCCGGAATACATCGGGCGGAGCAGCGCCCCGCCCCATACCCATATGGTTCGTTTTGTTTTTTTCGGTACGTTTCAAGGGGGAGGCTCTGCGCCTCCCCGTCAGCGGATGAACACCGCTTAATCGATGCCGATGCGGGTGCAGGGCACGCGGCCCTCGACCAGATCGCTGATGCGGTGGCGTCCGTGTCCGATGATGACGGTCGTACCGCGCATCGCCGGGCCCAGCGCAAACTCCAGCTTGGCGTGCGCGCCGTTCGCTCCCGCGCGGGACGCGCCCACGCAATGCGTCTGCAGCTCGCGCACCTTGCGCTCAAGCTGCTCCGCATCCGGTGCGAGCACATCGCGCACCAGCGTCGACGGATCCTTCGGATCGGCATAGATTCCCTCGGTTGAGGTCATGATCAGCAGCACACGCGTCGTAATGAGACCCGCAATCACCGCAGCCGTCTCGTCGTTATCCACACACTCGTGAACCTCGCGGTTGCCCTTGTACAAATGGGACAGTTCCCACTTGCGGTTCTCCTCGTCGGATACCGGGTCATTATAGTTGACAATCGGAATGGCGCCCTGCTCCTTCGCGCGCAGAAACAGGCGGCGAATATGCTCGCGCTTATACTTATCGTTGAAGTGCTGATGCTCCACCAGCACCTGACGCACGGAATAATCCTGATGCACGAAGCGGCGGTACTGCTCCATCAGGATGGTCTGCCCCTGCGCGGCATAGTCGGTCTTTGCATCGACGCTGTCGCAGGCCAATTCGCGGCCCGTGCGCCTCATGTAATCCAGACGGCCGATTTCCGCCGCGCCGGACGTCACCCAGATCATGCCGGGCTTCAGCTCGCGCCCGAGGCGCGAAAAGATATTATAGTCGATATCGGCATCCTCTCGGCGGATCAATGCCATCGAGCCAATCTTGCCGACCAGATCAAAATCGTACTGCATATTTGCCCTTTCATTGGGCTGCCGCCCAAACCCGCCTGAGGGATTTCATCCCTCAGACTCCCTTCTTCGCTTCGCGCTGTATTTCGGTCATATTCCAGTCTAAAACCTGTTTTATTTATGATACCGTTCTCCCGCCGCGATTTTGAGCGCGCGGTAGGTCTGTTCCAGCAGCATGATGCGCGCCAGCTGATGCGGGAACGTCATCGGCGAAAACGACAGCTTCAGCTGCGCACGGGCGACCACCTGTGCAGAAAGCCCCAGCGATCCGCCAATGACAAACACCACGCGCCTGCCCGTATCCGTCAGTTCCGTCAGCTTTTTTGACAGCTGTACGGAATCCATCTGTTTTCCTTCGATGCACAGGCACACGACGATATCGCCATCGCGGATCTTAGAGAGGATCGCTTCGCCCTCTTTTTTGCGGATCTGCTCCTCGATAGCCGGCGAAGAGTTGCTCGGCTCCGGCAGGTCGGGCAGTTCAATCGTCTCCCATTTTGAAAAGCGGGAAAGCCGCTTTTCATATTCCGCAGCCGCGTCACGCCAGTATTTTTCCTTCAATCTGCCCATGCAGATCAGCGCCATGTTCATACCAGCACCCCCGTCAGCACCACAGACAGCAAAACAGCCGCAGCAGCGCCGCCCAGCAGCAGGGCTTCTCTTAGCGAAAGCGGCATCCAGCCCTTTTTCCATCCGCTTACATCCGGCAGATCAAACTTCAGGCGCACCACGCGCGCCGTCCATGCCCGGCGAAGGACATCAACAAACGCAAGCGACAACCCCACGCGCAGCGCACAGGAAAACACGGACAGCCCTGTAAACAGGCCGTCAGCCCCCAGATACGTAAGCAGCAGGATCGTCAGGTTGTAACCACCGTGCACGAGCATCGAGGCGAGAATCGAATCCGTTCTGAGGACAACCAGCCCCAGCAGCGCGCCAAACGCTGCATGGGGCAGAATCAGCAGATCGCCATGCATCAGCGCAAAGATCAGCGAAACCGCCGCCACCGCCTGTCCCCTGCCATACCGCGCCAAAACGCTTTGCAGATATCCTCTGAAGAACACTTCCTCCAGCACAGGCGTCAGGAGCGCGCTCCTGATCATCACCAGCAAAAACGCCGCCGCATCCATCGATGCGCCGCCTGCCTCCGGCGCGATGCCGAGTATGCCCAGCATCACATCCTGACACAGCGATACCGGCGCTATAGCGAGGACGCCCAGCAGCGCATACCACAGAATCTGCGATGTGCCAAGCACGCGCCTTGGAATCAGCTCCTCGTGTCTGCCGTCAAGCACATAAAGCCCCAGCGCCCCCGAAACGCCAAACCCGGCGCACGAAGCCAGCAGACCCAGCATTGCAGCGGGGATAGCCGGCAAAATGGCCGCAAGCACGCGGGAAAACGCCGTCACAGAAAATGCCCAGAGCGTCAAAAGAAGCGCGGTACGCATTCTCACACGCCGCCGCGCTCTGGGTCTTTGATTCAGTTGGCCATACCCGCTCATTTGTTAAACACGTAGTCGCGCTGGATGAAGTAGCTGAGTATGAACAGCACAAGATCCACCGGAATCTTGATGACCGCCGCAGAAAGCGGAATCACGCTCGGCAGCACCTGCACAAGGCCCGCGCCGAGCAGACCCTGCACCACGCACAGCACGTAGTACTTGATCATGGACGTCTTGCCGCCGCGGCCGCCGAACACGGTGTGCTTGTTCAGATTGTAATTCACCTGAGAGGACACCAGGCGCGCCAGCGCGTAGCTCAGCAGCGGCGCAAGGCCAATCACGCCCAGGCACAGCCAGTACAGCGCATAGTCAATCACAAACGACGCAATGGAAGAGAACAGGTACTTGAAGATGACCATGTAGATCTTGATCGCATCGCGCACCGGATTAAAGTGGCTGCCCGCGTTGTCGTTGATATAGATCGTCTCAATCGGCACCTCGAACACGCCAAGGCCCATATCGCGCAGCTTGAGCAGCACATTCATCTCATATTCATAGCGTTCGCCGTCGATGCGCGCCATTGCCGGCAGGGAGCTCGCCGGAAGCGCGCGCAGACCCGTCTGCGTATCGCCGACCTTCACGCCGCTGGCCAGCGCATAGACAAAGCGGGTAATTTTGTTGCCCCACAGGCTCTTGAGCGGCACGTTGCCCGTAAACGCGCGGGAACCGAGCACCAGCTTGTCCGGATGCTCATGCAGCGCGTCGATCAGGCGCAGGATATCCTTGGGCGTATGCTGGCCGTCGGCGTCCGCCGTGACGATGCCGGCCATGTCCGGCCATTTGAGCATCGCCGCGTTGATACCGGTCTTGAGCGCACGGCCCTTGCCCATGTTCACCGCATGCACAGCCACCTCCGCGCCAAGCGCGCGGCAGGCCTCAAAAATATGCGCGAAGGCCTCCTGACCGCCGTCATCCACCAGCAGCACATCCAGCCCGTTGTCCACGATCAGTTCGCGTGTCAGTTCAATCAGACGCTCATCCGGCTTGTAGGCGGGAATGAGCACCACCGCGCGAGCGTTTTTCTTTTCGGTCATATGTTCTCCTTCAAACAATTCGGATAGGATCTCCGATGCGTATATCAATATGTCATCTGTTTCCGTGCATTCCGCAGGGCGGATGCACGCCGTTAGTATACCGCGGCGCACATCAAAAGTCAATGAATTCCAGTTCTGCATGCGCCGCGCAGTTGTTACTCATCCTCCTGCGCAGCCGGCTCCTGCCGGTCATGCACAGACGTGTAATTCTCAATATCCTCAATGCGCAGCCATGCACGGGTAAGCATCAGCTCATGATGATAGCTGAACGGCTGCTCCTCTGCGCCGGGCAGTACGAAATCCGCCAGCACATAACCATTCTCCTCGTGGTAAATCGTCAGGTCCGTCCAGCACGGCACCGCCCAGTCGTAGCAGACATATTCCTGCCCCGGTCCCGCGTACGCCGCGATATCCAAGCCGCCAACATAGGCATACACGCCCTCCTGATTGGCGTTAGGAACGATGATCTCATCCACCTCAAGGTCGTGCAGTCCTGTATATGCCCGGTAAAGACCCTTGTAACACTTGAATTCCACATGCCCCCAGTGAACCGTTCCGCCCTTTTCCTCCTGCAGAATGAAAAGGTTATACATCCTCGCCGGATCCAGCGAAAACAGCTCGGTATATTTGGTCCCCGGACCCGTTCTGAAGGCCAGGCGCTTGGTTTCCTCAAGCCGGACCGGCTCAAGCTCTCCATAGGAAAGCGCCGTGTCCGCAAAAGCGCTGTGCGCCGCCAGCATGATCATTAAAAACAGGATCAAGCCGAAGCTTTTCATCCCTAATATCCTCCCAACAAATGGCTCTGACTACATAATATGACGTATATATATCATACTGCAAATTTCTCCGGATGACAACCTTTTTTCATCTGACTCCTTTGCTTTCAGGCGTCGCGCCTTGCGTCCTGCGTCTGTTTGTGCTACAATATATGAATTAATCAGACGAAATTCCACACATACCAATTTATGGTCACGCCAGTGACCGGCAAGGAGGTTCCGCCTTATGGAACAGACTCAGACCCCTGTGAAAAAGCAGCGCATTCTCTCCGGCATCCAGCCCACCGGTACGCCCACGCTGGGCAACTACATCGGCGCTATGCGCAACTGGAAGCTGCTGGAGGATGAGTACGACTGCCTGTATATGGTCGCCGATCTGCATACCATCACCGTCCGTCAGGAGCCGGCGAAGTTCCGTCAGAACGCCATGCAGATGCTCGGCCTTCTGCTCGCTTCCGGCCTCGACCCGGAAAAGAGCGTTCTCTTCTTCCAGAGCCACGTTCATCAGCACGCTGAACTCGCGTGGCTGCTCAATTGCTATACCTACATGGGCGAGATGAACCGCATGACCCAGTTCAAGGACAAGAGCGCCAAGCATGCGGACAACATCAACTGCGGCCTGTTCACCTATCCGGTGCTCATGGCGGGCGATATCCTGCTGTATCAGGCGAACCTCGTCCCCGTCGGCAAGGATCAGATGCAGCATCTTGAAATCTGCCGCGATATCGCTCAGCGCGTCAACGGCGTATACGGAAACGTGTTTACCGTCCCGGAGGGATACTACTCCAAGGTTGGCGCCCGCGTGATGAGCCTGCAGGAGCCGACCCGCAAGATGAGCAAGTCCGAAGCTGAGGACAGCTTCATCTCCGTGCTGGATACCCCGGACGTCATCCGCCGTAAATACCGCCGCGCTGTGACCGATTCCGAGGCCTGCGTGCGCTTTGACCCGGAAAAGCAGCCCGGCGTCTCCAACCTGCTCTCCATCATCGCGGCGCTCACGGGCGAGGACATCGAAAAGGTCACGGCGTCCTTTGAAGGCAAGGGCTACGGTGACCTCAAGTCCGCCGTCACCGATGTGACCATCGAGACCCTTGCGCCGATTCAGGCCGAGTTTGCCCGCATCATGAAGGACAAGAAGTACATGGAGTCCGTCTACCGTCAGGGCGCAGAGCGCGCCGGCATGCTCGCCGAGCGCACCCTGCAGAAGCTCATGAAGAAGATTGGCTACGTGGCGAAATAACCATGCTTTCCCGCGCAGATGTTTCCTGTGCGGGAAATTTTCATTTCATCTGCTCAATCGCTTTACAACGCCACATTTTGTGCTATAATATTTTTGCAAATACAAGATATGGAGGTTTTGCGCATGTGCGTGATCAATATCACCGGCGGCGTATGCCCGCAGGAAGAAGTCGATGCCTACATCGCCCGCGGCGCCGAGCTCTACGGCCGTGAGCCCGACTCCATCGATATCCGTGTCGACGGCGATTATGTCGAGCTCGCCTATCACTACCAGCAGCAGCCGTTCCACAGGATCCGCCGCATCACCGGCTATCTGGTCGGTACGCTCGACCGCTTCAACAACGCCAAGCGCGCCGAGGAGCGCGACCGCGTGAAGCACGGCATTCTGCCCCAATGATTCTCTGTCTCCCGGCTTTCCCCGGGAGGCTTTTCTCGTCTGTCGGAGGCATTCCTATGAATAACCGTCTCTCCCTCGCGCTTCGCGGCGCTGCGTTTTATCTGTGCGGCGCAGCGGTGCTCGGCCTGCTTCTCTTTCTTCCCGCAGGGACGTTTCATTACCCCGGCGCACAGCGGCTGATGGCGCTGCTTTTTATTCCCATGCTGCTGATGGGCGTCGTTCTCTTCTTCAAATCCCCCGCCCTGCTCGCCAAACGCCTGCAAAACAAAGAAAAGGAAGCCGCCCAGCGCGGCGTTATCGGCGCGTCCGCGCTGATGTTCCTTGCCGCGTTCGTCCTCGCCGGGCTTGATTTCCGCTTCGGTCTGACGCATATTCCTGTTTTACTCAGCCATATCGCCGGCTTTCTCCTGCTCGCCGGCTATGCGCTGTATGCCGAAGTCATGCGCGAAAACGCGTACCTCTCCCGTACGGTTGAGGTACAGGAAAACCAAACCGTCGTCAGCACCGGGCTTTACGGCGTCGTGCGCCATCCGATGTACGCCGCAACCATCCTGATGTTCCTGTCCATGCCGCTGGTGCTCGGCTCCCTTCTGTCCTTTGCCGTCATGCTCATCTATCTGCCGCTGATTGCCATGCGCATCAAAAACGAGGAAGCGCTGCTCACCAAAGACCTTGACGGCTACGCCGCCTACAAGGACAAGGTTCGCTTTCGCCTCTTCCCACATATCTGGTGATCGATCCTTCGCACACAAAATCGTCATGATGCCGGCCTCATCACCGGCAAACTGCTGTAAATCTCGTGCTTCTGCACACGCGGCCGATATTCGGCAATTAGATCTGCATAGCAAAACGCCCTTCCTCCGGTCATGTGCCGGTTAGAAGGGCGTTTTCCGTTTATTTCTTTTTCATCCATTCGCGGATGCGGCTGAGCTTCGTCCTGCGCATCACGATGTCCGTCATCAGAAGAAGCATGACGGCAATGGCCAGCGGCAGCGCCGCGTCGTGCTCAACCGGCGTCGCCGGAATCTCGATCTCCCGCCACTCCTGCACGCTTGATACAAGTGCGCCGTCTGCGGCTGAGGCCATCTCCATCAGCGCAATGCTGCCGTCCTGCCGCGCGATCATCTCGTATTCGCCGGGCCACGAATGCGCAAACGACGCCGTTCTGGTATCCAGTGAATCCCCCTTCGCATCAAGCCATGTCAGTTCCGCCTCGTATCTGCCCTCGCCGGAAAGCGGGATTTCTGCGGCAAAGCGTCCATCCTGCGTCTTTTCCAGCCGCGCGTCATACGATTCGCCTTCCGGCGGCGTAATCCTCGCGGATATGCTAACCGACGCGCCCGCGTCGCCGCCGACGCTCAATTCGCCCCGTGCGCCGCCCGCATCAAGGCGGATATCCACGCCCGCCTGCCGGATCGTATCGGGCAAAAGCCCGGCGATCATCGCGGCGATCATCTGTCTGCCGCCCTCAGCGTTAAACCATGTGCGCGACCAGTCGCCGCTCAGGTCGCTCATGAAGCTGGCAGCCTTGCCCGCGCCATAATGCCACAGCGCATACAGCGGCCGTCCTTCCGGCGTGGAAAAGGCAACCGACGCGCTGCCCTTCGCGCTGGTGCGGATATAGCCATAAAGCTGCGTGATCGCGCTTTCATCCGCGATCTCAAACACGGTATCCCTGGTCTTTGGCATCACCGGATCGTCGATCGTGTATTCCACCTGGGAGAGCACCGTATCGGTACTCATCACATCCGGCAGATCGTCCGCGCCCTCGACGAAGTAGCAGCGTCCGCCGCCGATCGTGGAAAGCTCTTCAAGGAGCTTGACCACGTTCAAAAGCCTGCCCACGACGATCGAGGACATCGTGATGCCGTTGGCGCGCATCTCCTTGACGATCTTGTCAAAGCCCTCGCTGGTATCCGCCGGGCTGCCGTCGGTGATGAAGATCACGTGCTTGCGCTCGAGCTGATCAAACGCCTTCAGCTCCTCGCAGGCCAGCCGCAGCGCTCCGGCGAACTTCGTCAGCTTATCGGGAGTCGCCGTGGTGATGCCGTTGATGGCGTCCATCACGCCGCTCTTTTCGCCCATGGAGGTCATCTCCACAAGCACCTGCGCCTCGTCCGAGAAGGTGATCACACCCGCGTAATCGTTGCTGTTGAGACCGTCGATGCACTTGATCGCACCGCGGCGCGCCATCTCGATCGGCGTGCCGGAAGCGCCGCGCGTCATCGAGTCCGTCGTATCCATGACCAGCATCAGGGCGACGGGATTGACGCTCTCCTTTTCCTCCACGCTCATCTTCACCGGGAGAAACGTCTCAAACGGCGTATCCTTCATGCCGCCATAGATGTAGGTATTTGCGCCGCCCGTCGTCAGGACGCTGCGCCCATAGACGGACACATATTCTTCCAGCCGCTGCGCGCTGCCCTCGGGCAGATCCTTGGCGTCCACGTTCATCAGCACAACCAGACCGTATTCGCACAGCGCCGCCACCGTCTGCGGCATATCGCCGCAGGCAACCGTATCCACGCTGTTGCCGCCGTCGGCGAGCAGCGCAGCGAGCTTGCCCGCCTCCTGTCCCGTGCCGTCGACCAGCAGAATCTTCGCGCCGCTGCTCACACGCATCAGGGCAAGGCGGCTGTTGTTTTCCTTAAGGGTATCCTCCGCGCAGATATACTCCGCGCGATAGGTATGCTCGCCCGTTTCTCCCGCCGTCATCGGGCAGGAAAAAGCATTTTCCCCCGGCGTGACGGCTGCTTCCTGTTCATACGCCAGCACGCTGCCGTCCCAGATGCGCAGCATGCCCGCCGCCTCGCAGGAAGCAAGCACCGTTACCTGCGCGGTGATCTTCTGTCCCTGCGCCGCGTCGCCAGGCAAAATCAGCTGCGTCAGCTCGGTTTCCTTTTCTATGGCTGCGCTCAGGTGTATGGCGTCCAGCCGCACGCCCATATCCCTTGCGCGCTGCGCAGCTTCGATGGGGGCGCCGTCTGTGGATGCGCCATCGGAAAGCAGCAAAATCCGCTTGCCCGCATCCTCCGGAAAGACCGCACAGGCCGCGTCAATGGCGGCGGCAATATCCGTCGCCCCGGCGCTTGGCGTTTCTCCCTCCGTCTGCCATGCGCTGCCGCCCGCAAAGTCCAGCACGCGGACGGTCTCATTCTTGTCCGCGCTGCCGGTGATTTCCTCAATCCGCGCGTCCATCTCCGTTCGAACGCCCGCCATGCTGGCCGAGCGGTCGGCAAGGATCACCGTCGTCATATCCGTGGAATACGTGACCACGGACAATCCGGCAACGACCATCACCAGCAGCGCGGCCTCAATCGCCTTGAGAACCGCCGCCGGCCGCTCCGCGGCTCTCGCCTCCTCGTCCTTTCGCATGAGGCGATAAGCGAGGATCACGATCACCAGCGCAGGAATCACAAGGAGCAGAAGCTGCGGCGTTTCAAAGAACACCCTGAGGCGAGTTTCAATACTTTTCACGATGATACACCACCCATTCAAGGCACGCCAGCAGCAGCAGCGCTGCGGCAAGCAGCCTCAGCGGATTCACCCGCTGATCCTCACGCACAGACAGCTGCGTGTCCTCATCCGGCAGCCGCAGGGCAATCGCCTCCTGTGCCGGCTCCGCTTCCCCCGTTCCGGTTTCCGTCTGCGGCATATGCGCAAAGAAGCTGAGCACCCGCTCTTCGCCGCCCGCAAGCTCCTGCAGCAGCGTATAGCCGCCGGGGACCGTCAGGCTCACGCCCTCTGTCAGCGCTTCCTCGCCGAGCGTGCGGATGGTCATGTCCGGCGTCTGCAGGAACAGCTTTTCACAGCGCTCAAGCGTCCGGGGATATACCGTCTCGCCGCAGGCAAAATTCTGCCCGGGCAGCATCGGCGGCACGCTGAAATCGAGCATGTTGCGCAGCAGCACGATGTAATCCGCCAGTAGCGGCAGGTTGGAATCGTTCAGGTCAAACGGCATAACCAGCATCCTGTAGCCGCCTTCCGTCCTGCCGGCCAGCAGCGCCGGCATCCTGCCGCACAGCAGCGCCGGCTCAAAGCCGCCCAGCTGGCTGACCTCCTTAAAGCGCACAACCGCCGCATCGTGCAGCGCAAGTTCCCGGGTCAGCGCGCTCAGATCCTCGCCTTCCCATTCGTATACGGGCGAAATCCCCGCGCCCACGATCTCCTCGCCAAAGATCAGCCCCATGTTCCACAGCGACCGCGGCGGATTGATCAGCCACACTGCGCCGCCTTGCGGGAGCGTGTCCGGCATGCAGCCGTCAAATACATAGATATCGTATCCCTCAGGCGCCTGCCTGCCCGCTTCCTTGACCGCCGTCAGATCCGCCTGACCAAACACCGATAGCGCACGTTCAAGGAAGTACGTGTTTTCGCCGGCAAGCAGCACGCGCGTCGTCTTTCCGGGTTCCGCATACAGCCGGTATTCGTTGTCCTCCGTGAGGCCATCCTGGGCAAGCGCAGCGATGCGCGCATCTGAAAAGCTGTATGTCTGACGCGCCAGCGCCCGAACCTCGATCGTCTCATCCGCCGGGCAGTAAACCACGCCGCCCTCCTGCTTCTGTCCATCGACGAAAAGCTCCAGCCTGTCCGCATCAAGCTTTTCGCCGTCGAGATAAAGCTCAAACGCAACATTTGCATCCCTGCCGCCGCTCGTCACGCCGGCAATAAACTCCGTGCCGTAGATCGAACCCTCGCTCTCCAGCGAGGATACCGACACATTCCATTCTCCTTCGCCTCTGACCGTCACCACGCCGATATGGTCCGCCTGCGGGTATTCCCTGTCCGTATACAGGCAGGCCTGCGTGCCCTCGCCCGCATCAAACAGCGTCTGACACAGCGCGAGCGCGCCGGTGAGGTCGCCCTCGCCATAGCCGCACTGCGCGCCCTCCAGCACGGCGCGCGCATCGCCCGCGCCGGCGCCCTGCACCAGCGTCCTTGCGCCGTCCCCGGCGAGAATCACGGTCACGCGGCTGCCCCACGGCAGCGCATCGATATCGCGCACAAGCGCCTCCTGTGCGCGCGCAAAGCGTGTCTTTCCATCTGCGCCGGTCAGGCGCATGCTGCCCGATCCATCCAGAATCGCGACATAGCCCGTGTCCGCACCCGGCAGCGTGATCACCGGCTGGGCAATCAGCAGCGCGGCGAGCATCACACACAGCAGCTCCAGCACAAATACCAGCGCCTTTTTCAGCCGCTGGACGGTTTGATTCTCTTTTTGGTATTGCTGCGCCATCCGCCACAGGTACGTGCTTGACAGCGTCGTCTCCTCGTGCTTTCTTTTAAGCAGCACGACGAAGATCAAAACGCCCACGCCCAGCAGCGCAATCAGCCCGGCAGGATACACAAAGCTCATCGGATCAACTCCTCCACACAGCCTCTGGCCAGCAGCACATCCTCAATCCGTTCGTCGCTGCGCACGGTCATAAACGGCACGCTGCGCGACGCGCAGAAGCGCCGGATGTCGCGCAGAAACGCGTCAAGCGCCTTATGGTATGCATCCAGCGCATCGCGGTTGACCTCCACGCTCACGCGGCGTCCATCGCCCACACGAATGGACTCCACATCGCTGAACGTATGCGCGCCATGGAACGCCGGCTCCATCTCCTCAGGCGAAAGCACCTGAATGATCGCTACTTCCCGCTTGCGCCCGAGCAGCACATCCACCGCGCCCTTCCAGTCTCTGTCCGTCAGGAAGTCGGAAATGATGTAGGACACGCCGTCATCAAAGCCTGCGCCCGTGTCGCTGCGGATCGCCGCGCCGATATCCGTATCGCCCGAAAAGGCCACCTTCTCCAGCTTGTGGATCGCCGCGTAAAAGCGCTCTCGCCCGACGATGTTGCCGCACAGATCCTCGCTCGTCCGTCCGCGCAGCAGGCGATAGGACACGCAGTCCATGTTCGACACGGACAGATACCCCAGCGCAGCAGCGAGGCGCAGCGCCATCAGGCCCTTTCCCGTGCCCACGCCCATGGACGCAGACATATCCAGGTACACCCGGTTGCGCCCCTGTTTTTCGTCGATAAAGCGCTTGATGTAATACTTGTCAAAGCGGCCCGCGAGGTTCCAGTCGATCCTTCGCAGGTCGTCGCCCTGCACGTAATCGCGATAGTCGGCAAATTCCGGCGATGAGCCGTACGCAAGCGAGCGGCGCGTGCCGCTGAAATGCCCGCTCTTCGCCTGATGGACATATAGATCCAGCGTATCCAGCGCGTCAAGCAGCGCGCCGTCGAGGATCTTGCCCTCCATGCCGCCGGCATTTATCACGTTCATCGCTCAACCTTCCTTCCGGCGCTCTTTTCTCTCGCTTCAAAGCGCGCTCAGCGCTTCTTTTCCTTCTTCTGCCCGCTCTTCATCGCGCGCAGCAGCTGGGTGATCACATCGTCAGAGGTCATCCTGTCCGCCAGCGCCTCGTAGCCGAGCTTGATCCTGTGACGCAGGACCGGATAGGCCAGCGCGTCGATGTCCTCATAGCTCACGTTATAGCGTCCGCCAACCATCGCACGCACCTTTGCGCCCGTGATGAGCGCCTGCGCCGCACGCGGGCTCGCGCCCAGACGGATGCAGTTTTTCGCAATGTCGCCCGCTTCGCTCGAACCGGGCTGCGTGGACGCGACAAGCCGCATGGTGTACATCACGATGTCATCGATAACGGGAATCTCCTTGGCCGTCTCGCGCATGCGCAGCAGCTGCGCGCCGTCAACAACGCTGTCGGATACCTCGTCCATCGTCTTCTGCGTCATCAGAACGATCTCTTTCATTTCATCCACAGTCGGATACTGCATCGTCAGCTTGAACATAAAGCGGTCCATCTGCGCCTCAGGCAGCGCATAGGTGCCCTCCTGCTCGATGGGGTTCTGCGTCGCAAGGACGAAAAACGGCTCCTCAAGCCTGTGGTCCTCGCCCGAGACGGTTACGGTATGCTCCTGCATGGCCTCCAGCAGCGCGCTCTGGGACTTCGGCGTCGCGCGGTTGATTTCGTCCGCCAAGACGATGTTGCTGAAGATCGGGCCAGGCTGGAAGCGATAGACCGCATTGCCCTGCGCGTCCTTTTCCATGACGTTGGTGCCCGTCACGTCGGCTGGCATCAGGTCGGGCGTAAACTGGATGCGCGAAAAGGGCAGGGAAAACACGCGGCCCAGCGAACGGACCAGCCTCGTCTTGCCGATGCCCGGCACGCCTTCAAGCAGCACGTTGCCGCCCGCGATCATCGCGATCACGGTGTTTTCCACCACATCCTCCTGACCGACGATGTCGCGCTTGATCTGCGCAAAAATCTGCTCACATTTGCCGGAAAACAGATTGATATCCTCTTTATTGACCATCGTTTTCACTCCTGTTTCTCTCATTCGGGCTTTCCGTTATATGCCGTTGAAATACGCCTCGAGTGCATCTTCAAGCGCCTTCGGAATCACGCCGTCCGCCGCCTGCTGGAGATACTTCGCATAATATGTGCCATACACCGTGCCGTAGGGAACGGTGCCATCCTTCTTCTTGTCCTTCGGCGCAGGGATACGCTGCACAGCGCCCGTTTCATCCGTCCCGCCCGGAACATAACCGCTCCTGCCCGCGCCCTGCGGCGGATCGTAGACATGCTCCGTTTCCGACGGGCTGAGCACAACCTCCTGCGCCGCCGCGGCGCCCACGGTATATACCTTGGAAATCTGCGCAGGCTTGCCTGCGCGCTGTGCGCGGATCTCGTCGTACGGGTCGTACCGCTCCTCGTCAGACGCTACGCCGAGGAATTCCCGGATGTACGTCTGTGTGCCTTCAATCGCCGTCTCGATCATCTGGCTGTTGTCGCGCCTGTTTAAAACCATCTGCGCCGCGGTTTCAAAGCCGCCGGCGAGCATCATCATGCCCTGACGCAGGTTCTCCTGGCTGTTATCGCGCAGGGGCTTAGACAGCGATGCATTGATGTCGTAAACCAGATCCATGAGCGCATTGACCTGCTCCGCGTCCTCCTTCCGGGAAAGCTCGTAGCGGATATTGTCAAAGACAAGCGTCACGACGTCCATGTTCTTTTTGAAAATCGCCTCGCCCAGCGGCTTCAGGCTTTCAAATTCGAGCATCGCCGCGACGTAAGTATCTCTCGGCGTCAGCTCCACCACCGCCTGCGACGTCTTTTCGATCATCTCCCGCACGCTTTGCAGGGCGGCGATGTCCATGCTGCCCGCGTCAAGCTGCGCAAGCAGCGCATCGACCTGACGCAGAAGCCTCTCGCTGTCCTGCGCCTCAAGTCCGCTCTCCTCCACAGCCGCGCGAAGCTCCATGATCTTTCCGCGCAGCATAGCGGCCTCTTCGCTCTCCTGCTGCGCCGCGCCCGGCAGCTGCGCAAACACGCTGTCAGGGATCATCGGCACGAAGGCAATCAGCGCCCCCAAAGCCGTGCAGGCAAGCGCCGCCGCCGCCGGGATACGGATCTTCACACAGGAGGGCGAAAGCGCGCCAAGACAGCGAATCGCGTCCTCACGCTGCAGTTCATGCAGGCAAGAATGCTCGCTTGCAAACTCAACCATCGTGCTGACGCGGTCCTTTGTTCCCGCCGCAGCATCCAGCCTCCGCGCAAGCTTCCGCCTCGTGGGCCGCCAGCGCAGCAGATAAAACAGCGCCGCCGCAATCGCCCACAGCGCAGTCACATGCAAACCATTCACATGCCCGCCCGTGATCCGGCAGGCCAGCGCCATCCCCAGCCACACACAAAGCGCGATTACCCCGCCTGCCAATGCGCTGCGGATAGCGGCTTCTGCGGCCAGCCTTCGCATAAACGGCCGCAGTGCTCTTTTCAGCTCGATGCTCCTCACCCCTCCCGGTATTGCTTTTTCTTTTGACAAAGCATCTTTGACAAAAGAATATCACACCCGTTCGTATACGTCAATACGCCTCAAAACGCCCCTGTCCTCCGCATATTAACCATTCAGATATACATTCAGCATGCCCGGCGCTTCGCGCGCTCAAGAATCATCTCCGCCGCGATGCTGATGGCGATCTCTTCAGGCGTGACCGCGCAGATATTAAGCCCGACAGGCGTATGGATGCGATCAATCATCGCCTGCTCAATGCCCGCCTCCATCAGCTTTTTATAGACAAAGGTGCGCTTGTTTCTGCTGCCAAGCATGCCTACATACGCATGATCTGCGCGCAGCACCTGCTCTTGAATGCACAAATCTCCGCTGTGGTTGCTGGTCATCACCACGATGTAATCCTCCGTATCCAGCGTCAGATGCGCCTCAATCTGATCATACGGCGCGCAGATCACGCGCTCTGCCTGCGCAAACCGCTCCGCAACCGCCGCCTGAGGCCGATCGTCGTATACCGTCACGCAAAAACCGACCGACGCGAGCACCGGCGCAAGCGCCTGTGCGCAATGCCCTGCGCCAAAGATCACCGCCCGTTCGCCAATCTGAACCGGCAGTGCAAAGCGCGTCTTTGTCCTCACGCAGCCCGCACGGCAGAGTTCCGCAGCCTCTTCCGGCATGCAGCAGCCCGCCTTTTCCTCCCCGTAAAGCAGCCATGGCGCGCCGCCGTCAAGCGACAACGCCAGCCAGCCGCGCTTTCTCTCATTCATACAGGCAAGCCCCTGCGCACATACGCTCCTCCATGCCGGATCGCCGCCCGCAATAAACTGAAAATATACAGTGATTTCCCCGCCGCATACCGCGCCGTCCTCTTCTCCCGGGCGGTTTCGCAGCACATACTGCCGCTGGCCGCAGCGCTTTTCGCCAAGCAGCCGCATACCCAGTTCGGTCATCTCCATTTCGCCCGGGCCGCCGCCGATGCTGCCCTCCATGCGTCCGCCGCCACCCAGGAGCATCATGGATCCCGTTCCGCGCGGCACGCTGCCCGAGTGGGCAATCAGCGTCACCAGCATGGCGTCCTCGCCCTTCTCCATCAGAGCATTCAGCGCTTCAAAAATCCGTTTCATTGCCATCCTCCTCTGCGCGGCCATGCGCGCCTGCTTCAAAGCTCTATCAAGATTATACACACACGTTCATCCGCCCGCAAGCGCTTTCCCCCGCACGCCTTCGCTGCATGCAAAATCGCCGATTTCATTGGCAATTTCCCCGCATTCGTGATATCATATCTGTATCCATTCCATCTGCAGATCCATGCCGAAGGGATATATCCATGATTGCTAAAACACTTAAGCTCATCATCACATTCCACACGACGACGGAAGCCATGTCCATGGAAGCCTGCTGCCGGGCCGAGGGCGCAGACGGCCGCCTGATCCCCGTGCCGCGCAGCATTTCTGCAGGCTGCGGGCTGGCGTGGTGCGCCGCGCCACAGAGCGAAGCTCGTCTTCGCGCGCTGATGGAAAGCCGCCAAATCGTCTTTCAGGACATTCATCGATGCATCATCTGAACAAGGTGACCCATGATTTACTTTGATAACGCCGCCACCACACTTCAAAAACCCCCTGCCGTTGCGCAGGCCATCTGTCAGGCGCTGGCCTCCTTTGGCAACCCCGGCCGTGGCGTCCACGATGCTGCGCTCGCCGCGGCCCGCGCGGTTTATGACACGCGCGCCGCGCTTGCCGGTTTCTTTGGCGCGGAGAATCCCCGCCAGGTCGCCTTTACCTCCGGCGCCACGCAGAGCCTGAACATCGCCATCAAGGGGGTCCTTCGCCCCGGCGATCACGTCATCACCACCGCGCTTGAGCATAACTCCGTCCTCCGTCCGCTTTATGAGATGGAGGCGGCAGGCGTATCGCTCTCCATCCTCAAAAGCGATCCGCTGGGATGCATCAGCTATGCGGCGTTTGAGGCTGCCATCCGGCCGGATACCCGTGCCATCGTCTTAACGCACGGCTCCAACCTCACAGGCAACCTCATCGATATCGCCCGCGTCGGCGCAATCGCCCGGTCGCATGGCCTCCTCTTCATCGTGGACGCCGCGCAGACCGCCGGCGTCATCCCCATCGACATGCAGAAGATGAACATCGGCGTCCTCTGCTTCACCGGGCACAAGGGGCTGCTTGGCCCACAGGGCACCGGCGGCCTGATCGTGCGCGAAGGGGTGCGCATTGCGCCGCTCCTGTCCGGCGGCAGCGGCGTAAAGACCTATTCAAAAGCGCATCCGGACGACATGCCCACAGCGCTGGAAGCCGGAACGCTCAATGCCCACGGCATTGCCGGGCTGAACGCCGCGCTCGCATACATCCGCGAAAACGGACTTGACGCCATCCGCGAAAAGGAACAGGCTCTGATGCAGGCGTTTTATGACGGCGTACGCGATATCCCCGGCGTGACGGTGTACGGCGATTTCACGCAGCCGCAGCGCTGCGCCATCGTCTCCCTCAACATCCGGGACTACGACTCCGCAGAGGTGAGCGATGCGCTCGCCCAGCAATACGGTATCGCCACGCGTCCCGGCGCGCACTGCGCCCCGCTGATGCATCAGGCGCTCGGCACGGTATCTCAGGGCGCGGTCCGCTTCAGCTTTTCACATTTCAATACCATGGAGGAAATCCGCACAGCGGTCGACGCCGTGCGGGAGTTTGCCAGATAAATACGATCCCATTCCGGAGGAAATCATCATGGAAAAACATATCGATGCACGCGGCATGGCCTGTCCGCTGCCCGTTGTCCACACCAAAAAGGCCGCTGAAAGCATGGCCGCCGGCGATACCCTGACCGTACTGGTCGACAATGAAATCGCCGTACAGAATCTGCAGCGCTTCGCCTCCCACAAGGGCTATCCCGTCTCCGCAGAAAAGCGCGCCGAAAAGGAATTTGCCATCGTCATGCAGATCACCGGCGGCGCGCCCGCCGCTCAGGGCGACGAAGCCCCCGCCTGCGCGCCGGACAGCCGTAAGCAGGGTATGGTCGTCGTGCTCTCCGGCAATACGATGGGCACGGGCGATCCCAAGCTCGGCACGGCGCTGATGAAGGCCTTCGTCTTTGCGCTGACCAAGCAGGACAGGCTCCCCGAAACTGTCCTCTGCTACAACACCGGCGCATACCTGACCTGCGAAGGCGCGGATACGCTCGAGGATCTGAAGGCGCTGGAAGCTGAGGGCGTTGTCATCCGCACCTGCGGCACATGCCTTGACTTCTACGGCCTCAAGGACAAGCTCGCCGTCGGCAGCGTGACCAACATGTACGACATCGTAGAATGCATGCAGAATGCTGGCAGCATTGTCCGTCCCTGATAACTGAAGGAAGAAACGCCATGGAAACAGAAATCAGGCTCACCAAGCTCGCCAATTGCGCGGGCTGCGGCGCAAAGCTCGGCGCAGGCACGCTGGCCAAAATGCTCGAGGGCTTTAAAACCCACAGTGATCCCCGGCTGATCGTCGGCTATGACAAAAGCGACGACGCCAGCGTCTACGTCCTTGACGAACAGACCGCGCTCATCCAGACGACGGACTTTTTCCCGCCGATTGTGGATGATCCATATCTCTACGGGAAAATTGCCGCGACCAATGCGCTCAGCGACGTATACGCCATGGGCGGCGAACCAAAGCTCGCGCTCAATATCCTCTGCGTCGCCGAGGGCATGCCCGACGAGGTTGTGCAGAAAGTCCTTCAGGGCGGATACGATGCAGCCTATGAAGCCGGCGTGATCATCACCGGCGGTCATACCATCCGCGGCGCGGAACCCATCTACGGCCTTGCCGTCTCCGGCTTCGCGCATCCCGACCGCATCCTCACCAACAGCGGCGCAAACCCGGGCGACGTGCTCATCCTCACCAAACCGCTGGGCGTAGGCATCCTGACCACCGGCGCGAAGGCCGACATGGTCGCCCCCAACGTCATCGCGCGCATCCATACCCAGATGGCCACGCTCAATAAAGCCGCACGGGACGTCATGGTGCGCTACCCGGTCAGCAGCTGCACGGACGTGACCGGCTTTTCTCTGATCGGTCACAGCTACGAGATGGCGCAGGGCAGCGGCTGCAGCATCCACCTTGACACCCAGCGCATCCCCTATCACAGCGAAGCGCTTGAGCTGGCGAGCATGGGCCTTGTTCCAGCAGGCGCATACCGAAACCGCTCCTATGCGGAGCGCGGCGTCAAAAACGCCGCCGGTATCTCTGTCGCCATGCAGGATATCCTCTACGATCCGCAGACCAGCGGCGGCCTGCTCTTCGCTATCCCCAAGGCACACGCGCAGGCCTGCCTTGACGAGCTGCTCGCCGTCGCCCCTGCATCGGCCGTCATCGGTCATGTCACCGAAAAACAAGACCACTTGATCTATCTGGAATGAGCATGAACACCACCCATCTGATCATCGTGCGCGGTGGCGGCGATCTGGCAACCGGCACGATTCACAAGCTGCACCGGTGCGGTTTTCCCGTGCTGATCCTTGAAACGGACGCTCCCTCCGCCATCCGCAGGAACGTCTCCTTCTGTGAGGCTGTCTATACCGGCGCGCAGACCGTTGAGGGCGTCACCTGCACCCGGACAAACAGCATCGGGGAAGCGCTGTCCCTGCTGCGCGATCACGCGTTGCCCCTGCTGGTCGACCCCGAAGGGACCTGTATTGCGCAGCTTCGTCCGCTTGCCGTGATCGATGCGATCCTCGCCAAGCGCAACCTCGGCACCCATCGCGCCATGGCCCCCATCACCGTTGCGCTCGGCCCGGGCTTCATCGCCGGGGAGGATGTGCACGCCGTCGTCGAGACCAAGCGAGGCCATCATCTCGGCCGGGTCATCTACAGTGGCTCCGCCAGCGAAAATACCGGCGTCCCCGGCGTCATCGCGGGCTACGGCAAGGAGCGCGTCCTCCACAGCCCGGCAGAAGGCGTCCTGCGCAATGTCCGCGCCATCACCGATACCGTCAAAAAGGGCGAGGTGATCGCTGTCGTCAAGGGCGAACAAGGTGAAACACCTGTATACGCGTCGCTTGACGGTCTGCTGCGCGGGCTCATCCGCGACGGTTATCCCGTCACGAAAGGCTTTAAAATCGCTGACATCGATCCGCGCATCAGCGAATATGACAACTGCTTCACCATCTCCGACAAGGCGCGCTGCATCGCCGGTGGTGTGCTGGAAGCCATTCTGCATCTGCAAAGCGCCCGCGCGTGAATCTTAACCAGCAACGTAATCATCTCTAAGGAGGCGACGGCATGAGTCTTGCCAACTGTTTTCCCATCTGGAACCGGCTGACCTCGGAGCAGCAGGAGCGTATTCTCTCCGTTTCTGAATTCCGCAAGGTCAAGGCGGGAACGATCCTTCACGATGGAGGCCCGGAATGCATGGGCCTGATTCTCGTACATAGCGGTCAGCTCCGGGCATATATGCTCTCCGGCGAAGGCCGGGAGGTCACCATCACCCGCTTCTTTGAGATGGATATCTGCCTGTTCTCCGCCTCATGCGTGATGCCCAACATGCAGTTTGATATCTTCATCTCCGCCGAGAAGGACTGCGAGCTGTTCATCATTCCTGCATGCCTGTATAAGAACCTGATTGACGAATCGCTCCCCGTCGCCAGCTATTCCTACGACCTGATCTGCAGCCATTTTTCCGAGCTGACATGGCTGATGGAGCAGATCATGTGGAAGAAGTTCGACGAACGGCTGGCGCAGTTCCTGCTGGAGGAGAGCCGGGTAGAAAACAGTCTGTCCCTCGTCATCACGCACGACAAGATCGCCAACCACATGGGCACGGCGCGCGAGGTCGTCACCCGGATGCTCCGCTATTTCCAGAGTGAGGGCATGGTGCGCCTGACGCGCGGCGCCGTGGAAATCACCGACGTCAAGCGGCTCACCGCACTGATGAATCGATAAGTCATGCATATACGCAGCCCCCTTCGCCGTTTTCCGGCGAAGGGGGCTGCTGCTTTGTATAGCTTTAGCGTAAGACAACCACCAGCGGAGCTGGTGAGAGTAAATGGACTTTAGTTTCAGGTATAGAGCGAAGCGAATGACAATCCATTGTGTTAAAGCTGCTTTTATGATGGTTTACCCGTTAACGGGTGGTAGGGCATTCAATGCGAATGAAGGATAGTTCAATGCGTCTTGAGACGCGGCTTGTACATTCGCCTTGAAGGCGTAGAGCATACCACCGGCTAAGCCGGTGGTTTTGATTCTATTCATCAGTTCTATCTGATCTTTCTGTCTTATTTCCCTGCGAGGTATTCTTCCGCCATGTGTACCGCCATTGCACCGTCCGCCACAGCTGTCACCACCTGACGCAGCGCCTTCGTGCGCACATCGCCCACCGCGTATACGCCGGGCAGGCTCGTCTGCGTCGTTTCGTCGGCGGCGATATATCCGCTTTCATCAAGCTCCAGCTGGCCCTGCGCCAGCTGTGATGCGGGCTTGCGGCCCACGCTCACGAACACGCCGTCGCAGGCAACGGTCTCTTCTTCGCCGCTGACCACATTCTTCAGGCGTACGCCCGTCACACGGTCATCGTGCTCAATCTCCTTAACCACGCTGTTCCAGCGGAACTCGATGTTCTCCGCCTTTTTGAGCGGGTCGTGATAAACCTTCGTCGCGCGCAGCGTATCCCGCCTGTGAACGAGGATCACCTTTTTCGCGATGCGGCTGAGGATCATCGCGTCCGCCGCAGCGGAATTTCCGCCGCCGACCACGACCACCGTCTTGCCCTTATACATCATGCCGTCGCAGGCCGCGCAGTAAGCCACGCCTCGCCCCGTAAGCTCCTGTTCCTTCTCCACGCCCAGCGGCCTGGGACTTGCGCCCATGGCAAGCACGACGGTTTTTCCGTAGAAAATGCCTTCGCTGGTCTCCAGCCTCTTGACGTCCGGCGCCAGATCGATCCGATCCACCTCGGCATACACCGTCTTTGCGCCGAAGCGATGCGCCTGCCGCTGCATCCGGCCTGCCAGTTCATAGCCGTCGATGCCCTCTTCAAACCCCGGATAGTTATCAATCTGATGCGTCTGCGCCATCTGTCCGCCCGCGGAGAGCTTTTCGATCACCAGCGTGTCAAGGCCGCTGCGCGCCGCATACAGCGCCGCGGTGTAGCCGCCCGGCCCGCCGCCGACGATCACCATATCGTGAACCTGACGGCTCTCCTTTTCCTCTTCCTGCGGCAGCAGATCGCCGATGAACCCCTCAATCATCGCCTTGGATTCCGGCGCGACGATCGAGGCAGCCGCCTTCCCGCCGCGATAGATCACCAGCGTCGGGATGATCTCAATCTTCTCCTGAATCGCCAGCGCTTCATTATCGTCGATGTTGACCTTAACAACCTCCAGCCGGTCTGCATACTCCTGCGCAATCCTGTCGTATGCATCGCTGATCCTGCGGCAGTACGTGCACCACGGCGCCCAGAAATCCACCAGCACCGGCTTTTCGCCCGCGATCAAACGGTTAAATTGTTCCTGATTGATATTGACGGCCGCCATACGGTCAGCTCCTTTCTTCTCTTAACTTTTCTCTTTTTGTTTGCTCAGCTTCTCGCCATGCCGTCCACGCTCAGCACCACGCCGGTGATGTAGGACGCCTCCTCCGAAGCGAGGAACACAAACGCATTGGCGATATCCTCCGGTTTTCCGAGCCTGCGCAGCGGAATCCGCGCGATCATCGGCTCGATGACCTCTTTGGGGACGGCCTTCATCATGTCCGTCTCCGTGATGCCCGGGGCGACTGCATTGACGCGGATGCCCTTGGGCCCAAGCTCGCGTGCCAGCGATACGGTCAGGCCGTTGACGGCGTACTTGGACGCCGGATAGGCAAAGCCGCTCGGCTGTCCGGAGATGCTGACCATCGAGGAGGTCGAGAGAATCACGCCGCTGCCGCGCGCGATCATGCACTCGCTGGCCGCGCGGGTCGCATTGAATACGCCCTTGACGTTGAGATCCATGACCTTGTCAAAGGTCTCCTCGGTGTACTCGGTAAACGGCGTGCTCTCGGAGACGCCCGCGTTGTTGACCAGAATATCGACGCATCCATACTTCGTCGTCGCCTCGATAAACGCCTCACGAACGGATTTCAGGCTGGAAAGATCCGGGCTGATGCCCGCCGCCGTCGCGCCGGGATGCCTCTCTTTGAGCTGCTCCACCGCCCTGTCCGCAGACGCCTGCGTGCTCGCGGTGATGATCACGGTCGCTCCTTCCGCCAGGAACTTGTCCGCTGTGGCAAAGCCGATGCCGCGGCTTCCGCCGGTAATAATCGCCACTTTATTCTTAAGCCTCATGAAAAGTACCTCCTTGTTCTCTTTGCCGAGGTTTTCTTTGCTGAGGTTATCTTAACCGAATTCAGGCGATTCTTCCGTGATCTTGTCACCATTTTACAAGCATTGATGCAGCGGCCCCGCCTTATTCGGCGATCACGGCCTCGCTGCCGCCCATTTTGTTTTTTCTGACGATAATCTGCTTGTCGATGCGCTCCTTGAGCTCCGTCACATGCGAAATGATTCCCACAAGGCGGTTCCCCTCCGTCAAGGACGCCAGCGTATGATACGCCTTGCTCAGCGCTTCGCTGTCAAGCGAACCGAAGCCCTCGTCCACGAACAGCGTATAAAGCCGGATTCCCGTAGACATCTGTACCTCATCAGAGAGCCCGAGCGCCAGCGCCAGAGACGCCAGAAAAGCCTCGCCGCCGGACAGCGTATTCACGCTGCGCTCTGTCCCGTTGACATGATCGATGATATCCAGTTCCAGTCCGCTTTGGCTCACCCGGTTTCCCGCGGTTTTTCTGCGCTTGAGGTCATACTGCCCGCCCGACATCTTTCTGAGCCGGAGATTGGCCCGCTCCAGAATCCTGTCAAAATACGTGGTCTGGATGTAGGTTTCCAGCATCACCTTCTCTTTGCCGGCCATGCTGCCATTGGCTGTCTCGGAAAGCGCCTTCATCCACGTATACCGGGCTTCCAGCTCTGCCATCCTCCGGGATTTTTCGGAGATGCTCTTCCTGGCTGCCGTGTTTCCCGCAAGCCGCGCGTGGATTTCCTGAAGCCTGCGCAGCGTCACGCTCTTTTTCTCCGTCAGCTCCGCCTTGATCGCCTCCAGCGCATCCCGGTTCTCTGCCGGCTCATCCTCCAGCTGCTTCTCAAGCTGAAGGATGGAGGCCCGGATGCCGGTCAGCGCCTCTTTGCTGGCGCTGTACGTCTCCTCCGCCGCCTTCAGCGCGGATTTGAGCGCATGAAGCCTCTCCCGAAGCGCACCCAGCGCGCGCTGCGCCGAAGCCTTATCCGGATCACTCAGCTTTTCGCGAATGCCTGCAATCTGTCTGTTCAGCTCCTGCACCGCGGCGGCAAGCGAGGCCGCCTGTTCATTCGCCCGGACAATCTCCTGCTGAAGCTCCGCCAGCGCGTTTTCCCGCTGGGGAATCAGGCTGTCCAGCTGCGCCCTTCTCTTTTCCTTCTCGACCGTTTCCTGCAGCCGGCGGTCAAGCTCCCGGATGCTGCCGGAAAGCCGAACGCCCTTTTCATAAATCACCTGCTGCGCGCCTTCAAGCGCGACGCCCTCAAGCTGCTTATCCAGCTCCCGGCGAAGGGTTTCCCTTTCTGTCTCCACAATGCCCTTCTGCGTGCTTGCAGCGCGGCTGGCTGCTTCCGTCCGGCTCTGCGCAGCCTCGTATTCCCTCTTCGCCTGCTTCACGTCCGCCTCTGTCGGCGCGTTTTCTGAAAGCTGCGCCGGGCACGGATGATCCAGAGAACCGCATACCGGGCAGGGCGCGCCCCGTGTCAGCGCAGCGGCCATCACGCCCGCCTGCTCGTCAAGAAACGCCTTGTTCTTTCCGTCATATGCCTGCCGCAGGCGCAGCGATTTTTCCTCTGCTTCGATATATTCCTTCTTTTTCTGCGCGAGGATTGTCTCTTGCTGCTTCAGCTTTTCTATATCGGCATACAGCCTGCGCAGCGTCGCCCGCTGCTCCTCCAGCGCGGTTTTCTGCGCAGCGATTCTCTCCCTTTCCTCTCCGGCGCTTTCCAGCCTCTGCCGCTCCTCCTTAAGCCCCGCCGCTTCCTCCTCAAGCGCAGCGCAGCGCTTTTTCGCCGCTTCCATCGCCTTCAGGGCTGCGGCTCTCTGCTTCTCTTTTCCTGCGCTCTCCGCCGTCTTTTCGCTAAGCTCGTCATAGGTCGGCAGCAGGAGTTCAATCTCTGCGATCTGTCTGCCCAGCTGCTCCTGCTGCATGACCGTCTCCTGTGCGCGCATAAGTGCAGACAGCGCATTTTCCTGCCGTACGGCGGCGTCCTTCTCTGCCCGCTGATTCTCCATCAGCGCGGTTTTCGCCGCCTGATAGGCCGTCGCCCGGGCAAGCTGCGCAACCACGCCCTCCAGCCGCTGCTCCGTCTGCGCCAGCTGCCGGTTCAGCTCGTCCTGCGCGCGCTCGTCCGCCTCAATCAGCGCCGCAAGCAGCTGCATGACCTCCGCCACAGGCAGTTCGCCCCGCCTTGCCCGTTCGGCGTCGTATGCGCCGGGCGAATCTTCGCCGCAGGCGATTCCATCCGCATACTGGCGGATGCTTGCCGCCGCCTGCCTCAGCTCGCCCTGTACCTCCGCCGTCCTGCTCTTGAGCTGATCCTGAAGGACGACATACAGGCCCGTTCCAAAGATATCGCGAAAGATCTTCTGCCTCTCCCGCGTGTCCGCCTGCAGAAGCTTTCTGAAATCGCCTTGGGAAATCATCGCCACCTGAGCAAACTGCTCGCGCGTCAGGCCGATGATGCCCGCAATGGCCCTGTCCACTTCCCGCAGCTTGCTGACCACGCGCCCATCCGGATACGTCAGCTGTGCGTCGGCAAGCTGCCTGGTCATGCCCGTGCTTCTCGTCTTTGCACGCTCATATTCTGGATTGCGCCTGACAGTGTATTCCTTACCATCGTAAGAAAAGGTGAGCTCCACAAACGTCGGCGATTCCGGCCCGGCATATTTGGAGCGGAGCATGCTCACCTCGCGGTGATCCCCGCTGGCCGCGCCAAAGAGCGCATAGGTGATCGCATCGAAAATCGTCGTCTTTCCTGCGCCCGTATCGCCTGTGATCAGATACAGTCCGCTTTGCCCCAGCCTGCTGAAATCCAGCTCCTGTATGCCCGCATACGGGCCAAAGCCCGCGATGGTCAGTTTGATCGGCCTCATGCATGCCCCTCCCAGATGGATTCAATCAGCTGCTGCGCAAAATCGCTCTGCTCCTCGCTCATCGGCTGGTTGTTCTGCAGCTCATACAGCTCCTTAAACAGCTCAAGCGGCGATTTACGCTGCACATGGAGCGCCCCGTCGATCACCTGATTGCTGCGCGTGCGGGTATTGTCATAGCTGAGCTTCATGAGGTTGGGATAGATCACGCGAAGGCGGCCCAAGGCCTCCGCCACATCCTCCTCGTCCGTGAGGACCACGTGCAGATAATCCTCCGTATTCTGCGCGCTGTAATACGCCTTATCCGAAAGCGCTTCAAACGTCCCCCGGATCCGCCGAAGATCGCGCAGCGGAAAAAGCGGAAGCAGGCGCAGCTCAATTTCGCCCTTCGCGCCGAGGTTTACCACCGTCACGCTCTTGTCGTGCCCCACCTCGGAGAACGAATACTTAAGCGGCGTGCCGCAGTAGCGGATTCGGTTCGATCCGATGTTCTGCGGGCCGTGAATATGTCCCAGGGCGACGTAGTCGATCCCCGCAAACACGGAGGCGTCCACATTCTCGCTGCCGCCAACGCTGATCTCTTCCGATTCGCAGGTGGATGCGCCGGTCACAAACTGATGGGTCAGCAGCACATTGCGCTCGCTTTGATCCATGCCCATCTTCTCTATGGCGACCCGGACAGCGTCGGTATAGCTTTCAATCCCCTCGTCAGGATAAAACCGCCGGACATGCGCGGGCTTGATAAACGGAAGCAGCCAGAACCGCACGTCGCCATGCGCATCGGAAAGCGTGACGCAGGTCACCTGCCCGTCATAGGCGGGCGAAAGATACACCCCCGCGCCCTGCATCAGGCGATTGCCGAACGCGAGACGCTCCGGCGAATCATGGTTGCCGCTGATAATCAGCACGGGCAGCTTGCGCATGGCCAGCCGGCAGAGAAAATCATCAAACAGCGTGACCGCCTCCGCAGAGGGCACGCTCTTGTCGTATACATCGCCCGCAATCAGCAGCGCGTCGGGCTTCTCCTCGTCGATCATCCGGATGATCTGCATCAGGATGTATTCCTGATCCTCAATCATGGAGACCTCGTTGACCCGCTTTCCGATGTGCAGATCGGACAAGTGAAACAGCTTCATGGCCATCCTCCCAAGCATCGTTTCCCGGTTGATGTATTCCAGTGTATCACGATTTTACGTTTTATGCAATTTTGCAAAGCCGGTTTGCTGCCGGAGCGCATTCGGGACGCCATGATAAAAACTCACCGGCCCATTCAGCCGGTGAGTGATTGTATGGCATATGCGCAGGATTCCCTGCAGTCATCAGCGGTATCCGGGCATGTTCCTCTGCGTGCATCGGATGGTCAGGCGGTATTTGCCGCCCGGCGTACAGGTAAACAACGACAGATCCCATCCGCTGTCCACCATGCCCTCGATATCATATGCGTCAAGCGTCTCTTTCGCCTCGACAACATACTGGAACCGGTTGCCGTCGATATCGGTAAAGACGACCGTCGCGCCGGTATACAGCCTGTTCAGATAGCCGAAGTGCGTGGCATAGTTGTGACCGCATATGACCATGTCGCGGGTATAGGCGGAGCCTGTATACCGGCACGGCGCAATCTTCAGGCTCGAATAGCGCCATTCGCTGATCACGGGCATCTTCAGGTCAATCGCAGGAATCTCCAGAATGCCGATATAATCCTGTCCGTCATAGCTGCTGACAGGCATTTCCATATTCGGATTCAGAATATAATCCGGGATTTCCAGTTCCTCGCGCTTGACCCGCTCCGAAGGCAGCGCATCCTCGCTGCCGGTTTCCGGGCGCGTGGTCGTACTCGCCTCTCCTGCAGGGATATCTGCTTCGGTGGGTGCTGCCGTTTCTGTCGCCTCTTCTGCCGGCCTCTCCGCAGCGGTTTCTTCTAATGCAGCATCTTGAGCAGCATCCTGCAAAGCGCTTTCTCCCGCCGCACGTGCTTCTTCTGCGTTTTCTTCGTCTGTGGTTTCTTCGTCTGCGGTTTCTTCGTCTGCGGTTTCTTCGTCTGCGGTTTCTCTTCCCGCAGGTTCGTCCGCTGCGGCCGCTTCTTTCGCAGCCTCTTCCCAAGCAGACGGAGCTGCCGAAGCCGGCGCAGGATTTCTCTGCGTCTTTTCCGTATCTGCCGCGAGCATCGCCTCAAGATGATGGATGGAGGCATGGGCGGCTGAACCCGCGCGGATTCCCTCGTATATGTTATACGCGCTCCACACGGCAGCGGCGACAATCAGCAGGATGCCTGCACAAATCAGGCGCTGCCCTTTCTTCTTCCGCTTTTTTCTCATCTCAGTCCCCCCTGCGTCAGCTTTCCCTGCGCCTCAGCAGGCCGATCACAATCAGCAGCAGGCCAGCGCATACCAGCATGGGAACAGGCCACCAGAGCTGGCCTGTCTGCGGCAGCGCAGAGCCGGACGGCGTCGGCGTGGGCGTCGGCGTGGAGGACGGCTTGGGCGTCGGCGTAGGCGTCCGCTGCGGCTTGGGCGTAGGCGTTGCCACGGGCTTCTTCGGATCGTAGGTATTGGTCACGACGAAGGTAATGCCCTCCCGGGTCACCACCACCTTGTAATCCTTGATTTCCTTTTCCACCACCGTCCAGTGGTGCTCCGCCTCCAGCTCCGGCCATGTATGCCGCCAGAGATTCGCCGCGTTCAGCCGCACGGTATCGAAAACCTCTCCGTCGCAGAGCAGGCTGACCTCAACCTCCTTGGGCAGCTTCTCCGCCTTCTGGTTTCCCGCCCATACCTTCAGCACCTTCCGGGTGATGTATTCCGGGTTCGGAGAATCCTCATCAGCTTCGTATTTGGCGCTGATGATCAGATCATAGCTCCAGCGCTTGCCCGCCGTATCCCAGTACGGCAGCTGCACAATAGCAGGCTGAATGGTATACACCACGCTGCCGCGGCGATAGCGGCCGCCCGTCACAAGGTAGAGGCCCTGCTTCAACGTGGCACCGCTGCGCGGAAACACTGCCATGCCCGCGCCGCTCGTCGTGCCGGAGGCGGTGGGCGCAATCTTATCGCGCAGGACAAATCCTTCCAGCGTGCCGGCAAGGCCCGCCAGAGCCGATTCGCTTCCCACGTTGATATTCACATTATAGCGGTTAAAGGGCGCAACCAACGCACGCTTGCCCGTCTTATCAAGGCTTGCAATCCGATAGATATCCATCTTTGCGCCCGCAAGGCCTACGCCGTCATCCCGAAACATCACCGTCAGCTGGACAGCGCGCTTCGTATCGATGTTTTCCGCGGCCAGCACGCCGGCAGGCAGAAGCAGCAGGGCCAGCAGCAGCGCAGCGGCCTTAATCAGATTCTTCCTCATCATCGTCATCATCATGATCCTCGCGACGGTACTTGGGCTTCTTGGGCAGCAGCAGCATGATCAGCAGAACCAGCAGAATCGGCGACGCCACAATCGGCGCAACCAGCAGCGGTTCAATCTGCATGGCGTCGGCCGTGATGCGGATCTTCTTGGAGGACTGCAGATTCTCCACGCGGTGTCCGCGCACAAGCAGCCGATGGGTATTGATGCCATAGGGAGTACAGGTGACCAGCGTACACAGGTCCTGTCCCTCTTCGATCATCAGCGACTGCGTCTCGTCCGGATTGACAATCAGAATCTGATCCACCTCGTAGGTCAGGATCTCATCCAGAATGCGCAGGACAAAGACGTCGCCGATCATCACCTTATCCAGGTCCGTGAACAGCTTCGCACTGGGCAGACCGCGATGGCCGGAGAGCACGCAGTGCGTGCTTTCGCCGCCGACGGGCAGGCTGGTCCATTCCAGATGGCCCACCGCGATCTGCAAAACGGCGTCGCTCGTTCCGTGGTAGATCGGGATGCTGCAGTTGATGCTCGGAACCTCGATATAGCCCATCGCGCCAATGCCCGACACGTTCAGCAGCTTTTCATATTCAATCTTCTGCTCGGGGCTGAGCAGATAGGCGTTGCTCCGCCCGATCAGGGTATCGTTGTATGCCCGGGCGGATTCGATCAATTCCTTGTACCGGTCTTCATCCATATTCGCCAGCTCATCCGCATAATGGGAAATCACCTGAGACTGGCGGAAGGAGTTCCAGTAGTCTGCAACCGCAGGATACAGCAGCAAGGACAATCCTGCAAGAAGGATCAAGACCAGTATAATCGTAACAAGATGACTGTTTTTCTTCTTCACGCAGGACTCTCCTTGCTGCTGCGCCGGAGAGGGTTATCCCTCTCCGGCACAGCGAATCTCATTCAGGTTGGATCGCCTGAAGCGAAAAGCTTAGTTCTCGCTCATGCGCTTGCGGGTAACCAGCAGGACCACAGCCGCGCCCACCAGCATGCTGCCGATGACGTAGAACAGGGTCGTACCGATGCCGCCGGTCTCCGGCAGCATGGTGCCGGTCTTGTTGACAACGTGCACACCGGAACCGGTGGAGAAGGTGCTGTCGTTGAAGGTCGCATCCAGATTGGCATCGGAGATGATGAACTTCTGGCGGGTGGTCAGCTTGTTATAGCCGTCCGGCGCCTTGGTCTCCTCGAGGTAGTAGGTGCCGTTGTCAAGGCCAACCACGCGCACCATGCCGTTCTTGACGACGATGGTCACGCCGGGCTCGTCCGCGCGGGCGCGGCGATAGCCTTCGAGCTTGTTCGCCTCGGAATCCGTCGCCACGCTGTCATCGATGTCGCTCGTCCACAGCTCGACCACAGCAACCTCGTTGCCGCCGGTCGCCGCATCGTAGATCTTGAATTCCGCGCCGTCGATCATGGTGTTCTGGCTGTCGGTCTTGACGATGTCAATGCCGAAGGTCTTGGTCGTGGTGGAGTCATGGGTGGTGCTGTTCTCCTCGCCGTAATCCAGCCAGGTTTCGTTCGGGTTGCCGTCGTTGGCGACGATCGCATCGCGGTTGAGCATCGCTTCGTAGTAGACAATCAGCTTGTCGTTGGTCTCCAGCTTTTCACAGAGTTCCTCGCTGAAAACAACATCAAACGTGCAGTCATGCTCCTCGTCAAAGCCGGTGGTCACCACTTCATACGAATCGGGGTCCTCATCATGCGTGCCCGTGCCCGGAATCACATGCTCAACCTTGGTGACGCCCTTGAAGGTCAGGCCCTTGCTCATCTTATCGTGCAGCACATAGTTTTCCGCGCCGGCATGCACGTTGATGGTAGTACGGAAATACACGGTCTGGCCGATGTCAGCGGTGTTCGAATCGCCCCACTGCTCGGTGGAGTCCTCCTGAACCGTCTTGTCCAGGGTCGGATGGCCGTTCTTGGCATTGATGGAAGCATCCGGATTGGTGGTGGTCAGGCCGCAGAGCGCGCCGATGCTGGAGTCCACCAGGTAGTAGCCCAGCGGCAGATCGGAGAACTTGCCCTCCAGCTTCCCGGACTCCGCATTGTTGGTGATCACGAATTCACCGGCATTCTCAGAGCTCTTCACCGGGGTGATGCCGTTTGCCTTGGCATAGGCCAGCGCATCCTTCGCGAAGGACGCAACAGTCTCGTCGTCCTCAGCGCCCTTCCAGGTGACATAGCCGTTCTCATCGATCGTCACATGATCAAGCGCTTCGGCAGTCTCAAAGAACTTGGTCCACGCCGCATTGACCTTGTAGGAATACGCGCCCGCAGTGGTATCGTAGCTCTCCAGATCGAGCAGCTGATAGACCTCGTAGGTGGTTTCTTCGCTCACACCGTTGATGGTAATGGAACCGGTTCCCGCAGCAAATGCAGTGGCCATCACGGCAAGCATCATGACCAGCGCCAGCGTCAGGCTGGCAAACTTCTTGACATCCTTCATGTTTTTTCTTTCCTTTCCCATAAGTTTTTGTTGGTTCGTAAAGGGGATATTGCTTCAGGCAGAGAATCACATTCCCCCCCTTCGGCAAAGATCTCTCTTCTTATACAACAGGATACCGGCTGTAATCATCAGCAGCAGGCCTCCCAAAGTATACAGGTGTGTTCCCGTGCCGCCGGTTTCCGGCAGCATGTAGGTGAGGATACATTCGTTGGTGATCGTCGTCACATAGTGGTTGTTTGTACCGGGCACCAGCGTAACCTCGCCGTAGTGCGGGCTCCATTCCGGCAGGGAGGTGATCTCCCGTACGGTATAGGCGATCAGTTCACCATCGTCGTCGTATTTGGGCAGGTTCGAGAATGTGGCCGACCAGCCGTTTTTCAGGTTCAGGCGCTCCGTCATGCCGGAAGCCTTTCCGTTTTCCAGCAGGCTCACGTCAATCTGCAGCTGCTCATACATGTCCGCCGAGCCCAGCGTGCCCAGATCCCATTCCTTGATGACCGACAGCGCAACCAGCTCATCCTCGCCCGCAGGCGTGTTGGTGATGCGGTGCGCAATGCCATCCAACGGAACCTCTTCCGTCACCTCCGTCCTTCTGTACGGGGTATAGATGACTGCACTGTCATAGGTATGGGCATTCAGGGTGCCGGTGCCATCGCTGGCGAGGTTACAGACATAGGACGTATCGCTTCCGCTGGTGTAGGAGAATCTGCCGCCGTCAAAGCGAAGGGTACTGTTCGAGGGATTATTTCCCGCGCGGAAGCGCCATTCGCCATAGTAGAGCGTCTGCCCCAGCTCGTTGGTCAGCTTAATCCCGTTCCAGTCGACGGAGGCGACCCAGCGCGCAGCCGGATTGGCCTCGGCCGTGGCCTGATCTGCCAGGAAGGAGATCCTGCCGCCGGAGGCGGAGAGATAGCCTTCATAGCTGCCAATCAGGTAAGTCTGCCCGTTTTCAAAGCCGGACGCCCGCAGCCACTGCAGCGTATGGACGGATTCCTCTGTAATCCGCTCCACCCTGCCGATATAGCCGGGAACCGTACCTTCCTGCACGGTGTACTGTACCTCGGTCACGCCGTCCTCGTAATACTTGGGCATGTTCTCCCAGGTAAACTGCCAGCCGTTGGCCTCGTTGAGGATCTCCTCGCGGATGCGCACGCCGTCCACCACCAGATACACCGTGACGGAGTCTCCGCTGTGGTTAAGCGTGTCGTTCCAGCGCTTGCGCACATGGATGCTTGTGGTCTCCTCGACGTTCTTGCCGTTGGTGATGACGAGGAAGGCCTCCTGCGCATCAAAGTTGACCTTAAAGCCATGGACGGTATAGCCGCCGGTGAGGTTGCCATCCTCGGCGATGACATCATAGGACGCAACGCCAAGGTTGTTGAGCGTCATGACGATGATGCCTTCTGCCGGCTTGTAATCCGCAGGCGGTTTGGTCTCCTTGATGTAGTAGGTATTGCCCGCTGCGAAGCCCCACATATCCGCCTTGCCGTCCGCGACGATAAAGCGATTGGTGGCAGGCACGCCCCTGTCGTGTTCAGCCTGACTGTTCCAGAGCTGGGCCGGCACGGTACATGCCGCATCGGTAAACGCAGAGAATTCCGCGCCGTTGAGCATGTTCCGGCTCAGGACGTCCTCTTTCTGCAGGGTGAGGGTATAACGCGGGCTGAGGTTGAATCGAATCTTACAGTTGGAAAGCGAGGAGCCGCGCTCCAGATAGTAGAGCGTCAGCGTATGCTCGCCCGGGTTCAGGTCCGTCACCGAGTGGGCTCTTTCGCCGTTGACGTAGACCTCGCCCGTAGAGAAGTTGATCGAGCCCTGTTCATCGCCATGAATGCCGCCCAGGTCCAGAACCAGCCTGCCGTCGACGAATACCCACACGTCGTCGTCACCGCTGAACTCGAACACAAGCGGATCTCCGTAGAGGCTCGTGTTGGCAAAGTTTCCTTCGGCGTCCGTGGTGCCGGGCTTGTTGGGCAGATAGAACTCGATCTCCGAGCTCATGCCGAACCAGTAATTGGTCGCGACATGACCCGTCGCGCTGCCGTTGGTGTTGTACTTGGCGTCATACTCATAGTGCGTCAGACCGCTGTACTCACCGTTCGTGCCCGCATAGGTGTAGGTTTCAATCGCCTGTCCGTTGGTATTGGCATAGGGCGAGTTGAAGGGCAGGAAGTCCGCGTATCGACCGTTTGATTCTGAGTCGCTGGTGCGCTCCAGATAATCGTAGACGTAGAATCTTCCCGCGCTCTTGTTGTAGGACGCGGCATTCAGGTGCGAATCATAATAGTAGTAGCCGTAATGCTCGGGTTCGCTCGGGTCGTCGCCATACTGGAACAGATGGTCGCCCTTGCCGATATACTGCTTGCCCATTACGCCCGTGCCCGTTGCCGGGTCAAAGGAGTTATCGGTGCCAAAGAGGATTTCGCCAAGCTCCGCATGATACAATCCGCTGTTGACGTCGCCGTTGGTGTTGTCATCGTTGATGTTATTGGGATAGGACGCCTTGCCCACAGAATCCCAGTCACGGAAGATGTAGTTCAGCGTATCCCCTTCGGTAACCAGTCTCCATGTTTCCGAATGGCCCGTCTCGCTGACATTCGCGCTCACCTGCATCGAAGGCATGTTGAACAGCACATTGTAGTCAAACAGCCTTGTGGTAATAAAGCTGTTGGTGCTTTCGGTCTGCACGACATGGGAGTTGAACCGGCCAATGTTGTAGGTTGCAGCCACCCAATCGGCATAGAACACCATGTTCTCCGTGACTTCAACCTCGCTGCCCGGCGCGTAGTACTTCTTGTTGATCACGTCGTACCAGCCGCGCAGCGTGTATTCATACTTCGGCGGGCTTTCCCAGCTCTGCGGCAGCACAAACTTGCCGTCTGTCACCCGGAAACCGACATTGTCCGCGCCGCCCAGGCTCATCAGGCCGCCGTTGGTGCCGTCCAGCCAGACATAGCATTCATAGGTCACGCCGAAGTTCAGGACCGCAGCCTGCGACTGAGTCGACGTCACGCGGAACACGCGGTTGGCCGCATCAAGGCGGGCGTATTCGCTGTTGCTGCGGATATGGACGCCGCTGCCAGACTGGCTCAGCACGCTGGAATAGGCGCCCGTCGTCGTCACGCCGCCGCCATTGTTGTTATAGGCGTGCATATACCGGCCTGTGGCCACGTTCCTGATCAGGTACGTATTCTGACTCTGGTAGTCAAACTCCCAGAGCAGCTCATTCTTGTTGTCCGTGTCTGCGATGATGTTGCCCTGCGCATCAATCGAAATGGGAATCGCATTGCCGTTTCCATCGAACGCATAGTACGAATCGCCGCTCTGCGCGTATACGACAAAGAGCGCGGAATCCGTAAACATGTTCGCATTGTATGCGATCGTCTTGGCAACCTTTACCTCAGCCATCGGCGCAATTGCCCAGATATACTCCAGTTCCAGCAGCTTATCCCGGTTCACAATGCGCTCCCGGGCGTCCGGCGGCAGGAGCATATAGCGGCGATAGACCCGGAATACCTGCTGATAGACTTCCATCAGCCAGGCTTCCTCGCCGTCATAATCCTCGATCAGCTCATATTCCATGATGCGCTCATCGATCTGATCCGCAGAGTACATCTCCTCAATCAAGGCGATGACCTCTTCTGCCTGACGGCGCACGTCTTCGCTCAGATCCCGCAGGTCCGCGCTGCACGCAAGCACATGGGTATGCGCTTCATACGGGCAGATCAGCAGCCCTGCCTCGTCGCAGCATGCTTCATCGTGGATATGCTGCTTCTTCCGGCAGAAACAACCCTCGTCGGGATAGCACATCTCATCGTGGACATGCTCCTGCTCGGTGCAGATCAGATTTCCTTCCGCATCATAGCACTGCGCATCATGCGCATGCTCCGTCAGGCCGCAGAGGTAATCGATTTGCTCCTGCGGCGCGATGAGACAGGTTTCGTCGTGCGTATGCTCCTGCTCGGCGCAGATCAGGTTTCCTTCCGCATCATAGCATTCTGCAGCGTGGACATGTTCCTCCATGCCGCAGAGATATGCAAGCGCCTCCGACGGTGTGGCCGCTTTGCTCTGCGTGGCCGCTTCGCCCGGCGTGGCCGCTGCTTCCGGCGGCGTCGCCGCTTCGCTCGGTGTGGCCGCTGCTTCCGGCGGCGTCGCCGCTTCGCTCGGCGTTGCTTCCGGCGGCGTCGCTGTCAGCAATTTCTCCGGCTCGCTCGGCGTTGCCACGGGCTCTTCCGTCACGGTCGGCTCTTCCGGCTCGCCCGGCGTTGCCGCGGGCTCTTCCGTCACGGTCGGCTCTTCCGGCTCGCCCGGCGTTGCCGCGGGTTCTTCCGTCGCGGTCGGCTCTTCCGGCTCGCCCGGCGTTGCCGCGGGCCCTTCCGTCGCGGTCGGCTCTTCCGGCTCGCTCGGCGTCGCCGCGGGCTCTTCCGTCGCGGTCGGCTCTTCCGGCTCGCTCGGCGTCGCCGCGGGTTCTTCCGTCGCTGCTGGGGTTTCTGTTGCTTCCGGCGTTGCTGCGGGTTCTTCCGTCGCTGCCGGGGTTTCCGTTGCTTCCGGTTCACTCGGCGTCGCCGCGGGTTCTTCCGTCGCCGCCGGGGTTTCCGTTGCTTCCGGCGTTGCTGCGGGTTCTTCCGTCGCTGCCGGGGTTTCCGTTGCTTCCGGTTCACTCGGCG
>JAFXCE010000113.1 GCA_017521565.1 Clostridia bacterium | reverse complement strand
AATACAAGGCATACGGAAACAGCGTTGCTGTGCCGTGTGTCTTTTTTGTTCTCGCCGGCATCGTATGGGCGCAGAACGAGGAGGTGAAATCTTGAGAGTTATCAACCTGAACGGCTACATCGATGAGGAGGTCTGGTACGGCGATGAGATCACCCCTGACATTCTTCATGATCAGCTGTTCGCAGAAGGCGAGGATCACAGCCTTCCTGTCCGTATCATTCTGAACAGCTACGGCGGTTCGTGCAACGCGGCGGTCAGGATGTTTGATGATGTCCGAGCCTATCCCGGTGATGTTCACATCATCGTATCCGGCACAGCCGCTTCTGCCGCCACTGTACTTGCAATGGCTGCGGACAGGCTGGAAATGACGCCTGGCTCCATGTGGATGATCCATGATCCCAGCGTTTTTGCTTTTGGCAATGAGCACGATCTGAACGATGCCATCCGCATGCTCAAGGCATGCAAGGAAAGTATCCTCAACGTCTATGCCCGCCGCTGTCACAAAAACCGCGAGGATGTGGCTGCCATGATGACCGATACCACTTGGATGGATTCCCACAGAGCTCATACGGAAGGCTTCGTGGACGGCATCGTGGACATGGGCAGCGGCATCATCAATGCGGCTTACGACCGCACGGTTGTGTTGAAAGATGCTCAGGCAAAGGTCAGTCTGTGGATTGAACGCTCCCGACGCAGGATTGAACGGTGTGATAAAGACACCGATGAACTTGCTGCCGTGGCGGTCGTTTCCATACCTGCAACGGATGCCGCAGCCGATTTGCCCGAAGCAACCGATTCCGCAACCGAATCCAGTTCCGAAGAACCCGTAACCCAGCCGGTCGAACCCGGCGTACCTGTCGCCCAGCTGCATAAGCGGCTGGAACTGATCAAACCCCGACATTAAAGGAGGAAAATCAATATGAGTAAGACTGCTGAACTCCGCCAGAAGCGCGGCGACCTGTGGGACAAGGCGAAGGCCTTCCTGAACGAGCACGCCGACGAAAACGGCATGATGAATGCCGAGGATACTGCGACCTATGAACGCATGGAAAAGGACATCGACAGCTTTGGCGCTGCCATTGACCGCGAGGAGCGTGCCGAGCGTCTGGAACGCGAACTTAACGCGCCCATCAGCAATGCGCTGACTTCCCGCCCGGAAAAGAACATTCTGGGCAAGCAGGGCCGCGCTTCCGATGAGTACCGCAACAACTTCTGGCGAATGGTTCGTGACCGCAGCGCCCACTACAGCGTATACAATGCGCTGCAGGTCGGTACTGACAGCGAAGGTGGTTTCCTTGTCCCTGATGAGTACGAGCGTACTCTGATTCAGGCTCTGGAAGAGGAAAACAAGCTGCGTACCCTGTGCAAGGTGATCCGCACTTCTTCCGGCGACCGTAAGATTCCGCTGGTTGCCTCTCATGGCACTGCCAGCTGGGTTGATGAGGAAGGCCTGATCCCCGAGAGCGATGACAGCTTCGGCATGATCTCCCTCGGTGCACACAAGGTTGCTTCCATTATCAAGGTTTCCGATGAACTGCTGCAGGACAGCGTGTTCGATGTGGAGTCCTACATCGCTGCTGAGTTTGCACGCCGTGTCGGTGACGCTGAGGAAGCTGCTTTCATCAACGGCGATGGTGCCGGCAAGCCCATCGGCATGCTGCACGACACCAACGGTGCTGCAACCGGTGTGACCGCTGCCAGTGCGACTGCTCTTGCCGCAGATGAACTGATCGATCTGGTGTACTCCCTGAAGGCGCCTTATCGCAAGCGCGCGATCTTCCTGTTCAATGACCAGACCATCAAGGCACTCCGCAAGCTGAAGGACGGCAACGGCCAGTTCCTCTGGCAGCCCGGTCTGCAGGCGGGTCAGCCCAACACCCTGCTGGGCTATAACTACGAGACTTCCACTCATATGCCTGTGATCGGCGCCGGTGCGAAGCCCATTCTGTTCGGTGACTTCTCCAGCTACTGGATCGCCGACCGCGACGGTCGTTCCATCAAGCGTCTCAACGAACTGTATGCTTCCACCGGTCAGATCGGCTTCCGCGTTACTCAGCGTCTGGATGGTCGTCTGGTGCAGCAGGAAGGCATGAAGTGTCTGGCTATGAAGGCCGGTTCCTGATAAGGAGGATGTCCAATGAGTAACGGCTACAATGCGAAGAACTACTTTGCCCACGGCGGCAATGAGCTTGTCATCGGCGGCAAGCTCACGTTTCTT
>JAFXCE010000112.1 GCA_017521565.1 Clostridia bacterium | reverse complement strand
GATGCGCAGAACCTCCAGACCCGCGATGCGGCCGGCGTCCTTGGTCGCCTGGCGCTGGCTGTCGGAGAAATACGCCGGAACGGTGATGACCGCCTGAGTGACGGTTTCGCCCAGATATGCCTCGGCGTCTGCCTTGAGCTTCATCAGGGTCATCGCAGAAATGTCCTGCGGCGTGTAGGACTTGCCGTCAATGGTCACGCGCTTATCGGTGCCCATATCGCGCTTGATGGAAATGATGGTGCGGTCCGGATTGGTGACCGCCTGGCGCTTGGCCACCTGGCCAACCAGACGCTCGCCGCTCTTGGTGAAGGCAACAACGGACGGCGTGGTGCGCGCACCTTCGGCGTTGGGGATGACAACCGGCTCGCCGCCTTCCATAACGGCGACGCAGCTGTTCGTAGTACCAAGGTCAATACCAATAATCTTACCCATAATCTATTATCCTCCTGTCAATTCACGGTTGTGAGTGAGAGTTGTTTACTAAGTGAGAATCTATCTTCCTCGAGCAGCGAATTCCGAAAACCGGAATGCAGCGTCGGAAGCGGAAACGGCCACTGGCCGTCAACCGGCAACTACCTTGACCATCGCATGACGGATCACACGGCTGCCGAGCTTATAGCCCTTCTGCAGAACCAGACACACCGTTCCCGGCTCGCCCTCGTCCTCGCTGCCCTGCATCACGGCATTGTGCAGCTCGGCGTCAAACGGCTGGCCCAGCGGGTCAATCTCCTCCACGCCCATCTTGGCGAAGGTCTCCTTCGTCTGGCGCAGAACCATTTCCACGCCGGCCTTGAGGCCCTCCTCGCTCTCGCCCGCAGCGGCAAGCGCACGCTCGAGGTTATCGATGATCGGGAGCAGCTTGTCAATCGCATCCCTGCGGCCGTCGTCGAAAGCCTCCTGACGGACGCCCTCGGTACGGCGGCGATAATTGGCAAATTCCGCCTGCTTGCGCTGCGCCAGATCGAGATACTCGTCGCACTGCGCCTTGGTCTTTGCCAGTTCGTCCTGCAGCGCCGCAACGTCCACAACCTGCTCGGCTGTTTCCTGTGCGGCTTCCTGTTCCTGCGGAACTTTGGTTTCTTCGCTCATGTTCTTCGCCCTTTCCGACTTATCTTTCAGGCCCTCCGCAGCTTTGCGGATTCTATCGCGGAGCGTCGTCTTTCCGGCTTCCCCGCTGCCTTTTTCCTGCCTTTTATTCATAGAACTGTCTCTGTCAGTCTTTCTGATCTTCGAGCATCATATCCAGCGACTTGCCGACCTGCCCCAGCACAGAGAGTACCTTGCCGTACTGCATGCGCGTCGGACCGATCAGGCCGATGGTGTTTACCCTTCCGTCGCTCAGGCGATAGCTCGCCGTCACAATCGAACAATCCTTCGTTTCCTCGAGTCCCGTCTCCGGACCGATGCGCACCGAGATTTCCATCTCGCCGTGCTGCGAGAGCAGCGACACGACCTTCTCGCGCGTTTCCAGCACGGATAGCAGCGCCTTTGCCTTGTCAACATCCGAATACTCCGGGAAGCTCAGCAGGTTCGATCTGCCGCCGACAGCCAGTGCGACGATGTCGCTCTGCTCCTGCTGCGGCGTCTGCTCCGCCATCGCGCGGACAATCGCGTGGATGCCCGTCTCGTTCTTTCCAGAAAGCCGCATCAGTTCGCCGGCCAGTTCGCTGAGTCTCAATCCCTCAAGCTGTTGACTGAGGATGCGTGAGACGGTGTACAGTTCATCCGGCGCGACATTGGCGCCAAGATCGAGTATGCTCTGCTTGACCGTACCGCTCTTCGTCACCAGTATCATCAGCACCCGTCTATCCGCTACGGGAACCAGCTGCAGATGCGAAAGCACCTGCTCGTTTCTAGGCGCGCGGGTCATCACGGCGGTGGTGTAGTGCGTCATGCTGGACAGCGCCTTCGCAATCCGCATCGACACATCTTCCACCTGGTGCATCCGCCTGTCAAAGCAGCGGTTGATGAACGCCGTTTCCTCGACGCTCAGCGGCATCGGCCGCAGCATCTGATCCACATACAGGCGATACGCCTTATTCGACGGCACGCGGCCGGCGGAGGTATGCGGCGAATCGAGATAACCAAGTTCTTCCAGATCGCTCATCTCATTGCGGATCGTCGCCGAGGAAAGCTTCTGTTCGTACTTGCGGGATATCGTTCGCGAACCTACAGGCAGCGCAGTCAGGATATAGTCATCGATGATCGCCTGCAAAATCCGATACTTGCGATCGATGAGATCCATCCGGCGTTCCTCCTTTCGGCGTTGTTAGCACTCGACGCTTTTGAGTGCTAATCAGCATGACAAAGATACCATGACCGCCTCTTTTTGTCAACAGCCTTTTCGTATCTTTTTTGACTTTTCCTGTCCTTTGCAAAAATGCTGAAGCGCCCATTCTGACACTTCAGCATCTTGATGTAGGTTTCAATCATCCGTTTGCGGTTTTGAATCGATCAAGGTTTTTTCATAAATTCCTTGCTTTTCCGCCTCTTCCATTAAGCTGACCAGCACGCCGTTCATCACCTGCATCCCGCGCGGCGTCAGGAGAATTCTTTCCTTATTAGAGGTCATCAGCTTCTTGCGAGTCATCTGCGCGATCGTCTCCGGCCATACGCTCTCAATCGTGCAGCCAAAGTCCCGTTCGAACCGCGCCGCATCCACGCCGCGCGTCTGGCGCAGGCCCATCATCATCCGCTCAAACATGCGTTCCTGCTGTGAGCAGCTTCCTTCTCCTTTGCGCTGCGCCGCGTCGTTCCCGGTCATCTGCAGGTAGCTTTCCCATTCCGCCGGATTATAAAACCGCCGCCTGTCCATATCGCTGTGCGCCCCCAGACCCACGCCCAGATACGGCAGGCATTCCCAATAGACAATGTTGTGACGGCACTGCCTGTCCGGTTTAGCGTAGTTGGATACCTCATACTGAGAATACCCTGCCGCCGCAGTCAGCTCAAGCGTCAGCGCGTCCATCGACTCCATTGTCTCCTCGTCCGGCAGCGGCGCGCACTCGCCCGCATTGACGCTATCATACAGCGGCGTGCCTTCCTCAAGGATCAGGCTGTAGCAGCTCAAATGCTCCGGTGCCAGCCCAATCGCCTTTTGGAGCGTCTCCTTCCATTGTATAGCGTTCTGCCCCGGAAGGCCGTACATGAGATCGAGGTTGATGTTCTCAAATCCCGCTTTCCGCGCCATGGCGACCGCATCCTCCGCTTCCTTCGCCGTATGGATACGTCCAATCGCAGCAAGCAGCTTGTCATCCATGCTCTGCACGCCCAGCGACAGCCGGTTCACGCCCGCCGCCCTGTACGCACGCAGGTTCTCCATATCAAGCGTACCCGGGTTACCTTCCATCGTGATCTCCGCATCGGGCAAAACATCAAAGCACTCGCGCACGACACGCATCATCTCCGTAATCTGCGCGCCTGAAAGCAGCGTCGGTGTGCCGCCGCCAAAGAAAACCGTCGCCACGCGCCTGCGTCCAAAGAAAGCCGCCTGCGCGCGGATCTCGCGGCAGACGGCCTGAACATAGCAATCCCGCTGCGCCATGCGCCCTGAAAAAGACGCAAAGTCGCAGTAAGCGCATTTCTTTACGCAGAGCGGAATGTGGATATAAAGAGAGATTGTTTCCATATATTCCTCACGAAAGGGAGACGTTGGGGACTGTGTCCCCAAACCCCTCCTGAGGGATTTCATCCCTCAGACTCCATTCTTCGCTTCGCGGTGTTCTATTGAGGGTTATTCATCCATCTTGAGAACTGCCATGAACGCCTCGCTCGGCACCTGCACGCTGCCCAGCTGGCGCATGCGCTTCTTGCCTTCCTTCTGCTTCTCCAGCAGCTTGCGCTTACGCGTAATGTCGCCGCCGTAACACTTAGCCAGAACGTCCTTGCGCATCGCCTTGACCGTCTCGCGCGCAATGACCTTGCCGCCGATCGCCGCCTGAATCGGAATCTCAAACATCTGACGTGGAATGACGTCCTTGAGCTTTTCGGCAATGCTGCGGCCGCGGGTATACGCACGGTCCTTGTGCACGATCATCGACAGCGCGTCGCAGATATCGCCGTTGAGCAGCATATCCAGCTTTACCAGTTCGCTCTCCTGATAGCCGAAGAACTCATAGTCATAGCTGGCATAGCCGCGGCTGCGGCTCTTGATCTGATCAAAGAAGTCGAAGATAATCTCGGAAAGCGGCATCTCGTAATGCAGGCACACGCGGCTGCCCTCGTATACCATGTCCTTGAATACGCCGCGCTTGTTCTGACAGGTCTCCATCAGCGCGCCGACATACTCCTGCGGCGTATGGATACTCGCCTTGACAAACGGCTCCTCCATGTGCTCGATCTCGCCGATAGGCGGCAGATTGGACGGGTTGTCCACGTCCAGCACGGTGCCATCGCTCTTGAACACCTTGTAAATCACGCTCGGCGCGGTCGTGATCAGATCCAGATCAAACTCGCGCTCCAGACGCATGGTGATGATTTCCATATGCAGAAGGCCCAGGAAGCCGCAGCGGAAGCCATAACCCAGCGCCTGACTGGTCTCCGGCTCAAAGGTCAGCGACGCGTCGTTCAGGCGCAGCTTTTCCAGCGCATCCTTGAGGTTCTCATAGTCCGCGCCGTCCACCGGATAGATACCACAGAACACCATCGGCGTCACCTGACGGTAGCCCGGCAGGGACTCCGCCGCAGGGTTTGCGTCGTCCGTGATCGTATCGCCCACACGCGTATCGTGGATGTCCTTGATCGACGCAGCGATATAGCCGACATCGCCCGCGCGCAGTTCATCGCAGGGCGCATAGCCCGGGCTGCGGGTACCGACCTCAACCACATCAAAGCACGCGCCGGTGTTCATCATGCGGATGCGCATGCCCGCGCGCACCTTGCCGGACACGATGCGCACATAGCAGATCGCGCCGCGATAATTGTCGTAGAAGGAATCGAAGATCAGCGCCTGCAGCGGAGCGTCTTCATCGCCCTCCGGCGGCGGCATCATCTTCACCGCGCTCTCCAGCACATCGTCAATGCCAAGCCCCACCTTCGCGCTGATCAGCGGCGCGTTGCTGGCGTCGATGCCGATAATCTCCTCGATCTCAGAGCGCACCTCGTCCGGACGCGCGCTCGGCAGATCGATCTTGTTGATCACCGGAATGATCTCCAGATCATGCTCCAGCGCCATGTATACATTTGCCAGCGTCTGCGCCTCCACGCCCTGCGTGCTGTCCACCACCAGCAGCGCGCCTTCGCACGCCGCCAGCGCACGGGATACCTCATAGGTAAAGTCGACGTGACCGGGGGTGTCGATCAGGTTGAGCGTATACGTCTCACCGTCGTTTGCCTTGTATTTCATGGTCACGGCCTTGCTTTTGATGGTAATGCCGCGCTCGCGCTCCAGCTCCATCGAGTCAAGAATTTGTTCGACCATCTCGCGCTTCTCATAAACGCCGGTCTTTTCCAGCAGGCGGTCCGCCAGCGTGGACTTGCCGTGGTCAATATGCGCAATGATACAGAAGTTGCGGATTTTGTCCATACGTTCGTTTGCCAATGTGGATTCCTCCGTTTATTGAACTCAAAGGGTATATGTCCATGCGCCCAGAAGCATCAGCGTATAGCCCCCGATCATCAGCAGACATTCCCAGATTGAGTGATATTTCAGGCGGATGCCGCCCAATTGTGTCATCGTAATCAACTGATCGCCCATAAAGGCGAGAACTGCGCCCAATGCGCCTGCCGCGCCGGAAAACGGCAGCGGCCATGGCCTGAATATGCACGAAGCCGCCAGCGCACATGCGCTCGCCGCCGTCAGCGCGGGCAGCATGCCCGTCACACCCGCAAGCGCACGCAGAAACACCGGCTGCCGCCTGTTGAACGCAACCAGCGCAAGAAACAGGATATCGTGAATCGCCAGCGTGATGATCATCGCGCTCTGCAAAACCACGTTGCTCGGCACGCCCTGCACGACGTAATAAAAGAAATAACCCAGCATCATCACGCCGATTGCAAAGCTTCTCAGGAGCGTTGCCGCCAGATAGCGCTGACGGATGCCGCGCGCCACCGGCGCATAATTGCTCTCCACCGCCGTAGAAAGCCACATCATGCACACAGACGCCGCCGTAACCCCCAGCCCCGTGCCGCCCTTTCCTGCAATAGCAAGCACAGAGAGCATCAACAGAATGAGCATGCCGGTAAACCGGATCTCTCTGCCCCATGCGTCCAGCTTTGCCAGCACGAGCACGCGCTCCCGAAAAAAAGCCTTGAGCCGCTTGATTTCATCATCTCCGCGCTCCTCGGATTCCCGCATGAAGCGCTCCATGGTTTCCTCGTTTTTGATATGGCCAAAGGCGCCAGCCAGCTTGCTCCAGGCCGTACCGAAATACAGCTTCATTCTCCAGCCCAGAGACGAATCCCCTAGCAGGATCATGCGCGGCTTAAGCACCATCGGAACGCTATGGCACAGGCGGTCGACCAGCCGTTCGAAATATTCGTCGATCAATGCCCTACGCTCCTTTAAAAAGTTGACGCATCCGCCTTTTCCCTTGCGGCAAATGCTGATATAATGAGTTATCCGAATGTCCGATACTCCCTTAAAAACGAAAGCAAAGGACGTGTTTCACATGAACGATATGCTCAACCGCGTCGCAGACGCCCTGCGCAGCCGCGGCTTTGACGCCGCCGTCTTCGAATCCTCTGCGGATGCCGCCAGCTTCATCCTTGGCGATATTCCCGAGGGACAGACCGTCGCCATCGGCGGCAGCATGACGGTCAAGCAGATGGACCTGCATACCCGGCTGCGTCAGGCGGGGCACACCGTGCTCTGGCACTGGGAAGAAGAGCCCGCCAAGCGCGCCGCGCTCCTTCACGAAGCCATGAACGCCCCCGTCTATCTCTGCTCCGCCAATGCCGTCACCGAGGATGGCCTGATGGTGCAGATCGACGGCAACGGCAACCGCGTTGCAGCCATGTGCTATGGCCCGAACACCGTCTACGTCGTCATCGGCCGCAACAAGATCGTCGAAGGCGGCTATCAGCAGGCCGTGCGCCGCATCAAGCAGGTCGCCTGCCCTGGCAACGCCCGCCGTCTGAATCTCAGTACGCCCTGCGGAATAACCGGCAGCTGCGATGTATCCGCATGCAGGAATTCTATGTGCCATATTACCGTGAGCTTCGATCTCGCTCCGGGCGGCAAGCGCACGCAGGTCGTCCTCATCGATGAAGACCTGGGATGCTGATCCCCATCCGTTCTCCCCGCCCTCCCTGCCCGGGAGGGCGTCTTTTTATATCAGCGCTTACTGCCCTTTGTGCCGGAGGCAACCTTCTGCAGAATTGTAGAATCAAATGCATAGACGTTCTGATTCTTGTCGGCGTGTGCGCGCAGCGCGCCCTCCACCATCTTTTCCACCAGATCGCCGAAGCTCACGCCGCATTCCTTCCAGAGATAGAAGGCCAGAGAGCCCGGAATCGTGTTGGGCTCATTGACATAGAGCACGTCGTTTTCATCCAGAATGAAGTCGATGCGCATCGTGCCGCGTCCATCCAGCAGACGGAAGATCTCCTTCGTCAGCTTCTGAATGCGCTGCGTCAGCTCATCGCCGATCGGCGCAGGCACTACACGCGAGAGGCTCTTCATGCCGCGGCTGCTCTCGCCCTTCGCACCGGCATTGCGCAGATACTTTTCAAAGAAATTGAGGAACTTATCGCCTGTCGACGGCACCGGCATCTCGCATACGGAGGCCATTACATCGCCGCCGTAGCCCAGCGCCGCGCAGTTGATTTCCACCGGGTTGTTGATGCCGACCTCGACGAGAATCCGGTGATCGTAGGACGCAGCCAGATCAATCGCCTTATCAAGCTCCTCGCGGTTATTCGCGCGGGAAACACCGATGGAAGAACCCAGCGTCGCCGGCTTGACAAACGCCGGATACTTGATTTTCTTTTCAATCTTCGCGATGATCGCCTCGCGCTCGGTCTTCAGTTCGTCGCGCGTGAACCACACGCCGTCAAGCACCGGGAAGCCCGCGCCCTTGAGGATCTGCTTCATCGCGATCTTATCCATGCCCACCGCAGAACCCAGAACGCCGGAGGACGCATACGGGATGTTCGCCATCTCCAGCAAGCCCTGCAGCGTGCCATCCTCGCCATGCAGGCCATGGAGCACCGGGATCGCGCAGTCGATATGCGCAATCGGCGCGGGCACCTTGGCAAACAGGCCGGCGCGCTGCGGCGGCCACGCCCACAGATCGCCCGCATTCGCACTCACATCGAGGCTGACGCGCGTAATGCCCTTGGCCATCGGGTTGAACTCGCGGAACGTCTCAATCTTATCCAGCGCCTCGCCCGTATACCACAGGCCCTCGCGGGAGATATAGACCGGCGTCACGGTGAAGCCCGCCGTCTTCGCCGCCTCAATCAGCTGCATGGCGGAAACGATGGATACGTCATGCTCGCAGCTGCGGGAACCAAAGATGACCGCAATGTTCATTTTACTCATATTCTTGTCGCTCCTCACTCGCTGTAATTATCCGGCAGATCATTTTCATAGAGCACCACGTCTCCTGCCCTCATCATCGCGTGCAGTACCTTTGTGCTCTCGTCAAGGCTGCTCACCACATGTATGTTCTCCTGCGGGAATCCCGCAGCGGTCAGTCCATCCACAATCGGCTGAACGTGCTTTTTGCCCACGAGAATCGCCACATCAACGCTTCTGGCCATCTGCTCGCCAAACCTGCGGTTGAATTCCGCCTCCTCGCCGCCGAGCTCCACCATGCCGGGAGTGATGATGATTCGCCTTCCCGGGAATCCCTCAAGCACCCGCAGCGCAGCCTGCGCGCCGACAGGATTGGCATTGAACGCGTCATCGATGATCGATACGCCGCCTCCGCCGCTTAAAAGCTCCAGACGATGCTCCACCGGCTGGCAGCGCTTCACACCCTCGGCAATCTCCGCCGGCGTCATGCCCAGCGTTCTCGCCGCCGTGCAGCACAGCAGCAGGTTGGCAATCGAGTGTTCGCCCAGCAGCCTGGTCTGGCAGCGCGCGCTTTCGCCCGTTTCGATATCGGTCAGCGTAAAGCGCGTGCCGAACGGGCCCCATTCCATGTCGCTTGCCTTCATCAGGTCGCCCGGCATGTATTTGTTTTTGAGCGGACAGCGCGCGTAAAGCTCTTCACAGATTGCCCCGTCCCGCGCCAGAATCGCCGTGCCATTTTCCGGCAGTCCGTCGATCAGCTCGTATTTCGTGTTTTTGATGAGCTCGATTGTTCCGAACGTATCCAGATGCTGCGGACCGACCGAGGTCAGCAGTCCGACCGTCGGATGAACCAGATCGACCAGCTCCTTGATATCGCCCACATGCCTTGCGCCCATCTCCGCGATAAACACCTGATGACTGGGCATCAGCTGCTCGCGGATGACACGCGTCACGCCCATCGTCGTATTGAAGCTCGACGGCGTCGCCAGCACGCTGTACTTGACCGACAGGATATCGCGCAGCAGGAACTTTGTGCTCGTCTTGCCGTAGCTGCCTGTGATGCCGATCCGGATCAGATTCGGATTCGCTTCAAGGCGCTTCTTGGCGTCGTCCACGAACTGCTGATTGATGTGCTTTTCAATCGGCTGCGCGCAGACGGCAGCCAGCGCAATCAGCAGAGCCTCAAGCGCGGGCAGCGCCCAGCGAAGCGGCTGAGACACCGCACCCACCACCGCTGAAACCACAAACGCCGTCGCAGCGTGCATCGCAATCAGACGCTTGACGCGCTCGGTCACAACGAACGGCTTTTTAAGCTTTTCCTTCTTCGCCTGCAGGAACAGCAGCGCCGCCATCGCCGCAAAGACGACCAGCCGCAGCAGATCCGGCACGCCGGTCAGCACGAAAAGCACGCAGACCGCTCCGGCTATCGCTCCCGGCAGCAGCGCCTTTTGGGCATTGCGCCTCACGCTGCGGAAAAAGCCCGGAAGCTGATAGCTTTCCAGCTGGAAATAATGCAGCAGCCGCCATCCGCTCAGCGGCAGACAGACCGCCATCACCAGCGCCTCAAGAATATTCAAAATGATGCTCATGTTATCTCCCTTCCATCAGGAAGCTCTCCGCAATACGCAGGAATCTTGCGTTTTGCTCGAGATATGCAAAATGTCCGGCATTTTCCTCCACGACCAGACCGGCGTCCGGGATACGCTCCTTCATCGTCTGCGCCATCCACAGCGGCGTCTCGGTGTCCTTCGCGCCCCAGTAAAGCAGCGTCGGCGCCTTGATCATCTCCAGCCGGTCAGTCAGATCTAGGGAAATCACCATGTTGAACGTCTTTCGCATTTCCGGGGTAAGCGCCCGGTAATCCGGAGAACCGAACTTCTGCACCAGTGCCTCGCGTCCCTTTTCCGGCAGTTCGCCAAACAGATGCGTCTTATCCAGCACATTGACCGCGCCGCGCAGCCCTTTATACAGGTTCTGCCTCATCGTCGCCTTGCCGGTCTTTGGCTTTTTAATGCCAGCGGCCCCTGTCAGAATCATGCGGCCCACAAGCTCAGGATATGTGCTCGCCAGCAGAATCGCCACACGCGCGCCGAAGGAATGCGCCACAATATCGCACGGCGCCAGATGAAGCTGCCGGATGATCTGCGCCGTCATCTCCATGTATTCCGGAACGCCCCACGGCTGCGGCGGCGGGAGCGCTTTGCCCTCCTTGCCGTGACCGGGGAAATCGATCGCAGCCACGCGCATGCCTCTTTCCAGCAAGCCGGCTACGCTGCGCATCATCTCTGCGCTGCATCCCCATCCATGCAGCAGCAGCGCGGCCCTTTCTCCGCTACCGCTGACACATACGTCAACCTTTGCGCCGTTCACCTCAAGCAGCATCTTCGCTTGTTCAACCCCATTCTTTCCCATGATTCTGGATTTTCTTATTATACTCCATTTTTTGTCAAATTAAAAGAGGGCAACAGCGATTGCTCCGCCATTGTCCTGCCATATCTATGCGTTTATTTTCCGCATCTTCCGCAAAAACGCAGTTACGGCTCTTCGCCGAAAGCCTGCCCGTAGTCAAATTCCTTGTACATGATCAGCGCATCCTCTTTGTTGTCCTCGTAATAACGCTTACGATAGCCCACATCAAGGAAGCCGCAGGCATGATACAGATTCTGCGCCACAGTGTTGGATCGGCGCACCTCCAGCGTCATCATCGCCATGGAATTCTCTTTGGCCAGCTTCTCCAGCGCTTCAAAAATCCGCTTGCCGTAGCCGTGCCCGCGGAAATCCGGATGTACCGCCACATTGCACACATGCGCCTCGTCGAGCACAAACCACATGCCCGCATATGCAAGCACGCGGCCCTCTCCGTCGTCCATCACCAGCCAGCGCGCGACGACATTCTCCTTCACATCGTGCAGAATCGACTCCTCGCTCCACGGCATTGCAAAGCAAAGCGTCTCAATCTCATGAATCTGCCTGACGTCCTCTTCCAGGATCGCCCGGATGATCGGTTCAGCCATCTTTATTCTCCTTCTGGCTTTCTGCGGCCTGCGCAGCCAGCTTCGCCGCGCGCTCGCGCTCCGCCTGCGGCGCACGCAGATACAGCGGCAGCAGCGTCATGCAGTCCTTCAGGCTGCCGTCCTCCTTTGCGTATTCCGCCGCCAGCGCGCACGCACTCGCCGCACGCAGCCCCATATGCTGCGCAGATACAAAATGCGCACGATCGCCCAACCTCGCCCGGATTGCCGCCTCGAATACCGCCACCCCATCGCCAAGGAACAGCGCATTCCTGCCCGTCGCATCCACGCGATCAAGGAACGCCGTCAGCTTTTCCGCTTCGTCCTCCATCAGCCTGACCGGCGGCATGCCGCTTTCAAACATCGCGCCATACACCTGCTGCGCCCGCGCGTCAAGAATCGGGCAGATCACGCCGTCAAAGCCCGTCACGTTGGCCGCCAGCGCCTCAAGCGCATCCACGCCGATGCACGGCTTGCCGGCAGCATGCGCCAGCGCCTTCACCGTCGCCACGCCGATGCGCACGCCGGTAAACGAGCCCGGACCAACCACCGCGCCGAACAAATCCATATCGGCCGCTGTCATCTCGCACATGACCAGCGCGCTGTCCACCATCGGCATCACACGCTGGGAATGCGTCTTTCCGCTGGTCAGCTGCAGCTCGCAGACCATCTGTCCGTCCTTCATCACAGCCACGCCGCAGGCAGGGCCGGACGTATCAATCATCAGGATATTCATCGCAATCCTCCAGCATCTTCAGCACATGCTGCACGCGCGCAGCGTCAAATCCTCCCATAGGGGTCAGCGTCAGTTCTCGGGCCATGCCATCCTGCGCATAGCGGATATCGATGGAAAGATGCTCCTCCGGCATCGCCTCCTGCGCCATCTGCGGCCACTCAATCAGCGATGCGCCGTCCTGCGCGGGGATATATTCCTCAAGGCCCATCTCGTAAAGCGCATCCTCGCCCTCTATCCGGTACAGATCAAAGTGATACAGCCTGATCTCATGCCCCTCATGAATGTTGAGGATTGTGAACGTTGGGCTGGGGACCGGCCCCTCTACGCCGAGCCCACGCGCCGCCGCACGCGTCAGGACGCTCTTGCCCGCGCCCATCTCGCCCGTAAGCAGCACCACATCGCCTGCACGCAGGCATCTGCCCAGGCAGTATCCCAACCGCTGCGTCTCTTTTTCTGTTGTAAACACCATGGAAAACAACGCGCTTCACCCGTTCTCTCTGTCTCTTAGCTTATAGCAGACAGCCCCTGATAGCCAAGCGATCAGGGGCTGATTTCGTCGATATTATAATATGCCAAAGAAATCGTGTCAATACAGGGGCGGGTTTTTTGCTTACACGCCCTTCTCTTTGCAATATGCTGCAATCGCACGGGACATGCACGCTGCCGTACCCTCGCCGCAGCGGTCGATGTTCGCCATAAAGCGCTCATCTGCTGTGTACATCTGGCCGAGCCCCTTGAGGATTTCATCCGTACACTCGTAGAAATTCGCCGTGATGTACGCTTTCCAATCATGAACCAGCGCCTGCACAGCCCTATCCTCCGCCGGCAGATCCCGCACAGCGGCGAATTGTTCCATCAGCGCCGTCATGCCCGCCTGCACATTCTGCCAATCCGCTTTGCCGTATGCCGCCGTCTTCTTTTCGCTCTGGGCATACGCCTGCGTGCCGCCCCAGCGCTCCTTCACTTCCTGCGCATACTGTGCCTTCATCGTCTCGATGTCTTTCATGTTGAATACCTCCGGTTTCGCTTTTCCCTCTCCGCGCACAGCCTCGTCGAGTCTCGCGATCATCGCGTCAATCCGCTCCCGCTGCAAAACCAGCAGCGCACGCTGACGGCGCATCGCCTCCTTCGCATCGTATCCTCCATCCGACATGATCGCATGGATCTCTTCCAGCGAAAAACCGAGTTCCTTAAAATACAGAATCTGCTCAAGACGGAGCATCGCCGCCTCGTCATAGTATCGGTATCCCGCGTGCGTCACCCGGCTTGGCGCCAATAATCCCAGCTGATCATAGTGCCGCATCGCCCGCACGCTCACACCAGCGCGCTGCGCAGCCTCACCGATCAGCCATTCGCGTCTGTTCTCCTGCTGTGTCATGGAAAGCCTCTTCATGTTTTTATTCTGTGTGCTGTCTGCTCCGGCCGGAACAATTCTGATCATAAGCCATGACGCAGCGTCAGGGTCAAGCGTTTTTTCGGCATCTTTATTTCTTTTTTCCGAATACCAAATCAAAGAGTTTGTATGTCCACTGCGGCCGGCTCTTTCCCTCGTCCTGCCAGCCAAGAAGCAAATCCACCGTGTAGGCAAGCTCCTTGCTCTTTTTTTCCTTCCATGCCTCGTCATGCTCCATCACGGATGCATAACCCCGCGCGTAAAAGCCCGCGCGCATCGCGGTGAGCACCGAGCGGCGCAGATGATAGTCGCTGGTCACCACCAGGACGCGCTTTCCCTTTGCGCCGCCGAGCTTTTCCGCCGCAAAGCGCATATTCTCAATCGTAACCTGGGATTTATCTTCCAGAATGACCGCCGAATCCGGCACGCCTTCCTTGCAGAGCAAACGCGCCATGACCTCCGCTTCAGAGACCTTATGTCCCGGCGTCGTCCCGCCGCAGGCCACGATCACCTTTGCTGCGCCCTCGCGGTATGCCTTTGCCGCCGCGCCTACGCGCAGGCAAAGCTCCTGCGTCGCTTGGTCACGCTCGTCAAGCCCATAGCCCAGCAGTAAAATCGCATCGAATGCTCTCATAGCGCCTTGATCATCTCCAGCAGTTCCTGCGGCGTGTGCGCGATATGCTTAGCCCCCGCCTCCCTCAGGCATTCCTCCGGACGGAAGCCCCAGCAGACCGCCACGCAGGGAATGCCCGCGTTGCGCGCCGTCATCACGTCGACGTCAGAATCTCCGATATACACCGTTTCTTCCGCCGTCACACCCAACTGGCGCATCGCCTCCCAGACGCTGTCCGGCGCGGGCTTTTTCTTTCTGGATGGATCGTCGCCCACAGCAACCTGCATCCTGTCCCCAAAGTACACCTTACTGAGTTCCTTCACCGCGAAATCGATCTTGTTGGATACAATGGCTTGACGAACGCCCATGGCGTCAAGCACATCCAACAGCTCGGGAATTCCATCGTATGGCTTCGTGTTGTCGCGGCTATGGGCGCCATAATGCGCAATGAAACCCGCCAGCACCGCCTCGAATGCCGGATTCGCTTCACCGCCCGGCACAGCGCGGATGATAAGATTTCTCACGCCGTTGCCCACAAACGCCCGGACCTCTTCCCGTGTGCGCGCCGGCATCCCCTGCTGCACAAGCGCCGCATTTGTGCTGGCCGCCAGATCGTCAAGAGTATCCAGCAGCGTGCCATCCAGATCCCAGATCACCGCTTTGATTCTCATCAATTTCTTCTCCTTTGCGTTGCTGTTTTCATTGTAACGTACTCCGTTTTCGCCGTCAACTCCCGTATGGTCATTTGAAAAAAACATGTATATTCCGGGTTTTTGAAGCAAATAAAAAAGAATTCAAAAAAACGAGAAAAAAGTGTTGACAAAACCATTTCGTCCTGCTATAATTCTTTCCTGTCAGGAACAACTGACACGGGCTAGTTCCCTGATGCCAATGTGGCTCAGTTGGTAGAGCAGCTGATTCGTAATCAGCAGGTCAGGGGTTCGAGTCCCCTCATTGGCTCCATATTTTCGAGGTGTAGCGCAGTTTGGTAGCGCGTTTGGTTCGGGACCAAAAGGTCGCAGGTTCAAATCCTGTCACCTCGACCACTAAAACCCAGCAATCCTAATGATTGTTGGGTTTTCTTCTTTCCTTTCTCAAAAATCATCTTGATATATTTTGAGAAATTTTGTTTTATAGGAAACAATATTGGATACACGATTGGATACAATGATTGGATACATTAAAAGACCCCGGATTTCCGGGGTCTTTCTTTTCATTGCTCACTTTTCCACGATGCACTCATAGTACACCGCAGCTTTATTTCTCACAGCGTCCTTGTCGTTGATAAAGGCCATCGCCATGTCTGCGAAAAAGTCCGGATTGAGCACGTTGTACTTCTTGGCAACCGCATAATAGTCGCTGTACAGCGCATTCATCACCGCCCAGAACTCAGCGAATTTCTCGCCCTCCGTCGGCACGCCGTACTTCTGCGCGATGGGCTTGATCTGTTCCATCGCCCACTTGCCGCCGTGCGGCTTGGCCGGATCGCTGCCCTCCATGCCGGCGACCCACTCCTCGGCCATCTCGCGCGTCAGCTTGTGATGACCCTTGCCGCCTTCCATGGCCACCATGCCGCCGAAGCGGATCGGCTCTTCCATGCCGCCATGTTCGCCGCCGTAGTGCATGAACGTGCCGTCCTTGCGGCGTCTGCGGCGCATCTCGGTATCATAGCCCTCGTGCTCTCCGAAACCCATGCGGCGATCCATCGGCATGTCGCCGTCGTAGCCACTGCGCGTCTGGTAGCGTCTGCGCATCTCGCTGCCGTCGTCATACCCGCTGCGCATGTCCGGGCTACCATACGGCGGCTCATACGTCATGCGGCCTCCGCCATGGTCATAGCCGTTGCGTGCCGGATAGCCGCCTCCGTCTTCGCGGCGCTGGCCGCCCTCTCGGATCATCTGAAGCCTCGCCAGATTCATTCTGCCCATACTTCGCTGCCTCCCTTCATGCTGTCGTCGCCAGCGCCGTGCCGTCGATTGCCGTCAGAGCATTGTTCGGCCCACAGGAAGCGCGGCCAAGAATCTTGAACGTGCCGCCCGTCGCCGTCGTAGCCACTCGCATCGCGTAGCGCGTGCGCGTGCGGATCTGGCAGGCGATCAGTTGCGCGCAATTGCAACCGGTCACCGGATACTGCTCAGTGCCGTCGCCGATCGTGATGACCACCGGCGCGGTGATCGTTGCGGCTTCCGGAATCGCCTGCGCCACCACAATGCAGTATTTGCATCCATTCTGATAGCTGCCCGCCGGAATGTTGATGACCAGCGTGCCGGCGTCAAAAGTCACTGCCTGGCTGATAACCAGCATAGGGCAGAGCCTGCACGTGTTGCTGCATGCCATATCAAGCATCTCCTTTCAGGCTGCCGATCATGGCCGGCTGCGGAATCGGAGAATGGAATCCATTCATCATCTCCGCCATCGCCTCGGCGTAGGATTTGGTCTGAATCTCGGAGACGGTTTTGAGAATATCCGCATACATTCTCAGATCCATCAGGGACAGCTTGTCCTTATCGATGCCGTCCAGCGTCTCAATCAGCTTGTTTTTCAGAGTTCCAACGTCCATTATTATTCTCCTTTCTCAAGGGGCGGCAGGCTCTCCCGCCGCCCCGATCATCACCTGTTATTCAGGGAGTAAGTATGTGGCCATACATACTTCGTCAGAAGCCGCAGCTCCCGCAGCTGCCATTGCCGCCCCACTGCGCGCCGTAGCTGACGCCAACCGGGTTGCCATAGCAGCAGTTGGGATTCGGCACCACATACGCCGGGATCGGGCACTCGTTGCCGGTGCGGCGGATGATCTCAGCCGTCGCCGCATCGATGCTCGCGCGGATCGCCGCGTTCTGGTCAAGCTGGCTGGCCGCGAACTTGAGAGACAGATTCTCGTTGCGCAGTGCCTCGATCTTCTCCGCCGTGCGGGCCGCCTCCATCGCGTCCAGCTTCGCAATCACACGATCGGCGTCGTTGTGCTGGTTCTGGATGATGTTGCTGGTGTTTGTAGCCATCGCATAGCCGACGTCACAGAAGCCGCGCTCAACGAGGCGCTGAGTCTCGCAGCAGCAGGCCGCCTGCTGAGCCGCGGCGTTCGCAAACTGCGTCTGTACGGCGTAGAAGCCGTCGCTCAGACCGTTCTGGATCGCACGGATACCGTTGTCGATGCCGTTGACCTGGAAGCCCTCGGCCACCGCAGCACGTGTCAGAGCGCCGTTGCCGCCGCCGCCAAAGCCACCACCGAAGCCGCCGCCAAAGCCGCCCCAGCCGAACAGCAGTGCAAGAATCAGAAGACCCCAGATACCGCCGCCGCCAAACCAGTCGCTGCCGTTTCCGCCGTTGTTATTGTCCTGGCCCATCGCATAGCCCATCGCAAAATCGTCGCCCATATTGTTACCTCGCTTTCTGAATCGATTGGGATTTTGTGTATTGCAAAAGCGGTCTGCAGCCCGCCTTATACCGTCGTTATTCCGGAAGCTTCACACCCAGTTGCTGAGCCAGGCTTGAAAGATCCACGCCGCGCTGTCTGGCCATGTTCATGGCAATATCGCGCAGCTGGCTTTCGCTCTTTCCGCCGATAATTTGTCTGGCCTGTCTTGCCTGCGGCCCGCCGATCCTGTCAAGAATCGCCATCGGGGTCATGCCGCCCATAAACTGGCCGACAATAGCCTGCATAGGACTGTTCTGCCTCTGCTGCCCACCCTGCCCCTGCTGCGTCATCCTCGGGGGGAGTGGAAACGGGAGAATGTTATTCATCCGCCTTCGCCCCTCTCGTGCGCTTGGCGTTCATTGCGTCCGCCAGCTCGCTGACGCGGTTTTCCAGTGCTGTCACCATATCGACCGTCGCATACTCAGGCGTGGTCTTCTGTGCTTCCTGTGCCTGCATCACCTGCTGCACCTTCGAAGCACTGACATAGTCGTCAAACCATGCACCGCCCGTATTGGGATTGAATCGCTTGACGTAGATCTCCCCAGCGCTCGGATTGAGAAAAACGTTGATCGTGCTGTCAAAGGGAATCTGTGCTGTCGTTGCTTCGTCCCGGCTGGTCACCATCCGGGAAATTACGTTAGGCTGCTGCATCTGCACCGGCTGCTGCGCCATTTGTCCCATGCCGCCCATATGCTGCATGTAGGCCTGCTGCGCCGCTTGCTGCACCATCTGCTGCGTCGGCTGACCGTAGCCGCCGCCAAAGGGGTTGTATCCGTATGCCATGTCATCGCCTCCTTGTGACTTAATTTTCCAATAAAAAAAGGACCCGGGAGTGCCGCTCGAAGGCCAATCCTAGGTCACGTTGTTTTGCCAAAAAAGAGAAAAGCCGGGGCTTTCACCCCGGCTCTCTTATATGCACTTTTCTTCCATGGATGCGCTCAGATGACGCCTGTGTCCGCATCTTGCCAGCTTCATAGCAATGCTATGGCTTCTGCGTTTGACGGTGGTTTCTCCCATCGCAAGACGCATCTGCGTCCCGACGACGCGATCCGTTCTGGCGCGTGTGTCAAACACAAGCGCCTCCTCTTCGGTTAGTCCGCATTCCTCGGCGAGTGCCTTCCGTTCTGCGGGCGTGTAGCGGTCAAAGAAATACTTCCCGCCCACGGGATCACGCTCCCTCCTGGGCGCCTTCCGTCTGCGGTTCCTCGTTTTCCTCCTCGCCTTCTTCGACCGTAACAGGGGTTTCAAACTCTCCGGTCACCAATTCAAGCGGAGCGGCCTGATCCATCTTTTTGATGGATGCGTTGACAAACATCTTGAGCCTCATGGTGTCGATCTTGATTCCCCGTTTCTCGGCCTGGCGCTCGACGTAGGCAAGCTTCTCGTCTCCGCGCTTGGCGCCGTAGAGCTTCTCAGCGGCCAGGACGGCGATGTCAAAGAAGGTCGCAAGGTCTTCCTGCTGTTCTTTGCTCAGCTTCGTCGCAAGATAGGGGATCAGGTAACGCATGGACACGGCGATCAGCACAGCAATCACCGCTTCAATCAGGTTGGTCAGATCGATCAGGTTCAGTTTATCCATCATATTCTCCTTTCTGTGTTCTATAATATAGAACACTCACGCCTTCATTCTTTCAAATTCTTCTTGCGTCGGCAGCTTCAGAAACGCGGCATATTCGTTTTCCTCACCGTGGTTTCCTCCGCGCGCCTTATACGCGTCGTGCATGCGCGTCACTCTCCTGCGCTCGTCAGAGGTCGTATATCCTCGTCTGCGGCACATGCCGATCAGACAGCAGATTCGGTCATCCATCACGCTTAAATCAGCTTCCAGCGCCGCAGCGTCCTGTTCATGGAGGCTTTCCAGCCTGTCCAGCCTCTTATTGATCTTGTCAATCGGCTCGGTGATCTTCTCGACCAGCGCATCTGCTACCCAACCGACAGCCCATTTTATTGGGTTCTGCAATGGTATCTCTCCTTACTTCAGCACCTTGCCAAGCGCTTCATACAGTTTCTGTGCCAGATCGCGCGGAATGCTGACCATCTCCGACACCTCAATCGGGATATCTCGGAGGAACTGCGTCATCATGTATCCGGCATGATCCTGCGTCTCGACCTTGCTCCACACGCCGGTCATCGCCGTCACGCGCACGATCGCGCCGGGATACAGGCGCTCAAGCGAATAGCTCTCCGTGTCCGGCTGATCGCGCAGATTGACATATCCGCCGTTCGCGGCAAAGACTTCCATCTGCTTGTCCACGTTTTCCCACGCCTCCTCGACTTCGCCCACGTCGATATATTCAACCTCAACGCCCTCGGACATAGCAAGAGCGACCTCCTTTCGGAAGTCGCTCATTCTCTTTCCGTACCGGCGCAGCCAGTGCGTAATATCCGCATGCCCGGAAGCGAGGCCTCGTGACGCGAGTTCATTGTGATCCATGACTGCCAGAGCTTCGCCTTCAATATATCTGTCTACAACAGTATCCGGTGTTGTGCCCATGATCTCGCACAAATGAGCCGTCAGGTTGACTGCTGTTGTCATCACGGCCGCATTGAAATAGTATTCACTGTTCAGATCATCTTCGCAGATTTCATATCCGATGTATCCAAGCTTATTCGCGTTTCCGTTTTTGCCCTTGCCGCTGATCCAGCAACGCATGTCCCATGGGAGCGTCTGATACACCGCTACCGTGCCGTCAATCTGCATGCCGATATAAGCGTTTGCGCAAACGTCCACGCCGGGACGGTTGTGGCTGTTTCCGTTGCTGTTAACGCCGAGCCTGCCATCGTCCGGCTGCACATATCTCCGCAGGAACGGATTGTTTGCTCCTGTCGAATGGACCTGCACGCCGACAGAAGTCTGGTGCACATTCGCTTTGTAGCAATCGGAGTTCATGAAGAACTGTCTATAAATCCGAAGCTTTCTTCCTTTTGCCATCAAGTATCCTCCTTGCTGCACATTATTTCCAAGTTAAAAATTGTTGCTCAATAACTAGCCATATCCATTGACAGATTATACCTATTAACCATATCCCGCAGCGCATCCGCCTGCACAGGAATCCACTCGCTGCCGTCCACGTCGCGGATCGGCTGCATCATCAGCACCTCTTCCTCGATCGGACAGCAGGCTCGTCCAACCGCGCCGCGCGGACATTCTCTATATTCGATAAAGAGCTTGCCAAAGCTGCCAAGACGCTTCATCGCCGCGCGCAGCTTGAAAAGCTCAAGCTGCTCTTCCGCGCGAGCGTTCGCAGGCAAAAGCACAGCAAATGTAAAACCGATGAATCCCGCCAGCGGAACAATCCACAAAAGATGCCATATGCTGATCATCTCCATCCCCTCCTTAGTCGATCTCCTCATTGACCGTGATGATGGAATCCTCGTTCAGATCGCCGCAGCAGATGCGGATGTAGGCGTATGTTCCCCACCCGCTCGGCGCTGTGAGCTGAATAACGTCACCATTTTCACCATACACAACCGGCGCAAATTCGCTGCCGGGCAGACTGTTAGGATTGTGGCTCGCGTTAGTGAGCTTGTTGAACGACGCATCATATGCAAAGAATGTAGTCCTCGACGTAGAACCGCCGTCACCCGAAATGTCGAAATACTCCACGTTTTTGAATCGAATAATGTCGCCCTTTTTAGCCGGAATCAG
>JAFXCE010000111.1 GCA_017521565.1 Clostridia bacterium | reverse complement strand
TCTTGCGCCCGAATTCCTCAAGCTCTGTCATCAGGCCGATGAAGTCGAAATCTCTGGAAGCAATGTTGGCTTCATGCACCTTCAGGCGGCGGATAAAGCGAATGGTCTTTTCCTTTTGAGGATGATCGAAAACCTGCTCCGTCGTACCGTCTTCGTAGATGCCGCCCTCATCCATGTAGAATACACGGTTGGCAATCTCTTTGGCATAGGACATCTCATGGGTCACGATCATCATGGTTTCGATCACCGTCAGATGCTCAAATCTCCAGCCTCCTTTATCCGGCATCCGCTCACAGATCATGGCTCATGTCAATCGTCAGTACGCCGTTTCTGTTTTTCACACGCACCTCATCGAACATATTCCGGATGATCATCAGCGAAACATCCAGCGTCCTGTCCAGCGCGTCATCTGCAGCAAGCGCCTCCGCCTTAAAAACCGCACGCTCGCTCTCCATGTGGATTTTCAATTGCTGCGCATCATAGCTGATCACATAGCGGATCTGCGCGCCCGGCGCCAGTTCATATATGCCTTCACACAGACTGTCGATGGCAATCTGCATTCTGCGCATCAGCGCGCGCTCAGTTCCGCGCTGTCTGCAGGTATTCTCAATCTCTTCATTCAGGGCGACAATATCCAAAGGCGATACGCCGGAGATGAACGAGAAGACCTTCTTCATGCCAATGCGGCTGAGCAGCGTGGTAAGCAGCAGCACGCACACACCCATGACCATAGGCGACACCAGAATGGTGCTCACGCTATCCGGCAGGAAGCTGTACAGATTCGGGATCAGGGTGCTGATGGCAAAGAACACGCTCAGGAAGATGGTAAAGATGCGTCTGTCATCCAACACGCATTCCATCAGCGCCGAGAAACCGCCCGCCATGATATAGCAGCCACTGTAGAGCAGCACTGCGCCGAGCACCGGCGTAGGAATCATCGAGAGTGTACCGGTCAGCCAGGGGAAGACCGAAGCAATCATCAGCATGGCAGAGGCCAGATACGCCACCTTGCGGCTGGTGATGCCGCTTGCGCCGGCAATACCAATATTGGTCGTCGCCGTGGACTGGATCGGGCCGCCCAGCAGACCGGAAACCGCCGTGCCCAGCGCATTGCCGCGAATGCCGCTTTCGATCGACCTCCAGTTCGGCTTTTTGAAATGAGGATCATCCGCGCTCTGGCAGGCAGAGAAATCACCGATATTATCCACAATGCCCGCAACCGTGACCACAACGAAGGGAATCAGCACCCGCAGATCAAACGAGTAGGAAAGATCGGCATAGATCGGCAGCGCGACCAGCGCCTGATCTCCCATCTGACCGAGGCTTGCAAAATTGAAAATACCGGTGACAGCAGAAATCACAAAGCCGAATGCAATGCCCAGCAGCGCCGTATACGGCTTGAGCGGCTTGATAAACAGCGAACACGCCAGCATGAACAGCAGCGTTGCAATCGCTACGACCAGATGCATCGGATTATATACGCCCCCAACGGGCGCGCCCAGGAAGTTCTTGAGCGCCGTCGGCACCAGATTGACGCCCAGAATGAAGATCATTGTGCCGGTAACCTCCGCCGGGAAGAACTTGCGCAGCCTGAAGGTGAATGAACCCAGCACAAAGCGCAGCACGCCGGAGAAAATCGTCATGCCCAGCACAAGCGGTACGCCGCCGATCTCTGCGGCAAGGATACACGCTGAAAGGGCTGCCGAATCCGCCACAGAAAGCGACTGAAAACCAGAGCCAACGAAACGGCTGGGCAGCGTCTGCAGGATGCCGGTCAGACCCATGGTAAACAGTGCCGCTGCCAGCAACGAACTAGAGAGATTCACATCCAGCCCGGCCGCGCGTGCAATGGATACTGGCATCGCCATGCCCAGCGAAAGAATCAGCAGCATATGCTGCAAAGCAGAGAAGAAGAGCGGTGCGGCAGGCGGCGTCTGCGCCGAGGAATAAAGCACTGTTTTTTCCGCATTCAGTTTCTTCACATTTTCAGCCATAGTATCGTTCCCTATACTTTCTGTCAAATGTCTGCCATGTAGATGGTGCATGGCATATTCATCGCTTATTCAATGGTCAGAATATCGCTGAAGCCCGTCACTTCGAAGATCTCCGTGATCGTCTCGTTGACGCCTAACAGCGTCATGCTGCCCTGCTTGTTCATGCGCTTCTGCACGGCCAGCAGCACGCGCAGTCCTGCAGAGGATAGATAGTCAAGGGCGGAAAAGTCAAATCGAAGGCTAGTGACGCCATTCAGGCAATCCTTCAGCTCAGCTTCCAGCTGGGGCGCGGTCATGGTATCCATGCGTCCGGTCAGGGCAATCGTCAGTTCGGTTCCGTTCAGTTTCTTTTCAATTGTCATGTTTACTTCTCTCCTTATTCATGATGGTTGCTTATGTCCATTGTCTTTTATCGGTGTTGCGTTCCATCAGGCCCTGCGCATCTCAACGATCTTTTGCGTGATGCAATATGGCGTGCGCGCATGAACCACTGCCCTGCACAAATCCAGCGTCTCCTGCATCTTCTTTTGCACTTCGCACAGTCCCCGATAGATTTTTTCGTCCTGCGTCTTCACATCCATGACAAAGCTTTCGTCATTCACATGAAGGCAGGCAACAGCCTCCTGCAGCCTGTTGCAGTAGATCTGAAACTCGTCCCGGATGTTTTCAATGTCATACAGAATCTGCGAATTGCGGTCCGCCGCCACGTCGATCTCATCTGCCAGACGGATCAACGCTGCCAGATAGGGCAGGCATACCGTATTGCCGCTGGGCATCGGATAAGCCGCCGGATATTCCTTATCATCAAACAGGTCGGTTTTCCGGTGTCCGCGGGAAACCTGCATGATACAGAACAGGTGCTCCTCAGACGGAATCTCCAGCAGCTGCGCATATTTGCGAATAAAGCAAGCGCTGAACTCATGGTGATATCGGCGGACAAAATCCCCTTCCGTGTCTTCCGGATGCTTTTCAAAGTAGTCGTCCGCACCAAACTCGTGCTTGAAGGTTTCATAGTCACTTTCAGAAATGCCCATGCCGACGTCGTGCAGATAGCAGCTCATCAGCAGCACATAGACTTCATCAGCATTCATCTTCACGATCTGCTCTTTGCCGATCAGCCTGTTGCAGAAGTCAATCACATTCATGCTGTGCTGCTCGCTGTGATCGGTATATTCCGGGAACAGCCGCCTGTAGTGCGAAAGCGTATGCTGCAGCGCAAAAACTGCGTCCGCAAAGCATCGGTGCAGAGGCCGATCCAGTTCGTGCAGCCACTTCTCCATCAGAAAATCATGTTCCATCAGTTTTCTCCTTGATCCGACAGCACAACAGTCAGCACGTTCAGCCCCAGCAGATTCTGATAACTCACGTCCTGTGCCAGGCGATACACCATGCGAATGCCGATGTTTTTCGTTGGATCGTCCGGCTTGACCATATCCATCCATTCCTGCGGATTAAAGGGAATACAGTCGTCCTTAATCCGCAGTAGAATCCCCTTCTTCGTATATACCACGCGGCAGCTTACGCTGTGCGCTTTTTTATCTGCCGCAAAGCCATGCCTGACCACATTGCCCGCCATTTCCTCCAGGCTGAGCGCTGCAAGATACGCTGTTCTGGCAGCCGTTCCGTGTGCCTTACAGAACTCCTGCACGCGCATTGCCGTCTGCGTTACGTCGTCCATGCCCGTAATCGTCAGCTCCAGCCGGTCTTCATCCACAGCGCCGAACTCCGGCCTGAGGAACATCCATTCATCCAGGCTGCGGGGCATGCGCTTCCAGAAAACAAATGCATACGCCGGAACCAGCAGGATGGTCAGCACGATGCCGATGGGATTGGCCAGCCACACGCCCATGGCGCCCATCACAGGCGCCAGAATCACAGCAGGAATCACCATGCCCAGCAGACCGTCAAAGACCGACTGGATATTCACAAACACGCTATGCCCCATCGCCTGCAGATAATTGGATGGGACGCTGCACAGCAGCACCAGCGGAACGCAGAAGCCATAAATGACAAAAATCTGGCGCGTTAAAACGTACACGTTCGACGTCGGATCTGTAAAAAAAATGCTGGTCATGACCGAGGACAGCAGTACCACTACGACGCCAACCGCCGCAGACAGGGCAAGACATTGCGTCATCGCAATACGGATCAGGCTCTTCATGGAGTCGCGGTCCTCTTCGCCCATGAATATGCTGGTAAGCATACGCACCACCGCGCCCGCCCCCAGACACAGCGCAATGAACAAACAGCTGACCATGTTGAACGCCGACATGGCGGACAAACCATCCTGCCCCGCAACCTGCAGCAGAATGCGGTTGATCACCAGACTGCGTACAGCCAGACAGAACACCAGCAGCGCTCCGGGAAGGCCAATCCTGACCATGTCAATCAGCTCACGCCAGCAGATGCAGGCAAAGCTGTAGCTCAGCTGCGCCTTTTTTCCAAAGTAATAAGAAACCAGCACCAGGAAATAGGCCCAGTTGGCCAGCGCTGTTGCCAGCGCCAGTCCGCTAACGTCCAGCCTAAACACAGCAACAAACAGCACATCCAGCACGACGTTGATCACCATCATCGCACTGATGCCGATATAGCCGAGCTTATCCTGCCGTTCCATCTGCAGGAAAGAGGCAAGTTGTCCGGCCAGCAGTTGCGGCACGATGCCCACGGCAAAGCCAACCATATACTCCATCAGTGGCTGGCGCAGCTGCGCATCCGCACCCAGCGCATCCGCAGCCCGACCGGGGAAAAGGAAACAGACCACCGAAAGCAACACGCCGATCAGCAGCGACACCGTCAGATTAAGCGAGAAAACGCCGCGGGTCTTCTGCATTTCGCCCCGCCCCATATACCGGCCGCACAGCACCGCTGTACCTCCCAGGAGCACTGAATTCACGGCAGAGATTACCTGAACCATGGGATAGAACAGGCCAATCACACCAACCGTCTCTGCGCTGATGAAGCGGCCAGCAACCGCACCATCTATAATCGAATTGATTGCGCCCATAGCAACTAGCAGCACCTGTATGGGCAGAAGCCTGAAAAACAATTTGGACAGCATCTTGCTATCGCCAGTTTTTCCGCGCATCTTTGCATCCTCCTTTTCAGCAACCATCCGTGAGCGGTTCTTGCGCATCGCACGCCTGCTCAAGTTTCACCAGCATAGCCTCAATCACCTGCTGAGCAATGATTGTAAAATCAAAATGCGAGACAAACTCGATGGCCTCTCTAGTTTTTTTCGCCGGGATGTTATACAGCATGAATGAGATTTCCAAAAATCTCTGTACCTTTCGATTCATCGTAAAATAGATATCACAGGGAACGGACATATAACTGCGGATGATTCCGCCCGAAGCGATTTCCAGTTCATAGAAATCCTTGGCTTCATACTGCGGGTGATATGCTTGAAAAATCGCCTGCAGCTTCTCAGCAATCACTTGACAAATGACGCCCGCCGATTTCTGATGCGAATACGCCTCCAGATAGATTTCGCGAATCGACTCCCTGCTCTCTGCCATGTACAGCTGCAATGTCGACTCCACAGCTCAGAAGAACACCTTATCATTCGTTACGCCCTGCAGGAGCTTTTCCGCTGCGGTAAATTGCCCATCGAGCACATACTTCACCAGATCGACAAGGATACACTTCTTGCTCTCATAGGCGTACATGAGCGATCCAATATTGATACCCGCTTCTTTTGCAATCTGACGCAGCGTCGTCGCCGTATATCCATTTTGTTCAAACAGCCTTGCAGCTGCCCAAAGAATGAGGCGTCTGTTTTCTTCCGTTGATCGATGCAGACCTTTTTGCTCCATTTGGTCACCTTTCCTTGATAAACATCTATAGATTCCGACCGCATTCTATAACACGTTACACTATAGAAAATATACCACGTTCGTCTTTTTCTTGTCAATAAACTCCTCATACTGATCGCAAAAAAGTGTACCATGATGGCGCATTCCACCGCCCGATCACCCTTGAGATTGGTATGCGCCACAAAATTTCCCCTTGCGTGGCGGCTGGACGATCACAAGAATCTGATTGTCGGCAAATACCTTCTGTGATATACTAACCATGAAGAATCGCTGTACACACGGCACCAAGGAGATGTATTATACCTCCTAAACGTCCCTTCTCATCGAAACTTCGTTGACCCCCGAAGCCCGTATAATATCATTCAGCTATGAATATTTATGTGTGCAATATCACCGATCTTTTTGATTTACCGGGCAGTGAATTGCTGACAAACACGCGCCGGACGCGAATGCTTCGTTACATACAGCGCGAGGACAAGGCGCGCTGCCTCGCCGCAGGGCTGATGCTTCGCCGGGTCTTTGGTACGCAGCAGGCACAGCGCATTGCCGTCACGCCGCTTGGAAAACCTTACCTGCCCGACGGCCCGAATTTCAGCCTCTCCCACTCCGGCAGCAAGGTCGTCCTGTTGACGGCCGACCACGACGCAGGCGTGGACGTCGAGCAGATCGTTCCCTATTGGGAAGCCGTCGCTCGCCGGGTCTTTTCTCCCCGCGAACAGGTATGGCTGCACAGCCAGGCAAACGACGAGGCATTCTACCGGCTCTGGACAGGCAAGGAAAGCATCATGAAAGCGCTGGGGCTGGGGTTTCAGCTGCCCCCGGAAAGCTTTGAAATCCTGCCCGACCAGTCAGGGCCAAATCCCGTTCTGGGACGCTCATGGTATCTGCAATGGCAGAATGTAGACGGACACATGCTGTGCTGCGCTTCGTCCGTTCCCGATACGAAGATGGAAATCATCCACCTGTCCCGCGAAGAACTCTTACAATAATCCTTGACAGAGGGATCACTTTGCCAGCAAAAAACAGACGTCAACATCGGCAGACAAATTGAATTTGATTATCTATGAATCTGTCCGGAATGCCCGAAAAGCCCGCTGCAAGAACATTTACTGATTCCAGCACCCCCTACGAAAGGAGTGTACCTATGTTTTTAGATTCCTTTAATCACATCGTTCAAGCATATTCCGACAAGCCCGCGCTCTGTTTTGAGGGCGCTGCCATGAGCTATGCGCAGCTCGACCGCCAGAGCAGCCGTGTGGGCTATACGCTCGCCGCGCATGGCATTGAGCGCAGCGATATCGTCGTGATCCGTCTGCCGCGCGGTTTTGAAGCCGTGTCCGCGATGATCGGCGTGCTCAAAGCAGGCGCTGCCATCTGCGTGGTCGAGGAAGGCTATCCGCAGGACCGCGTCGATTTCATCATCTCGGATACGAAGGCCAAGGTCGTTATCGACAGCGGCTGGATGAGCGCACTGCCGCAAGACGCTGCCGCCATCGATCTGCCGCAGGCACAGCCCGACGATCCCGCGATCATCGTGTACACCTCCGGTTCCACAGGCAATCCCAAGGGCGTCGTCAATCCGCACCGCGCACTTTCTCTGGCTATTCGCGGCAATACGCTCTGCCGCACGGCTCAGGACGTCTTCCAGTCTGTGGCCTCCTTCTCCTTTATCGCCGTGGCGCTGGAAATCTTCACGCCCCTCTCGCTGGGCGGTACCATTCATATCGCAGGCGACGCGCTGCGCAAGGACGCGCAGGCCCTTGTCGAACATATGCATAAACACGGCATTACCACGTCCTTCTTCCCGCCGCAAATGGCGCGCATCGTACTCCCTCAGCTGGAAAACCAGCTCTCCAGCATGGTCGTCGGCTCTGATCGCGTCATCGCTCTGCATAGCGACAGGGTGCGTATCTTCAATTCTTATGGCTGCAGCGAGACCTGCGGTCCGATGACCAGCTTTGAGATTGATCGCGCATATCCCGACATCACGCCCATCGGCAGCGCATATGCTGCAAGCCGCATCTATATTCTCGACGATGACGGCAACCGCCTGCCCGACGGTCATGAGGGCGAAATCTGTATTAGCGGCCAGATTGCCAAGGGCTATCTGAACCTGCCGGAGCTGACGGCCGAGCGCTTCATTCCCAATCCCTTCTCGCAGGGCGAAGACGATAAGATTCTCTTCAAAACCAACGACATCGGCCGCATCAACGAGAACGGCCAGCTGGAATATGTGCAGCGCAAGGACTGGATGGTCAAGGTGCGCGGCTATCGCGTAGAACCGGGCGAAATCGAATCTGCCATCGTGCGCTCTACACCGGCAGAGCAGGCTGTGGTCAAGGGCTTCACCAATGCCCTGGGTGAAACCAGTCTCTTTGGCGTATATACCGCCAAGGTGCCTCTTGCACCCGAAGCAATCATCTCTGCCATTCGCAATTTCCTGCCCTCGTACATGATTCCTGCGTTCCTTGAGCAGGTGGACAAGCTGCCGGTTAATCCCAACGGAAAGGTCGACCGCAAGAATATCCTCCCGCCGGATATCGCCAAATTCAAAGCGCCCTATCAGGCGCCGGAAAACGAGCGCGAGCACACGATCTGCGAAGCATTCAGACAGGTGCTCGGCCTTGAACAGGTCGGCGTGCTGGATGATTTTGGCCTCATCGGCGGCGATTCCATCTCTGCGGCAAAGGTACAGGCAGAACTGTCGGATTTGGGTATTTCCGCCAGCGATATTCTCAGCCTTGGCACCCCGCAGAAGCTGGCCGCGCTTCATCCGACCAATAAGCTGCAAAAAGCCGCTCCCCGGGAAACATGGCCCCTCACCTTTGCAGAGCGGCAGATGGCAACCGAACAGAGCATGAACCCCGAATCGGTAGCCTACAACATCAATTTCCTCGCGCTGCGGATCGACGGTCATTTCGATACAGATCGCCTGGAAACCGCGCTCAACATGCTTGTGAAGCGCCATGCTGTGCTGCGCTCCTATTATCCCATGGTAAACGGCGAATACGAACATCGCATTGCTGAGGATATGCGCATTGCAGTAGCACGCCGAAGCTGCCATGCCGACGATGTGCAGCGGATCATCGAAGAAGAAAACCATCCATTCAATCTGGCAGACGCACCGCTTTTGCGCTGTCAGGTATTTGAGCATGGAGATCATCAGCATACCCTCCATTTCTGCATGCATCACATCATCATCGACGGCACCAGCTGGCCCGTCTTTGAGGACGAGCTGTTCAAGCTGTATCGCGGCGAGGAGCTTCCCCCGCTGGCGTTTGATCATCAGGATTACGCCGTGTGGCAAGCAGAACATGGCGATCCGCGCGCTCAGGAGGCCGTTTTCAAAGAGATGTTTGCAGACGGCGCTCCTGAAAACGAAATGCCCACGTACGCCTCCCGCCCCGAGATTCTGCCGCATGCCGACGAGGACATTCTGCGCATCATCCCCAAGCAGAAAATCCGTGAAACCGCAAAACGGCTGGGCGTCACCCAATACGGCCTGCTGATGAGCGTTCTGGGCATGACTCTTGGCAAGTACTGCGCAAGCGAGGACGTCGTCATCGGTACTGCGATGAGCGGACGCACCCTGGAAGAACAGAGCAGCATGATTGGCATGTTCGTCAATACGCTGCCTATTCGCATGAAGCCCGCAGGCGATATGCGCCTGAAGGACTATGTCGTCCAAACTGCACAGACTATTCGCACCGTAAAAGCAAACCAGACCTATCCCTTTGAACATCTGGTTCCTATGCTCGCGCCGGATCGAAATGCATCCCGTTCCCCGGTGTTTGACGTCATTTTCAATTATCTGCAGGAGCAGCCCCTCCCGACCCTTGAAGACGCTCAGGGAAGCTATGTGCCCATCAAGGGACAAGCGCTGCAGATGGATCTGGTTCTGATCGCCACGCACGAAGGCCCAAATATGAAATTCGTGCTTTCCTATTCCCGAAAGCTCTACGACGATGCAGTCGCAGAAAACTTCATGGAGCAATTCCTGACTACGCTTGAGCGCTGCTGCGAGGACGATGGCAACGCGCTGCTGATGGATCTTTGCGAACTTCCCAGTCGTCAATACAATCAGATCGTCCGCGATTTCCCCGGTGAGCGCGTGCAGGGCTGGCAAGGCAGGACGATTATCTCGCTATTCCGTAAGCAGGCCGCAAAGACGCCAGAAAACCGCGCCGTCGTCTTTAAGGGCAAAAGCCTGACCTACGCCCAGCTTGACGAGATCACCAACCGCCTGGCCGCCCGCCTGATTGAGCTCGGCGCAGGCCGAGGCAGCGTCGTGGGCGTGATGGTCTCCCGCGGCATGATGATGCCCATAGGCGCGCTCTCTGCGCTCAAGGCGGGCGCAGCCTATCTGCCCATGGATCCCAGCTATCCTGCCGATCGCCTGCAATACATGCTGTCTGATGCGGGCGTAAATATCCTGCTCTGCGATCCAAACCTTGCAGACAGGGTTCCGGATTTCAGCGGCGTCTTCGTGGATACCGAAACCGTAGATCAGCTTCCTGCTGCTGCGCCCGTGCCGGATATTTCCCGCCCGGAGGATCTGTTCATCCTGCTCTATACCTCCGGCACGACGGGCAAGCCCAAGGGCGTCATGCTCACCAACAGCAACCTGACCAACTACACCTATTTCTACGCGGAATCGTATGGAATCTGCGAAACCGACAACATTCCCGCGTATGCCAGCTTTGGCTTTGACGCCAACATGATGGACATGTATCCCACGCTGCTCCGCGGCGCATGCCTGCATGTGCTGCCGGAGGAAATGCGTCTGGATCTGCCCGGCATCCGGGATTACTTTGAGGAAAATCACATCACCGTCGCCTTCCTCACCACGCAGCTGGGCCGTCAGTTTGCCGAGAGCATGCAGGTTTCTTCGCTGCGCGCGCTTTCCGTGGGCGGCGAAGCATTGGTTCCGCTTACTCCCCCGTCGTTTGCTCTGTTCAATCTCTATGGTCCGACCGAATGCACCGTCGCCTGTACCCGTCAGCAGGTAGATCAGCTCTATGACCGCGTGCCCATCGGCAAGTCAACGCCCAATACGGCGCTCTATGTGGTGGACAGCCGCGGCAGGCTTGCGCCCGTGGGCGTAGCCGGCGAGCTGTGCATCTCCGGCGCACAGGTGGCTGCCGGCTATCTGAACCGTCCGGACCTCACGGCAGAAAAATTCGTGTCCAATCCCTTCAGCGATGATCCCCTGCTTTCGCGCATGTACAAGAGCGGCGACGTGGTGCGCTTCCTGCCGGACGGCGCGATCGACTTCGTCGGCCGCAGGGATTTCCAGGTCAAGATTCGCGGCTTCCGCGTAGAGCTGACCGAGATCGAAGGCCGTATCCGCGCCTTCCCGGGCATTCGCGACGCAGCCGTCATCGCACAGGAGGATGCGGGCGGCGGCAAGCGCGTCGTGGCCTATGTCGTTTCCGACGCGTCGGTGGATATCAAGGCGATGAATGCCTTTATCGAGGAAGAACTGCCGCCCTATATGGTGCCCGCGGCGACCATGCAGATCGAGCGCATTCCGCTCAACCAGAACGGCAAGGTCAACCGCCGCGAGCTTCCGCGCATTCAGATTCAGGCGGAGGAAAATATCCCCCCGCGCACGGACATGGAGCGTGCGATCTTCGAAGTCGTTGCCTCCGTCCTCAAGATGGAGGATTTCGGCGTAACCACCGATCTGATGTACGCCGGTCTCAACTCTCTGTCCGCCATCAAGGCCGCCGCGCTCATCACCGAGCGCACGGGCAAGAACCTGCGCACACCGGAGCTGATGCGCGAAAAGACCATCGAAAAAATCGCTATCCTGCTCAGCAGGAGCAGCAGCTATGAAGCCAAATCCTACAAAAAGCGCGAATACTATCCGCTCACGCAGAATCAGCTTGGCCTCTACTTTGCCTGCCTCAAAGACCCCGGTACGCTGGTATATAACATTCCCTTTGAAATCGGCTTTGGTTCGGATACCGATCCGCAAAAGCTTCTTGAGAGCATTCGCCGCGTGATCGACGCACACCCCTATGTCAAGACGCATTTCGCCTTGAAAGACAACGAACCTGTGCAGCTGCGTCAGGATGACCGGACGATCGAGATCCCGGTGGATACCTATACGCCCGAGACATACGCCGCAAAGAAGGCGTCCTTCGTGCGCCCCTTCTCCTTCTTTGAGGGTCCGCTGCTGCGCATGGAAATCTGCATTCTGCCCGACCGTGTATGCCTGCTCTGCGATTTCCATCACATGATCTTCGACGGCGGCTCCATGGATATCTTCCTTCAGGATCTCTCCGCCGCCTATGACGGCACGGAACTGAAGGCGGAATCCTTCTCCAGCTTCGACCTGGCGCTGCTTGAGCAGGAAAACGCCAGCGGCGACGCATTCGATCAGGCAAAGGTATTCTTCCATGCGCGTCTGAGCGACGGCGAAGGCGCAACCGTCTTCCCCACGGACAATCATGCCGGCGGCACAGGCCTGCCCCGCACCGTACACGCCAGAATCAGCAAGAGCAGCGTGGAAGACGTCATTAAGGGCCAAAGCATCACTGCGTCCAATCTCTTCCTCGCCGCCACCGCCCTTGTGTCGGGCCGCTTCGCCTCCACCCGCGACGTGCGCATCGCCTCCATCACCAATGGCCGTGAGGGCGTGCATGTGCAGCGCAACATCGGCATGCTGGTCAAGACTCTGCCCGTCGCCCTGAAGATGAATCCTGACGACAGCGCGTCCGCCTATCTGAGCAGCGTGCAGCAGGAGATGACCGACGTGCTTTCGCATCAGGTCTATCCGTATCTGCAGGCATCTTCCGATTATGGCTATAACAGCCAGATGCTTTACGCCTATCAGGGTGGTGTGGTCTCCAGCTATACCGTCGCCAGCAGTGCGCTTACCCTCACCCCATTGGGGCTTAACCGCGCTAAATTCCCGATCTCTATCAATATTCAGGAAGACGGACAAAGCTTCATCGTGGAAGCGGAATATGACGATGCGCTCTACACCGAAGCGACCATGCGCACGCTGGCACAGTCCATCGCGCATGCCGCCGGTCAGCTGGCAGGCAGGAGCGAGGCACCCATTGCAAGCCTCTCCATCTGCACGGATGAGCAGCGCGCGCTCGTTGAATCCTTCAACCGAAAGCCGGAAGGCATGCCCGCAGGCACGCTCCATCAGCTCTTTGAAGCATGGGCGCTGCGCACGCCGGAAAAGACCGCGCTCATTGCCGCGGACGCCACGCTCACATTCGCCGAGCTCAACCGCCGCGCCAACGCACTGGCCAACAGCCTGCTTGCTCTCGGCGTGCAGCCGGAGGACCGGATCGCCTTCATGCTCCCGCGTGACAGCCGCATTCTCGTTTCCATGCTCGGCATCATCAAGGCAGGCTGTGCCTATATTCCGGTCGATCCCGAGTATCCCAGAGAGCGTGTGCAGCACGTGCTTAGCGACAGCGGTGCACGCTATATCTTCACTGACGGCGACTCTCCGATTGAAAACAGCCTGAACATCGACAGCCTGCTGCTTGGCAAAGACACTGCCAATCCCAACTTGCCGATTAACCGCGACAGGCTCTGCTACATCATCTACACCTCTGGCTCGACCGGAAAGCCCAAGGGCGTCATGCTCACCCACGGCGGCATCGTCAACTATGTGCTCGACGATCCCCAAAACCGCCATGTGCGCGCGCTGACGCAGAACCAGTGCATCATGGCCTCCGTGACCACGGTGAGCTTTGATATGTTCCTCAAGGAGGCCTTCACCACCCTGATGAACGGCCTGACGCTGGTGCTGGCGGATGACGAGCAGGCCAAGAACCCGGACAAGCTGGCCGCGCTCTTTGAAAAGACCGGTGCAAACGCCTTCAACGCCACACCCTCGCGCATGCTGCAGTATATGGAGCTGCCGGAAATGAAGCAGGCTCTTGCCCAGTGCAAGGTCATCATGGCCGGCGGCGAAGGCTATCCGCCCGCGCTGTATCGAAAGCTGCGCGAGATCACAGACGCCGTGCTCATCAACACCTACGGCCCGACAGAAATCACCGTTTCTTCCAACGGCAAACTGCTTGACAGCGAGCTGATCACCATCGGTGCGCCGCTCAAGGGCGTCGTGGAAGAGGTTATGGATATCGAGGGTAATCCGCTGCCGGTCGGATTCACAGGCGAGCTGTGGATCGGCGGCAACGGCGTGGCCCGCGGCTATTTCGGCAATCCCGAGATGACTGCAGAGCGCTTTGTCAGCTGGAACGGCATACGCTGGTACAAATCTGGCGACGTTGCCCGCTGGACAGAGAACGGCGAAATCATCATCCTCGGCCGAAACGACGGCCAGATCAAGCTGCGCGGCCTGCGCATTGAGCTGGGCGAGATTGAAAACGCCATCAGCGCCGTGCCTGAAATCCGCAGCTGCGCGGTGCTGGTCAAAAAGCTGCACGGTCAGGAGCACCTGTGCACCTACTACAGCGCAGAGCGCGATCTGCCTGCGGAGGAACTGCGCGAAATCCTGCTCCGGTCGCTGACCAAGTACATGGTGCCTACGGCCTATCTGCAGATGGATCATCTGCCCATGACCCCCAACGGCAAGATTGACCGCAAGGCTCTGCCTGATGCACAGCTCATGCAGCGTCAGGAATATGAGCCGCCGCGCAATGAAGACGAGCAGATCTTCTGCGACATCTTCGCCGGCATCCTGCACCTTGACCGCGTGGGCGCCACGGATAACTTCTTTGACATGGGCGGCACCTCGCTGCTGGTCACGCAGGTGACCATCGACGCCGCGGCAAAGGGAAAAACCCTGAGCTACGGCGACGTATTCGCCAATCCCACGCCGCGCGAGCTGGCCTCCCTGGGCGATGTGCCACAGGCCAAGGCGGACGAAAACAACATCGCGGACTACGACTACAGCCCCATTCACACCCTGCTTGAGGAAAACACGCTGGATACGCTGCGTTCCGGCGAGATGAGAGAGTTGGGCAACGTATGCATCACCGGCGCTACCGGCTTCTTGGGCATTCATGTGCTGCGCGCTTTCCTACAGATGGAAAAGGGAACGGCCTTCTGCGTGGTCCGCGGCAGAAAAAGTCTCTCTGCCGAGCAGCGTTTGCGCAGCATGCTGGCCTATTACTTCGGCGGCGATACGCTGCCGTTCAGCGGCAAGCCCTTCCTGGATGCACTGGATGAGTTGATGGGCAGCCGGATCGTGGTGATTGACGGCAGCATCACCGATTCCGCCCTGTATGAGACGCTTGACGCGCTGCCGATCGACACCTACATCAACTGCGCGGCCAATGTCAAGCACTTCTCCGCCGGAACGGACATCGAGGACGTCAACTATGGCGGCGTGAAGCTCGCCCTTGATTTCAGCAAACGCAAGCGCTGCCGCTTCGTGCAGGTCTCCACGGCCAGCATCGGCGGCATGAGCGTGAACGGAGAGCCGATTGAGACGACGAAGCTGGACGAGCGCATGCTCTACTTCGGACAGGATCTATCCAACAAGTATGCCGGCAGCAAATTCCTGGCCGAGCGCGCCATTCTGGAAGCCGCACTTGACGGTCTGGACGTGAAGATCATGCGCGTGGGCAATCTGATGGCCCGCGATGCGGACGGCGAATTCCAGGCGAATTTCCGCACCAACAACTTCCTCAGCCGCCTGAAGGCCTATCATCTCGTCGGCGCTATCCCCTACGAGGCCATGGGCATGAGCACAGAATTTGCACCGATCGACTATACGGCGCTGGCTGTACTGCTGCTGAGCAGGACGCCCGCAGCATGCCGCGTCTTCCATCCGTACAATGATCACGACGTATTCCTGGGCGACGCCGTCGCCGCGCTGACAAAGCAGGGCATCGTCATAGAGCCCTGCGAGGCCTGTGAATACGAGCGCAGATTCAGCGAAGCAATGCGCGATTCCCGAAAGGCAAAGCATCTCAATGCGCTCATCGCCTATCAGGAGCACGGCAAGCGTATCGTGCCCATCAAGTCCGTCAACAGCTATACCTCGCAGGTGCTGCTGCGCCTGGGCTTCATGTGGCCCATCACCTCTCAGGCGTATCTGAAGCAGTTCTTTATGATGATGGAAGGCCTTGGCTTCTTTGACAAGGACCCTGAGCTTTAAGAAGGGAACGCAAACCATGTATGAACGAACAGGCAAACTGATCCGGGAAAAATTCAAAGAGTATCTGCTTCCCACCATCATGACCTCAATGGCGGTGTCCTTGGCTTCGGTCGTGGACGGCGCCATCGTAGGCAATCTGCTGGGAGATGTGGCGCTGGCAGCCATAGGACTGGCCGGCCCCATCATCTTCTGCATCAACCTGATCTACATGCTCTTTGGCGTAGGCGGTCTCACCTGTGCATCCATCGCCAAGGGAAAACGCGAAATGGATCAGGCTGACCTAATCTTTACCCTCACAATGAGCGTGGGCATGGCTGCTATGCTGCTGTTTTCCCTGGTCATGCAGTTCATTATTCCGCCGCTTTCGCTTTCTCTGGCAGGCAATGATACGGCGCTTGCCTCCATGCTGGAAAGCTATCTCAGGCCCCTGGTCTTCACAGGTCCGGCGCTGATGTTCTCCTCCGGCATGGCGCTGTTCATCCGCACAGACGGCCAGCCCAAGAGCTCCGCTGTAGTCGTGATCATCGCCAATGTAGTCAATCTGATATTTGACTACGCGTTGATCCGCTTCTTTAACACAGGCATCTGGGGCGCAGGTTTCTCCACGACGCTGGGCTATATCATCGGCGCGGTGATTGTGATTCCATATCTGCGCTCTGCGTCGCGCACCTTCCATTTCGTCCGCCCTGGCAGAAAGAGTCTGCATACGCTTGTCGGCATTCTGAGCACCGGCCTGCCCAAGGGCCTGATTCAGATTGCCAACATCCTGCGTTCTCTGGCGCTCAATTCCATCATCATCAGCTTCCTGGGTTCGATTGGCATGTCTGTGATGACCGTGTGCATCAATGTGCAGATGATTTCCAATATCTTTGTCGGCGGTGTATCGGACGCCTTGCTGCCTATCGTCGGCACGCTGTTTGGCGAGCGGGACAGCCATGGCATTCGCCAAGCCATGAAGACCGCGCTTGCCGTACTCACCGCGTCCTGCACAGCGCTGATCGCATTCCTGCTGCTCGCGCCCCAGCTCATGGGCATGGCTTTTGGCATCCATTCCGAGGAGGGACTCTCTGCTGTCAGGCCGGCGCTTCGCCTGTTTGCACTGTATCTGCCCTTTGACGCCGCCATTCAGCTCCTGCAAAACTTTTATACCACCACCGGCCGCAAGCAGTTAGCGTCTGCTATGGTCATCATGAACGGTCTGATCTTCGTGCTGCCCTTCGCCTTTCTTCTTGCCCATGCTGCGCCGCATCTCTTTTGGCTCAGCTATGCCTGCTCGGGCGCAGCCACGCTGCTCGTTACAGCAGCTATCGGTATGCGCATCAAAAAAAAGGAGAAGGTATGCAGCGTCCTGCTGCTCAGGGAAAGCCATGGCGATGATCTCCGATATGACGTGACCATCAAGTCCACCGCACAGCAGGTAGCAGGCCTTTCGGAGCACATCATCAGCTGGTGTATCGAACACGGAGTAGAAAACCGCATTGCCAACAAAGTCGGCGTAGCCATCGAGGAGATGGCCGTCAGCACGGCGCACTATGCTCATCACGACAGTGATAAAGGCGTGATTGATGCGACACTTTGTCTCACTGGCAAAACGCTTGAAATCCGCCTGCGCGACAACGGCGAGATCTTTAATCCCGTCGAATACGTCGCAGACGAAAACGACGGCTGCATTACGGATGGCATTGCGCTCATCCGGCAGTTGGCAGACAACATCGACTATGCCCGCCAGCTGGGCTTTAACACAACGGTGATCTCCTTCTCCATGCATTAGCAGTAGAAGCAGCTGTTGAGCGTATTCAGGGACTGTTTGCCCGAAATAAACTGGAGCACGCACGCATCATGCCTGTGGATTCACCGTTGGTGCATACCTAGAGCGGCAAATCCCGTATCGCATTCAAGGAATTCGTTTAAGCAGCACCACACTCGCTGATGTGCGTGCATGAAGAATCCCGATGCCATTCAGATCACAACAACAGCATAGACATAAACAGCACCCGGCAATCAGCAGATCACCGGGTGCTGTTTATTTCACAACTAAATAGACAGACCATCTGTCAGGCCAGGAAGCGCTTGATAATTTGCAGAATGTTCTGTTCATTTCGATATTCATATCAAAAGACATCTCGTTATCCAGCGCATTTTCAAGAAGCCTTGCAGAATCAAAACGGAAAACCTCTTCGAAACCCGCGCCTGGAAGTGGTATAACCTTTACAAAGTCAGGAAGGTACGCGCCAAGACCCTTGCCAGCTATGAGGGCTATCTCAAGAAGTACCTTCTCCCCTATTTCGGGCCGCGTGATATTTGCATCATTACCATCGATGATGTACAGGAGTTCATGAACAGCAAGGCTGCCTACTCAAAAAAGAGCATAGAAGAACTGCGTCTTACTCTGGGCATGATTCTGAACGCAGCAAAAGAAGATGGACCCATCAACATCACCCCGGCAAAGTCAAAACGCCTACGCAATCCCTCCAGCAAAAAGAGCGTACGGGAAGCCCCAACCTCTGACGAAGCCGATGATATTGAATCACACCTTCAGGACATCCCTCAATCGCGTGACAGACGGTATGTGGCTATGCTTTTGAAATCCCCCCGCCTGATATGAAGACATCCGGGGCTTACAAATCAAAAACTCCAATTTCTCCGAGCCGACCGTCAGCATCACGTATCCAACCTCTGTCTTGCTACCAGCGCTGCAAATCGCCCATTCATGGCAATCAGCTCATCATAGGTGCCGTCTTCAACAATATGCCCTTCATCCAGCACCACAATGCGGCTACAATTCTGGATGGTCGAAAGACGGTGCGCGATGACCACACGGGTACAATTCAGCGCATCCAGCGTGCGAACAGTATGCGCCTGCGCTACGTTATCCAGCGCGGAGGTTGCCTCGTCCATAAATACCACCCGCGGATTGCCGACCAGCGCGCGGGCAATCAACAGACGCTGACGCTGTCCTCCGGAGATGCCCGCGCCGTTTTCGCCCATCATGGTATAGAGCTTCATGGGCATGCGGCGCACGTCATCGGCCAGTCCCGCCTTTTCCAGCGCATCCCATGCCTCTTCCTCCGTCATATCCGGTTTCGAGATGGACAGATTGCTGAAAATGGATCCCTGCATCAATCGGCCGTTTTGCAGCACCGTGCCGATCTTCCGGCGAAGGCCGCGCACGTTCAGGGATTTCAGGTCATGATCGTCATAATAGATCGCGCCCTGTTCCGGCTTTTCAAAGCCCAGCATCAGGCGCATCAGGGTGGACTTGCCGCAGCCCGTTCCGCCGACGATGGCCACATACTCGCCAGGCTCAATATCCAGCGTCACGTCGTCAAGAAGCATCGGGGCTTCCTTGTTGTAGCGGAAGCTGACATGGCTGATGCTGATCTTGCCCGTAAGCGCGTCGGGCATATGCTTCTCAGGCTCAATCTCCGGTTCTGTTTCCAGAATGGGCTTCATCATATTCAGCATCGGGCCAAACTCCGTAATCACGGTCACAATGCCAATCAGCGACATAAACGCGCCGGACACCATGCCGTAAGCAGAAGAAAACGCCATGTAGTTCGCTGCGGAAACGCCGCTTGCGGCAGCCGTATAATAGATGACCACCGTGCCCAGCAGACTGACAAGCCCCAACAGCGCCTGCCTGTAAAGCAGGAGCAAAGGCTGTCGATAGGTCAGCTCGGCAACTTCCCGGTATTCCCCTGCCCATCTGGAAAAGATACGCTTTTCCGCGCCAGACAGACGGATCTTCTGGATACCGTTGATCATCGTCAGCTGCAAGCCGGAGAGCTTACCCTGTTTCTTCATGCGCAGATTGCTGCGCTTAAGACCAATCGCCACGCAGGCCAGCGAAAGCACCGTCTGCAAAAGCAGTATAGCGACCGCAGGAGCTGCCAATGCCGACGCAAAGGCAGAAATCTGCGCAATGTAGATGAGCGAGAAAATGCCGGTCAGGCCCGAGGAAAAGACCGCTTTCACCGTAGACGCCGTCAGCTGATCAATGGATCCGAGCTGCGCGGCGATCTCGCCGGAGGCATGCTCCTTGAAAAAGGCGGCCGGCATTGCCATCACGCGGTTCATCGCAGCCGCCTGCAGAGAAGCCCCCGCACGGACATTCACCACGCCCACAGCCAGTGTGCGCAGCATGTTCGCCAGATGCGTCGATACCACAGAAAACACCAGCAGGAACAAAACCGGCAGCACCAGACTCACGCGCCCCGAGGGGATCAGTCCCGAGAATACCAAACGATTCATCGCCGGAAGCGTCATCGCCAGCACACTGGCCAGAGCTGTCGCGCTGAGAATCTGCACATAGTCCCATGCCGTCAGGGACTTGACCATGTATCCGTACAGGTCGCGCAGGGTCAGCTTTCCAGCTGGCAGGGGCATGTAAAAGCACTGCGCTTCCGGTCCCAGCTTCGCCGCCGTATCACGGCTGACGCGTACGCGCCTGCCCGCGCTTTTGTCATAGAATTCGTAATGATTCTGCCTGGGCAGGATCGCTACCATCTGTCCATCGACAGTTCTTCCCAGATAAGGACCGATGGCTTCCTTATACCATTCGCCCTCCAAAGTCACCGTCCGGGCAGAAATGCCCATGATTTCGGTCACATAAGTCACTGGATCGGTATCCTGCGGAATCTCCGCCCGGCGATGATAAAACGTAAGGATCTCGCCGACCGCATCCGCCGCCTGTTTGCGTCCGGATTGATCCATCTGCGGTCGGGCATTACCCGTAACCACAGAGGCAAGATCGCGATAGGCAGCATCGATCAGCGCATCGTCAAGGAGCGCGCGCTGGATGCTCTTTTCATTGTTTTCCATCCTTCGTGTCTCCTTCCTTATGATGCGTTGACTAGCGCGGTATAAGCTCCGCCAAGCGCCAGCAGCTCATCATGAGTGCCGCGCTCAACGACGTCGCCATCCTTCAAAACGAGGATTTCATCCGCGTCCCGGATCGTGGAAAGCCGATGCGCAATCAGCAGCATCGTCATCCCGCGCGCCTTGATCGCATCCATCACCAGCGCTTCGGTCTGCGCATCCAGCGCAGACGTCGCCTCGTCCAGAATCAGAACGGACGGGTTGCCCGCCAGGGCGCGCGCGATTTCCAGTTGCTGGCGCTGTCCGCCAGAGAAATTGGCGCCGCCTTCGACGATATATGCATCATATCCGCCCGGATGCTTGAGAATCGCCTCATGCACCTGCGCATCGCGCGCAGCCTGAATCATGTCGCTGTCGCTGATGGTGCCGTCCGAAAAGCGGAAATTATCCTTCACCGTGCCGGAGAATAGGAAGATATCCTGATCGACCACAGCCACAGAGGACGTAAATGCCGCCCGGTCGTATGCAGACATAGGTTTTCCGTCAAAGAGAATCTCGCCCTCCCACGGCTGATACAGACCAGCTACGAGCTTGGACATGGTGGACTTTCCGCAGCCGGAGGAGCCCACCAGCGCGACCTTACGTCCCGGCGTCAGCTCCAGCGAAAAGTCCTTGATCACCGGCGCAGCCTGTCTGGAATAACCGAAGGTTACATGGCGGATGCTGATATGGCCCGTAATGGGAGACGCAGTTTTGTCCTGCGCTTGCTGATCTGCAAAGACTTCGTCCACGTCGTAATTGGTCACGTCCTCAATACGCTCCATGCTCGAGCGCATTTCCGTGATCTCCTGTCCTGCCGCGATAAGCTGCTCAGCCGGCGTGATGAACGACTGAAGCAGACTCTGAAGCGCCAGCAGCGCACCCGTCGTCAGTTCGCCGCGGATGATCAGCAGCGCACCCAGCGCAAGCAATAACACATTGGAGATATTCAGCAGCAGCTGCGGAATGCTGCCCCAATAGGTATTCAGGCGGGAAATCTTTGCCTGGCCACAAACCATGGCCGCCTGCATGCCCGTCCATCGGCCATACACGCCTTCCTCTGCTCCGCTGGCCTTGATGGTCTCCATCATGCCCAAAATGCTCGCCGTCGTGCCGGAAAGCATGCCGCTGTCGCGCGCAATCACCCGCGCGGTTGTCACGCGCCTGCGCGAGATGTATTGCGCAGCAAACAGATCGATCACCAGCGCAGAAACGCCAATCAGCGTCAGCACCGGGCTGATGGAAAGCATCATCACCAGATAGACGGCCATGGTAATCAGGCCTACACCCATGGGCGCGAAGGTATTGAGCAGCGTATTGGCCACAGCGGCGTTATCCTGCTGACGGCCTGCGATATCGCCCGCCATGCGCTGAGAGAAAAACTGCATGGGCAGCCGTAGAACATGCATCAGATAATCGCAATTGGCCGATACAGCAAAGCGCCCCTGCACATAATTCCGATAGGACGCCGTTGCCGCCTGCAAAAGAAACTGAACCACTGCCAGACCGGTCAGAAGCGCCAGAAGCGGCGCGAGCCACGCCGTATTGGCCCCGGTGAGGATCTTATCCACGAAGCCGGATGACAGCGCCGGCTGCACGACGCCCAGCACAGCAGCAGCCAAGCCGGACAAAGACAGGAACGCCAGCGCCGAGCCCGTCCCTTTGAGCCGTTTTTTTACAAAGGGCCAGATGCTGGTCGGCCGTCCGCCAGGCACAAAGTCAGCGCCAGGCACGATTTCCAGCGCAACGCCGCTGTACTGCTTTTCGAATTTATCCATCGGCACCACCACAGCGCCGCTCGCCGGATCGTTGATATACGCTCCCTTCTTGCCAAAGCCCGTCAGCACGACAAAATGGCAGTTATTCCAGAAGAGGATACAGGGCAGCGTGATCTTCTCTTTCAGGCGATCTACGCTGTAGCGAAAGCCCTTACCCTCCATGCCGAAATTGCGTGCGCCCCGGATGATGCTCTTCGCGCTCACGCCGTCGCGGGATACGCCCAGCTCCGTACGCACACGCGGCAGAGGAAGCCACTTGCCATAATAGGCCAGAATCATGCACAGGCTGGCTGCGCCGCATTCCAGCGCCTCCATCTGCATGATGACCGGAACCCTTTTCCGCTTATCCTTCATCCGGCACACCTCAGTTCATCAGGAAGTCAAATGGACGGGTCTGAGCCAGCACAATCTCCAGCACAATCACGCCATCCGGGCACACACCCGGATCGAGATCGATTTTGATCTCCACATTATAAGGATTCAGCTGAAGCTGATCGCTGTAATAGGCGTTATCCATGGACGCGACAATATCTGCCGCATCGATGCTGGCGGTACCGCGGCTGACAAGAATACCTGCCATTTCCCCCTGATAATCGACGGTCATGCCGCTTTGCAGGGAAATCGAGTCTTTGGGCTTGAGATAGCCGGTAAAGTGCGCCCCCTGTTTTACGCCGGTGACGGCGATGGTTGTCTTCATGGTGCCAAGGAAGGACCATACCAGCGCCATCGCCACGATCAACAGCGTCAGCGAAAGAATCAGCCAGCTGCCGGGCCGGGCGGCCATGAGGTAATGATTCAGCTCAGGCCCGCCGGGATTTGTGTTTCGGTTCGTTGTCGTTGGCATGGTCTTCTCTCCTTCTGTTGTTCATTCCATGATTCAACGCTGCGCCGCTTTCTCACATGCTATATGCCACTCTATGACATTATCACTCGGTATGATACTCGGTCCGATATCTGGATACCGATACTCCTGAACAAGGAGGCCGCCGTTCAAGGTCTCCAGCTCGCCTTCCGTCATTTCGCATACTTGTGGTGCAATGTCCGCCATTGACAATTCCATTCCGATCTCTTTGGCCATCTCAAGGACCTGCTCATGCCCGGCTGCTGACCGCAGACGCTCAAGCAGCTTCTCGTCCGTTGAAACCTTTTCCCAAAATGCCTTCAGATTTTCGTTCATGCTTTTGCCTCCTCGCTCGATGTACCTGCTTTCAGCAGTCTGTCATATACACAGCAAATCCTTGCCCGTATGATGTTTCACTCAGGGTTCAATCATATTGAATGCCGCAATGCCTGCCAGCGGGAACTGATTCATACTCTGCATCAGCAGTGTCAGATGCGAAGCATCGCCCTGCACAGGAATGGCGGCAAAGGCCTCCATATTGCCCTGCAGCAGGAGCAGCAGCGCGTTCTTCGGACAGCTGATGGACACATCCGCATCCTCGCGATGGGCATTTTCATACACCAGCATCACGCCGTTCTTAATGTGCAGCACATGCTGCTGCTGCACATCCAGCAGCGTGATGTTCATCGTGAAGTCCTGATCGGCCATCATCTGCTTGTCCATCCGGATCGCCATGTAGTCAAAGATCATGGTGGGAGTCATTTCCTTCAGGAAGTTTGCACCGCCCTTGGTCTGAGCTGCATTCATTGCCTGATTGCCATGGCGCAGTTCCAGCGCTGCAGTCAGATAGGCGTTGCGCCAGGGGCCGGACTCCGCACGATAACCCAGCTGTTCCAGCGCATCCGCGCAAAGCAGACGGGCAGCCTCATTCGCAGGGTCAGCATAGACGATGGTGTTGGTGATCTCCGCCACCCACTGGTACTCGCCCTTGTCGAAGTCCGCCTTGGCCATACGCAGCGCTTCGTTCACATCGCCCAGATACTCGACCCACTTCTTCGCGCTCTCGCTGGGCTCAAGCGGATTGAGATTGACCGGATTGGCGTCATACCAGCCCATGTACTTCTGATACACAGCCTTTGAATTGTGCGCCACGGTGCCATAATACTGGCGGGTATACCAGTTCTTCTCAAGCGCCTCGGGCAGCTTAATCATATTGGAGATTTCATCAGAGGTATAGCCCTGATTGATATACGTCAGCGTCTGGTCATTGATGAACTTGTACACTGCGGCAGTGTTAACCAGATATTCATTGATCACCGCATTGCCCCAGTGCGGCCAATTGTGGGACTGGAACACAACCTCCGCCTGTCCGCCATAGCGGGTCATGGTCTGGGTGATATAGCCCGCCCATGCTGCACCATCGCGCACCTGCGCACCGCGCAGGGTGTAGAGGTTGTGCAGCGTGCCGGTGCAGTTCTCCGCCATCCACAGCGCCTTATACTGCGGGAACCATGTGTTCATCTCAGCTGGCGCCTCGGTGCCAGGCGTCATCTGGAATTCCATCTTCACGCCGTCGATGATAAGCGTCTCGCCGGTTTCTCTGATCTCATACGTCGGCGCGATATAGGTCACCGTTCCTGTGGACTGGCCCATGCCGATGCCCTGCGCCATTTTTCCAGTGACGCCGGGCGTAAGCAGCACGCCGTACTGGTAGTTGGCGCGACGGGTCATGGCCTTTCCGGCATAGACATTCTCCGCAATAGCATGCTCTGCAAAGCCTTCGGGCACGATAACCGGAATCTTTCCGCTGGCGATCTGCTCCTCGAGGGGCAGGGACGCATCCGCTGCGTCTTCGGCCGCCATCACGCCCAGAATACCGCCGAAATGATCGGCATGCGGATGGGAAATCACGACCGCTTTCACGGGATAGCTGCCCAGGTTTTTCTCAATCAGCGCCATGGCCGCCTGAGCCGTCTCCACGCACATGGTCGCGTCGAACACAATCCAGCCGGTCTCGCCCTTGACGACCGTGAGGTTTGCCATGTCATAACCACGAACCTGGTAGATGCCCTCGCAGACCTCAAACAGACCGTAGGCATGGTTGTTGCGCGTGTTTTCCCACAGGCTGGGATTGACGGTATCCGGCGCCTTTTCATGGTCATCAAGGAAGCTGTACGCCGTCTGACTCCACACCACTTTGCCGTCCGCATCGGTCAATTCAAGCGTTTCCGGCGCGTCGATCAGGCCGCGCACAGCGTTGTCGTATTCGCTTGTATCCTCAAAATCAAGAAGAGAATACACGGCAGAATTGATCTGTGCCGTGTAGCCGCTGGCGCCCTTTTCCTCAGCAGTCAGCCCCAGTTCGGCCGTCATCCCCTCCGCCAAAGCACAGGAAAACAGCAGCATGGCAGCAAAAACCATTGCAGCAATGCGTTTCATAAGCAAACCTCCTATTATTACATTAAATGGAGAACTATCCCTCATTGATCCGCCGTCGATATAGAAATTATAGTGTCAATCCAAAGCAGTGTCAATATTTCCCCCCTGCGGCTGCCGCCGTCTGATGCGCAGCCCTGCGCCCGCAAAAATTGGATTGCCGGCGGTTTTCTTCTGTGATACACTGAACGCAGAAGAAAATGGCTGACACGCTTTCAAGGAGACGCACCATGTTCAAAGCATCCAAGTTCAATCTTGTCATATCCCAGAATAACGGAAAAACCGTGCTGTATAACACCCGGACTGGTTCTTTGATCCGGGTACCAACGTCCGTATATGAGCGTCTGTCTTCGCCCATGCAGCAAAACGACCAGGCGATGGGATTCCTCCGCCGCGGCTTCCTCGTCCCCGAAGATATGGACGAGAGCGCTGCGTTTTACGCACAGTATCAGCGTTTTCTGGATATCGAAGCAGAAACCGTAAGCGTCACTGCAGCCGTCACGCTCTCCTGCAACTACCGCTGCCGCTACTGCTTTGAAAGCGACGTGCTGCAGCCCGAGACGTCCAGTGCCTCACCTGACGTGCTATGCGCATTCATCGAAAAGGCAGCCGGGGCTCTGACACACTGCAAAGCCATTGCCGTCAAATGGTTCGGCGGCGAGCCGCTGCTGGATTTTGACTATATCCTGACGGCCTCTGAGCGCCTGCTGCGCTATTGCCAAAAAAACGGCATCCAGCTGCGCACGCGCCTGATCACCAACGGCGCGCTGCTTACCGACGCGATGATCAAGCAGCTCCTGCGCTTTAATCTGGTGAGCATACAGATCACGCTCGACGGTGTCAAAGAAACCTACTGCACATACAAAAGTGCATCGCCTCAGGATTACGACGCAGTACTCGATCTGATTGACAGGCAGTGCGGCAATGTCCTTTTCAACCTGCGCCTGAACTGCTATCCGGCCAATCTCGCTTCCCTGCTTGAGCTGACAGACGAGCTGCACAGCCGCCCGCATGTACGCGATCGCATCAATCTCTACCTTGCTCCGGTTGAAT
>JAFXCE010000110.1 GCA_017521565.1 Clostridia bacterium | reverse complement strand
GCTTGTCCGTACCGAGGCGACGAAGGTTGACCGCGCGGCAAAGCAGGTGACCGCTGTGGACCTTGCTACCGGCGAAGAGAAGACCTTCAGCTATGACAAGCTGGTGATCGCCACCGGCGCAAGCCCGGTTAATCCGCCGATTCCAGGCATGGATCTTGAAAATGTGTTTTTCATGCGTACGCCGGAAGACGCCATTACCCTGCGTGATCTGATCGCTCAGGGCGGCATTGCGCGTGCGGTTGTTGTCGGCGCGGGCTACATCGGACTGGAAGTTGCGGAAAACCTCAAGGCCAACGGCGTCAAGGCGTTTGTGCTGGATATGGCCAAGCATGTGCTGCCGGGCTTTGATCCGGAGTGCGCCGAATATATCGAAGGAAAGCTGTCGGAGGCTGGCATTCCGGTGGTCACCGGCGTGACGGTCACCGGCATCGAGGGTAAGGACGGCAAGGTCGCCAAGGTGCTCACCAGCAAGAAGGCATACAAGGCAGATCTGGTGGTGATGAGCGCGGGCATCCGTCCCAATACTGCGTTCCTTGCTGATACCGGTATCGAAATGTTCAAGGGCACGATCCTCACCAATGAATTCGGTCAGACGAACGATCCGGATATCTATGCCGCCGGCGACTGCGCGATGGTGCGCAATGCCATCACCGGCAAGCCGGCCTGGTCTCCGATGGGTTCAACCGCCAATATCGCGGGCCGCATCATTGCTCAGAACATGATGGGCAAGGAGATTGGCTATCGCGGCGTGCTGGGCACGGCCGTGTGCCATCTGCCGGGCCTGGATGTGGGCCGTACGGGTCTTACCGAGGCGCAGGCGAAGGAAGAGGGTTTTGATCCCGAGAGCGTGATCGCGCTGGTGGATGCCAAGGCCCATTACATGCCGGGCGCGGGCACGCTGGCTGTGAAGATGATCGCTGATAAGCAGACCCGCCGCCTGCTGGGCGTGCAGGTGATGGGCACGGGCGCGGTCGACAAGGTGGTCGACGTAGCGGTCGTGGGCATCATGATGAAGGCTACGCTGGAGGATCTGGAGGGTCTGGATTTTGCGTATGCGCCGCCCTTCTCCACGGCGATCCATCCGTTTGCGCATGTGCTCAACGTGCTCAAGAACAAGATGGCGGGCAATCTCGAGTCCATGACCCCGGCCGAATACGCTGCGGGCGAAGCCGAGGGATATCGCATCCTGGATGCGTCCCTCAAGCCGACCATTGAGGGCGCGCCGTACATCGATCTGCCGAGCGTCAACGGCCCGATCGACGGCGTGGGTAAAGATGAGAAGGTGCTGCTGGTGTGCAACAAGGGCAAGCGCGCCTATCTCGTGCAGAACCGTCTCAAGGCCTTTGGCTACACGAACACGAAGGTGCTCGAGGGCGGCAATCTGTTTACTGACGTGACTGTGGACTGATCGTCCATACACATACATTTGATAGGATAAAGGGAGAGAATAACAATGGCTTGCACGATTAATGCTGCTGAAATCAAGCGCGTCAAGGGCATGGGCTTCCTCAACAACAAGGGAACTGACCTGTTCAATGCCCGTGTTATCACCGTGAACGGCAAGATCACCGCTGACCAGGCAATGGTGATCGCTGAGGCTGCCAAGAAGTACGGCAACGGCGACGTGGAATTCACCACCCGTCTGACCGTTGAGGTTCGCGGCGTTCACTTTGACAACATCCCGGCCTTCCAGGAGTACATTGCTCAGGCTGGTCTGGTCACCGGCGGTACCGGCTCTCTGGTTCGCCCGGTCGTCTCCTGCAAGGGCACGACCTGCCAGTACGGTCTGTACGATACTTTCGCGCTGAGCGAGAAGATCCATGAGCGCTTCTACCTCGGCTATCACACCGTCAAGCTCCCGCACAAGTTCAAGATCGCCTGCGGCGGCTGCCCGAATAACTGCGTGAAGCCGGACATCAACGATCTGGGCATCATCGGTCAGCTCGTGCCGAACGTCGATACCGACTCCTGCAATGGCTGCAAGAAGTGCCAGGTGGCCGTGGCCTGCCCGATGAAGGCTGTGTCCGTGGAGGATGGCGAGATCGAGATCAATGAAGAGGTCTGCAATAACTGCGGCCGCTGCGTGGGCACCTGCCCGTTCGACGTCATCGAAGAGGGTACCCCGGGCTTCAAGATCACCATCGGCGGCCGCTGGGGCAAGAAGGTCAACCGCGGCCAGGCCCTGAATAAGATCTTCACCACTGAGGAAGAACTGCTGGATACCGTCGAGAAGGCGATCCTCTTCTTCCGTGAGCAGGGCAAGACCGGCGAGCGCTTTGCGGATACCATTGAGCGCCTTGGCTTCGAGCACTGTGAGAAGGAAATCCTGGGCGATGCGATCCTCGCGCGCAAGCAGGAGATCCTCGATGCTCAGCTGCACCTGGTTGGCGGCGCGACCTGCTGATTTTTCCCGCATGGGAGCTCCATAACTGCATAAACACACCCTGTGGCCGTCGCCTGCGTCAGCGGGCTTAACCACCCGCTTGGCGCAGGCGACGGTTTTTGTGGCTGTTTATGATAAATAATTAACGATATCGATAAAAGAGAGAGGAAAAAACGTATGCAGAATCAGAATTCCAGCATCAAGTGGGGCAAGATTTTTGCAATCGTGCTCTGCGTCGTCGTTGGCGTGCTGGCCAACATGAGCACCGATCTGCAGAAGGCGTGGTTCGGCCGCACGGTCATCGGCGGTCCGATGCTTGCGCTGCTGTTCTCCATGATCGTGTGCAATCTGACCCCCTCCATCAGCAAGGACTTCAAGGAAGGAACCACCTACTGCTCCAAGCAGTTCCTCAACTGGGGTATCATCGCCACCGGCGGTACGCTTTCCTTCGCAGCGATCATGGGTACCGGCGTTCGTGCTCTGCCGCTGATCATTTTCAATATTCTGCTCTCCTTCACCGTCGCGATGATCGTGGGTAAGAAGATTGGCGTCTCTGAGAATACCTCCATCCTCGTTGGCGGCGGCACCTGCATCTGTGGCGGCACCGCGATTGCGACTCTCAGCCGCATCATCAAGGCGCACGAGGCAGAGATCGCCTTCGCCATGGCGGCCATCTTCCTGTTTGATACGCTTGCAGCGTTCAGCTATCCCTATCTGATCTCTGCGCTGGGCTTCACGCCGAATCAGTTCGCGTTCGTTGCCGGTACTGCGATCAATGATACCTCCTCTGTTGCCGGTGCTCAGGCGACTTATCAGGCTATGATTGGAGATCCGGCGTTCCAGGGCGCGCTTAATGTCAAGCTGGTGCGTACCACGATGCTGATCTTTGTTGCGCTGGTGTGGACGCTGGTGATGGCTGGCCGCGCGAAGAAGAACGGCGCTGCTGCGCAGAACGACAGCGTGCTGGCGGTCGTGAAGAAGACCTTCCCGATGTTCATTCTCTGGTTCGTCGTGATGGCGGGCCTGAATACTGCGGGCATCTTCAGCGCGAAGGGTGTTTCCCTGCTGGGCAAGCTGGGCAAGTATCTCTTTGCTGCTGCGCTTGCGGGCGTTGGCTTCAAGATCAAGTTCAAGGATGTTTTCTCCAAGGGCCTCAAGCCCATCGCGCTGGGTGGTATCACCTGGCTGTCCGTGGCGATCGCTTCCTATACGTTTGCGTTCCTGTTCGCGGGCTATATTGGCTAAGCCTTCCTTCTTATTTTCTCTTGCAGACGCCGGAGCTTGTCTTCGGCGTCTGCACCAGTTTTTGGAGAGGATAAGCTGCTTCTTTCCGAAAGGAGACTTGTATTGGAATACAAGTTCAGATGCTATGGTTGTAATTCCTGTACACGGTACATGAGTTGCCTTCGGACCGCTCATTTTCTGTTGGGCAGAACAAAATATGCTCATTCAAGGCGTCTCCGGCGACTTCCTATGTGAAATAAGAGAAAGAAGTTAAAGAGTATGCGGCAATCATGTATGCCATCGGTGATCAGAAGATGATTGATGCGATTAACGCCAACACCGAGGGCCTGGCGGAGAAGCTGATGGAGCGTGGAATTGCATGGAAAGCCAATTCTGTTGAAGAGGCTGCGCAGGCTGCCGGTCTGGATGCCGCCGTTCTGGCCGAGACGGTCAAGACCTTCAACGGTTATGTCGATGCGGGTGTCGATGCGGACTTTGGCAGAACTGCCTTTAATGGCAAGGTGGAAGATGGCACCGTTTACGTTGTCAAGCTTCAGAGCGCGTATCACCTGACCTTTGGCGGTCTGACCATTGATGCGCAGACCCGCGTGCTGAATACTGAAGGCAATGTGATTCCGGGTCTCTATGCCGCCGGTGATGCTGTCGGCAACTTCGAGGGCGATATCCATCAGTCTGGTTTCTGCATCACTCAGGTACTCTGGATGGGCAGAACGGCTGGTCAGGTTGCTGCCAAGTAAAAGCTACGCAATTATCCTATCGGAGAACTCTCTTCCTTCTTCTTGCCTCGCGTCCACTTGTCAGGGCGCGAGGTCCTTTTCATGGATAGAATAACTTGACTTTTCCCCCATTCAGAGTGATGAATGTCCTACCCAAGAAAGGAGGGCATCTCATGACGATTGAAACGAACATCACGAACCGCCGGGAACTAGTTAATGCACTTGCACAGTACATGAACACCCGCGCTGTGTACCTCGGCCCGCCCACATTTGCATATCAGATCGGCGACATCCACCTGTCGCGTGAAGGGATCCTGTCCGGAAATGATCTGGACGGGATCTTTCCTTTTCTGGAGATGCAGGGCATC
>JAFXCE010000023.1 GCA_017521565.1 Clostridia bacterium | reverse complement strand
TGGTGGCTCAAGACGGATTCGAACCATCGACCTGCCGGGTATGAACCGGACGCTCTAGCCAGCTGAGCTATTGAGCCATGATGTGGTTGCGGGAGGAGGATTTGAACCTCCGACCTTCGGGTTATGAGCCCGACGAGCTGCCAGACTGCTCCATCCCGCGATGTCTTGCGTCGTTCTGACGACGTTGTTTATTATATCGCACAAGACGCATTTTGTCAACACATTTCTCTAAATTTTTTCTTCAAATATCCATCCATATTTCCGTGTGCTGAAAGTCTCAGCTGCGTCATGCCAAAGCAGCGCATCGCCGCCTCCAGAATCGCAATGCCGCTGGGAATGATATCCGCGCGCTGGGGCATGAGCCCCTCAATCTGCCGCCGCTCGCTCAGGGTCATACGCGCAATCTTCCTGCCCCACGCCGCCACTTCGCCGCGCTGCATGATCATTCCCTCGCACTGACGGGGATCAAACAGCGGTACGCGCATCTGCATCGCCCCAAGGGTTGTCATGGTGCCGCCCACGCCAGACCAGCTTCTCTCCCTCGGGAAAGCAAGCAGCTCCTGCGCATCCCTGCGGATGATGTTCATGCAGCGCTCCACCGTCGCCTCATAATCTTCCAGCGACAGAATCGGGGTCTGTGCGTTCATGCGCACGGCGCCCATCTGCAGGCTCGCTGCACCCAGAATGTGTGCTTCCTCTCCGAGGGTAAACTCCGTCGATCCGCCGCCAATATCAATTACGCCGCTGGATCCGCCTTCGCTTGCGCCCATATAGGAAAGAACGGCTTCCTCCTCGCCGGAGATAATCTCAATCTGCGTTCCGCTTCTGCGCTCCGCCTCTGCGGTGAATGCTTCTCCATTCGCCGCATCGCGCACAGCGCTGGTCGCAAAAACAAAAATCTCCCGTGAGCCATGCGCGCGCGCCAGCTCTGCCAGCTCCGCAATGGCATCCACGGAAGATTTCATGCTTTCCTTTGTCAACGCACCATCTACCAAACCTGCAAACAGACGGGTTCCGCGGCGCTCACGGCACAGCACACAAAGCTGCCCCGCCTTCCACTGGGCCACCAGCAGTCGAATAGCATTGGAACCAATGCCGATACAAGCAAGACGCATGGCATTCCCTCCGATATACAGGCCGATATCCGGCGTTTATTCCCCTGTGTAAACCTCAAACTCCAGCGCGTCCTGAATCTCCTGAAGGTTGCCGACCTCGTAGATTGTCTCGCCGTACCAGCAGTAGCCGTATTCCCGGCGCGCCGTACGCTCGATAAAGTCCTTGGTGTCGATTTCAGAGAGTTCGGTGTTGAGCCGGTTATATTCCGACTGCGCCTCGTAATACGCTGCCGCAGCAGCCTCCAGCTGCTCCTGCTGGCGCTCCAGGCTGATTGCCTGCTGCGGGAAGCGGGAAACCATCACCAGCGCGGCAACGCCCAGAAAAACCGCCAGAATCCTGAACGGGCGAATCCGCTGCCATCTTTTGTTCAAAGGATTTCCCTCCTCGCGCAAAAATACGTAGTTGTTAAATATTCGCGCGAGTTTCCCATTTTCCTGCATCATTTTGGCACTTTTCTTCCATTTTCCTACTTTTTTTGACACGCATCCGGATATTCGCAGCCAAAACGCGAACAGGCGCTCCAATCATGCCCATATACAGCGCCAACCCCAGCAAGATACCAAGAAGCACATACAGCCTGAACGCCTCCGCCTGCATGCGCAGCGCCAGAAGGACGGCCGAAACGCCGCATCCAAGCCCATATACCCCATCCAGCACACCGTTCAGCAGCCCCCCGGCACGCAGCGCGCAGCGCAAAAGCGCCAGCACATCATACAGCATCCCCAGCGCAGCGCCGCCCGCCGTCATCACCGCAAAGACATATGCCTGCTCCCCGACAGTCATGTCACTTTCTCCGCCGCGCGAAAAGCCCGGGCTTTTCCCTGCGGTTTACGGGGCCATTGTATTCCACCCCTGCAACCTCTCCTGTCACATCCAGATGTCCCTCCTCAAGATTCAGCTGCTCAATATGCAGCCGCTGCCCAAGCAGCGCAATCTCTCCCTCTGACGTCTCCAGCACGATCTCCTGCTCGTTAAAGCAGCACACCGCGGTCACACCGGATACCCGGGCGCGCGCTCTGCCCTCCAGCACCAGCGCATGCGGCTTTGCCGCTGCGTTCATAGTCTGCTCCATTGCATCGCCTCCAAAGCATCCTATGCAAAAAGCGGACGGATATGCTCCGTCCGCCTGATCATCCTATGAATTTACTCCGCCTGCGCAAACAGGGCCGTCAGCTCCGCGCTGCCCGCAGCTTGCAGCTGCGCAATCCATGCGCCGTAGGTCTCGTCGCTGAGCTCCTTTTCGCCCGTCACAAACCGGCCGATGCCGCTGTCCACAAGTCTGCCGATTTCTGCCGCCAGCGCATTGGCCCTTTGCTGATTCTCCGCCGTCAGGCAATACGGCTGCGTAACCCGCTCGCTGACCGCACGCGCCTGCTCGCTCGCGGCAAAGACATGCCTGTCGATTTCACTGTCCACCTGGTGCACGAAATCCGCAGGATACAGACCCGGCATCGCCGCACCGGTATACATCAGCACATCGCGGCGGATACCGCTGATGTCGCGGCCGCCGTCCAGTATGAACTTCCAGTGACCCGCTTCGGTGATCGAATAGTCCTCGCCCTCAACGCCGGCAAAGGCCAGCACCATGTTTTCCTCATCATAGAGCGCATCCGCCCAGGCAAGCGCCTGTGCCGGATCGGCGCAGGCGCTCGTCACAGCGAAGCAGCCCGGCCAGACCTCACCCAGCAGATCGCGCCAGCGAACCGTACCATCCGGCCCTGCGAGCAGCAGCGGCGCATAGTCAAGCACATTGTTCGCAGGCACATGCGTATAAGGCGTTACGGAAACCAGCATACCATTGGTCAGCGGCGCCTTTTCATCCCTCTCGGAGAGCACAGCGGAGCCGTGCGCCGCCGTGAACGCCTCGGCAGGCAGCACGCCAAGCTCATACCACTCACGCATCTTCGCAATGAATTCGCGATACGCCGGAAGCTCCGGCGCAAAGACCAGCTTCCCTTCGCCATCCCGCGCAAGGTGATAATCATCTGCGACGACGCCGAAATACGGCAGCAGCCAGCGCAGCTCATATACGCCCACCAGATCCGCCGCCACCTCGTCGGCCTTGCCGTTCTTGTTCGGATCGCCATCCTTGATCCTGATCAGCGCAGAGGTCAGCTCATCGATCGTACCGGGCATCTCCACGCCCAGCAGATCCAGCCACGCCCTGTTGATCCACACGAGCACCTGACGTTCCTTTTCGTTGATCAGCGGCAGGGACGCAATGCGTCCGTCCTCCAGCGTGATGATTTCCTTCCATGCAGGATGCTCTGCCAGCAGCGCGCTCAGGTTGGGCATATGCGCGTCAATCAGCGGCGCAAGGTCAATCAGCGCGCCGCTGTCCAGCATGGCGCGTTCATCCTCTCGGGAAAGCTCCGCCTTAAAGAGCACCTCCGGCATGCTTCCTTCCACCTTGCCGCCCTTTATCTGCTCCAGCAGCTTGGCATATTCCTTCTTTTCGTTGCCATGCGCCTGTACGGATACGCCGGTAAGCGCTTCCATGCGGGAAAAGAACAGGTTCTGTTCCCATTCGCGCCCGACCGTTTCCGTTTCAAGGCCGGCGACCGTCAGCGCAAGTGCGCTCTGCGCAAGCATCATGCATACCAGCATCAGCACAAGTGCCGCTGTTTTCTTCATCGCGATCCTCCGTTCCGCCGCCTGTGCGCGGCGAAAATACTTGTTATGCTGTATTATACCACATCCGGCAGCGGATAAAAAGAGTGATTCGCTTTCAGTCAGGGCAGACTGAAAGCGGACTATTCCGCCCGTTCGCGCCATAGACTGGCACAGCTTGCCAAACAGGCCAAAGGAGGAATCGCCTTGATCCGTCATCTGCAGGCCGCGTGGCGCGCGCGGCGTGTGCTGCTCGTGGGCAGCGCAGACCGTTCTACCTGCTTCATGCAGGCGCTGCTGGATACGCTTGGCGCGCGTCCGGCGCGCATCCCTGCCACCGCGGACAGCGAAACGCTCTGCCGCGCCATGCAGGACGGCCGTGTCAGCGTGGTCATCGTGCCCCGAGCGCATGCGCTCGCTCCGGGAGAAGGCTTGACCGCACAGCTGCGCACGCTCCGCATACTCCTTGGCGAAGCGCGCGAGGCCGGCATTCCGCTGGTCATGCTCCTCTCCGATGAAAACGTATACCGGCTTAGCGACGCGCCATGGCCGCTTTCAGAGGATGCGCCGCTCGGCGGCGAAACGGCAACCGGGCTTGATCAGGCCATCCTCCAGCTTCTGGCGGACGGCATGTCCCGTGGACTTTTGGGCGATGCCGTCAGCACACTGATCCTGCGCCACATGCCCTGCCTGGGCTGCGGGCATCCCTCCGTCGCACAGTACAGCGCATGGTGCCATGCGCTGATGCGTGACGAAGTCATCGACGTTCACAATCCCAGTGCACAGGGCGTCTTTCTTCATCCTGCGGACGTCTGTCTTGGCGCGCTGTCACTGGGCGCACGGTATCTGGCCGGCGACAGGCGCATCACAGGCGCCTTCAACCTCGGCCCCGGACTCCAAAGCCTCATGGCCAACCGCAGCGCGGCGCTCCGCTTCATCCGCAGCCAAGGCGGAAAGCGCCCCATCCGCGAGCGCGAAAACGCCAAAACCGCGCCACTGCCCATCCTCAACGGCACAAAAGCGCGGCTTCTGTGCGGCGCGCAACGGCATATCCCCGGGGATGAGGCGCTCTCCATGCTTCTTCGCCTTGAGCAGGCCGCGCTGGGCGGCTTTGCGCAAGCGTTTTCAGAAATCCAGGCGCAGACGCAGGACGTACTTTACCGGCTCAGCGATACAAAAACAGGCGGGTAAATACCCGTCTGTTTACTGCGCGGCTTTCTTCCTTATGCCCTGCGCAGCTTTCTGCCCATGGCGCGCACAAGATCCTTTTCGCTCTCATTCATTGCCAGCAGATATACGCTCGCCGCATACACCACGCAGTACGGCAGCGCAAAGAGCACCACCCCGCCGTATCCGGCAAACGTATGCAGCCGAAGTGCCAGACAGCCCAGCAATGCCGGCGGCACCAGCGAAGGAACGATGCGCAAAATATTCGTCCAGAAATACTTCATATCCAGACCGATATACCTGTGATAATACCAGTTCATCACAAAGCCGTTGCACGCGATCATGGAAATGCCCGTTCCCATGGCACAGCCAAAGCCGCCCCACCTGATGCCCAGTGGGATGGAGATGGCCACATTGAAAAGCGCCATGAAAAAGTAGACCTTGGAGCGGAACTGATGCTTGTTTTTCGCGCGCTGGATCTCGATGCCCAGATTCTGAATCAGCGGTATGGTCACCGGCGCCATCAGCAGCAGCGCGATGGGATACGCGCCCTCGTACTCGCCGCCGCCCCATGCCTCGATGAATGGCTCACCCACGAAGATAAAACCCGTCAGCACGAGCATCAGCAGCATGAACTGGATGCGCCCGACGCGGGTAAAGAGCTGCGTAAGCGCATTGTCGCTCTCGCCCCGCGCCACAAGGCGGTTGATCTGCGGAACAAACACGCCGGAAATCGAGGTCGAAATCGTCATATAATATCGATGCAGCTGGCTGCCCACGCCGTAAATCGCCGTCGCCGCCGTACCGGATACGATGCCAAGAATCGTCGTATCAACCGTCCAGTTGATCTGATCGATGATCATATTCAGGAAGATAAAGAACGAGAAACCGCCCATCTCACGCAGGAGCTTAAAGTCAAACTTCCCAAACGTGAAGCGCATGCCCAGCTTCCTGAAGCTGAACCAAATGCTCGACACATCAGTCACCACACTCAGAACCAGCGTAACGACAACCAGCGCAACGCTGCCCATACCCATCAGCAGCAAGGGAAGCATCACGATGGGATTGAGCACCGTTCGGATCATGCTGATCATCCGCTGGAAGAAGAACCGCTCCTTCGCCGTGATATAGGACGTAAAGACGCTGCATGGGAAGGACACCGCGATATTGATCACCAAAAGCGCCATCAGCACGCGCGCAGTCTCAATCTCGGCCGGCGTCAGCTTTGCGGCAAAGATGTTGTGGACATTGGCCACGAGGACGCCGCCGACCACAAGGCTCATCGCCGCGATCACCAGGAAGATGATCATGAACATGCCGTTGATCTTCGCCACACCATCCTCGCCGCCACTGGCATCGTAGCGCGAATAGTAGCGCACATATGCGCTGCCCAGGCCAAAGCTCATCAGACTGAGGTTAGAGATAAAGCCATTGACCAGCGTATACAGACCGTATTCGCTCTGCCCGAGCAGGCGGAGCATGACCGGCGTATAGACGAGGGAAATCATCGTTGAGAGCACCGTCTGTCCATAGGACAGCAGCACGCCCGCTTTCTTTTGATCCATGCTGAACTCCTTAAACCCAAACTGGGGAAATGTACATAACTATACAAGTATAGTGTACCCTCATTGCCGCCGTTTTTCAAGATGCATTTACGCGCTGTCAGTCTTTCTCCTGTCTCCAATCCGTGCTATAATAAGGGCAGCTATCCACACAGGAGGACGTTATGATCGACACCAAAGCGCTTGACGCATATCTTGATTCCTGGGCAAAAAAGAAAAACCTCGCGGGCGTCTCCGCCTGCATCATGGGCCCCGGCGGTGAAGAGTATCTCTGGAATTACGGCTTCCGCGATGCAAAAGAAAGCATCATGCCCGACAGCGACACCATGTATGGAATCGCGTCCATGAGCAAATCAATGACCGCGCTGTGCGCCTGCATTCTGCACTGCGAAGGCAAGCTGTCCATCGACGATCCCGTGAGCGACTACATTCCGGGCTTCTCGATTCCCGGGCAGCCGAAAGAAGCGGCAACCATCCGCCATCTGGCGATGCACACCGCAGGCATTCCGCCGATGGAGCCGCTGGAGTGGTCCATCGCCATGAACAGCGTGGATCGCAGCGAGAGCGAATGGCTGCTGACCATGCGCCGCACATCGCCCAACCAGATGGACAAAATCGAGCACATTATCGATTACATCGCCAATTGCTCCTATCATTTCCTCGGCGCACCGGGCGAGGTAATGAGCTACTCTAACGAGGGCTACGCGATTCTCTCCTATGTCATTGACGCGGCGGCCGGCATGCCGCTTGAAAAGTATCTGCACGAGCGCATCTTTGCGCCGCTGGGCATGTCGCGTACAATCCTCGACAATGGGATTGAAGCCGCCCGAGCCCTCTCCGGCGGGAACATCACATCCCTGTTTGAAATGCAGGATGGTCAGCGCATGTGCGATGATCATTGGAGCATTCTGCCGCCGTTCCGCGGCTGCGCGATGGTCAAATCCACCAGCCGGGACATGGCAGTGTATTACCGTATGATTTCCAACATGGGCATGCACGAAGGGAAGCAGGTTATTCCTGCGCATGCAATTGATCTGCTTGTCGGCCGCTATCATCCGCTGACGCCGCTGAACGTCATGTGTATGGGCCTGAACAAGCGCGAATTCTCCGGCCACACAATCTGTGAGCATTCCGGCGGCCTTCATGGCGTATCCACCAAGGGCGGCCTGCTCTTTGGAGAGGGGTATGGCTTCTCCGTGCTATGCAATCAGGGCGACGAGGATATGGATGAGCTGATGTGGGGCCTGTACAACGCCATTCTCGGCCTCCCGCTGGAAAGAAGCCACCGCTGGTACAATCCTACCGGCAAGCCGTTCTCTGCGCCGGAGATGATCACCGGCACGTATCTCGGTCATGAAGGTATGCCAAGCGTACTCAAAATTGAGGAAAAAGACGGTCGGCTCCTTCGCACTCGCGACGGCAATACAACTGCATTCGCCTACTGCGGCGGGACACGCTTCCTCTCCTATGATCCTGAAAAGGATTACGATCAGGGCGTGCGCCATGAGTTCCTCATCCGCGATGGCAAGGCATGGGGGGTGCGCTGCGGCACACGCGTATTTGAACGCATCGAATAATCCACTCCCCTGCAAGTCATAACCATCGGCTCTGCCGGTGGTTTTTTGCGCTAAAGCAGACAATAAAAGAATACCGAGTTAACCCAGCAGTGCCCTACTCTCCCGGGCCGCCGCACACACCGCATCTCTGTAGGGGAGGGGCTCTGTTCCTCCCGCTTCTGCGGGAGAGTAGGCACAACGGAGGGCAAATTGCTTCTCTGCACTATCCGCTCCCGGGCGTTTATCATCGGCTTCACTGCATCCACAGGATGCCGCCGATGATAAACCTAGTCAAGTACATAAATGTACTTGACCGAGGCGCCCTGGGAGAGTAGGAGATACTGACGGGAACAAATAAAAGAGACACCCAAACGGGTGTCTCTTTTATTTGGGATCCGGCAGTGTCCTACTCTCCCGGGCGTTCAGCACGGGCTTCTTTGCGTCCACTGGACGCCGCCCGTTCTGAACCTAGCCAAGTACTATGCCGCACGTTAGCTGGGATAGCCAGATAATTGAACTTTGCCTGATTAGATATGAAAAAAC
>JAFXCE010000109.1 GCA_017521565.1 Clostridia bacterium | reverse complement strand
TTTCAGGGTTTCCGCCTTGGCGCGCTCCTCCAGATACCAGTTCACCGCCGTGGTCTTTCCGTAGCCCATGGGGGCGACCACGGTGGTCATGGCGCAGCGGGAGATGGGCCGCAGGCTCTCCTGCAGCCGCTCGGATATGTAGATCGTATTCAGACTCCATTTCGGTTTTGGCATGCTGTTCACCTCCGGCTTGTTTTATTGGTATCCGCTTTCCGCGGATCAGACGGCTTTTTCGCGTCCTCTGGAATTGCCCAGGATCTTCCAAAGCGGGATGCACCGGGGATGCGCCCCTCGGTGCAATATTGGCTGACCCGCCGCTCCGATACACCCCAGCGGCGGGATGCCTCCCGTATGGAAATATACCCTTTTATTTCACCCATATCGCACCTCCGTCCAGACAGGATCAAACTGGATACATTATATACGAATATCGGAAGAAAAACAATATACGCTGCCGTTTATCAGCAAAAAATCGGTATGGTCATACCTGCGTACAAGCATACATCCTTCCACTGCTGGGCGGATTCGGGACTTTTGCCCGTTAGAACATGCACCCGCCGACACACAAAAAAAAGCGGGAGTACATCGTTCAAAATGCACTCCCGATGAAATTTTATCGCTCCCAACTGTCTCTGCTTTTCTTTTTGTTCTGCTTCTGCTGTGCCTGCCGTTGCTGTTTCTGAAGCAGATGTTCGCGGATGGAGCGTGCTTCTGCTTCTTCATGGAGCAGATTTGCTACATGCCGCTTGCTGTCATACATCATCATCAGATCGTATTTCTCACCGTAGGCATCCTGCACTCGCTGTGCGGTTTGGCGTTCCTGCTCAGGGCGAATAGTCCGTCGTGCTTCATACAGCTCAAGGGGGTCAAATTTAGCCGCCTTTGCTTGCAGTTCGGCGTACTGTTTAAGGGCATTGTCAAGCTCGGCGGCATACTTGGCTTCGCTTGCTTCCAACTTTTTCAGCCCGTCCTCCAAAGTGCGGATTTCCTTACGGAAGCTGTCAGCGGTAGCATTCTCTGGAAATTCCATCCGCCGGAGCAGCACCGCCTTTTCAGAGCGCAATTCCTCCAAATCCTCCGTCATCTCCGCAATCCGCTTGGCAAGGTCACGGTGCTTCAAAACATGAACCACCGGCGTTTCTTTTTTCTCGGTCAAAAGTGTTTTACGTTCTTTGGATTTTGCCTTGATTTTGTCGATGATGGCAACATATTCTGCCATTTCGTCACGGAACAGATTTAAGGACTGCTTAATGCTGTGCTTACCGTTTCCAATATGCAAGAGCTGATACTTGAAAATAATCATATTGCTCCGTAGCTTTTCCATTGCCTCCGCTATGGCAGGAACCGTATTTTTAACCGCATGCATCAGCTTCTTAACCGTCGCTTTCAGCTCACGGAGCAAAGCATTGTCTGCCTTAATCTGGCGGTTGATTTCACAGCGGTCAGAGATAACACCCTTTTTCTCCAACGCACGGGCAACCACACCCTCGTGAATGGTAGGCTGCTCAGTCAAGCCCCGGTCTGCATGGCTGCGGTGGTCAATGCGCTCGTCGTGTCCGTATCGCTCCAGATACCAGTTAGTCACATCAGCCCACGCCTTGCGCCACTCCACAAGCTGTTCCTCGCTGTTCCAACGCTCGGCAATGGGATTCTGTCTGCCGAACTTGGTGCTTTTCGGGTGCTTGTTGGCTCGTTCATATCCGTGCTTCTCCGCTTCGGATTGCGGCATATACACTTTCTTGCGCCCGACTCCAGCGGCCTCACTCGGCGGGCGCTCAATCAGGCGGCCAGAGAGCTCCTCCTCGCGCAGTCCTCGGACTGGGCCTTCATCATGAAGACCGGGACCATGGTCGAATACGCGACCAAGCGGACGCGCGAGCACCTGCTGCGCTTCACCCGACTGCACGAGCAGCTGCGCGGTGGCGAGGTCAACGAGCCGTGGCTCAGACACGTCGAGGCGAGGGACAACATCTTTCCCGAGATCGACTACCGGCTCTACCGACCTGTCGGCGACTGACGGCAGCCGCGTTCAGAGGCGTTCACGGCCACAGGCGCTCATCAACGCGCGAAATCCGCGGACGCCTCCTGGCGCATCGAAGTCACAGCTCGATCAAGCCGCTCTGGATGCCCCGCACCACGGCGTCGACATGCGTGTGCACGCCCATCTTTTTGTAGATGCACGAGAGGAGCCAGCGCACGCGGCGGCAATCGATCTTCATCGCCTCGCCCACCTCGCTGTTGGTGAGGCCTTTGGCGATGAACAGCAGGACTTCGCGCTCGATTTTGTTGAGGCCGAAATCCTCGACGTGTTCGACGCGCGCGGTGCCGCCCTGTGACGATTCTGGCGGCATGCGACGGACGCTGTCGAAGTAGGTCCAGAAACGGCGGGCGATGATCGGTTCGAGGACGATTCCGCCCTGACGCACCTCGTCGATGGCGTCGAGGATGCGCTCGATGCGCACCCGCTTGACGAGATAGCCCGAAGCGCCGGCCTGGATGGCCTCGTAGACCTTCTTCTCGTCATCGAACGAGGTCAGGATGAGGACGTCGATCGCCTCGTGGCGCGCCTTGAGTCGGCGGGTTACCTCGATGCCGTCGATGCCGGGCAATTCCAAATCGAGCAGCAGGAGCTCAGGACTCAGGCGT
>JAFXCE010000108.1 GCA_017521565.1 Clostridia bacterium | reverse complement strand
GGGCTGCAGTCAGGGCGGTTTTGTCTCGGCGCTGACCGCCGCAAGACATCCCGAAGCTGTTTCCGGGCTGGTGCTGTTTTATCCTGCGCTGTGCATTCCGGACGATGCCCGTGCCGGAAAAATGCTGTTTGCACGATTTGATCCCAGCAATCTGCCGAAGGTTATCCGCTGCGGCCCGATGAAGCTGGGAAGCTGCTACCCGGCATCAGTGATGGACATGGATCCTTTCCAGGAAATCCGTCCCTACGCCGGACCGGTGCTCATCATTCACGGCACAAAGGACAACATCGTTCATCCGGACTACTCCAGACGCGCTGCACAAGCCTACGACCATGCGCAGCTGATTTTCATTGAAGACGGGGCACACGGCTTCAGCCGCAGACACGATGAACAGGCCATTGCCCATCTGACCAGATTTGCCGGCAGTATCCTTTCTTGCAGCAGAGGCTGAACATCACCATTGCAAATCGCCCACAGGATTCTAACCTCCAGCCTCCTTGATGTGGCAGGATATGCGGCAACGCATCAAGGTAGATGCAGAAAAAGACGATTTCAGTAAATTCAAATAAAAAAGCGGCCAGTGGCCGCTCCCATTTCCGAACCACTTTACAAAATGAAGCTATTCTGTGCTCGCAGCACGTTATTTCGCGCAATTTCCTATATGACAAAAAAGAACTCACCAAGCATTTCTACTTGGTGAGTTCTGTTAGCTAAAGACGTAAATTGTGATACAAGAGACGGATATGGGATAAAGCGGGTGCATGGACATCAGAAACGATATCCCATTCCACTCCATTTTCCTTAGCATTCATCCATCCTAAACCAGCTCACTGAATATCGCCCTCATCAAAAGGATCGCCGCACTCCGGACAGAACCTCGGCGCCTTCGTGGGATCAGCGGGCTTCCAGCCGCACTTGTCGCACTGATAGACAGGCAGCCCCGCAGGCTTCTTCGCGCCGCACTCAGCACAGAACTTGCCCTTGTTCACTGCGCCGCAGCTGCAGGTCCAGCCATCCTCGGCAGGTTTCTTCGCACCGCACTCCGGGCAGAATTTGCCCGTTACCATCGCGCCGCACGCGCACTTCCAGCCAGCCTGCGGTTCCGGCTTCTTGCTGCCGCATTCCGGGCAGAACTTGCCTGTCGCCACAGCGCCGCAGGCACACTTCCAGCCATTTGCCGCACTTTGCTGCACGGGCTGCACCTGCTGCTGCGCGTTGGTATCGAAGATATACTCGCCCGGCTCGGCGCAGAAATCGACAATCTTGCCCTGATCGACGATCATCATGCACTGACCATCGGCAACGGCAACCACGGAGCCCTGAGAAATCACGTTTTCATCCTCGACCTTGAAGCCAAAGGCACTCTTCTTTTTTTCATCGCCTTGGTCGCCAGCACACTCTCGGGCATCGCGTCGCAGTAGAAATACTCTTTCCACTGGCTTTCAAGCGTTCCGGTCACGGCGTTGATCGCAGCGGTAATCAGCCCCATCTTTGTGTCCTCCGGTGTCGTTTATCAATAATTCGTAAAATCGATCACGCTGCCGCCCTGCGCATCCGTGTTCATCTCTCCGCGATTGAAATGGATATAGGGATTCCAGATCAGCAGATTATCCATGCTGTCCACGATGAGGATCCGACAATCGAAGGGCTCTGTGACCTCCTCAAAGTCAGAAAGATACGGATCCTCTTCCCACGGCGATGGAACTGCGTTGCAGCGCAGCAGGAACGGTTCGCCTGTTTCGCTGTGATAGATCAGGTTTTCTTCGTCATCGGACAGATGCACGACCGAAACCATCGCATCCGCGTCCATGGGGAGGATCAGATACAGCTCCTGTCCACCAATGATCTCCACCACCCGCTCGTCCGGTATTTCCATGGCGATATCGCGCCACTCGTCATCCAGAGCGTAAAGCACGGCGTCCAGATGCCTGCGCTCCGCAAGGACCGACCAGTCGCCGCCCATGCTGTCCGACACGAGCACCGCGCCGCAAAGCACGGGCAGTTCCTCCGCCATGGCTGCGCATCTTACGGCAAGCAGCAAACAGGCCAGCAGCAAACCAAGATATTTCTTCATCTAGTCCCCTCCGATCACGCCTTGCTTTCCTCAGTATGGAAGCTCCTGTTGCGCGGCACATTCCAGCTTGCCGCTTCTTGCGCCATACGCCAGCGGCACGCCGCAGCAGGGACACTGATACGCAATCGTACTCATACTCAGCTCTTCTCTTGTTTCTTGTTTTCAAAATAGGCTGCCGGAAAGCAGTTTTTCCGGCAGCCTGTCGCCATCAATATCTGTACAGGTTGATCGCTTCAACGCACTTGTTTGAATTGATGACCAGTTCGAGATATGCATCAAAGCCCAGTTCGCTGACAGAAATAGCATCCGGCTCACACGGGCGCACAAAAGCGACCAGATTGGAGGTATCTTCCGCGCAGTAGAGGCCCTTGCCCTTCAGCAGGCTCTTTGCCTTCTTGGCCGTCATCCCCACTTCCACGCCAAACACAGTATACCCCTTGCCGTAGACCTCAACAGCGTCAACATATGCCCCGCCGCTAATCGCCACGTAATCATTCAGCGCCACCGTATCGGTTTCGTTTCTGAGTCCCAGATCCTCCACGGATTCTTCATAGTTGTACATGAAATACGCGGAGAGTTCCTTTCCATTTCCCTGCGGAGAGCGGCTGCCGACAACTGCGCCCGGAACAGCCTGCGCACAATCAGAGGTGATCCAGCCCGATCTGTTCTTATAGCGTATCTTATACCAGACATTGCCGGAAGAATCCACCTCAGAATCCAGCAGCTCACCGAGGCTGGTACCGCGTTTGGGCACGTTGTTGGTGATGTTGTTCTTCCTGCCAGGACCGCTGCGAAGATTGACCTTACCGACTGTGGTGAAGACCTCCACCATACCCGGCTTCGCGTCATAGCCGTAATCATAGGATGGCACATAACTGGCCGAAGTCCTGCTGGAAGAGGAACGCTTGTTGCTTTCAGACGTATCCGCAGAATTGAGCGTTTCAGCAGTCTGCGTATCGCCAGCGCTCGTCGAGGTGCTCGTGCTCGGACTCGTCGCCGTGCTCGGGCGCGTCGCCGTGCTGGAGCCGGAAGACGAATCGCTCGTGCTGGTGTCTATCGATGTGCTCGGTCTCGTCACCGTGCTCGGTCTCGTCACCGTACTCGGTCTCGTCACTGTACTCGAGCTGGAAGACGAATCACCAGAGCTGGAAGACGAACTGGAGCTTGTCGATGTGCTCGGTCTCGTCACCGTGCTCG
>JAFXCE010000004.1 GCA_017521565.1 Clostridia bacterium | reverse complement strand
TCTATCTGAAAAAGCTCAAAGCTCTTGGCTGGAACTCTGATACTGCCGCGGTATCTCTTCCGGCATGATTTTTGCTCACATCATCCTTTTTCAGGGGTAGTTTGCGCTTTTTCGGAGCTTGGAGATATGGTTTCAAAGTAAGCAAAAAGGACGGTTTCCCGCCCTTTCTTGCGCTATTTGATTACAGGCTGCAGAGCTTCTCCCGGATCTCGCTTTCCGCGCCCGAGGCCAGCACACCCTGCGTCATATCCCTCGGGCCGCCGCCCTTGCCGCCGAACGCCGCGCACAGCGCCTTTGTCACCGGGCGCATATCCTCGCTCTCCGAGAAGAGCGCAAAGTTCCAGCCCTCCTCGCGCGGCACGAGCACAAGCGCCATCCTCGCGCCGGCGCCGAGCCTGCTTGCCGCCTTGCGCACAGCGCCGGGGGAAAGCACATCGCACGCCACAACGCGCACGGCGTTTGCCTCCTCCTGCGCCGCCATCATGTCAAACAGGCGCATGCCCAGCTGCTCCTGCTTCAGGCGCAGCTGATCCCGCTCGGCAAGCAGGCGGTCAACCGCATCCGCCGCCTCATGCTGCTTGCAGGAGAGCGCCACGCCCGTGCGGCGCACCTGCTCCTGCAGGATGTTTTCCTCCGCCAGCGCGCGCCTTCCGCAGAGGATCGATACGCGCACGCCAGCCTTGTACTTCTGCCAGCCCATGACCTTGATCTGACCGATGCTGCCTGTCTGCTTCACATGCGTACCGCAGCAGGCGCACGTATCCGCGCCGGGAATGTTCACGATGCGCACCGTGCCCTCCAGCGCCTTCTTGCTGCGGTAGTGCATGGCGTCAAGCTCTTCCTTCGTGGGCAGCAGCGTCTCAACCGGCACATTGCGCCAGATCATCTGATTGGCCAGCAGCTCTACGCGGGAGATGTCCTCCTGCGTCAAGGGGCCGCTAAAATCCATGGTCACGGCCTCGGAGCCGATGTGGAAGCCCACGTTGTCATAGCCGAAAAGCTGGCAGACCAGACCGGAGAAGATGTGCTCTCCGCTGTGCTGCTGCATCATATCCAGCCTGCGCGCCGCGTCCACATGCCCCTCCACGGTCATGCCCGCAGCAAGCGGGCCATCCGTCGTATGCACAACCTCGCCGCCCACCTCGTGGCAGTCCGTAACATTTACGCCGCCGAGCACGCCATGGTCCGCGCCCTGTCCGCCACCCTCGGGGAAAAAGGCCGTGCGATCCAGCGTGATATGGTACTTGCCGTCCTTCTCCGCGCAGGAGATCACCTGAGCGGAAAAATCCAGCAGAAACGAATCCTGATCGTATAAGCGAATGGTCATGACCCTCATTCCTTTTCTGATTCTTATCCGCTATTGTACCATAGCGGGAAATAAAAAACAAATTCTTTCACATCAACCGACACATTTCCCGAAATGTGATATAATAAAATCAGCTCCGGAGCATTCCGGTGATCCTCAAGCACAAGGAGGGCGATCCCATGAAAAATCCGCTCATCATCACCATCGGCCGTGAATACGGCAGCGGTGGCCGCCAGATCGGTCAGGCGCTTGCAGAACGCCTGGGCATCTCCTACTACGACAAAGAGATCATCAGCCTCGCCGCAAAAAAGAGCGGCCTGTCCGATGAATTCATCGCCAACAACGAACAGCGCGTGCGCAACGGCCTGATTCATACCTTCGCCGCATCCGCTGCATACCAGAGCGGCTTCTTCTCCGGCCAGTATCTGCCGCTGGCAGAGAACATCTTCATCTCTCAGGCGCAGGTCATCCGCGATATCGCCGCCAAGGAAAGCGCCGTGATCGTCGGCCGCTGCGCGGACTACATTCTCGCCGGACGCGAAAACACGATCAATGTTTTCATCCATGCGCCGATGGAAGCGCGCGTCAAGCGCATCATGGAGCTGCATCACCTTGACGAAGCCACCGCCATCAAGGAAATCACCACCTCCGACAAGGAGCGCGGCAACCACTACTTCCGCTATACCGATATGAAGTGGGGCAAGGCGCAGAATTATGACGTATGCATCAACGCCGCGCTGATGGGCATTGAGAAAACCGTCGAAACGCTGGCTGACCTTGCGCGCATCGAGGAACGCTGATGCAGCGATTCGTCCCCTCTGAAACCGCGCTTGTGCTGGGCGGCGGCGGCGCAAAGGGCGCCTATGAGATCGGCGTCATCGAAGCGCTTGAGCACCTCGGTATCCGCGCCGCAAGCGTCTATGGTGCATCCATCGGCGCGCTCAATGCCGCGCTGTATGCGCAGGGCGATCTCTCTCTGGCGCTTGACGTCTGGGACAACATCCGACTGAGCGACGTCGTCTCGCCCGAAAGCGTGGCGCTGGCCGAGGAGGCGGAGGGGCTGTTTGACCACCCGGAAAAGCTGCTGGATTTTATCACCAGAAACGCACAGAAAAAGGGCGTGGATATCACACCCTTTTCTTCCATGCTTCGCCGCTGCATCAGCGAGGATCTGCTGCGCAGAAGCAGCGTGCGCTTCGGTCTCGTCGCTACGCGATTTCCCTCCATGTCCATCGTGGAAAAGCAGCTCGGGGACATGGCCCCTGGGACGCTGCACGACTGGCTGATGGCCTCCTGCGCGTGCTACCCAGCGCTGCCGATGCAGGCCATCGGCGATCAGCGCTACATCGACGGCGGCTACTGCGACAACGTGCCGGTCGATATGGCCATCCGCGCCGGAGCCAAACGGATTATCGCGGTGGATATCGGGCGCAGCCGCGCACATGCGCAGTATGACCGCCGCCCGAACGTCACCTATATCCGCGCCTTTCATCCGCTTGGCGGCCTGATGACCTTCGATCCGGAGCGCTCCCGCCGCAACCGCATCCTCGGATACAACGATACGCTGCGCGCATTCGGTCATCTGCGCGGCACGCATTATGCCTTTGATCCCATCGACGCGCAGGCGCTGCGCAGCAGGGCGCAGGATTTTGTCTGCAAGCTTACACTGTTTGAATCGCAGCAAAGCGGGCGCAAGCATTCGCCGCTGTTTGCCCTTCTGGAGGAGTCGCTTCGTCCCGGCGCGGACGCCATTGATTATTTCCTGCGCGCCTGTGAACTCTGTGCACAGGCGCTCGGCGCAGATCCCGCCCGGGTCTACACGCTCGATACGCTGGCCGCCTCCCTTCGCGAGCGCCTCCCGCTCGATCGGGCTGACGCCATGCTGGGCTCCCTGCTTGGCGGGCGCATCGGCGTGCTCTTTGCTCCGCCGCAGCCGGATCGGGCGCTCGTGCTGTCCTGCCTGTATCGCCTGCTTCAGCGGGAAAGCGGCTTTTCCCCGCTGGCAATGCGCACGCTCAAGGCTTTTCCGCTGGAGCTGCTCTGCGCGCTGACGCTCAAGGAGATTCTATAAAAGCCTTCCCCGGGAAGGGAAGGCTTGCTTATTTTCAGGGGTTGCGGCTTATTCCATTTCGTCATACGAATCGATGACCCGATCGCAGACCGCACGGATATCCTCCCGGTCGCGAACATTCGTCTCATCTGTGATGCCAATCACGCCAAGGCCTGCCGCTCGCGCGCCGCGCATGGCATACACCGCATCCTCAAACATCACGCAATCCCCGTTCTTCTCGCCAATGATCCCGCATACACGATCGAACATGGCCGGATCGCTCTTGCTGCCGCCAAGCATATCGGTACAGATGATGTAATCCAGCTCCCGCGTAAGCTCCATCCGGTTGAGCGCGATCAGCGCCAGGCGGGCATGCGTCGCCGTAAAGAGCACACGCTTCACCCCGCGCGCACCGAGACGCTGAAGATACTCCCTCGCGCCGGGTTTGAGCGGCATTCCCGCCAGATACAGCGGTTCCATCGCCTTTAATGCGCGGCTGACCAGCAAATCAAATGAGGTCTCCACGCCGAAATTCTCCTTGGCATAGTCGACAACCATCCTGCCCGTCATCGAGCGCAGGTCCTCTTCCTGATCCCGGCTCAGGGAAACCCCCTGCTCGCGCAGGAAAGAGGCGTTCAGGCTGCGCCATTGTTCCATCGAGTCAATCAGCGTGCCATCCATGTCAAAGATGGCGGCCTTCATCATATTCTGCATCCGTTTATCCCCCTGCCGTATCGCCTTGGTTTCTTTCATGATCTCTATTATAATCACCGCCCGTTTTCAGGTCAAGCCCGGGCGGATCCCGGAGGAATCCTCATGACACGCGAAACCTACGTCCGCATGACCGGCGCAACGCGCGCATGGCTCAGCCGTCTGCCCGGCGGCAGCAAGTGGCTGCGCCTGCCGACGCTCGTATGCGCCGCCGTCTATCTGCTTACGCTGCTCTTCCTCATGCTCTCCGGCGATCCGCGCATCACCCGTGCGCTGCTCGTCCCAGCGTCCTGCTTTGCCATATGCACCGCGCTGCGCCCGCTGATCAACCGCCAGCGCCCGTACGACCGCTTCGGCGCGGAGCCGGTGGGCCGCTTTATCCGCGGAAAGGGCAAGAGCATGCCCTCCCGCCATGCTGCCAGCGCCGCAGCCATCTCCATCGCCATCGTCTACATCTTCCCTTTCCCCGCCGTCTTTGCCGCGATGCTCCTGCTCTGCGCGCTTATCGCCGCGCTGCGCGTGCTCGCCGGCCAGCATTATCCCGGCGATGTCGCCGCGGCGCTGCTGCTCAGCGTCGCGGTTTCCCTGATCGGATACACGCTTTAATTCTTTGGAAAAGAGCTGATTACTTATGAAACTGATCCAGTCCATGACCCCCGAAAAGCGCAATGAAATGATGCTCAGCGCGCCCGTCAGCCATGTCATTCCCCGGCTTGCCGTGCCGACCATCATCTCCATGCTGATCACCGCCATCTACAACATGGCCGACACGTTCTTTGTCAGTCAGCTGGGCACGTCCGCCTCCGGCGCGGTCGGCGTCATCTTCTCCGCCATGGCCATCATTCAGGCGATATCCTTCATGATGGGCATGGGCACGGGTACCAACGTCAGCCAGGCGCTCGGCGCAGGCGACGAGGAGCGCGCCAGGCGTTACGCGTCCACGGGCTTTTTTACGGCGTTCGGCGTCGGCATCGTCATCGCTGCGCTCGCCCTTTCCAATATCGACTGGCTCGTCCGCTTCCTCGGCGCGACGGAAACCATCGCGCCTTACGCGAAGGACTATGCAACCTATATCTTCTACGCCGCGCCGTTCATGATGTGCTCGTTTGTGATGAACAACCTGCTGCGCTTTGAGGGTCTGGCAGCCTACGGCATGCTCGGCATCACCACAGGCGGCATTCTCAACATGATCCTCGATCCGATCTTTATTTTCGGCTTTGGCCTCGGTACGGCGGGCGCGGCGATCGCCACGGCAATCTCCCAGCTCGTCAGCTTTTCCATTCTGCTGTTCATGTCCAATACCCGCCCGGACGCCATCCACATCAGCCCCAGGCATTTCAGGCCCACGCTCAGCATGTACGGCCGCATCCTGTATATCGGCTTCCCGTCCCTGGGCCGTCAGGGGCTGGCCAGCGTATCCACCATCATCCTCAACACCGCCGCCGGCATCCATGGCGACGCTGCCATCGCCGCGATGTCCATCGTGAGCCGATTCATCATGTTCATCAATTCCACGGTCATCGGCTTTGGTCAGGGCTTTCAGCCGGTCTGCGGCTTCTCCTATGGCGCAGGCAAATACTCCCGCGTGCGCGAGGCCTTCCGCTTCTGCGTCAAGGTTTCTACCCTCATCCTGTTTGTGCTGGCCTGCGGCTCCATGCTCTTCTCCGAGCAGATCGTCACGCTCTTCCGCCGGGACGATCCGCTGGTCATCGCCATCGGCACCAAGGCCCTTCGTCTGCAGCTGTGCACGCTTCCGCTCTGGGGCTTTGTCGTCATGGGCAACATGCTCACCCAGTCCATCGGTTACGGCCTGCGCGCAACGCTGCTCTCCACCGCCCGTCAGGGTATCTTCCTGATCCCGCTGCTGCTTGTGCTTCCGTCCATGCTTGGCCTTACGGGCATCCAGATCGCGCAGCCGATCAGCGATATCTTTACCCTGATCTTCACCATACTGATCGTCTCCGGCGTGCTGCGCCAGCTCAAAAGCAAGCCCGACAGAACATAACCGCCCTTTCCCGCCAGCAAAACAGCGGCCTCCGCATCACGGAAGCCGCTGTTTTTTTATACGCCTTACTCGATGTAGCCTACAAGCACCTTGAGCGTCGCAACCGCGCCATCCACATGGCTGCGCTCGTAGCCATGGGAAGCATATACGCCGGCGCCGATCAGGCCATGCTTGATGTCGTAGCCTGCGCGCAGCGTCGCCTCCACGTCGCTACCGTAATGCGGATAGACGTCCACCGCGTACGCCGCGCCCGTTTTCTTCGCCGCAGCAATCAGGCCCTTCACCATGTCATAATGATACGGACCGCCGCTGTCCTTCGCACAGATGGAAACCATGCGCTCGTCACAGCCAAGGCCATCGCCCACGCAGCCCATATCGACCGAAATTGCCTCTGTAACGCCCTCAGGCACGCTTGCGCTTCCGCCATGGCCCACCTCTTCAAACGACGTAATATGGGCATATACGGCCCTCTCAGGCGTGATATTCTCATCCCTCAGGTATTTCGCATATGCGAGCACAATGCCCACGCTCAGCTTGTCATCGAGGAAGCGGCTCTTGATATAGCCTGTCCTCGTGATACGCGTGCGCGGATCGAAGCAGACAAAATCACCCGTCTCGATGCCGAGCTTCTTCACATCCTCCGCGCTCTTCACGTCCTCATCCAGCACGATTTCGATCGAGTCAAACGTGCGCTTCGTCTCTTTATAATCGCCGTTGACATGAATGGACGCATTGCACAGCTGCGCCGTTCCCTCGTACACGCCGTCAAACTTCGTCACCACGCGGCAGTTTTCCGTCTCCACGTTGTTCGCATTCAGGCCGCCGATATTCGTGATCTTCAAGCGGCCATTGCTCTTGATCTCACAGACCATGCCGCCCAGCGTATCCATATGCGCCTCCAGCAGGATGGCGTTTTCCTTATCCCTGCCGCCAAGATATGCAATCACGCCGTCTTTGCGCGTGCGCGTTACCTCGCATCCCAGCGCCTCAAACCGCTTCATCACGTGCTCCGCCGCCTGCTTCGTCATGCCGCTTGGGCTGTCGATGGCCAGCAGCGCCGCCGTCTCCTCCAGAATATACGGGCCGTACTTTTCAATACTCATGCTGCAATCCCTCCTGTATGTCGTCAGGCAGACGCCGCCTGCCTCGATGATGCCTTATTCCGTCTTGAGCTCCTGTACGCGGCTGATGATGATCGAAATCGTGCCGTCATCGTTATTGACCACGGCAAAGCTGTTTTCATCGTCCGCCAGCGTTCGCGGGAGCGAAATCGAAATTCCGTTGTCCGTCTTGATCTTGAGCTTGGCAAGCTGCGTCATCACGCGTTTATTCTCCACCGGAATCACCGGCTCAATCGCTTCCTCCTGCATCTGGCGGGAGACTTGTTCGATGATCGCCTCACGCTCGGGATCACTGCGAAAAACCTCCTGCGCGACGTCCTGCACGTCGATCACGCCCTTTTCCTCGATGGATTTCGCCATAGCGCGCTTGACGGCAGGCTTGATTTCCTGCTCCGTCATCTCCGGCGGAGCCGCCTGTTCGATCATCTCGCTGATCACCTTGACAGCCTCCTTCGTCGTGCGCGTCTGCGCCATGGCAAAGAGTGCCTCGGAAAAGAGCATCCGGTTGCCCACGTTCGTGAGCACCGCCGTATCCCTCAGGCGGATATCGCCCGAGGAGAGATTGACCACAAAGCCGGAAAACGCCTTCGATCCCGCCAGCGGCAGAACAAAGCCATGCTCAAGGATCTGCGTCATAACCGCATCGTCTTCCACGTCCGCCTGATGCACCATCGCCCGGCGATAGGGCAGATACGCGACGCACAGATGCGGATCGTTGTCCTTATCAAAGGAGAAGATCACCATATCAAACCCTGAACGCGGAATCTCCAGCGCCTGCATGCTTTCATCCATGCCGCGCATGAGCGCATCCGCCGCCTCGCCGAAGGGCGTATAGCCAAACCGACGCAGCAGCTCCTCCTGCGCGCTGCCGGGCTCGACGCAGGTCGTACGACTCGCATCGGAATGCATCAGCTTTTCTGCAATCGCCGACAGATATGCCCCCGTCTCGTCAGCCGGCTTCCCGGGCTTAGCCGGGAAGATCGGGGACATCGGGCTTCCGTCGTAAATATAGATTGCCGCACGGGCAATAATGTTCATAAAGCCTCACCTTCATATACATTTCTTCTTCAATCCGCGCGAAGCGAAGATGGGGTTCGGGGAGATGTCCCCGAGCGGGTCATAGGGCGGCAGCCCTGCCGTATCACAGGCGGATCAGGATCATGTAGACCGCCGTCCCGCCTGCGATGCTCAACAGCGTATTGCGCCTGAACAGATGCAGCGCAACGACACAGAGTGCAGCGATGATCTGCTTTGCGCCGTCCGCAAACGCGCCGAACGGCACGCCCTTCATGCAGTAAACCACCAGCGCCGCCATGATCGCCGGCGGCAGCGCATGCCCCAGCGATGCAATCACACGCGGCACGCCGCCTTTGCCGCCGAAGAAAACAAAGGGCGTCGCGCGAAGCGCCAGCGTCACGCCGGCGCAAACCAGCACGATGAAAAGCGCCTGCATCATGCCGCCCCCTTTCCGCCCACGGCGTTCAGCGCCAAAAGCAGCGCCGCCGTCAGCGCCAGCGAAGGCGCGAGAAAGCGATCCGGCCCGAGCAGCAGCAGCCCCAGCACCGCGCAAACGCCGCCAATGCACAGCGGCAGCCTGTCCGCCCTGCTCATCGCGCGCTCCACACAGATCACGATAAACAGCGCCGTCATGGCGTAGTCGATGCCCGTCAGGTCAAAGGGCAGCTGCTGCGCCAGCAGCGCGCCGGCGACCGAGCCAGCCACCCAGTAGAGCTGATCATACAGCGCAACGCGCAGCATCACGCCGTCGCTTTCCTCGCCCGGCAGCCCGCAAAAGACAGAATACGTCTCGTCCGTCAGCGAAAAGATCATATACGGTCTGAGCCGGCCCATGCGCCTGAAACGTTCTATCCAGCTCACGCCATAAAAGATGTGGCGTGCATTGACCATCAGCGCCGTCAGCGCAACCGTCGCAAGCCCTGCGCCGCCTGCCATCAGCGGTACCATCACAAACTGCAGGCTGCCGGCATAGACAAGCCCGCTCATCATCAGCGCCCATGCGGGCCCAAAGCCCGCCTGCGCAAGCGTCGCGCCGAATGCCGTGCCCAAAAAGAGATAGCCGCACATCACAGGAATCGTCAGCTTCACCGCGCGCAGGCGTTCTTTCATCGTATCCGCCACGTATCAGCCCTCCGCGCGCTCAAACCGGTAAGCCTGCCCGGCGTCAGGGTATTTTTCGCGGTCCACCGCAGAGAAGAACATCTCCTGCGGGCGCACCCATACGTCCCTTTCTCCATACAGCGCCCGATAGACCACGAGCGCCTCCTGCGTTTCCGAATCCTTGGCAAAGCAGAGGATCTCGTACATCTTTCCCTTAAAATGCCGGACAACATCGCCCGGCTTCATCCGAAGTTCCGCTTCCATAGTCTCTCCTGTGTATGTTCCTTATGTCCGGCCTTCCTCTTCCAGAATGCGCGACAGATTCACCATCAGACTGAGCATCGGCCCAAAGAGCGCATCATCTTCCATGCCCATCAGCTTCTGTATTTTGGTCAGTCTGTATCGCACCGTGTTGGGATGCTGAAACAGCGCCTTCGCCGCAGCGGCAATCTCCATCCGGTTTTCGACGTATACCCGCGCCGTCTGCTCAAGGCTGGTACGGTTCTGATGGTCATATTCGCGGATTGATTCCATCTGGCGCAAGCACTGATCGCGAACATAAGCATTCTCGCTCATCGGGAAGAGATAGGCATACAGCCCCAGCTCGCTGCCCGTGATCATCGCCCTTCCGCAAAGCTTTGCCGCGCGCGCAGCATAGACCGCCTCGCACAGCGCCATGCCAAATTCCTCCGGCTCTGTCCGAATCTCCGCAATGCCGGCGCAAATCTCCGTGCCGGTGATGCCGGCGCATTCAAGCAGCCTGCCGATATGCTCCTCTTCCGCCGCCTCCATCCGACTCAGCACGATCAGCTTCCGGCGCCATTCCATGCAGATCAGATGCTCCGTCAGCTCCGGTTCTGCATTCAGCGCCGCATACACCCGCTCCTCCAGCGCATTCAGGCGGCCATCGGGGATGATCGCCGCAAGCCTGTACATCGCACAGCCGACCGGATCAATCCTGCGCACGTGCTCCTTCATCTGCTCCGCAGTCAGCCCGCCGCGCTTGAGCGCATCCAGCTCCTGCTCGTATCCGGAAAAATGGCGCTTACCTCGGATCAGCTCCGTCACCTCGAGGATCACTTCCTCGATATACGTCTCATCGAACAGGAACAGAGGCGTTCCCCGGCTGTTCGCCATGTCAACCACGTCCCGGGGCAGCGCATCAAAGTACGCCGTCTTGACCAAAAGCCCTGCAATGCCCTGATTCATCAGCGCCAGCAGCGAATGCGCCACCAGCTGATTATCCCCGCGCGCATACGCCAGCGTCGTAACCACCAGATCACCCTTATAGAAATCCGGCAGCTGCATGCGCGAAGGATCATACTCCAGCAAAACAGCCGCAGTCACCGTGCGCTCGAGTCCGCCATCTCCGGCAATCAGGCGCAGATTCTTCAGGTTCTTAAGACGGAACAATTCCTTGATGCGAATCATACATTCACCTCTCCGAATATATATGCATCATTTTATCACCTGTTTGTGCGAATTGCAACCCACTAGCCGTCCTCATTGTAAATTGCATAAACGTACAGACTGTATTCCCCAAACCGACATGCTGCCGGTGGCATCACCGACAAAGCACTGTAAATCTTGCATGTTTGCGAACGAGGCCGATGCTTCTCAAATCGATTTACATAACAAAAGAGCGGGGAACCATCTCCCCGCCCGAATCAAATCGCATACAGCAGCACCGCCAGCAGATGCAGCACGCTCCCCGCCAGCACAAACAGATGAAACACACTGTGCATATACTTTTTTGTCCGGCCCACGCCATAAAGCACCGCGCCAACCGTATAGCACACGCCGCCCAGCAGCAGCAGCCAGAAGCCGCCCCAGCCCACAGCGCTAATCAGCAGCGGAATCTTTGCGATGATGCACCAGCCCATGCCAATGTAGCAGATCATCGAAAAAACAGCATATTTCTTCAGGTCAATCGCCGTCAGCGTAATCGCCAGCGCCGCAAGCCCCCAGACCACGCCCAGCAGCACCCAGCTGGCCACAGGATCAATCGGCCGCATGGCGCTTAAAAGAATCGGCGTGTAGGTTCCCGCAATGAGCAGATAGATCGTGCAGTGATCCAGAACCTGCATGACCCGCTTGGCCGTGCCTTCCTTCAGACCGTGATAGACGCTGGACATCGTATACAGCGTAATCATGGAAATGCCATACACAATGGAGCCCGCAAGGCCGTAGCCGTTTTTGTGGATCGCAGAAAAAACGATGCACAGCACCAGCGCCGCTATACCGATCGCACCGCCGACAATATGGGAAACCATGTTGAAGATTTCCTCGCCCTTGGTATACGTAGGCAGCGGCCTGTCCTTGAGCTTCGTTCTTCTCCTTCTTCGCCTCTGCATATCGCGCCCTCCTTATCGGTTTTATAAAAACCGATCACAGAATATCACAAATCTCATTCGCTGTCAATCTCTATTTTCTCTGTATTCCATTTCCATTATACCCAAAGAAAAAGAGTCCGGCAAGACGCCAGTCTCGCCGAACTCAAAAGGGTCAGATTCAGTTCTTATCGCTCATAGCGCGCTGAATGGCCTTGGCAGCCTCCATAATCGGAATGATCAGCACAGCCAAGAAAAGCGCAATGGCGTATTCCACCAGATTGATGGGCGTAAAATCAAACGCAGCAGCAAACACCGGCACCTCAATGACCAGCGTGGTCAGAATGAGGGAAACAATCATCGCACCATAGAGGAACCAGTTGTGGGTCTTCAGGCTGAAGATCGAACCACGGCGGCTGCGCATGTTCAGAGAGTGGAAAATCTCCACCATGGACAGCGTCAGGAAGGCCATGGTCATGCCATCGTGGCTATTGACAAAGGCCCAGCGGCCGCTCCCCATAAACTCACCGATGATGAAGGAAATCATGACCAGCACCGTTACAATCGCGCCCTGGAAGAAGACGTCAAACGCCATACCGCCGGCAAAGATGCCCTCGCGCGGATCACGCGGCGGCTTGCGCATGCTGTCCGCCTCGCTCTTCTCCATGCCCAGCGCCAGCGCCGGGAAGCAGTCGGTAATCAGGTTGATCCACAGCAGGTGAACCGGCTCCAGGATGGTAAAACCAATCAGCGTCGCAAAGAAGATCGCAAGCACCTCGGAGAGGTTGCTGGCCAGCAGGAACTGGATCGCCTTGCGGATATTCGCGTAGATGCGGCGTCCCTCTTCAACCGCAGAAACGATCGTCGCGAAGTTGTCGTCCGCAAGCACCATATCGGCGACGTTCTTGGTCACGTCGGTACCGGTGATGCCCATGCCCACGCCAATGTCCGCGCTCTTGATGGACGGCGCATCGTTCACGCCGTCGCCGGTCATCGCGGTAATCTTGCCCTGCGCCTTCCATGCAGTGACGATACGGACCTTGTGCTCCGGCTGCACGCGGGCATAGACGGCGTACTTTTCGATGTTTTGCGCCAGCTGCTCGTCGCTCATCTCGTCGAGCTGCGCGCCGGTGATGGCCTGAGAGGCGTCCGCCAGGATTCCCAGCTCCATGCCGATGGCCACGGCGGTATCCTTGTGATCGCCGGTGATCATGATCGGGCGGATACCCGCGCCACGGCACTCTACGATCGCGGCCTTGACCTCCGGACGGACCGGATCAATCATACCGGACAGGCCGATATAGGTCAGATCCCTCTCAAGGTTCTCCGGCTCCATATCCGCAGGCATCGCGGACCAGTCGCGCTTTGCAGCGCAGAGCACGCGCAGCGCCTTGTCGGCCATTCGCTTGTTCGCCGCAAGGATATCGGCGCGGATTGCCTCGGTCATCGGAACAACCTTGCCGCCAATGAGCGCATGGGTGCATCGGCCCAGCACGACGTCCGGCGCGCCCTTGGTGAACTGCACCAGGCCAGCGTCAGTCTTGTGGATGGTGGACATCATCTTGCGCATGGAGTCGAACGGAGCCTCGCCCACGCGCGGATACGCGCCGTAAAGCGCCTCGCCCTTCATGCCGTTCTTCGCCGCATCGTTCACCAGCGCGCACTCTGTTGGCTCGCCGACGGCCTCGCCCGCCTCCTCGTCGTACTTCGCATCGGAGCACAGCGCCATCGCAGTTTGAAGCAGCGTTTCGTCGTCGGCGGCGCGCTCAACAACGGTCATCTTGTTCTGGGTCAGCGTGCCAGTCTTGTCTGAGCAGATGATCTGCGTACAGCCAAGCGTCTCAACAGCAGTCAGCTTTCGGATGATTGCATTCTTGTGAGACATGTTGGTCACGCCGATGGACAGGACGATCGTCACGACCGCAGCAAGGCCCTCCGGAATCGCCGCAACTGCCAGAGACACAGCAACCATAAAAGTGTCCAGCATGGTCATACCGGTGATGCCAGCCTCCGTGCCGCTGGCGCGAAACAGGCCTACGCCGAAAATGATGGCGCAGATTCCCAGCACAAGCGCAGTCAGGAATTTGCTCAGCTGATTGAGCTTAATCTGAAGCGGCGTCTCCTCCTCTTCGGCCTGCGCCAAGGCGCCCGCGATCTTGCCCATCTCAGTATTCATGCCCGTACCGGTTACAACGGCCTTGCCGCGGCCATAGACGACAGTAGAACCCATATACATCATGTTCTTTCGGTCGCCCAGCGGAACATCCTTCGCCTCGCCCAGATTCAGCATATCGATGAACTTATTCACCGGCACCGATTCACCCGTCAGGGCAGCCTCCTCAATCTTCAGGCTCGCGCTCTCAATAATGCGTCCATCCGCCGGCACAGCATCGCCGGCCTCCAGCAGCACGATATCGCCCGGCACCAGTTCCTCGCTCCGCAGGACGACCATCCTGCCGTCGCGCATCACCTTGCTGGTTGCAGCAGCGATCTCCTGCAGTGCTTCAATGGCGGCTTCCGCCTTGCTCTCCTGCACAACGCCCAGCACGGCGTTAATGATCACAACCGCCATGATGATGATGACGTCGGTAAAGGATTCGCCGGAATAGAACGCAGTGACGCCGGAAATGACCGCAGCGACGATCAAAATGATGATCATCGGGTCAGCCAATTCGCCCAGAAACCGCTCCAACAGAGACTTCTTCTTGCCTTCCTGCAGCTTATTGTGACCATACTGCTCCAGGCGCCTGCCCGCCTCGGCAGAGGAAAGACCTTCTGCATTCGAGCTTTGCGCCTTCAGCACCTCTTCGCAGCTTTCAAGATACGCTTTCATGGTATTCCCTCCCATTCGTATAACGATATGCCTAGGTTTCCCTGGCATGTCTGTTTCCATACGAGGGTGCAGTTTATCACAGCGCTGTTTTTCGCTCAAGAAAGCCCGTGTTAAGTTCATCGTCCAAAGAATTCACATTTTTGAATGCATAGAAAAAGCACCCCCGCCAATTGGCAGGGGTGCTGCAATTCTTCTTTCGGGAAAGAATTACTTGATTTCGACGGTAGCGCCAGCCTCGGTGAGCTTCTTCTTGATGGCCTCGGCGTCTTCCTTGGAAGCGCCTTCCTTGAGGGTCTTCGGAGCGCCTTCGACGATGTCCTTGGCTTCCTTCAGGCCCAGGCCCGGCACGACCTCGCGGACGGCCTTGATGATGGCAACCTTCTTCGCAGCGTCGAAGCCGGTGAGCACGACGTCGAACTCGGTCTTCTCTTCAACAGCAGCAGCGGCCGGAGCAGCAGCGCCACCAGCAACCGGGGCAGCGGCGACAACGCCGAACTTCTCTTCCAGGGCCTTAACCAGCTCGGAGCACTCGATCAGAGTCAGGCTCTCGATAGCGGAAACGATCTCATTGATGCTCATAACATTTTCCTCCATGTTATTTTGAATTTATCTTGTTGATTATGCCGTCTGTGCGGCATGCTTGACAGGCAGATTACTCGGCAGCGGCTTCGTTCTGCTTGTCGACATACGCCTTGAGGACGTACGCCAGGGCGGTAACCTGAGAATTCAGGCAGCCCATGATCTTGGCGATGAGCTGATCCTTCGGCAGGATGTCGGCCAGGGCCTTGACTTCCTCGACGGACTGCACAGCACCGTCCATGATGCCGGCCTTGATGGTCAGCGGGGACTTCTTCTTGTCCTTCTCAATGCCGGTGATGAACTCCTTGATCATCTTCGGCGCAGAGATCGGATCGTTGTTGCCGAACACGAAAGCGTTCGGGCCCTCGAGCAGCTTCTCATCCATCTCGATGCCCTTGTTCTTCAGCGCACGCTTCACCAGCGTGTTCTTCAGAACGCAGTAATCAACGCCATTCGCACGGCACTTCGCGCGCAGAGCGGTGACCTGCTCCACAGTCAGCGCCTTGTACTCGACGATAACCATGGACTGGCACTTCTCGATCTTCTCCTCGATTTCGGAAACAACAACTTTCTTTGCTTCAAGATTCTTGGACATGGTAAAATTTCCTCCTTCCCGAAAGGTTCCGGAAAAGAAAAGCCCCTGCGCTGGGCGCAAGGGCAGAAAACCACTTTTGTGGTAAAATTCGTACTCTCACACCTCGGCCGGCGGGCAATCCCATTATAACGCTTTCGCGTCACCAGCTGTCTCAGGCACAGAACTTTTCAATTCACGAATGAGAGTATAACACACATATCCGGGTGTGTCAACGATTTTTTGCTGATATTTTCAGGATTTTTTCTTGCCGGTAGTTACGCTGGGCTGCCGCCCAGACCCGCCTGGGGATTTCATCCCCAGACCCCTTCACCGCTTCGCGCCGGTTTTAAGCAGCCATGTCTTATATCCTCCGCTGCGCGCATGCGCGCAGCGAAGAAGGGTCAAGGGATGAAATCCCTTGCAGGGGATATGGGGACAGCGTCCCCATGCGTTCCCCTTACGCCAAAACGCCGTTCACGAATGCAATCAGGCCGTCCTCGACCTCGTCGCGCAGCTCCAGCTCGTTGTGGATCTCATGACGGTAGCCAGTATAGGCGCGGGTGGTCGTCTTGTTGCCCGTGCGCGCAAGCAGGTTCGCCACGTGATACAGGCCCTCGCCATAATTGCCGCACGGATCCTGATCGCCCGAAATCAGATATACCGGAATCTTCGCAGGAACCATCGGCGCCCACTCCGGGCTCTCGATGAAATGATACAGCTCGCAGAAATCCCACACGAGTTCCAGCGTCGTATCGAAGGTATTGAACATATCACCCGCGTGATCGGCGACCACATTCGGATCGTTGGCAATCCAGTCTGCTGCGCTGTTCGGATTCTCGATGCGGTCGGTCATGCCCGAGAATACACGCGCAAACCAATCCCCAGCCGGCTGGTCGGGATTCGCCTTCACAGCCGCCCGAAGCTCTTCGTTGTTATAGCCGTCCTCGCAGCCCTGCCACTGAGAGCAAAGACCACAGAGCATCAGGCCTACAATATCCTCGCCGAAATGCGCCGCATAGCAGCGCGCCAGCATGGAGCCCCAGCTATGGCCGAAAACGAAATACGGCAGATCCGGATAATCCTTCACCGCGATATCGTGCAGCGCCTTCTCGTCCTTCACATAAGTCATATAGCCGCCGGAATGCGGATCGCCCAGCGTGCCGCCGTCATAGCCAGTCTTACCGTGCCCGATGTGATCGTCCGCGTAGACGACGAATCCGGCTGCATTGAACTTGCCGATCATATGCAGATAGCGGCGGGAATGCTCGCCATAGCCATGGATCAGCTGGATGATTGCGCGTGGCTTGCCCAACGGGCTGTATGCCCAGGCCTTCACCGTATCGCGTCCGTTGTTCGAGGGGAAGCTGATTTCTCTGATAGACATGCGATTGCCTCCTTGTATTCTGTTTTTGGGGAAGTTGGTCGATCACTTCTTTTCTCTATCGTATCACGGATTTATATCTTTTTCAATTGTATACAAAAAGAGCACCGGATAAATCCGATGCTCCTGTATGTTCTATGAAATTAGAACTTGAGCGGGTTCACCTTGATGCCCGGGCCCATGGTGGAGTGCAGGACCAGAGACTTCATGTAGGTGCCCTTCGCAGCGGCCGGCTTGGCACGGTTGATGGCGCCAATCAGGGTGCTCAGGTTCTCCTGGAGCTGCTCAGCGGTGAAGGACTTCTTGCCGATCGGGCAGTGGATGATCGCCTGCTTGTCCAGACGATACTCAACCTTACCAGCCTTGATCTCGGCGATGGCCTTCGCCACGTCCATGGTGACGGTGCCGCTCTTCGGGTTCGGCATGAGGCCCTTCGGACCGAGGACGCGGCCCAGACGGCCAACAACGCCCATCATGTTCGGGGTCGCAACGACGACGTCAAAGTCGAACCAGTTTTCGCCCTGGATCTTCGCGACGAGCTCCTCAGCGCCAACGAAATCAGCGCCGGCCTCTTCAGCGGCCTTCGCCTGATCGCCCTTGGCGAACACGAGCACGCGAACCTTCTTGCCGGTGCCGTTCGGCAGAACGACAGCGCCGCGGACCTGCTGGTCAGCCTGACGCGGGTCAACGCCCAGACGGACGGAAACCTCGAGGGTCTCGTCGAACTTGGTCTTGGCGGTCTGCAGGGCGAGCTTGATGGCCTCGTCCGGATCATACAGCTTGTTGCGCTCGATGAGCTTCACGCTCTCAAGATACTTCTTGCCATGCTTCATAGTTTTGTTCCTCCTTGTGGTACAAGCGGCGCAATGTCCTCCCACATATTCCAGCCTGTATCAGG
>JAFXCE010000107.1 GCA_017521565.1 Clostridia bacterium | reverse complement strand
TGTATCGCCAAATGTGAAATGGGAATGATTCTAGGAAAGTTGGGAAAACGGTTTCAATGAGTAAGATGAAAAGCCCCTGCAAGGTGACTTGCAGGGGCTTTGAACGTGCCTTGGAAATCAAAACTCATCACGATGGCTCCAGCTCCACACGACCGCCTAGCCTGATTACGAAATGTGCATCTGCTGGCTCGCCCCATTCGGGGTGGCGCAGTTTGCTTGAATCGAGTTCAACGAATGCAAATGGAAGCATGCCGGAAGCCGTCTCCAGCCCCATCGGCCAGAAAGCCATGCGTGGCGCAGTTGCGGCATATCCCAGCCGGAACTCCACCACGGCCGGTCGGCCCGGGCGAAACGCAAGGTTCCAGTTCCAGAGGCGACGTTGCCAATAGCCGGTGGCAAGTCGGTATTCTTCGCGCTTGCCGCCGCAGGCGATCATGTTGAACCAATACGCCTTCAGGACGAGTGGCAAAATGGCGCAGTCGCTGCGCTTGAACTTCACTGCGGCCATGCGGCATCTCCGGTGCGGGGTGGAGATTTAACAATGATGACGCCACCGCCAGGCCTGAACGTATAGGACACGCCAGGATCGAACGCAGCAAAGCCGCCAATGCCACCGTCGCACAGCCGACGGAGTAGCCGGCGTCGGTGCGTGTCCAACATAGCAAACAGTGATTGTAGCGAGTCGGGGGCGACGTCCAACCAATACGACGGATTGCGCGGGTCTCCGCCGCACTGGATGTGCGCCTGGCCGATGATGCCGGCGAGATAGTCGCGCTCGGCGGTCGTACCAGCAGGGATGCCCTTTAACTGCATGACCTGACTGCATACGACGCTTACCAGGTACGCCATGCGATGTACGTCTCCAACCACGAACTTGGACGCCAGCTCGTAATCGCCGGCATCCTCAGCAAAACGCGCCATGCAACGGTCGAAGTCGTGCGTGCGGTCGAGGTCACGGAGATGGTGCTTGCCGGTCTCCTCGTCCATGACCGTCTTCCGATACGCCTCGCGGTCTGCCGTGGTCGTGTGGCCGAGGTTCTGGCACGCCGAATGCAGCGCCCGCCAGAACAGGCGGGTCTGCGCGGACGTCATTCCTTTAGAGGTCGGCATAAAACATTTCCTCCTCGTACTCCAGTCTGTTTTGTCTTTCTTCCTCATCTTCCTCTTCGTCGGGGATATAGGGACATTGGTCCACAATTCGGTCTACACCACACCATTCACAGTGGCGAATGTCACAGAACAGGCAGTTGGTCATACAATCCTTTCCCAGACTCATCCGTCTCCTCTAGTATAGAAGCAAGATGGTCGGCGGCGTGCGTGAAGATGATGGGGACGGGCCATTTGCGGAGCGCGGCCTTGTACTCGGCCATCTGGCGTTCGTCAAGCCCGAATGCGCCCATGTGCCAGACAATGGCGGCTCTTTCAAGCGGATCCAACTCTATACCGATGTCGGCGGCGATCATCGCGCTTGCAACGCCGTGTCCCGGGTACGGCGGCTGCGTGTATTCGTACTTCCCGCCTCCGACGGCCTTGTAGCACAGGCACTTCACCAGGTCGTGGTACATACCGATCCGATAGGCCGACACCTCCGGCACGGCGCGCGTATCACGCAGAATGTTGGTCACGAGCATCGAATGTTCCACCAAACCGCCCGCCACGGCGAGGTGGTGGCCTTTTGAGGCAGGGGCTTCAAAGAAACCTATCCGCTTCAGTCCCTCAAAGGTTGAAAGCGTCTGCTCTGTACGCTTCCAATACTCATTAATTCTTTCTTGATCAATCATTGTGATCCTCCTTGAAAATCAGCCGGCCTCCATTGTCATCTTACCCAGGGCACCGACCGGCGAATGCTCTGGCGCAGCCGCACCTTCCTAGATGTGCGGCAGGGGTTTAAACTACTTCACCTGCTCGTCGGCGATGGGTTCGATCCAGAACTCGTCCGTCTGCTCCATCGAGATCTCGTACTCGTCAAGCACGGCCTTCTTCGCCTGGGCCTTGGCGACGACCTCCGGATCCTCGCTCTTGAGGTCGCGGAATACCGCCAATATGGCCTCCTTGTCAACCTCCGGCTGGTTGCGGACGAACTGCTTGAGCTTGTCGATGCCGTCGAAGATGATGCCGAGCGCCTTCCAGGCGATTTTCTTGAACCGCCCCGCCTTGGTGACGGTGGGGAGACCCAGCCGCACGCCGAAGTTGGCGAGCTTGGTGGACCCGCTGCGCCGCCCTGGCGCGCACAGCTCGCCCGCGTGCGCCTCGAAGTAAGGCGCCGCGCGCTCGTGCGCGGCCTTGATGTCGGCGTCGAGCGCCTTGATCTCCGCGCCGTACTTGTCGTCGATCGCCTGGTGCCGCGCCTTGAGCGCCGCCACCAGCTTCTCGCGCTGCACGCTGCACTTCGCCGCCGCG
>JAFXCE010000106.1 GCA_017521565.1 Clostridia bacterium | reverse complement strand
GTTCTCGCGCAGGCCCTTGATGATCTCTTCCGGAGCATCCTTGGCAACGCCCAGGATGTGCTCGGCCTTCCAAACCTTCTCGTTCTCGATCATCTCGGTGAACTTGCTGCCCGGCACCTTGCACAGCGGGCACTTCTCGGGCGCCTCCGGGCCCTCATGCACATAGCCGCAAACCGGACAAACCCACTTCTTCATACTTGTTTCCTCCCTGTTTCGATTGTTGTTTTATGCTTCGGATGCCATCTGAGCACCCTGGTTTCCTGTTTCGCCCAGGCAGGCGCTGCACATCCCGTGTGCCGTCACCTCGCCCCAGTTAACATGGTGTCCGCAGATTTTCGACGCCTCCCGGATCATGCCGGAGAGATCCGCCTGAACATCGTACACTTTTGAACAGCGGCTGCAGACAAAGTGCATATGCGAATCGCGAATGTATTCGTACACCGCGCTCTTCTTGCCCAGCGAAAGCCGGCGAATCAGGCCAAGCTCCGTCAGGTGATCCAGCGCCCGGTAGACCGTCGCCGTACCGATACCATCCAGACCGGCGAGGATTTCCTCCGCCGTCAGGTGACAGCGCCTTTCCGCAAGAAGGTTGAGTACCGTTCTGGCGTGCGCGCTGATCCTTGCGCTCATCTGCATCCCCCTTTCTTTCTCTCGTCTGATTGCATTATAAGATAATCATTCTCATTTGTCAATACTATTTTTAAATATTATGAGAATTATTTTCAAATAAAAAGGAGCTTTCGCTCCTTCCGTTTTTTCGTTCTGCAATTCCTGCTGGCCTGCGCCGATGATCATCATTAGCCGGCCGATGGGATACAGCCACCAGATCAGATCGCCGCGGCAGCGCATATCCGCCAGAAGGCCAAGGCCAATCACCAGCTCGGAGACGAGAAAGCACGTCGCGCAAACAGCCTGCCCGTCTGCTCAATAAACTTGAGCGCCTGCGGCCAAAGCTCACGATCCACTACATTCATCACATTGAACGTCTCAAAACTGAGCGTGCCGCCATAACCGATCTCTCGCAGTCCCTCTTCAAATCGCTTCCAGTCAAGCCGCCCCATATATGGTGCGAGATGCTGATCGTCCCAGCCGTCGTTATCATGAATATGGAACGCTTCGATCCGGTCGCCGAGTTTCAGCATCGCCGCTTTTATATCCAGCCCGGTCAGGAGCAGATGGCCCGTATCCAGGCAGAAACCAAATACCTTCTCCCCCGCCATCTCGTTGAGCGTATCCACGTACCGGCAGGCCGTGTCGATATCCGAACAGCAGGCCGCGTAGAGCTTGCCCCGATAGCGTTTGAACATGTTTTCCAGACAGATCGTCACGCCATAGCGCTTTGCTGCGGGAATCAGCGCCGCGTAGCGGCTGATGTTCGTTTCCCATTCTGTCTGCTCGTCCACCTGATCCGGATACCCCAGAAAGAAAGGATGGATGATCAAACGCCTGCAGCCGATATACGCACAGCCCATGATCGTCTTTTCCAGCACATGCATCAGGTATGCATTGTATTCCCCCGTCGGATCCACAATGTAGCTCGGGAACGGCGCATGCGCCTGATCATTATCCAGACCGTATTTCTCCGCAGCCTCTTTCCACGGCGCAAAATGCGCCAGAATTTCCTCATCGCTGCCCGCAAACGCCGCCGCGCGCTTGCCTGCCTTAATCTCCTGCGGCGGCAGCAGATGATCCATGTTCACATCAACCGCGTCAAATCCTGCCTCACGGATGAGTTTATAGCAAGCATCAATTCCGATATACTCTTCAATGCCGCCCGTCTGTACGCCAACCTTCATGTCGATCTCCTCCTATTCAAAAACGCTTTTTTTCATTGTACATCAAACAATCTGCATATACAAGCCCATACAAAACCGGCATGCTGCCGGTGGCATCACCGACAAACTGCTGTAAACCTTGCTGCTTTGCAGCCGAGCCCAATGTTTCGCTCAAAGATTTACATAACAAAAGGGAGCGCCTCCCCCTTTGGAGCCACTCCCCTCTGCTGCTATATTCGTTTATCCGTCAATCGGCCGGAAATCCTCTTTCCCATGCTTGCACAGCGGGCAGATGTAATCCTCCGGCAGCTCCTCACCCTCGTAGACATGGCCGCAAACCGTGCAGACCCAACCCTTCTTCTTCGGCTGCTGGGGCTTGGGCTTGATGTCGCTCTGATAGTAGCCATACGTGCAGCAGGGCCTGTCGGAGAGCACCTGCGCATCCTCCAGCTCTGCAATAAAGAGCGTATGGCTGCCCAGATCGACCGTGCGGGCCAGCTTACAGGAAAGGAACGCATTGGCATACTTCGTCAGAACATAGATCCCGTTTTCAGCGCGCTGTGCGTCCTCAAAACCGACGAACTTATTGACGTCCCGGCCGGACTGCATCCCAAAGCGCTTGAACACCTCAAACGGCGTATCGACCGTTAGCGCCGACACATTAAAGCGACCGCTCTCCATGATCATGTCATGGGTCTTGTTCGCCTTGTTCACGGAGATCGCGATGCGAAGCGGATCACTGGCGACCTGCACCGCCGTGTTGATGATACAGGCATTGTCCTGCGCATAAGAGCGAACAGACAGCCAGTACAGACCATACGTGATGTTATACAGCGCCTTCGGATTCATGCTCATTTTCCTTTCCTTTGTATTGTCATTCCCGTTTTACAGCACCAGAGACGGCGCGGTATAGACGCGGCCCGCATATTCCTGATTGAGCAGATACAGCCCGCGCGGGTCCTGACCGAAGAGCTTATACTGCGCGATCATCTTGTCGGCGGATTCCTCTTCTTCCATCTGCTCATCCACAAACCAGTCAAGGAACTTCATCGTGCGGTAATCCCCGTCCACATGCGCCTCACGGTAGATCGCGTTGATCAGCGCGGTTACATACCGCTCATGCTCAGCGGCAATCTCCAGCGGAGAGAGGATGGAATCAAAGGTCTTGTCCGGCTTGCCGATCGCCTCAAGCGTCACCTTCAGGCCGTTGTTTTGCATATACTTCATAAACAGCAGCGCGTGGTCGCGTTCTTCCTGCGCCTGAATCATGTAGTAATTGGCGTAGCCGTCCAGGTGCTGCTCGCCATAGTAATTCGCCATATCCAGATAGAGGTATGCGCTGTAGAATTCCTTGTTGATCTGCTCATTGAGCAGGTTCGCAATCTTGCTGTTCATGGTATTTCTCCTTTCTGATTCTCTTCCTGTCCGCCAACGATATTTATATGATGTCTTTCAGGTGCGCGGCATATACCGCATGACGATCGATCATTCGATCACGGTGAAAGCGTCTTTGCCAAGGCCGCAGACCGGACAAACCCAGTCCTCCGGGATATCCTCAAACGCGGTGCCGGGGGCGATGCCGCCGTCCGGATCACCGATGGCCGGATCATAGATGTAGCTGCATACGCATTCAAACTGCTTCATATTCTTATTCTCCTTATCATGCTTTTATTCTTTACTCGCTTCTGCGTTTCTCACATTGTGTATTGCCGAGGATCATCCAAAGTAACGCTTGAGCAGACCTTCGAACGCACGGCCGTGGCGCGCCTCGTCGCGGGCCATCTCATGCACGGTGTCGTGGATCGCGTCAAGGTTCAGCTCCTTGGCCTTCTTCGCCAGATCGAACTTGCCGCTGGTCGCGCCGTTCTCGGCATCCACGCGCATTTCCAGATTCTTCTTGGTGGAGGAAGTCACGACCTCGCCCAGCAGCTCGGCGAACTTCGCCGCATGCTCTGCCTCTTCGTAGGCGGCCTTCTCCCAGTACAGGCCGATCTCCGGATAGCCCTCGCGATGCGCAACGCGCGCCATCGCCAGATACATGCCAACCTCGCAGCACTCGCCTTCGAAGTTCTCGCGCAGGCCCTTGATGATCTCTTCCGGAGCATCCTTGGCAACGCCCAGGATGTGCTCGGCCTTCCAAACCTTCTCGTTCTCGATC
>JAFXCE010000105.1 GCA_017521565.1 Clostridia bacterium | reverse complement strand
GCTGATCAGATCATTCGCTTCGATGATTTTCTCCTCTCTTTTGTGGACATAGCAGTTCATCGTCATCTGAATATCTGCATGACCTGCAATCGCCTGCAAAGTTTTGATGTCCAATCCCGAAGAAGCGGCAATCGTCAAATAAGTATGCCGGAAAACATGCGGCGTGGCGTCATGCAGATTGATCGTTTTACCGATCCGCTGCCAAGTTCTGATAAAGGTTCTTTCCGTGACAGGGCGCAAGCCATCTCCGACAATAAATTCGTTGAGCTGCCTAAGACGCATCCTTTTAGCGGGAGCCCATTTTTTCGGACAGGGGGTTCTTCACTCAATATGAGGCCATTTCAAGAGGGATTGCGATTCTGAGAATGAAAACCCCGTTTGCAGCATCAAAAATACAATTGCCATTTCTTCGCATGACAATGGACTGAATGCTGCGGCAGCCGTATCGGACTTCGCCATTTTGCGCCATGGGCAGTCCGTCCTGTATCGTAATTTTATCTGAATAGGGATTCTTGATTTCAATAAGCAAATTGTTTTGCCTTACATCGAAAAACAAATTGATTCGTTTTTCTGCGGAATCCGACAGATGGGAAACAGTATTGATGGCATTTTCCAGACCGTTTGACATCATGACGCAAAGTTCTGTATCGGGGATGGACAGCTTGTTGGGCAAAGTGGCTTTTACAGCCATGGATATATTTGCTTTATCGGCTTTGCGCTTAAAATGGCTGACCAGAAGATTAACGAGCTCATGTTCGCAGTACCGGACAGGCGCAATGGATTCAATTTCACCAACAGCTTCGCGGATATATGCGGAGGCCTGCGCAGATTTATCTGCTGAGAGCAGGTTTTCAATCATCGACAGATGATGACGCAGGTCGTGCCGGTGAATCGCCGTCTCTTTTTCTATGACGCGCAGCAGCGTGATTTCATTCGCAGCCTGAGCCAACTCTGTTTCAAGCAAAACATTCTGCCGTTCATATTCTTCGCGCTTTTCAAGTTCCTTCTGATAGATAATGGTATACAGTACGAAAAACAGAAGCATCGCAGTGGGCAGAAATTCATTCAATGCCAGAAAATGCGCGAAGCGGTTCTGCGTATACATCATGAAGTAATCATAGATGTAATACAGAGCGGGCAGAGCGCCAAACCATCTTCTGAGATAGGCAGATCGGTTAATGATGTCATGAATGGCTCCGATACAGAATTTGCTGAACAGCAGAAGCAGAAAATGGCAAAGCAACAGATGGATGATGAACGAAACGGCAGGCAGGAAAACAAGCGTATCCATGACAAGACCTATCCAGCGCAAAAACTGGCAGATCGAGTAGGATATCATCACAGAAATCAGGGCAGCATCCCATTTTGCTTTCAGCAGAAAGATGATTGCCAGCATGATTGGAAGATGGACGATCGCCGGATACAGCATCCACACCATTCTGATTCCCCACGCCTGCAGGACGATGCCCTGAACCGTGAGCAGCGTCAGGCTGATCACCCAAATGATCTTTCGTTCCCGCGCGCCGGCAGAACCGCAGGCAAGTCTCATGCTGACATATACACCGAAGAACAGAACATATATATAATAGAGTATATCATACAAGTTTTTCTGCATGTTATACCTCCGAGCTGCTGAACAGGTGAGACATATATCTTTCCTGAACCTGATGGTAGAGCAAGCGTGAAATGGGCAGGTTTTCGCCGGAAAACAGGAGGCATCCATCCGGAGACAGTGCAGAAACCTGATTCAGGTTTACGATATAGGAACGATGGATTTTGACAAACTCTGCGCGGGAAAGCAACTCGGCTTCGTATTCCGCTAAGGCGCCTGAAATGATGCGGGTTTGTTTGTCTACCAGATGAAAATACAGCTTTTTTTGATATACTTCAAGAAATGAAAGCTGTGTATACGGAATGCGGAAAAAGCCGCGCACCGTTTGCACACAGAGGCATGCTTCAGTACTCGCTTCCTGCAGATAAAACTGCTCTAAAATATCGAAAAGCTGTTCCTCATGCACTGGCTTGAGCAGGTAATCATAGGCTTTTACGCTGTAGCTCTGGTAAGCGTATTCCTTGAACGAGGTCATAAATACGATCTTTGCTTCTTTATCAAAGGTTCGGATTTCCTGTGCTGCGGATATTCCATTGATGCCGGGCATCATGACATCCAGAAAATAATGAGAGAAACGCATGCTTTCAGCAGATTGCAGCATCTCTTCGGCATTGCTGAAAAACTGATACTGTATCGGCCAGCTGCTGGCTTTGGCATATTTTTCGACAATGGCAGCGATCCGCTTCAGTTCCTGCGGATTGTCATCGCAAATTGCAATATGCATGCCTGTACACTCCTTCTCCATGCTGTCTTTCATATTGTATCACATTCGCCTTTGAGAGTGAACGCCGATTCGCTGCGGCGGATCAGCATTTCAGGGCAAGAAAACGACATTTAAAGGAAAACAGACATATTCTTACCATACATGTGTTAGATTGATCGACATAGTTACAGAAATACTGTAACGATGAACGTGAGGGAGGATTTATTTATGAAGAAGATTCTGGCTTTGGTTCTGACTCTGATCATGCTGCTGGTGTCTGTGTCTGCTTTTGCAGAGGCTGCTTACACTTATTCTGAGTTCAGCTATGATGAGACCCTGTTTGAGGGAATTGGCGGCGAATGGTACGGCTTTGCCGAATTTGGCGTCCAGTTCTACATCCCCGATGCCTATGCGGCTATTGAGCCCACCGAGGAAGAAGCTGCCCAGGGATGCCTCATGAACTTTGCGAATGAAGACCGCTCCGCCGTCATCAGCATTGCTTACGGCGTTGCCTGTGATCTGGAGGGCAATCCGATCGAAAACGCAACGGATCTGGCTGATTTCTATGCGGCCGCTGGCATGACTAACGTTGACGTGATCGTAGTCAACGGCCTGCCGGTCGTATGCTTCTATATTCCCGAGCATGATATCGTGAGCTATTCTCTGGTATTTGCGGATGCAACCCAGTGCTGCTTCAGCTTTGGCCCCGGTTCTGATGCAAGCGTGGCAACCATGGCTGGTCTGATCATGTCTACGCTGATGCCCCTTGAAGCGTAATTCAGAATTCATTACATAAGGTTATTGCTGTCTTGATTGTTTTTTCAGCATGAAATTAAGAAAGGTTGGTATATATCATGAAGAAGTTTGTTGCTCTCATTCTGACGCTGGCTGCGCTGTTCAGCTGCTCTGCTCTGGCGGATCTGGCGGAAGCCGTTGAATTCGTGGATGTTGTTTTTGAGGATGGTTTCCAGGTTTCTCTGCCTGCCGACTGGTATCAGGTTGAACTGAACGAAGAAAACTATGCCAATGGCATTTTCTACGCCGCATGCTCTCCCGACCTGATGAGCACCCTGCAAATCAGCTGGGCTGCCGCTGAAACCGAACTGACCATTGCAGACCTGAAGGCTGCTTTGGAAGCTGGCGGCTTCGTGGAAATTCAGGAATATGAACTGAATGGCATTGCCTTTGTCGGCTTCAACGATGCAGAGATGAGTGTTGCGGCGTATTCCGCTCTGGATGCAACTGAGCCCGGCTATTACACCTTCTGGTTCACCTGCGAGAATCCGGACGACGCTTTCGTTGAAACTGCGACCCGCATTGTGACCTCCATTTACAATGTGGAACTGTAATTGAGAGAGAGTTAAAAGACCCCCGAAAGGCTTTTTGCAAAACCTTTCGGGGGATTCTTTTTGCCAATTCATAAGAAGAGACCTCCTGACAACGCCAGGAAAAGAGGAATCAGGAGGCCATGGATTGTCCTCTTAACGTCTTGTGCATGGGCGTGAAAAAAGTAGCTTCTGTTCAGAAGCTGCTGATTCTGGCAGAGCCGGCAAGATTTGAATCCGAAGGAAAGGACTGGAAAGGCCCGCAAGGAAAAGCGCAATGGATTCTGCAGCTGTTGGCGAATCGGTGTGCTTCTTAAGCGCACCTCTTTGGGAAGGCTGCAGATCAAAGGGGGACATGCTTTGGTCTGCCGGTCATCCTTTACAGCTTGACCGCACGCTCATAGAGTACTTCTCCGCTTTGCTTATCCAGCACCGCCGCATGCACGTCCGTGCCGGGCTGTATGGAGAGCTGGAAGGAGCCGCTTTGATTCTCCACAGTCGCGGCGCCCGTGCTGGCGTCCAGAGTGACGCTGCCAAAGGATGTGCTGAGCGAGCCGCCGCCCATGCATTCTCCGATTGTTCCTGCGTTTCTGTCGATCACCGCCAGATAGCACCCGTTTACCTCCTGCAAAAGCAGCTCGAGCGGCATGAGCGAGTCAGACCAGACCGCTTCGTCCATATCCGGAACCATCAGATGTCTGCGGCCTGCATTTTCGGCGAGCTGCATCGCCAGATCATCCGTATACAGGGCGGAATCCTTGGGAATCAGGAGCACCGTGCTGAAGGATGGATCGGCAAGCAGCATCAGGAAGCTGTAGGGTTCCGGCTCTTTGCAAAGGCTCTGCAGCTTGAGGTCGCGATAGGCCGCATAATCGCTCTCCCAAGCTGCATAGGCAGCTTCTCCGCGATGGTCCGGCAGATCATACGCCTGAGACAGATGCTGCCCGATAAAGTCTGTGACCTTCCATGCGCCGGAGGGATTGAGATGTGATGCAGGGTCATAGCAGTCTGTACTGTAATCGACGATCTGATCCATGTACACAAAGTCGAAGTATTCGATTCCGTATTCTTCCGCCGTGTATACGACGGCGTTGGTGTAGAGCTGTTCCTCGTTGTTGTTTCTGCAGGGATAGGGGAGATTGGTGAGCATCACGCGAATTCCCATATCCTGACAATGCTCAATAAAGCGGCGCAGATAGACAAAGCCGAAGCCCTGTTCATCCGCCGTGCTGGCTGTGATTTCGTATGCATCCGGCGGCGCTACGGCAATGTTGCGCTCGCCGCCGAGTTCCTGATTATAGCGCGGCTTCAGATCCTGCGGCGTAAGCTCGCTCCAGCGTGCGTGGTATTTGATGAACGGGAAGATAAACTCCGGGCGCAGATCCATATAGCGCTGTCCGTCTTCGTCCGTAAGCAGCGGATCGTCCATGAGATCAAAGATTGCTTTGAGTTTCGTGCGGGTCAGCGGAAATCCGTCCAGGCCCGTATGCAGATCGCCGCTGGAAGTGCAGAGCTTCTCCTGTTTCCAGATCTGATTGACGTCCAGAACGACGACCTCCGGCTTGCAGGTGAGAAGTGCATTGCGCATCACCCAGTAGGACACGGGAATCGTGAGATCGTAGTTGGCCAGATTATAGGATGCAATCCCGTAATTTTCCCACAGCTCCATGGGATAAATGCCGCTGTAGGCATGGCTGTCTCCAAAGAACAGCACATCGCACTGCTCCGCGCGTTCCATAAATGGCGCGATCTTTTCCCGGCCTCCCTTGTATTCCAAAAGGGAGCTGAGACCGGCAAGCAGTGCAATTAACACCGTGAGAAATACTGCGGCAGACAGAGCGCTTTTCATCGTCTTTTTCATCATCGGTACCTCAAAACAGAATATAAATAACGCATCCGTTCAGGAGATGGAGCTGTTTTGACGAACATGCCGGAAAACGAGCGTATTTGTCACACTGCTTCGACGGCGCAAGCGGGCGCCCAAAGCGGAAATGCATGCTTCCTGCTCAGAATCAGGGGTGAAGCACCGCCTGCTTCTGCATGATCCACCTGTTTCGGTGATTTAGAATAACATAATTCTCTTCCTTATTCAAGATGCCGAGCGCTCCTTGTATCTCTTGCGGGAAAGATCGGCGCTTTTGCAGCCCGTCTCCGGCAAAGTTTGGAAAAAGCAGCCGCCGACAGCGCAAAGCGTGCCGGCGGTTATGGTGTCCGAAGCAGGATCTGAGCCTGCAGCCTTTTGATGATTTGTGCCTTGAAGGCGGGTACAGTCTCAGGCGTTCCTGAGTCGCGAGAGCCGGCAATCGGGGGATCTGTCAGTTGATCGCGGTCAGATACTTTTGAACGGTTTTGCGGACAGCGCCAGTTCCTGCAATTTCCTCCCGGAATATCTCTTCGATCCGGCTGCCGATACCTGCTGCATAAAGATCGCTGCCGAAGATATTTGCATTGGACAAAATGGGCTTGAGCTGATCGGTCAGGCTTGCGGGATTTCCAACCTGAACCGTCTTCAAAAGCGCAGCCATCTCGTCGTTCAGCGGATCTGGAGAAAGCTCATAGAAGCGGCCTGAGTCATCCACGGCCAACAGATACCGGATCCAGCCGGCGATTGCCAGAGATATTCCCAGCAGCTTTTCGGCTGTGCCGTCCTTTTCGACATAGGCTTTGATGGTTTCGCCGAATCGCACGCTCAATCCCTGAGAAATATCCGTACACAGGCGCTGCACCGTGTCTCCAAGGTAAGGATTCGGGAAGCGCTCGTTCATGCACTCATCAAGGAATGCTTTGGGGGAGAGGATGACAGGATCGGGAACGACGGCCATGCCTTCTGCACCCACAAGATTTCCAAGTCTGAGCATATCAGGATCCTGCATTTCATCCGAAAACAGGGTGTAACCCAGCAAAACCCCATAGGTGCCCAGCGCGGAATGAATCGGATTGAGACACACGGTCACTTTCATGCGCTCGGACTTGTTGACGGTATCACGATCCGTCATATATACACCGGCTTTTTCAAAGGGCGGACGTCCATTGGGGAAATGGTCCTCAATTACCAGATACTGCGGCTTTTCCGCATTGACGAACGGTGCGATATAGGTTTTTCGGGATGTGACGATCGGCTGCATATGCTCTATGCCGGCTGCTTCAAGCATATCCGCAATCGTCTCGCTGGGGCGCGGCGTAATTTTGTCGATCATGGTCCAGGGGCAGGCGACTCTGTTCTCATCGCTGACATATGCAGCGAATGCATCCTCCACAAAGCCTTTGTCCTTCCATGCATTTGCCATGGTCATGATGGAAGTGCGAAGCAGGCTGCCGTTTTTTGAGCAGTTATCCATCGACACAAGGGAAATGGGTAATGCGCCGGCTTTGAAGCGCTCATAAAGCATAGCAGTAAGGATGGCCATGGCACTTTGGGCCTTTGCGGGACCTTGTTCGATATCTTTCTCAATGATGCCAAGGTATTGACCATCTGTGCCTCTGAGTGCATAGCCCTTTTCCGTGATCGTGAAAGATGCCAGCTGAAGATCAGGCGAAGCAAAGATCTCTTTCAGGCGATTCCACTCCGCGGGGGCTGCGGCCAGCGCCTTCACCGATTCTGTCACAGGAGCGAGAATCTTTTTTTCCGCCCGGCCGTCGCCGTGGAGGATCACGCTGAGGATCAGATGATCAAAGGGACGATAGATCTGATCGATGATATCATAATCAAAGGTTTCTGCGCAGATGATGCCCCGATCCACATATCCCTGTTCAAGCATTGTGTTTGCGATGTCGCCCAAAAAGACACGGAAGATATTTCCGCCGCCAAAGTGTATCCACATCGGTTTTTTTCGGGTTTTTTCCGTTACAGACGCGATATCGTAAGCCGGAGTTGCGATTCCGGCTTCGGCCCACGCCTGCGCCGCTTTAATCCCTTCAAGATTCAGCTTCACATACATACCTCCTTATATTCCGAAAGAAGCCAATTTAATTCGCTCTTCTTCAGAGCATACCAGACCGGATTTCTTCAGATATTGTTCTCTGCGCTATTTTGTATCCGCGCCTATGGGCGCTTCAATATACATGCGTCATAGTTCATCATGAGCGGCAGGTTATTTGCGCCGTCTGCCGCGCAGCCACTGATTCTATTATACAACAATTCCTGCATAAAAGATAGGATTCTCTTGTCCGGTGTTCGGTTTGTTTCACGCAGGCTTTTTGCGGGGCTGTGAACCGGAAACGTAATGGGTCCCGTGCGGTGGCGGGGGCAAACTGTCTGCAGCCGCGCTATGGACTTTTGCGCTGCGTACATGCTATACTTTGCTTAATTCATACCGAGGAGGCTTGTCATGAACGGCATCATCACCACCAGTCAGGTCTTTCATTTTCCGGATTCTCCGCTTGGCGCTATGCCGGATGCGCTTCGCGTGTGCTGCGCAAAAAACGGCAGAATTGCCTTTCAGATCCTGTTTGAATGTAATGCGCCTGCGGGCAGCGTGGAGGTCTCCTGTCAGGGCTTTTCGGCAGAGTTTTTTCAGATGATCGACGTGCCGGTCGAGTACAACACCGGCAACGGCGTCGATCAAGGCGGCGCCATGGTGCTTCTGGCGGACCGCTGCCCGGATTATGCCGTCCGTCAGGCGCCGTTTCGTGTATACGACTGCCTGCGGCCGCTTGAAAACGGGGAAATCCCTGCGTCCGGCGGCCGTGTATGCGCATATGTCCGGCTGACGCCGGAGGCTTCGCTGACTGCGGGGGAATACAGCGTGGCGCTTAACCTCAAAAGCGGCGCACAGACACATACCTGCATGGTCTCCTGCCGCGTGTATCCGTTTGCATTTGACGAGAAGCGCTTTCAGACGACAAACTGGTTCAGCGTCGCCGCGATGGAAAATATGCACGGCGTAAAGCGCGGCACGCCGGCATTCTGCGACGTTGTGCGTGCCTATGCGCGTTCGATGCGCAGTGTCCATCAGAAGGTTTTTCTGCTGTGGATGCACGAGGATCTCTCCGAGCGCAGAACGCAGAAGCCGTATCATTTCGACTTTGAGGACATGAAGCCCATCATTGAAATCTTCTTCGAGGAGGGCTTTGAAACGTTTGAAACCGGCGGCATCATCTGCCGGGGCTACCGCGAGGACGGCACGCAGGACATGTACACGGCCGACTTCAAGTGCAGCGCCAATCCGGAGATTTCCGTGGATTCGAGCGAGGGCTATGCGCTTCTGTGCAGCGAGATGGAGGCGTTTTCTGCGTTCCTCAGGCGCAACGGCTGGGAAAACCGCGTGCTGTTCCATGTCATGGATGAGCCGGATGTGCACTACAAATCCGATGCCGATCTTATGGCGCGGCGCGTGCAGTTTTTCATGGCGGCGAACATTGTCAGGCGGTATCTGCCCGGCGTGCGGATCATCGAGGCCGTCAAGACCACGCTGTTTCGCGGCGGCGTCGACATCATGGTGCCCATCACCGACAGCTACCAGCAGAACAAACAGACCTTTGACGATGCCATTGCACAGGGCGATGAGGTCTGGACCTATGTCTGCTGCGCGCCGGAGGGGAAGTGGCTCAACCGTTTCCTTGACCAGCCGCTGCTGAATGGGCGGTTGCTCTTCTGGGGCTGCGCGGCGAACCGGCTTGCGGGCTATCTCCACTGGGGCTACAACCAGTTTGGCGGCGTGCCTGATCCCTTTAAGGCAACCAGCGCGCAGAACTGGACGGGGATCGGCACGAACTTCCCCTGCGGCGATGCGTTCATCGTCTATCCGGGCGAGCGGGGCCCGTGGCCGAGCATGCGCCTTGAGGCGGAGCGCTTGGGCGCGCAGGAGGCTGCGATGCTGCGCGAGCTGCTTGACCGCGATCCGGCTGCGCATGACGCGCTGATCGCCCGCGTGTTCCGGGCGTTTGATGACTACGACAATACGCCTGAAATACTGGATGCGCTGCATGAGGAACTGCTCGGTCTGCTGGCCCGGGAATAAACCGAAGCGCAGCAATGACAAAACTGCATGATGATCAAAGGGCGGCCGCTGTCCGCCCTTTTTGACGTTCGGCCCGGAAAAGAGCAAAAAAGGCTTCCAAATGACGGATGCGTCTTTGGAAGCCATGATATGAAATGCTGTGTTTGCCCGCAAGCTGGAAATGATGCGGTTCACGCGTCAGGGACAGAGCGTCTTGACGCGAATCCACCGAAGCGGATTAAGAACCGGCAATCTCCTGACGAAGGGGTTCGGGCAGCTGATCGATCAGCGACTCGATCACCGGCTGCGCGCTGGTCTGCAGGCGGCCCAGAAGGGCGCTGAGGTCTTCTTCGGATGCGGTATCCAGAGAGAGTACAGCGGCGTCTGCGGCGGGGGCGTACGGGAGATCATAGATGCTGCAGGTGATGACGGAGTTCTCAATACCTTCCTGCGGCGCGGCGTATTCTCCGGTGAAAGCGCCGTTGAAACCGTCTGCAGTGGGGGAGATGCTGAAGGTGTGCTGAGAGTTTTGCTGGGTCATCAGCGTGCCATTGGCGTAACCTTCGATCAGACTGGCGGATGCGGTGATCTCGCCGCCGTCAGCGGTCTCTTCCTGTCGGGTCTGGCCGTTGAAGCTGGCAGAAATGTCGCTGCCTTCATATTGCACGTTCAGCGTGAATTCCTGCGTGGTGTTGTAGGCGGAAAGGCCGGACGCTGTGATGGCGGGCTGCGTGTTCAGCGCATACTCTGCTGCAAAGAGGGGCTGATTGCTGATCTGCAGTTCCGCAGCAGCGCCGATCGTGCGGACATTCGGGTTGACCGGATCCTCGGAGTTATAGAAGGAGAGGGAAAGCCCGTTGTAGAGCGCTTCGGTGGCCATATAGGCCTGAAGCAGGCAGCCGGCAGCGTCGGAACCAATGCGTTCGCTGATGTCGATCAGATTGAGCGCATAGGCGGTGCCGCCGAGGTCGTTGAAGCTCAGGGAGCCGTAGAGCGGCTCGTCCGTTTCGTCATAGCCGACGAAGAAGTAGAAGGGATATTCTTCGTCCGTCAGGACAGAGGCGAATTCGCGCATGGCGGCGCACATGGCCGCTGTGTTGAGGGAAGGATCGCCGGCGGAGGCGAGCATGGAATCGAGCATGGGCTTGAGCGTGACGTCGTTTTCAAGCTGATTGCTGAGAGAAGTCAGCAGATCGCCCAGCGCCTTCTGCGTGATGAGCATCACGGTTTCGCGCTTTGCGGCGGGGAACTGACCTTCGGCAGCGACGTCGTACTGCGTTTCGGAAGGCAGGGCAGCGGCGAAATTGCTGAAGATCTGCAGATACGGCGCGGCCGTCATGCTGATCATCGTCGTGCCGAGCTGAACGGACTGACTGATCAGCGCCATCATCTGCTCGGGATCCGTGCTGGGCAGCGCGAGAATCGAGGCGATGGAGGCTTCGTCAAGACCGGCCGCAGTGAGCGCGGCTTCCCAGGAGATGAAAACCTGTTCGCCGGGCAGCAGGCTGGTTTCGATGGCGGCGCCGGTTGTGGTCAGGCTGAGCGTGACGTCGGCGGACACGGGGTTTTCGCCATAGGTTGCGCGAAGGAGAAGGGCGATCCCTTCGGGAATCCGAGCAGCGCCGACGGTGACGACGGAGTCTTTAAGAATGTCAAAAAGGATCTCCATGGCCTCGGCTTCCTCGGTGGTCAGGCCGAATGTTTCAGCGTTTAAACCGAGCGAGAGGTTTGCATCCGCTAAGAGCATCCTGCCGGAGAGGAAGGCGTCCTTCAGGAGCCGGGTTGTGGTTTCGCCGGGAACAAAGCCGGCTTCCTGCGCCTGCGCAGCGGGCAGAAGGCCAAGTGTCAGCAGCGCGGCAAGCAGCAGACAGAGCAAACGTCTTTTCAACATAACATAACCTCCCTGATTGATATAATTGCTGATACCATTATAAGGGATAAAGGATGCACCGTCAATGCAAATGGATAGATTGATTTGTGCGAGATACATTGACAGGCGAGGTATGTTGTGATATAGTATATTCAGACGGAGGTGATGAAATGCTGAATGCGTCGGATATCCTTCGCGGGTATACGGATACGATCATCCTTGCGCAGCTGGTGGATGGGGACAGCTACGGCTACGTCATCAGCAAGAATGTGCAGGAGATGACGCATGGAGAAATGCAGCTCAAAGAGGCGACGCTGTATACGACCTTCCGCCGGCTGGAAAGCGCGGGCGTGATCGAGTCATACTGGGGCAGCGAGAATGCAGGCGCACGCAGGCGGTATTACCACCTGACGGATGCGGGGCGCAGGCTGTATGAGGAAAATATCGAGGATTGGCGGAAATACCGCGCCATGATTTCAGCTTTGTTTGGAATGGAGGAAAGCGCGAAATGATGAATAAGCACATTCGCATGATGATCGATGAGATTTTCGCGGATATGAAGATGACGGCGGATAACCTTGCGCTGCGCGATGAGCTGCTTGCCAATGCGCAGGAGAGATACGAGGACGCCATCGCCGGCGGCAGGACGGAGGACGAGGCGTTTATCGAGGTGGCCGCGTCCCTTGGCGATGTGCAGGCGCTGCTGGAGGAAATGAACGCTGCGGCGGAGGCAGAAAAGCCGGAGACGGCGCAGGCAAAGGAGCATGAGGACACCGAAGCGGCAGCGCAAGAGGATGCCGGAGAAGAAGCCGGGGAAACTGCGGCAGGCGAAGCCTCGCAGCAGGAGGAAAAAGCGGAGGGCCCCATCCCGGGGACAACCGATCTGGGCGACGCGCTTAACAAGGCGTTTGCCGCGCTGGAGGGCTTTGGTCAGTCCATCATGCCGGAGGCGAAGAAATTCGTCAGGCAGGTGGACGAAGCGACCGGCGGCATGATCAAGGAGATCAGCCGCGCGGCGCAAAAGGGCATCAAGGATGCACAGAAGGCGGCGGAAGAGGCGATCGATAAGCTCTCCGGCGACAAGGGCGAGCTGGTGTTCGATTTCGGCGCGAAGCAGCCTGCACAGCAGGCGAAGGACAAGGCCGGTGAGGCGGAGACGCTGCGCACACAGGCCAAGGATCTGCGCGCACAGGCGGAATTGAAGGCAGTTATCGGCGATGCGGAGGGCGCGGACGAACTCCGTGCGCAGGCGGACACGCTTGATATGCGTGCAGACGCGATCGACCAGGCGAAGGCCATGGAAGAGATGCGCCGCGCGGCGGAGCAGGCGGCACAGGACGCCGCAGAGCAGGACGCCGCAGAGCAGAATGAAGCCCCTGCGCAGCCGCTGGTGGATGAAAGCGGAGAGATTGACGAAGAAGCCTTTGCCGATGCGGTTGAAAAAATGGCGCGCGAGGCGGAGGACGCTGCACAGCAGGCGCAGGAAGCGGAGTATACTGTGCGCGATGCGGATGAACCGGTCAGCGGCGCAAAGCGATTCCCGGCTGCGGGCCTGCGTACGGTGGAGATTCAGCTGGATGCGGACGATGTGCATATCGGCGTTGCCAGCGGCAATGAGATTGTGACGCTCTGGGAGGCGGAAAACGTGGACGGCGAGCCGGTTGTCACGCGCAGCGGGCATACGCTTTCCGTCTGCCGCAAGAATCCGGATGTGTTCAAGACGTTCTTCTCCGTCTTTAAAAAGGCCGGCGGCTCGATTACCGTGCTTGTTCCGCGCGGCTATGCGGCGGATTACAGGATTTCCACGACCTCCGGCGATGTGTTTGTGACGGGCGTGGATGCAGGCGATATGAAGATCACCACGACCTCCGGCAGCGTGCGCGTCGAGCCGGATGCGCAGATCCGCACGGGCGATATCGGTGTGACGACGGTTTCCGGCCATGCGACGGTCAGCGCCTGCGCGGATGATATCGCGGTGACGACGGTGTCGGGCGATCAGTTCATCTCCTGCGATGCGCACAAGGTTGATGTGAACGTCGTCTCCGGACGCGTGCATGTCGAGGGTGCGTGCGATGAGTGGGAGGTGGAGGCGGTCTCCAGCGACGTGGAGCTGCTGTGTACCGTCGCGCCGACCAAGAAGGTGCAGATTTCCTCGGTGCATAGCACCGTACGCCTGGCCCTGCCCAGCGAGATCCGCGGCTTTGTCGTGGAGAAGGGCAGCGCGATCAGCTGCGAGATCGTCAATGAATTCGGCCCGAACCGTTATGGCACCTGCGCGCTGCCGATCCGCATGGAGACGGTCAGCGGCAAGCTGATGATCACGCGGCTGTAAGATCGGGCGATCAACAGGAGGAACAGCATGAGCAGAATCAAGGAAATTTTCGGCATTCTCTTCGGCGGCAGGCTCATCGTCGAGGGAACGGGCCGCACGTTTGTCAAGGCGCCGGTGTGGCTGGCCGTGCTGGCGGCGCTGAGCAGCGTCCGTCTGGCGGTCATCACGGTGCTGCTGGTCGTCGCCTTCGGCATGAAGGCGCGCATCGTCAAGGCATAAGGAGGCGTGCATATGGACTTTGAGCAGATCAGAAATAACCTGCTTGATGCGCTTGGGCAGCTGATGGCCCTGCGCGTCATCGTTACCTCGCCGCGGGAAAAGGTGGCGGATTTGCCGGCGATTTACGTGATCCTCGCGGCGCTGCTTGCGCCGTGGGTCTGCGCGGCGGCGGTCGTCATCGGGCTTTTGTTCCGCTATGCGATCCGCTTTGAAAAGGATCCGATGAAGGCGAAGTAAGGTAAGACCAACTTGGAGCTTGAACAGGCCGTAGGAAAGATTCCTGCGGCCTGTTTTGCTGCATAAAAAGGATCCGGCTCTTTGGGAGCCGGATCGCGGGTTATGCGTATTTGTGGCCTTGGGATGGATGCGGAATTACAGCTCAGCGTCGACGGTCTCGCCCAGGATATAGCCGTAGGCCAGCGCAGCGTCAAAGCCCATGCCGTACTTCTTGCCGTCCTTCTCCTCGATGGAGCCGACAACGTCGCCGCCGGCGTAGAGGCCCGGAATGACGGAGCCGTCTTCCTTCAGCATGCGGCCGTCGACGTCGATGGCCAGACCGCCGGTGGTGAGGTAGAAGGTCGGATCGACGCGCAGGACCCACACGCCGTCGCGGGTCTCGATGTACGGGCAGTTCTTACGGCCCCAGGCGTCGGCTTCGCCGGCGAGGGAGGCCTTGTTGTTGGCTTCGATGGACGCGGCCAGGTTCGGCAGGTTCAGCGCCTCGGCAGCAGCGGCGACGCTGTCATAGCGGACGGCCTCGCCCTTCTCCATGATCGCCTTATAGGTGTTCATGCCGTAGCCTTCGAAGTCGTTGTTGGTGATGGAGGCGGCGTCGTCGAAGACGTAGTACAGCGCGCCGCCGTGCTCGGTATCAAGCGCCAGCTTCGCAGCGGCCATCTTGTAGTGGTTGTCGGAGACGATGTTGCCGATGTTGTCGCCCTTCGCGTTGACCATGATGCCCGGGGTGGAGTGATGGATCAGCGCGATTTCGAACTTGCTGGCATAGGTGGACAGGTACGCCGGCAGCGCACGGCCGGTGCATTCCATGTAGCCGCCAACGGCCAGACCCATCTTGATGCCGTCGCCGGTGGAGGCGGAAGCGCAGTTGAAGAACTGGCCTTCGTATTCCGGATAGTACTGCTTGATCATCTCAGCGTTGCGCATGAAGCCGCCGGAGGCGAGGATCACGGCCTTGCCGTTCAGGGTCCAGGAAGCGCCGTCGCCGCTCTTGGCCTTCACGCCGGTGACGCGGCCGTCTTCCGCCTGGATGAGCTCGGTCGCTTCGGTATCGTACAGGATGGTGCCGCCCTGGCCCTTGATGCGCTGCTCAAGGAACATCATGGCATAGCCCGCGCCGCCCTCATAGCAGCCCGGCGCGAGGTACGGGGTGTAGCCGGTCTGCAGGCCGCCCTCGTAGGTGCCGATCGGGTTGAAGCCCAGGCCGATCTTGGTGAACCAGTCGACCAGGTGGCCGATGTTCTCGTACTGCTTGGTCATGTACGGCATCGCCTTGTCGAAGCGGTCGTACTCCGGATTGAGGAACGGATGCGCACGCCAGAAGCCCATCATGTTCTCGACGGAGCCATAGTAGCTGTTCTTGAGCGCGCCGGTGACGTCGTAGTTGTCATACAGCTCGCAGCCGGCGATCGCGACGCCGCCGTAAGCCATCGGGCCGGAACCACCCGGGATGTCGCGCTTTTCGACGAGGATGACCTTCTTGCCCTTGTCCAGCAGGCGGGCGCCGACGACGAGGCCGACGGTGCCGGCGCCGATGATCACGACGTCCGCTTCAGCGGTCTCTTCGCGCTCGACGACTTCCTTGACGACCGGGGTGGAGAAATCGGCGACGTCATAGCCGGACAGCTCGATGGCTTCCTTGACGGCGCGCTTGATGGCCATGGAGGTGATGGAGCAGCCGCGGACGTTCGGCACTTCGATGCTCTGGTTGGCGACGATGGCGGCCGGGATGCGGGCGCAGGCATAGTTGCCGATGCCCATGGTTTCCTCGTGCGCGAGGACCTGGCAAGCGGTGATCTTGCCGCCGAAGATGGTGGTGGCGACGTAGATGAAGCTCTCGTGGCCGACGGCCTTGGTGACGTACTTGCCGTCAACCTTGCCCTCCGGCTTGGCCTTGGCGGCTTCGGCAGTCTTAGCGACGGCCGCTTCCGCGGCGGCGAACTTCGGGTTGATCATGCCGGTGGCGGCGAGGGATACGCCGACGGCGGCGGCGCCCTTGAGGAAGGAACGCCTGCTGATGTTGTTGCTCATGAGTAGAAATCCTCCTTCTTTCTTTCGGCCGTCTGTATGCCGGTGCTCCATGGAGCCTGCATACAGATGTCTGGCTATATTATACAACAAATTGGCGCGAATGAGGAAGAAACGATTGGTATATAGAATGCGAACGGAGAAAATGCCTGCGCTTTACACCCTTGCGGCTTTGTGGTATCATCATCCCATCAAGCGAAAGGGGAGAAAGCCCCATGGAAGCCTTATTCGGAAAAAAGAAAAGAGCGCCGGGCGGTTCGCTCGTGCTGTATACCACGCGCCACGGTGCAACGCAGCGCTATGCGGAGCGCATTGCGCAGCCGCTGGATGCGCTGGTGAAGGAAACGGCTTACGCCAAGATCGACGCGGCGAAGACCTATGACGCGATTGTGCTGGGCTGCTGCGTGTATGCCGGCAAAATCAAGGGCCTCGGCTTTTTCGCCGACCACGCGCAGGAACTGACGGACAAGCGGCTGGTGCTGTTTACCTGCGGTTTATACGATCCGCAGGAGGAGGCTGTGCGCAAGGCACTCGATGCGCAGATCCGGGAAGCGCTGGGGGAGATGACGGATCGCATCGCGATTTTTCATCTGCGCGGCAGCCTGCGCTGGCAGAGCCTTGGCCTTGTGGAGCGGGTGATGATGAAGGCGCTGCTTTCCGGCATCCGGAAAAAGCCGGAAGCGGAGCGGACGAAGACGGAGGCGCTGCTGCTGGAAAGCGAGGGCGGCGCGCTGGATTTTGCCGACGAGATGGACCTTGCGCCTATCGTGCATGCGGCGCGCTTCGGCAGAGAGGCGGAGCGATGAACATGAATGACCAAAAACCGAACAATCTGCCGGACTGGGCGCAGATCATCGCTCAATTTGAGGCAAAGGACGGGCGCGAGGCGGCGGAGCAGCGCACGATGCTCACGCTCATTGCGCAGCAGGGCGACGCGCTGCTGCACAGAAGCTGCGCGCTGGCGCACATGACCGCGTCGGCCATCATCGTCAACAGCGGCCGCACCCATACGCTGATGGCGTTTCACAGGATCTATAACAGCTGGGCATGGACAGGCGGTCATGCGGATGGCGAGCGCGACTTTGAAGCGATCGCCCGGCGCGAAGCGCAGGAGGAAACCGGCATTGAGGGACTCAGGCTGCTGGGAAACGGGCCTGCGTCGATTGAAATCCTGCCCGTCTGGGCGCATAAAAAGCGCGGACTGGATGTCGGCAGCCATCTGCACCTGAACGTGTCTTATCTCTTTGAGGCAGACGATACGCTGCCCCTGCGCGTGGCGCAGGATGAAAACAGCGCCGTGGGCTGGATTGAGATTGACAAACTGGAAGAATCTGTGTCCGAACCGCCGATGCTTCCCATCTACAGGCGGCTGCTTGAAAGGGCGAACGTTTGTTAATTCCATACAAATAATATCCGAATTCGCTTGAAAGGAAGCGACAAACAGGTTATACTGTGATCACAAGAAAGGAGAAAAGAACCATCAGCCACTTGAGGACCAATTGAATATCGGGCAACCCCTTGCAAAGGAGGCCGACCAAATGATCGTACGTTTTGTGATGAAAGATGCGCACGTCCCCGCTTCCATTCAGGAAACCATGAACAAGCGTTGCCATCAGCGCATGGATGCATATTTCAAGGATGAGGCACCGGACGCGACGGTCATCACCGTTCGCGTCACCGAGCAGAAGAGCACGTACAAGGTTGAAATGACGATGCCTTACCTCGGACACACACTTCGCACGGAAAACCAGGAACGGGAGATTTCCCTCCCTGCGCTGGATAAAGGTATAGATATTCTGGAAAGGCAGATGAAGAAACTCCGCACTCGTCTGGGACGCGATCTTCGCAGAAAGCCTGCGGTAGCGGAAGAGGCCCCGGCTGCGGCCGAGGAAGAAGCTATTGAGGAGCAGGAAGAGAAGGTCATCCGCGTCAAGCGCTATGCGGCAAAGCCCATGAGCGTGGACGATGCGATTCTTGAAATGGACCTGCTGGGCCACTCGTTCTACATGTTTGCCAACGTAGAGACGGGCAACGCAGCGACCGTGTATCGCCGCAAGGACGGCGGCTGCGGCCTGATCGAACTGGAAAACCTGTAAAATCCATCTCGGAAGGTCCAAGAAAAACGAACCGCTTCCTAAACACGGAGAGGAAGCACAGGAATAGAAAGGGTGATACCGATGAACTCTGCGATAAAATGGGTGGTGGCCCTGCTGGTCGTCGCGCTGATCGTAGTAATCGGGTTGATTGTAATAACCACTGACAGCGTAAAGACAAACCAGACAGCCCCGACGGCAACGGCCGCCACCAGCACCGAACCCCCGAAGCAGCCGGCGGAAGCGACGGCAGCGCCTGCGGCGCAGCAGGCGGATGTACCGCAAGAGAATAACGAGGAAAGCCAGCAGAGCGCGGACGAAACGGCGCAGAGCGAGCAGGCTGAAGATGCGCAGGGTACCATGTACGAGGGCGCGCTGGCTGGAATGACCGAAGAAGAGATTGCCGCGATGGCCATGGCCGAGGAATCTTCCGCTGCGAGAACCGACAGCGACAGCGGTGTGGAAGGCGCCGTAGATTGATCGAGATTTTCTCACGCGCTAAAACAAATAGAAAATTAAATCCATATAGATTCCGCAAATCCCTGGGGGCGGGGCCCCTGACGCGCGGCAGATCCGCGCGCGTATAACAGAATATACCGCCGGAGCAGGACGAAAGGACGTCTGCTCCGGCGTTTTTTCCTGCAATGGCTGGGTTTTTCAGGAAAGCGAAATAAAATTTTGCAGAAATTAAAAAAAACCATTGACAAAAACACGTGGGCAGTGTATTATATATTTCGTCGCCGCGAACGCCTGACGCAGACGACAAACGGGAGCATAGCTCAGCTGGGAGAGCATCTGCCTTACAAGCAGAGGGTCACAGGTTCGAGCCCTGTTGTTCCCACCAATTTCATAGTGGCGCGGTAGTTCAGTCGGTTAGAATGCCAGCCTGTCACGCTGGAGGTCGAGGGTTCGAGCCCCTTCCGCGTCGCCATTTTATGCCTTGGTAGCTCAGTCGGTAGAGCAGTAGACTGAAAATCTACGTGTCGGTGGTTCGATTCCGCCCCAAGGCACCAGATATGCGGTAGTAGCTCAGTGGTAGAGTGCCACCTTGCCAAGGTGGATGTCGCGAGTCCGAATCTCGTCTACCGCTCCATATC
>JAFXCE010000104.1 GCA_017521565.1 Clostridia bacterium | reverse complement strand
GGAGTATGTCGACATTTCGGGTGACGGCGGTTCTACATCGAGGACTACATTCTTTGCATATGATGCGTCGTTCAACAAGCTCACTAACGCGAGCCACAATCCTAACAGTCTGCCCGGCAGCGAATTTGCGCCGGTTGTATACGGAGACAACGGTGATGTTATTCAGTTCACAGCTCCGAGCGGGTGGGGAACATACGCCTACATCCGCATCTGCTGCGGCGATCTGAACGAGAATTCTGTCATCACGGTCAACGAGGAGATTGATTAAGGTGGGAAGAAAGATGATTCGCGCGTATCGTCTTTTGTGGATCGTTTTGCTGTCTGCGCCGATAGGGGGTGCGCTGCTGTAATGCTGCTGCCGCTGTGAACGATCCTCATGACGTGCACGGCGATTGAATTGAGATGAAGCAAAATAAAGAATCCCCTCCGGCGCAGATGGCGGGGATTCTTTGCTGCATTTTGATCCGGGAGCAGAGAAACTTATCCGAATAACCGGACAGAAGAAAAACAAGGATATAAAGAAAACCGAGGAATCCAGTTGTTACTGAATTCCTCGGTTGGTGCCGGTGGTGGGACTCGAACCCACACGGGTCTCCCCAACGGATTTTGAATCCGTCACGTCTGCCATTCCATCACACCGGCAAGAAAAAAGCGTCATAACGACGCTCATAAGTATATCCAAACCAGCGGGAGAAGTCAAGATATACGCTCTAAAATTTATCCCAGCCAGTCAAGATAGCGGTCGCTGGTCATGCGGCGGGGATGTTCAAAGGCTTCGTAGCGCTTGAGCGCCCATTCCTCCTCGGCGACGCAGGCCAGATGCCAGCAGTATTCCACGGAGAACAGAAGCGTAAAGAAAACGGTACAGATCACAAGCGGCACTTGTGAGAGCCTCCTTCAATTGAAAAATTGGATTCGATGAAAAACGAACAGAGGCGATTATATCACGGAAAAAAGAAAAAGCAAAGCAGATCTTTCTTACAAAAGTGTGAACGAAAAGTGCTGACCCGGCAATCTTAACGTTAATTTCACGATTGGATATGCTATAATAATTCCAAATAACGGAGGAGAATACGGATATGCCTAAATTGCTGTCCTGGTGCCGCGGCCTGCTGTTCCCTAAGGGGGAAAGTCCGAAGCAGATTGCGCGCGATATGGGGATCACCATTGCGCTGCTTGGTATGGCGGCGGTTGTCTGTGCGTGGCTGAATATGCTGGGGCACAGCGACAGTGCTGTCCCGCTGGTGTTTGTGCTGGCTGTCCTTTTGACGGCGCGCTTCACAGAGGGATATTTTTACGGCATGTTTGCTTCTGTTGCATCGGTAATCGGCGTCAATTATGCGTTTACCTATCCGTACTTCCAGTTCAATTTTACCCTGACGGGTTATCCCTTTACCTTTGTGACGATGTTTGCCGTGTCGATGGTCGTCGGCATGCTGACCGAGCGGGTCAAGCGTCAGGAACGTCTGCGCTCGATTGCCACGCAGGAAAAGATGAAGGCTAACCTGCTGCGCAGCGTGTCGCACGACATCCGCACGCCGCTGACTTCCATTATCGGCTCATCCAACGTCGTGCTTGAACACTATGATACGCTCAACGACGACGAGAAAAAGGAATTGATCAATCATGTCCGCGAGGATGCGCAGTGGCTGGTGCGGCTGGTGGAAAACATCCTATCTATTACGCGCATCAATGATGCGGCGGTGCGCCTGAAGAAGTGTCCGGAGGCGGCGGAGGAAATCGTTTCGGAGGCGGTGTCCACATTCAGGAAGAACCGTTCGATGCCTGTGCATGTTCGTGTGCCGGATGAATTGCTGATGGTGCCGATGGATGCGACGCTGATTGAACAGGTACTGGTCAATCTGATGGAGAATGTCGTCAATCATGCGCGGGGCGCGACGCTGATTGAACTGCATGTTACCAAAGAAAGCAATCGTATGGTGCGCTTTTGTGTAGAAGATAACGGTTTGGGGATTGATGCTGAGGTACTTCCCAAGCTGTTTGAAGAATTGTTTCCGCATGCACAGAATGAGAATGCGGATGGAAGAAGAAATATGGGCATCGGCCTTTCGGCCTGTATGAGCATTGTGCGCGCGCATGGCGGAGTGATGCGCGCGGAGAATCGGGAAGCGGGCGGCGCGCGTGTTTGTTTCGAGCTGCCGATGGAGGAGGAAAATACAAATGGCGGTTAAGGGTAAGGTTCTTATTGTTGAGGATGATCGTGCAATCTGCAATTTTATGCGGCGCATTCTGGAGGCTAACGGCTATGAGGCGCTGATCGTGAATACCGGCCGGGAGGCAATCAGCATGCTGGCGTCGCATTGTCCGGATGTCGTGATTCTGGATCTGGGTTTGCCGGATATGGATGGTATGGAGGTGCTGACGGATCTGCGCCGCTGGTCGCTGATGCCAGTGGTGGTTGTTTCCGCCAGAACGGATGAACGCGAGAAGGTGCGTGTGCTGGATGCCGGCGCAGACGACTATATCACCAAGCCGTTTGGTACCTCGGAGCTGCTGGCGCGTATCCGCACGGCAATCCGCCATACCCGAACGACCAGCGGCAATGCTGCGATTGCCCGCAGCAATCGCTTTACGGCCAAGGGCCTCGTCATCGACTATGACAAGTATCGCGTGTATATCGATGGAAGCGATGCGAACCTCACGCAGAATGAATTCAAACTTGTAGCGCTGCTGGGCCGCTATGCGGGCCGCGTGCTGACCTATGATTATCTGATCCGTGAGATCTGGGGCCCGAATAAGGCGTATGACAATCAGATCCTGCGGGTAAACATGGCCAACATCCGCCGCAAGATTGAAAAGAACCCCGGAGAACCGCAGTATATCTTTACGGAGGTCGGCGTGGGTTACCGGATGATTGAATCGGACTGAATCAAAGCGAAAAACGGAGAGGCGACTTGCCTCTCCGTTTCAGTTTTTGGGGCGTTCTTTATAGAAGATTTGACCATTTACATCATGCTGGCGCTGGCGTATAATAGTTCTCATCTTTACCTTGAAATTCCATCATGCTTTGGCATGCCTTTTATGGAGGTTTTTGTATGTTCACAATCGTCAGGAAAGAACGCCTGAACCCGACGGTGACAAAAATGGTCATCAGGGCGCCGTTTGTCGCGCGCAAGGCCGAGCCGGGTCAGTTCATTATCTTCCGCGCGCATGAGGATAGCGAGCGTGTGCCGCTGACCATTGCCGACTATGACCGCGAGGCGGGCACGGTGACCATCATCTATCAGATCGTCGGAGGATCGACGATGGAGCTGGATGCGATGCGCGAGGGCGAGGACCTTTGTGACTTCGTCGGTCCGCTGGGCGTGGCCACCCATACCGAGGGCCTCAGGAAGGTTGCTGTCGTGGGCGGCGGCGTGGGCTGCGCGATTGCCTACCCCGTGACCAAGAAGCTGCATGAGCAGGGGGCCGAGGTGCATGCCGTTGTGGGCTTCCGCAATCAGGATCTGGTGATTCTCGAAAAGGAATTCGAGGCGGCAAGCAGCCGCGTGGTGAAGATGAGCGACGACGGCAGCTGGGGCGAAAAGGGACTGGTCACCGCTGCGCTGGAAAAGCTCATTCAGGAGGGCAACGCATACGACGAGGTGATCGCCATCGGTCCGCTGGTGATGATGAAGTTCGTATGTGCCGTCACGAAGAAGTACGGCATCAAAACCGTCGTCTCCATGAACCCGATCATGATCGACGGCACCGGCATGTGCGGCGGCTGCCGCCTGACGGTGGGCGGGGAGACCAAGTTTGCCTGCGTTGACGGTCCGGATTTTGACGGCCATCTCGTTGATTTTGATGAGGCGATGAAGCGCGGCAGCATGTACCGCGACTTTGAGCAGCATGCCCGCGAGGCAAGCTGTAATCTGCTTCGTAAGGAGGCTGATTGATATGGCCCGCAATATGAATATGATGAAATGTCCGATGCCCTCTCAGGCGCCGGACGTCCGCAACCGCAATTTTAATGAGGTTGCGCTGGGATATACGTATGAGATGGCGGTTGAGGAGGCGCGCCGCTGCCTGAACTGCCCGAAGAAGCCCTGTGTGTCCGCCTGCCCGGTGCAGATTGATATTCCGGCCTTTATCGCCTGTGTAGCGGGTGAGGATATGGAGGGCGCGTATCGGGTGCTGTCCGCCTCATCTGCCCTGCCGGCCGTCTGCGGCCGTGTCTGTCCGCAGGAAAACCAGTGCGAGGGCAAATGCGTGCGCGGCGTGAAGGGCGAGAGCGTTGCCATCGGCCGCCTGGAGCGCTTTGTTGCGGACTGGCACCGCGAACACAGCCATGAGACACCGGCTGCACCCGAGAAGAACGGCCATAAGGTGGCCATCATTGGCGCGGGTCCGTCCGGCCTGACTGCGGCAGGCGATCTGGCGAAGCTCGGATACAGCGTTACGGTCTACGAGGCGCTGCATCTGGCCGGCGGCGTGCTGGTCTATGGCATTCCGGAATTCCGCCTGCCCAAAGAGATCGTCCGCAAGGAGATTGAGGGGCTCAAGGCCATGGGCGTGGAAATCCTGACGAACATGGTCATCGGCAAGGTGCTGACCATCGACGAGCTGTTTGAGGAGATGGGCTTTGAGGCGGTGTATATCGCCTCCGGCGCGGGCCTGCCGCGCTTCATGGGCATCCCGGGCGAGAGCCTCAAGGGCGTGTATTCCGCCAATGAGTATCTGACCCGCATCAACCTGATGAAGGCCTATCTGCCCGGCAGCAAGACCCCGATCAAGAAGAGCAGAAAGGTTGCTGTCGTCGGCGGCGGCAATGTGGCCATGGACGCAGCGCGCAGCGCCAAGCGCCTGGGCGCGGAGGAGGTCTACATCGTGTACCGCCGCGGCATGGCGGAGCTTCCGGCCCGCAAGGAGGAAGTGGAGCATGCCGAGGAGGAGGGCATCATCTTCAAGACGCTGACCAACCCGGTCGAGGTGCTCGGCGATGAAAACGGCTTTGTCTGCGGCATGCGGTGCGTGGAGATGGAGCTGGGCGAGCCGGATGCTTCCGGGCGCCGCCGCCCCGTCGTGAAGGAGGGCAGCGAGTTTACGCTTGACGTCGATACGATGATCATGTCCATCGGCACCAGCCCGAATCCGCTCATCCGCAGCACAACCCCGGGCCTTGAAACGAACCGCCACGGCTGCATCGTGACGAACGGGGACGATGGCCTGACCAGCCGCGAGGGCGTATATGCCGGCGGCGATGCAGTGACCGGCGCGGCGACTGTTATCCTCGCCATGGGCGCAGGAAAGAGCGCGGCGAAGGCGATTGACGCATATATCCGAGAAAAGAATGCGTAAATGGTCGTATATACGGCGATTCATGAGGGATGGAAGAGATTCCAGCTCTTCACAGATTATTAAAGAAGCCACTTTGCAGTTTTGCAAAGTGGCTTCTTTAATAATCCGGAGCAGCCACTGGCCGCTTATTTTGATATTAAAATAATTAATCCACTTGTCATAGACAGAATTTGAAATATAAAGTATAATGATGGAAGCAAATAATTGTGCAGAATTCACAGTGCGAAAGTAGGAATTCTGCCGGGAGGAAAATGATGACGGTTAAAGAGATTGCGCAGGTGCTTGACGCGCAGTGGCTGTGCTGTCAGGAAGAGGGCGACAGGGTGGTTCATACTGCGTTCGCTTCGGACATGATGAGCGATGTGCTGGCCTATGTGCAGGAGGATACACTGCTGCTGACAGGTCTTGTCAACGATCAATCTATCCGTACGGCAGAAATGCTTGATCTGCCCTGCGTCGTCTATGTGCGCGGCAAAAACCCGCATCGGCAGACGATTGAGCGCGCGATTCTGCTGGGCATGCCCGCGCTGAGCACGCAGTATACGATGTTCGAGGCGTGCGGCAGGCTGTATGCGGCGGGACTTGCGGCGGTGGAAATCGAGGACCTTGACGGAGATTTTGAATTATGATCATCAAAGAAACGTATGCTGTCGCCGCGAATGATATGTCGGTTGCGGGTGACGTCTCTGCGAGCATTAAGCGCCAGATGAAGAGACTGGGTATTCCCAATCAGATCATGCGCAGGGTTTCCGTGTGCACCTACGAGGCAGAGATCAATCTGGTAATCCATTCCGACGGCGGCGGGATTGACTTTGCCATTTCGGAAGAGGACATCCGCGTGCATGTATGGGATAAGGGCCCGGGTATTCCGGATCTTGAGAAGGCGATGACGGAGGGATTCTCTACAGCCAGCAGCGAGGTGCGCAACATGGGATTTGGCGCAGGCATGGGTCTGCCCAATATGAAGCGCAACGCCGACGGATTTTCCATCGAGTCCGAGGTCGGCAAGGGCACGGACATTGTCATGACATTCAACATCTGATTCCACCTGCAGAAAATGTTCTGTATAAGCGAAGAGAAGAAGGGCGTTTGAGGGATGAAATCCCTCAAGCAGGTCTGGGCGGCAGCCCAGTGTAACCCATGAAAAGGATGATCTGGGAGGGAAGCGCGTTGTCTGAGACGTATCTGCACTCGGTGAGCCTGGACAGAAGCAAGTGCACGGGCTGTACGACCTGCCTGAAGCGCTGTCCGACGGAGGCGATCCGCATCCGTCATAACTCTGCGAGCATCATTCACGAGCGCTGCATCGACTGCGGCGAATGCATCAAGGTATGCCCGCATCATGCCAAGGTGGCGCTGACCGATTCAATCGATATCATCAAGGGATTCAAATACACCATCGCGCTGCCCGCGCCGACGCTGTATGCGCAGTTCCAGGGCGTGCATAAGCCGGAGCCGATCATTGCGGCGCTGCTGCGGCTCGGGTTTGACGATGTATTTGAGGTGGCGCGCGCGGCGGAGATTGTCTCCCATGCCATCTCAAAAGCGCTGCGCGAGGAGAACAGGCCGCGTCCTGTGATCTCTACGGCCTGTCCGGCGGTACTCCGGCTGATTCAGATTCATTTTCCGGCGCTGCTGGATAATGTGATCGACTTTATTTCGCCCATGGAGGCGGCGGCCAAGATTGCCAAGGAGGAATTCGCCAAGAAGCACGGCGTGGATATGGCGGAGATCGGCGCGTTCTTCATTTCGCCCTGCGCGGCGAAGATGACGGCGGTCAAGGCGCCCATCGGTCAGGAGAAATCCTACGTGGACGGCGTGATCGCCATTAAGGACATCTATAAGGATATGCGCGCGGAGATGCACAAGGGCTTTGATCCGCTGGAAATCGACCGGGCGAGTACGGTGGGCATCAAGTGGGCTGTTCCGGGCGGCGAGGCCGATGCGCTGGGCATCAAGAGTTCGCTGTGCGTGGATGGCATTGAGAATGTAAAAAACGTGCTGGAGCAGATCGAAAATGCGCGCATCCGCAACCTGATGTATTTTGAAGGTTTGGCCTGCGTGAACGGCTGCCTCGGCGGTCCGCTGACGGTGGAAAACAGCTTCGTCGCCAAAAACCGGCTGCGCAGTGTGATGGGCCGCACGGAGCGTAAAACCGTGCAGCGCAACGAGATCTTTGAAACGGCCTGCGAAACGCTTCGTATGACACAGGAGATCGAGCCCAACAACTCCATGCAGCTGGAGGGATCGATGAAGGAGCGCATCGCCATGGCGGAGCGGATCGATACGATAGAGAAGAGCCTGCCGGGCCTCGACTGTGGCAGCTGCGGCTCCCCGACCTGCCGTGCGCTGGCGTATGATATTGCGCATGGATATGCCAATGAGCTCAACTGCATCTTCAAGCTTAACGACCGCATCAGCGCGCTGGCTGCGGAGATGGTGACGCTGGGCGCGAGCACGCGCTTCAATACCCTGCAGGATTCTGCGAGGCTCAGGGAGATGCGTCAGGAGCTCAGCCCGGATGAGGCTGATGTTTGACTGCGTATCCAATCGATATAAAGAGAAGAGGAGAATACAATGAAGGTATCTGAACTGATCGCGCTTTCCGGTGCGAAGTGCCTGACGGGAGAATATGAAGACCGCGAGATAGCCTGCGGCTACACCTGTGATCTGCTCAGCCATGTGATGGGCAAGGGACAGGCGGATATGGCATGGATCACCGTGCAGGCGCATATGAACGTGATTGCCGTGGCGGCGCTGCTGGATTTTGCCTGCGTGATCATCCCGGAAAATCTGCCAGTGGAGGCGCCGATCATCGCCAAGGCGCAGGATGAGGATATCATCGTCCTCTCCAGCGACAAGACGGCTTATGAACTGGTGGTGCTGCTTGCCGAAAACGGCGTGGCCCCGGCGAAAAAGGGATGAAGCTCGCCTGCGATCTGCACATCCATTCCTGCCTTTCGCCCTGCGGCGACGGCCTGATGACGCCCAACAACATCGTCGGCATGGCCTTTATCAAGCAGCTGGATGTGATTGCGGTTTGTGATCACAACAGTGCGCGCAATCTGCCGGCGGTCAAGGAGGTGGCTGACATGATGAATGTGCTGCTGCTTCCGGGGATGGAGCTGACCACGCGGGAAGAGGCGCATATGCTCTGTTACTTCCGCACGGTTGAGGAATGTATGGCGTTTGGCGAGAGAATCTATGCGCACCTTCCGCCGATTCCCAACAACGAGAAGTTTTTTGGCCGTCAGCAGGTGATGAATGCGCAGGATGAAGAAATTGCTGCGGAGGAGAAACTGCTCATCAGCGCGCTCGATCTGGGCTTTGAAGAGTGTGCGGCGATGATTCACGAGGCAGGCGGGCTCTGTGTTCCCGCGCATATCAACCGTGGATCCAACGGCGTGCTGAACGCGCTGGGCTTTTTGCCTGCGGGCGCACATTACGACGCGCTGGAAGTCTCCCGCAAAGTTGCGATGCCGCCGGTTGATCTGAAAGAATTCCGGCTTCTGGAGTCTTCGGACGCACATTATCTGGAAAATATTCTGGAGCCTGAGTTCTTTCTGGAGGCCTATGAACGTTCAGTTAATGCAGTTTTTGACGCAATTGGAGGAAGTTCTTTCTAAAGAATCCTGAAAAATCTGCTTTTTTTGACAAAAATACGAAATTAGTGCAGACTAACATGACGGGCGTGTGGTATAATACATTGCTTAACATTTGACAATCTTAATTCTAAGATAGAGCATTTAAGGAGGTTGTGTACGAATGTCTTTTGAAAAAGAAAAGTTCGAGGCCTTGCAGCAGGTGATCGACGAGCTCAGAAATGAGCCCGGCGCGCTCATGCCGATCATGCAGAGGGCTCAGGACATCTTCGGCTATCTGCCGGAGGAGGTCCAGAACTACATCGCCAAGGAACTGGATATTCCGGTGAGCGACATCTACGGCGTTGCGACGTTCTATGCGCAGTTCAATCTGGAGCCGAAGGGCAAGTACATCATCAGCGTCTGCATGGGCACTGCCTGCTACGTCAAGGGCAGCCAGCAGGTGCTTGACAAGCTCGAGGAGGTTCTCGAGATTCCGGCCGGCCGCACCACCAAGGACGGCCTGTTCACCCTCAACGCCACCCGCTGCCTCGGCGCCTGCGGTCTGGCTCCGGTTATCATGGTCAATGACGATGTCTATGGCCGCCTGACCCCGGATCAGATCCCGGACATCATCGCCAAGTACCGCAGCTAATCGAGTAAACAGCCATGATGCGTGAACTTGCGGACAATATCCTGGATATTGCCCAGAATTCAATTTCGGCCGGCGCAAGTCTGGTCGAGATCGATATCACGGTCAGCCATGCGCGCAACAGCGTGTCCCTCTGCTTCAGGGACGACGGATGCGGCATGAGCAAAGAAATGGCGCAGGCAGTCTGCGATCCCTTTACCACGACGCGCAAGACGCGCAAGGTGGGGCTGGGGCTGCCGCTGCTGAAGATGACGGCGCAGGGAACCGGCGGCGAATTCGCCATCGAATCAGAAATCGGGAAAGGGACGCTCGTATCGGTCAGCTTCGGGCTTGATCATATCGACCGTCCGCCGATGGGAGATGTGCCGGGGTCTCTGTTTACCCTCGTTTTGATGAACCCGGGGATTGACTTCCTGTTTGTCTATGATTATGACGGCAGGGAATTCGTGTTCGATACCCGCGTGATTCGCGAGACGGTTGCGCCGATTCCGCTTGACAATCCCGAGATATCCGCATGGATCAAAGATTGCTTGTATCAGGAAATCACTGAACTACATGGAGGGATGTTTTCATGAAATCTCTTGCTGAACTGGCTGCCATCCGCGCCAGAATGATCGAGCAGGTCAACCTGCGTAAGGACGACAATGTCGACACCCGCATCGTTGTGGGCATGGCCACCTGCGGCATCGCCGCCGGCGCGCGCCCGGTGATGCTCGGCTTCATTGAGGAACTCAAGAAGCGCGGCATCGAGAACGTGACCGTTGCCCAGACCGGCTGCGTCGGTATGTGCCGCCTCGAGCCGATGGTCGAGGTCTACGTCAAGGACCAGGAGAAGGTCACCTACGTCCACATGACCCCCGAGAAGGTCGCCCGCGTGGTCAATGATCACATCGTCAACGGCCGTCCGGTCGATGAGTACACCATCGGCGCGAACGCCTGAGCCTGCCAAGGGTAATAGGAGGAACATATTATGGATCTGATTCGCTCCCATGTGATGGTATGCGGCGGCACGGGTTGTACTTCTTCCCACTCCGCAGCGATCATCGCTGAATTTGAAAAGCAGATTGCCGAGAAGGCTCTCGACAAGGAAGTTAAGGTTGTCCGTACCGGCTGCTTCGGCCTGTGCGAGGCCGGCCCGGTCGTCATCGTCTATCCGGAAGGCGCGTTCTATTCCCATGTGAAGGTGGAGAATGTGGAACGCATCGTTGACGAGCACCTGATCAAGGGCCGCATCGTCAAGGAGCTGCTCTACAAGAATTCCGTTGAGGAGGAGACCAACAAGGTCAAGTCCCTCGATAAGGTCGACTTCTACAAGAAGCAGAAGCGCGTTGCGCTGCGCAACTGCGGCGTGATCGACCCGGAGAACATCGACGAGTACATCGCCTTTGACGGCTACAAGGCCCTGGGCAAGGTTCTCACCGAGATGACCCCGGAAGAGGTCATCGATGTCATGCTCAAGTCCGGTCTGCGCGGCCGCGGCGGCGCGGGCTTCCCGACCGGCATGAAGTGGAAGTTCGCTGCGGCGTCCAAGTCCGACAAGAAGTATGTCTGCTGTAATGCCGACGAGGGCGACCCGGGCGCGTTCATGGATCGCTCCGTGCTCGAGGGCGACCCGCACGTCGTCATCGAGGCTATGGCCATTGCGGCTTATGCCATCGGCGCTGATCAGGGCTATGTCTACTGCCGCGCGGAGTATCCGATTGCGGTCAAGCGCCTGCAGATCGCCATCAAGCAGGCCCGTGAGTACGGCCTGCTGGGCAAGAACATCTTCGGCACCGGTTTCAACTTCGATATGGACGTCCGTCTGGGCGCCGGCGCCTTCGTCTGCGGCGAGGAAACTGCGCTGATGACCTCCATCGAGGGCAAGCGCGGCGAGCCGCGTCCGCGTCCGCCGTTCCCGGCTGTCAAGGGTCTGTTCGGCCAGCCGACCATCCTCAACAACGTTGAGACCTACGCCAACGTGCCGCAGATCATCAACAAAGGCTGGGAATGGTTCGCCGAGATGGGCACTGAGAAGTCCAAGGGCACCAAGGTCTTCGCTCTGGGCGGAAAGATCAACAACACCGGCCTGGTGGAAGTCCCGATGGGCACCACCCTGCGCGAGATTATCTATGACATCGGCGGCGGCTGCCCGAACGGCAAGAAGTTCAAGGCGGCGCAGACCGGCGGCCCGTCCGGCGGCTGCATCCCGGCCAGCCATCTGGACGTCAAGATCGACTATGACAACCTGACCGCGATCGGCTCTATGATGGGCTCCGGCGGCATGATCGTCATGGACGAGGACAACTGTATGGTCGACATCGCCCGCTTCTTCCTCGACTTCACCGTCGACGAGTCCTGCGGCAAGTGCGCGCCGTGCCGTATCGGCACCAAGCGCATGCTCGAGATCCTCGAGCGCATCGTCGAGGGCAAGGGCGAGGACGGCGACATCGAGAAGCTCGAGAATCTGGCCAACACCATCAAGACCACCGCGCTGTGCGGCCTTGGTCAGACGGCTCCGAACCCGGTTCTCTCCACCCTCAAGTACTTCCGTCATGAGTACGAGGCGCACATCTATGAGAAGCGCTGCCCGGCCGGCGTCTGCTCCAAGCTGCTCAGCTATGTGATTGATCCGATGAAGTGTAAGGGCTGCACCATGTGTGCCCGTGTCTGCCCGGCCGGCGCGATTTCCGGCTCGGTCAAGCAGCCCCATGTCATCAACACCGAGAAGT
>JAFXCE010000103.1 GCA_017521565.1 Clostridia bacterium | reverse complement strand
GACCCTGCGTGATATCCTTCTCGGACGCAACGCCGCCGGTATGGAAGGTACGCATCGTCAGCTGCGTGCCCGGCTCGCCGATGGCCTGCGCCGCGACGATACCGACAGCCTCGCCGATGTTGACATAGCCGCCATGGGCAAGGTCCTGACCGTAACACTTGACGCACACGCCGGTCTCGTTGCGGCAGGTCAGCACAGAGCGGATCTGCACAGCCTTGATGCCCGCAGCGATGATCTCGTTGCCCTTGTCGTAGGAGATCATCTCGTTCATCGGGACGATCACCTCGCCGGTCAGCGGATTGACAACATCCTCAGCAGCGACGCGGCCGACGATACGGTCGATCAGCTTCTCGATCGGATCACGCTCGGAGCCGATCGCGGTCACGGTGATGCCGCGGATCTTCTCGCGGCGGGAAGCGAAGCAGTCCACCTCGCGGACAATGACTTCCTGAGAGACGTCGACCAGACGGCGGGTCAGGTAGCCAGAGTCAGCGGTACGCAGCGCCGTATCGGACAGCGCCTTACGGGAACCGTGAGAGGACTGGAAGAATTCAAGAACCGTCAGGCCCTCGCGGAAGTTTGCCTTAACCGGCATCTCCAGCGGACGACCAGTCGGGGAGGCCATCATGCCGCGCATGCCGGCCAGCTGGGAAACCTGGGAGATAGAACCGCGGGCGCCGGAGTCGGTCATCATACGGATCGGGTTGAACTCGTCCATATGGTTCATGATCTTGCTCTTGACGTCGTCGGTGGTCTTGCTCCAGACCTCAACCACGCGGTTGTAGCGCTCCTCGTCGGTCAGCATACCGCGCTTGAAGAGCTTTTCAATCTGACGGACACGCTTTTCGGCGTTCTCAAGGATCGGCTTCTTCTCCGGCGGCACGATGACGTCCGCAACGGCGACGGTAACCGCGCCGATGGTGGAGTACTTATAGCCCATGGCCTTGACAGCGTCGAGCACCTCGGCGGTCTTGGAAACGCCGTGCGTGCGGAAGCACATGTCGACGATGCGGCCCAGCTCCTTCTTACCGACCTTGGTGTCGATTTCCAGAGCGAACATATCATTCAGGGTATTGCGCGGCTTGAAGCCCATATCCTGCGGCACATTGCTGTTGAGGATCAGGCGGCCGAGCGTGGTCTCGATGGTCTTGTAGTAGGTCTTGCCGTCCTGACCACCGTAGATCTTGTTCTCACGCAGGTACTCGCTGGTGACCTCTTCCGTCCACTCGCGCTTGATGCGGACAGAGATCTTCGCCTGCAGGTGCAGCTGGCCGGTGAGGTAAGCCATCATGGCCTCGTCCTCGTTGGCGAAACAGCGGCCCTCACCCAGCACACCCGGATGGATGCAGCTGAGGTAGTAGCAGCCGATAACCATGTCCTGAGACGGAGAGATAACCGGCTTGCCGTCCTGCGGCTTGAGGATGTTGTTGGCGCACAGCATCAGGAAGCGGGCTTCGGCCTGCGCTTCCATGGACAGCGGAACGTGCACAGCCATCTGGTCGCCGTCAAAGTCGGCGTTGAAGGCGGTACAGGACAGCGGATGGAGCTTGATCGCCTTGCCCTCGACCAGGATCGGCTCAAAGGCCTGGATGCCCAGACGGTGCAGCGTCGGCGCGCGGTTGAGCAGCACCGGATGCTCCTTGATGACGCCCTCGAGGATGTCCCACACGCGGGTTTCACCGCGGTCGACCATGCGCTTGGCGCTCTTAACGTTATGGACGATACCGGTATTGACCAGACGCTCCATAACAAACGGCTTGAACAGCTCCAGCGCCATGCCCTTGGGCAGGCCGCACTGATGGAGCTTGAGCTCCGGACCGACGACGATAACCGAGCGGCCGGAGTAGTCAACGCGCTTACCGAGCAGGTTCTGGCGGAAGCGTCCCTGCTTGCCGCGCAGGAAGTCGGAAAGGGACTTGAGCGCGCGGTTGCCGGGGCCCGTCACCGGGCGGCCGCGGCGGCCGTTGTCGATCAGGGCGTCGACAGCCTCCTGCAGCATGCGCTTCTCGTTGCGCACGATGATATCCGGCGCACCGAGTTCGAGCAGGCGCTTGAGGCGGTTGTTGCGGTTAATGACGCGGCGATACAGATCGTTCAGGTCGGAGGTCGCAAAGCGGCCGCCGTCCAGCTGAACCATCGGACGCAGATCCGGCGGCATGACCGGGATGACCTTAAGGACCATCCACTCCGGCTTGTTGCCGCTCATGCGGAACGCCTCCACGACCTCCAGACGCTTAATCGCCTTGGCGCGCTTCTGGCCCTCGGTCTCGCGCTCGCGCTCCTTCTCGGTCAGCTCGGCGATCTCCGCGCGCAGCTGCTGGCTGAGCGTTTCCAGATCGAGCTTCTCAAGCAGCTCCTGCACGGCCTCGGCGCCCATGCCCACGCGCAGGGCCGGCTTGCCCATTGCGATATCGGTCATGTAGCTCGGCGCGGTGATCTGCTGGCGGTACTCCGTCTCGGTCAGGATCGCATTCTGGCGCAGCGGGCTGCAGCCCGGATCCAGCACGATATAGCTGGCGAAGTAGAGAACCTTCTCCAGCGCACGCGGGGAGATATCCAGCAGCGTGCCCATGCGGCTCGGGATGCCCTTGAAATACCAGATATGGGAAACCGGCGCGGCGAGCTCGATATGGCCCATGCGCTCACGGCGAACCTTGCTGCGGGTCACCTCAACGCCGCACTTGTCGCAGACAATGCCCTTGTTGCGCACGCGCTTGTACTTGCCGCAGTTACACTCCCAGTCCTTGGTCGGTCCGAAAATGCGCTCGCAGTACAGGCCGTCACGCTCCGGCTTGAGGGTACGGTAATTGATCGTCTCCGGCTTGCTCACCTCGCCATGGGACCATGCGCGAATCTGCTCCGGGGACGCCATGGAAATTTGAATCGAAGACAGGTTTGTCAGTTCCGACAAAGGGGTGCACTCCCTTCTTTATGAGTCAGGCCGCCGCCGGGCTTGCCGCCCGGCGGGGCGTTATTTGTTCATTTCCGGCGGCAGGCAGACGAAACGTCGTCTTACTCGCCGTCCAGGTCATCCAGGGAGATATCCTCGAAGCTGGGCACATCGTCGAAGTCAAAGACGTCGTCTTCCATCTCGAAATCGGCGTCCTCATCCTCGTCCGCCTCGGCAGCCTGGCTGCTCTCGGCGGCTTCGCCGGCGGCCTCGGCTGGGGCTGCGCTGGTGCGCTCGTACTCCTCGTCCTCGTCCTCCAGCTCCTTGATCACAATCTCGTTGTGATCGCTGTCCAGAACCTTAACGTCAAGGCAGAGGGACTCGAGCTCCTTGATGAGAACCTTGAAGGACTCCGGAACGCCCGGGGCCGGGATATTCTTGCCCTTGACGATGGCTTCGTACGCCTTGACGCGGCCCACGATATCGTCGGACTTGACAGTCAGGATTTCCTGCAGGGTATTGGCGGCGCCGTAGGCTTCCAGCGCCCAGACCTCCATCTCGCCGAAGCGCTGGCCGCCGAACTGCGCCTTGCCGCCCAGCGGCTGCTGGGTAACGAGGGAGTACGGGCCGGTAGAGCGAGCGTGCATCTTGTCGTCGACAAGGTGATGCAGCTTGAGGTAGTGCATGTAGCCGACGGTAACCGGGTTATCAAACTTATCGCCGGTACGGCCGTCGTACAGATCGGTCTTGCCGTCGCGGCGCTTGCCGGCCATCTCCAGCGCGTTCTGAATCTGCTCGAAGGTCGCGCCGTCAAAGTCCGGGGTGGCGAAGCGCCAGCCGAGGGCCTTGGCAGCCATGCCCAGATGCATCTCCAGCACCTGACCCAGGTTCATACGGCTCGGAACGCCCAGCGGGTTCAGCACGATCTGCAGCGGGGTGCCATCCGGCAGGAACGGCATGTCCTCCTTGCGCATGACGCGGGAGACGACGCCCTTGTTGCCGTGACGGCCTGCCATCTTATCGCCGACAGAGATCTTGCGCTTCTGGCAGATATAGACGCGGACCATGCGGTTGACGCCCGGGGAGAGCTCAGCGTGATCCTTGCGGTCAAAGACCTTGACATCCACGATGATGCCCTGCTCGCCATGCGGCACCTTCAGGGAGGTATCGCGCACCTCGCGCGCCTTCTCACCGAAGATCGCGCGCAGCAGGCGCTCCTCCGCAGTCAGCTCGGTCTCTCCCTTCGGGGTGACCTTACCGACGAGGATATCGCCCGGATGTACCTCCGCGCCCACGCGGATGATGCCCTCGGCGTCCAGATCCTTGAGCGCGTCGTCGCCGACGTTGGGCAGGTCGCGGGTAATTTCCTCCGCACCGAGCTTGGTGTCGCGTGCTTCGCACTCGTACTTTTCAATATGGATGGAGGTGAAGACGTCCTTCTGAACCAGTTCCTCGGAGAGAAGAACGGCGTCTTCGTAATTGTAGCCTTCCCAGGTCATGAAGCCGATGAGGATGTTGCGGCCCAGCGCAATCTCGCCGTGATCCACAGACGGACCGTCGGCGATGACGTCGCCCTTGCTGACCTTTTCGCCTGCGGAAACGATCGGCCTCTGGTTGATGCAGGTGCCGGAGTTGGAGCGGGCGAACTTGGTGAGCTTGTAGGTGTGGCACTCGTGCAGTTCGTCTTCGATGACGATGGAATCCGTGGAGACCTTCTTGACGAAGCCGTCCTGACGGGCGAGCACGCAGACGCCGGAGTCGCAGCCGGCCTTGTACTCGATGCCGGTGGCGACAAAGGCCGCCTCCGGGCACAGCAGCGGAACCGCCTGACGCTGCATGTTGGAACCCATCAGCGCACGGTTCGCGTCGTCGTGGTCAAGGAACGGGATCATCGCAGTCGCAACGGAAATCACCTGACGCGGAGACACGTCGATGTAATCCACGCGGGTCGGCTCGATGCTCTGAACATCGGCGCGCACGCGCGCGGTGATGCGGTCGTTGATGAAGTATCCGTTTTCATCGATCGGCTCCTTCGCCTGCGCGATGTAGCAGCCATCCTCTTCATCGGCGGCGAGATAGACGATCTCGTCGGTGACGCGCGGACGGTCGCCGCTGCGGTCGATGATGCGGTACGGCGCCTCGATGAAGCCGTATTCGTTGATGCGCGCATAGGTCGCCAGGGAGCCGATCAGACCGATGTTCGGACCTTCCGGCGTCTCAATCGGGCAGATACGCGCATAGTGAGAGTAGTGAACGTCTCGCACTTCGAAGGAAGCACGGTCGCGGTTCAGACCGCCCGGGCCCAGCGCGGAGAGACGGCGCTTGTGCGTCAGCTCAGCCAGCGGGTTGGTGTGGTCCATGAACTGGGACAGCTGAGAGGAACCGAAGAACTCCTTAATCGCCGCGGAAACCGGACGGATGTTGATGAGCTCCTGCGGCTTGACCTCGGCCTGATTCTGCACGCTCATGCGCTCGCGCACCACGCGCTCCAGACGGGCCAGACCGATACGGATCTGATTCTGCAGCAGCTCGCCCACAGAGCGCAGACGGCGGTTGCCCAGATGGTCGATATCGTCGGTCGCGCCCACGCCATAGGGCAGGCTCAGCAGATAGCTGATGGACGCCACGATGTCGTCGATGAGGATGTGCTTGGGCATCAGCGCAGCGCGGTTCTCCGCAAGCAGGCGTACCTTCGCCATCTCATCCATGCCCTCCTGCTCCGCCAGCTCCAGCAGCTGCTTGAGGGTCGGCAGGTGAACCATCTCGTTGATGCCCGCCAGCTGCACGCTCTCCTCGTCAAGCCACTCCTTCGCGTCGACGAAGTTGTTGCCGATGACGCGGACCTCGCGGTCCTCAAGCTGCAGATAGATGTCGTTAACGCCGGCGTCCTGGATCTTCTTGGCCAGCGGATCGGTCTTGGAGGCCGGAATGCGCTCGCCCTTGGCAATCAGAACCTCGCCGGTGCGCGGATCGATGATGTCCGCAGCGACCACATGACCGCGGATGCGGCTGGCGATCGCGAGCTTCTTGTTGTACTTGTAGCGGCCCACGCGCATCATGTCGTAGCGCTTGGGGTCAAAGAACGTGGAGGTGAGCAGTTTCTCGGCGGAGTCCACCGTGCCGACCTCACCCGGACGCAGACGGCGATAGATCTCCATCAGGCCGCTTTCCTTGCTCTTGACCTCGGTGCCGGTGCGGGTACGGCGGGTGCCATCATCGCCGCCGTCGCGGGCGAGGGTCGCCTCGAGCTTCTCGTCGTGGCCCAGCAGATCATAGATCTGCTCGTCGGTGCCGTAGCCCAGCGCACGCAGCAGGCTGGTCACCGGCAGCTTGCGCGCACGGTCGACGCGAACCCAGATGACGTCATTGGAGTCGATTTCGTACTCCAGCCACGCGCCGCGGCTGGGGATCACCTGCGTATCAAACAGGTGCTTGCCGGCCTTGTCGATGCTCTCGCGATAGTAAACGCCAGGGGAGCGGACGAGCTGGCTGACGATAACGCGCTCGCCGCCGTTGACAACGAACGTGCCGTTCTCGGTCATCAGCGGGAAATCGCCCATGAACACTTCGGATTCCTTGACCTCGCCGGTCTCGTTATTCGTCAGGCGAACGAGCACCTTCAGCGCCGTCGCATAGGTCATATCGCGCTCGCGGCATTCCGCCAGCGTATACTTCGGCGTCTTGTCCAGAGAGTAATCAACAAACTCCAGCTTCAGATTGCCGTTGAAATCATAAATCGGCGAAACGTCATTGAGAACCTCGCGGAGGTCCTCCTTCAGGAAACGCTCATAAGAATTCTTCTGAATCTCGATCAGATCGGGCATTTCCACAACTTCGTCGATGCTGGCAAAGCTCTTGCGAATTCTGCCCTTTCCCATCTGCACGTCATGAACCCCGACGTACTTCATGATCTCAGCTTCTTCGCGCGCGTCGCGGACGTTAACCATGAATGCCATCACCCCTAACTTGTCTAAGCCTTGCAAAGGATATATGCAGCAACAAGCACTTCGCCACGAACTGCCCATTGCCAAACAGCCCAAAGCGTTGTACAATGATTGCAGCAAAGCTATTTCCACCGGACATAGCTCTGCTATTTTGCATACTAATGCAATATAGTATTGTATTCCTTTTTTAAAGCCCTGTCAAGCATTTCCGGCGATTTTCCGTAAAATTATTTTGAATTCTGTGAAGTTCTGTAATATCTGAGCAAAATCAAGCGGACGGCGCCATGGAGCGTCCGTCCGTTTTCCTATTTATATGCAGCTTACTCCAGATACGCCTGTGCGCCCATCGTATAAACCGCCTGCTCATCCGCATCGGCGGCAATCATGTAAACGGTGTCCCCTTCCCGGGCCGCAATCAGGCACGCGCCGCCGCGCAGCGCATATACGGCGTCCATCCCCGCAAGCGTAAAGCCCGCGGTCAGCTGGGGCGTATAGCCCTCCTGCGACAGCCGCTCAAGGTAGGCAGCGGGCGACGCCGTAATCGCCTCCGCCTTAGCGCCGTTTTCAAGCTGATACGTGCGCACTCGCGCCGTGCAGGTCTGTCCGCCATAGCGCACCGCTTCCGTCTGCTCGCCAAGCAGCTGCGCCCTGGCAAGCGCCAGCACACCGCCCGGCTGCGCAGCGATGTCCTCTTCCGGAATCTGGTAAACCATAGCGCCATAAAACAGCAGCCCCAGCACTACCACGCAAATCAGCCCCGGGATCGACGCCAAAATGGCACCTGCCGTCCATTTCCCCCTCTTATTTCTCTTCACTTCTCCACCTATTCTCCACTTTTATGTTCAATGCTTTTTAAAAGAGCCGCAGGAACTCCCCTGCGGCTCTCTTTTGCATGCTTATGCTTCCTTCGGCTGGGCCAGTTCTCCCTCAATCAGATCGACAAACTGACGCGCGATTCGCGGCGAACAGCCGTTGTGGCTGACCGTCCACGCACGGGCACGCGGCAACAGTGCCTCCCAGTCGTATTCGATCCCGCGGGCGTCAAGCAGCGCCTGGCAGATAGCGAAATACCCCTCCTGAGAAGGCGCCTGGAAGGTCAGCCTCAGGTCAAAGCGATCCGCCAGAGAGAACTTTTCCTCCAGCGTGTCCCGCTCATTGACGTCATCCTGACGCTCGGAGAAGCGCTGACGCACGATGTTGCGGCGGTTGCTCGTCGCGTAGACCACGACGTTCTCCGGCCTCGCCTCCAGCCCGCCCTCAAGCACAGTCTTGAGCGCCGTATACTCCGGACAGGAATCGCCGAAGGCCAGATCGTCGACAAACACGATGAACCGCCCCGGCTGTTCGCGAAGGATGGAGAAGATCGTCGGCAGGTTCGTCAGATGCGCCAGCGGCACCTCGACAATGCGCAGGCCGTCGAGCCACATGTTCGTCAGCAGCGCCTTGACCGTCGCGCTCTTTCCGGTGCCCTTGTCGCCATAGAGCAGGATGTTGCAGGCCTGGCAACCGGAAAGCAGGCGCTGTGTATTTTCAATCAGCGTGCCGCGCTCCTTTTCATAGAGGACCATATCCTCCAGCCGGATCGGGTCAGGCTTTGTGATGCCGCGCAGGCCCAGCGGGTATTTTTCGCTCACGCCCACCCACGTCGAACCCGGGCAGGAGGCGAACAGGCCCGTGCCATGCTTGCGGAAAAACGCCGCCACGCGCTTTGCGCCCTCGCGTGTGAGCATATCTGCATCGATGCGCGGATCAAACTGCGCCGCGCCCAGCGCCGGCTCCCACATTGGCAGCCGCGCCGCCATCTTGCCGGTCATGCCCGCCCGCTCGCAAAGGAGCATGAACATCGCCGGATCGATACCCGTCAGCCTGCCGAGTACCTCAAGGTCATGCCCCAGCGCGTTCATCACGCTGTAGGGCAGACGATTTGAATCTACGCGTGCGCACATCTGCGCCACAGGGCTCTCTTCAAAGAGCACGGACTCCAGCGCCGCGCGGGCAAATCCGCCCTTTCCGTTGGCGGCGGCCGCAAGCCATGCGTTATAGACCTCGCAGTACGCATAGACCAGCTCATTTTTCGATGTGCCGTCGTTTGCGCAGTCGCATACGAGGCGATACAGCGCCGCCATCGCAGGCTTGTCCATCACATGGCGCAGCACGGTCATGCATTCAATGTCCAGCATCAGTTCGCGCAGCTCGTGAATATCCATCGCTGTGGCTCCTTTTCTTGTGCATCTGGAATTGCATCCATGTAGGGGAGGGGTTCTACTCCTCCCCATGCGCGCAGCAATTCCATCCATCAGGCGGAGCAGAGCCCCGCCCCTACATCGCTTTGCAACGCATCTCGTTCTTCTTGGTTCTACCATGTCGTTTCCGAGCACCTTCCGCGCGACGGAAACGAATTAAAACAGCCACGAAGCAAGCCGGGTGTGGGCACAGCTCACTTACATACGCTCCGGCGCCTCGACGCCGATGAGGTACAGACCCGTCTTGATCACATCGCGCACGGCATCGGTCAGGTTCACGCGGGCAGCCGTACCGGCCGGATCGCTCTCTTCCATGATGCGATGCTCGAAGTAGTACTTGTTGTAGGCCTGCGCCAGGGAAGTCGTGTGGCGGGTGATGAGGGACGGCTCGTTGGCGTCCATCGCCTTGCGCACAACCTCCGGGAAGCGGGAGATGAGCATCAGCACATCCATCGCCTCGTCGTCGCAGAGCACATCGTAGTTCGGCTTCGCGTCCTTGTAGGCCTCCGCCTTGCGCAGCACGGAACAGCAGCGGGCGTGGGTATACTGGACATACGGGCCGGTCTCGCCCTCGAAGCTCAGCGCGCGCTCCCAGCGGAAATCGATATCCTTGATGCGCTCATTGTGCAGGTCGAAATACACGACCGCGCCAACGCCAACCTGACGGGCAACCTCATCCTTATTGGGCAGGTTCGGGCTCTTCTCCTCGATGATCTCGCGCGCCTTTTCGATCGCCTTATTCAGCAGATCCTCAAGGTAGACCACATAACCCTCGCGGGTAGAGAGCGCACGGCCCTCATAGGAGACCATGCCGAAGGAGACATGCTCCATACCCTTGTGCCACTCGTGGCCCATCAGATCGAGGATCTTGAACAGCTGCTTGAAGTGCAGGTTCTGCTGGTAGGCGACGATATAGAGGCACTTATCAAAGTTGTATTCATTGTGGCGGTAGAACGCCGCGGCAAGATCGCGGGTAATGTAGAGTGTCGCGCCGTCGGAGCGCAGCACGAGCGCCGGAGGCATGTTGTACTCGTCGAGCATGACAACCTTCGCGCCCTGGCTCTCCACCAGCAGACCCTTCTGCTGAAGCTCCTCCACAACCGGATCCATCTTGTCGTTGTAGAACGCCTCGCCGTTGTAGGAATCAAACTCCACGCCCAGCAGGTCGTACACGCGCTGGGTATCCTTGAGGGTCACGGCCTTGAACCAGGAGAAGATCTCCATCGCTTCCTCGTCGCCGTCCTCGATCTTCTTGAACCACGCGCGGCCCAGGTCGTCAAGGCTCGGATCCTTCTCCGCCTCGGCGTGGAACTTCACATACAGGTCGACCATCGCCTGCACGCCGCCCTTTTCGACCTCCTCGCGGTTGCCCCAGAGCTTATACGCCGCAACCATCTTGCCAAACTGGCTGCCCCAGTCGCCCAGATGATTGATGCCCACAGTCTTATAGCCGTTGAAGTCGTAGATGCGCTTGAGGGAATGGCCGATCATCGTGGTAGACAGATGGCCGATATGGAAGCGCTTGGCGATGTTGATGGAGGAATAGTCAAGGCATACCGTCTTGCCCGCGCCCACATCGCTGCCGCCCCAGCGGCCCGGCTTGGCCAGAACGGCTTCCACAATGACCTCAGCCATGCTGCTGCGCTTGAGGAAGAAGTTGAGATAGCCGCCCACGACCTCTGCTCGCTCGATCTCCGGGCAGCAGAGCTTCTCCGCGAGGCTGGCAGCGATCATCTGCGGCGCCTTGCGCATCGTCTTGGACAGGCGGAAGCACGGCAGCGCGTAATCGCCCATCTTCTTGTCCGGCGGAATCTCGATCATCTGCATGACGTCGGCACAGGTAAGTGCGCAGCCCTCATAACACTTTGCCGCGCACTGCGCAATGCGCTCGGCAATCTTCTGCTTCATATCCATAAAAAGGTTCTCTCCTCGTCAAATAGTCTTTCCCATTCCAAATGATGGTCAAAAGTTTACAGTTTATTCTAACAGATGGCGGGAAAAAACACAAGCAGATTCAGCATAAGGCGGTTGACATCGCCCCCCGCAGACCGTATACTGCTTTCGTCAACTTATTATCCCATTCAGGTTTACGAAGGAGTTCCCATGCGCCGCCCGATCACCAAACAGCTCACCCTCTCTGCGCTCCTATGCGCGCTCATCGCCGTCTGCGCGCAGGTGCACATCCCCCTGCCGCCTGTTCCGGTCTCGCTTTCGCTGCTGGCGGTGTATCTTTCCGGCGCCCTGCTCGGTCCCGCATGGGGCGCGGCTGCCGCAGGCTGCTATGTGCTGCTGGGCGCGGCGGGCATGCCGGTGTTTTCGGGCTTTGCCGGCGGGGTTTCCGCGCTCCTGGGGCCAACCGGCGGCTTTCTTCTGAGCTATGCGCCGTCAAGCGCCGCAGTCGGCGCTGCTGTGCGCCGCTTTGGATTCACCCGGCGCGCGCTGTGGGCAGGCATGGCTGCCGGGACGCTTCTGTGCTATCTGATGGGAACGCTCTGGTTTTCCGCCGCTGCCGGCAGCACGCTGCGCGCCGCATTCTCCGCATGCGTCCTGCCCTTCCTGCCGGGCGATGCGCTGAAGATGGCGCTGGCTGTTTCGCTGTGCATGCGCCTGCACAGAGCGCTGCGCGCGATGATGATTCTCTGAGACATTTAACTTCCACCAGCTAAGTGAAGGTGTAAGATAAAGGTAGACACATTCAATAATAATAAGCGCGCTTCAGCTGCTTTGGGCTACAAAAGCCCAGTTCAGTATAAAACCGAACTGGGCTTTTAAAGCTATGGTGGTTTTTAGTGTCTGCTTTCCCTTGACAGATTCACTTAGTCAGTGGTTTTAACTGTTCCGTGTCTGCATACGACCGGGGTGGTGCCGGTGGCCAGCGCCCCTGCCGTTCATAGCCGATTTCACAGGGACATTAGAAGATGTTGGAATACTTTATGCCATTTTCCTTTGCGAAGGTTTCGGCATAACTTCCTTTTTTGCACTGGATGACCAGATAATCGGGAGCGCCGATAAAGGCGTCGGGGGCGATGGTGGTTACGCTTTCGGGGATATAGATGAACGTCAATGCGGTGCAGTTTGCAAAAGCCTTGCTACCGATGGTTTCAAGACCTTCTGGACACTGCGCATGGAAGAACGTGCCGCCGATAAAGGCTTCCGCCTGAATATGCTTCAGGCCGGCGGGTAATTCCAGATAAGGGACAGAATTCTGTTCAAATCGGATATTGGCGTTCAGCAGGAAATTATTATCCTTTTCCTCGATGGTGACCCGATTCCACTGGGTCTGGGTGCCGGCATAAATGACATTCTTCAGCTTAAAACAATACTTGAATGCTCCCGCAGCGATGGATTTCAGGCTGGAAGGCAGAATGATTGTGTGAGCGTTGATATAATAGAATGCCTCTTCGCCAATGGTTTCTACGCCCTCCGGGATTTCAAATGCATGCATATTTCCGAACTCGGCGAAGGCTTTTCTCGGGATATCCTTGATGTTGGGAGAAATCCGCACCTTCTTTACTTTGAAACAGCCATTGAAGGCATTTTTGCCGATGGAAGTTACGCTGTCAGGCATAATGATCTCGGTGAAGTCATAGCAGTTCATGAATGCGAAATTGCCGATAGAGGTTACGCCGCTCGGAATGATAATATCCTTGAGTTCCTTGCAGCCGTCAAATGCCCAATCGTCGATGCGGGTCACATTCTCGGGAATATTGAATGTTACAAGATTATCGCAGTACTGGAAAAGACCATTGGGAATTTCGGTAAGGGATTCGGGCAAACGAACCTCCAGCAGCTTTTCGCAGGACCCAAAGACACGTTCTCCGAGTTGGGTAATCGTATCGGGAAGGAAAAGAGTTTTTAGGCCTGTACCTGAAAAAGCCATATCTCCGATAGAAACCAGCGGTTTGGGCAAGTCGATAGATGAAAGCTTTTCGCAGTCATTGAACAACCCAGACGGCAGTTCGGTGAGGCTGTTGGAAAGCTTCGCCGAGGACAGCAGGCTGCAATTGCCGAACGCCCAGTAACCGATGGTTCTTACGGAATCCGGTATGCTTATGGTCTGCAGGCTTGTCTTAAAGAATGCATCGTTTCCAATGGAGGTCAGCGTGCTGGGCAGGGAGACGGTCTGTAGGTTTTCGCATAGGTAAAAGGCAAGATTACCGAGAGTGGTTACGCCCTCTTCAATAAACACGCGCCGGATGCTATCGCGTTCACTCCACCAGGGCTGCATGTAGTAGTATTCATAATCAGTCATTTTGCCAGTGCCGCGGATGGTGAACACACCAGAGGAATCCAGCGACCAGGAAAGCTTAGTGCCGCAGGTTCCGCTGTGCATCACCACGGCTTCATGTTCAGGGGAGGGCTGGGGCACGGGCGTGGGCGTGGGATCTGACACGGGATTGATATTCCAGTCGGTGCGCACGTTCAGTTCTTTATAAATAAACGAAGCGATATACGTCCATTCGGATAACGTGCCCTCGTAATATACGTTGCGCAAGTTGGTATGAGAAAAGGTGATTGAAGGGAAGCGCTCCATTTCTCCATGAACGTAAATTGTGGAAAGGCTGGAGCAGCCATTGAAAGTCCGAAAGTCCACGGTGGTCGTGGATTTGGGGAAGGCAAAAGTTTTCAGGCTGGAGCAATCGCGGAACATGCCTATACCCAGGGTTTTCACAGAATCGGGAATCACGCATTCGGAAAGATTTGTGCATCCTGCGAATACGTCGGTGCCCATGGTATGGATACCGCCGGCAAGGGTGAAACTGTAAAGCTGGGAACAGCCCGCAAAGGCCCGATCACCGATGGAATTCATCGTGGCGGGGAATTGGATGCTGGCAACGCCGGAGCAGCCCTCAAAGGCGGATTTACCGATGGATTTCAGGGTGGTGGGCAGGAAGAGGGCGGGGATATCCTTGCTGCCCTTGAAGGCGTTATCGCCGATGCCGGTTACGCCTTCGCCGATATATAATTCATCGATAAAATTCTCATCCCATGGCGTGGGGTTGGAATCGGAATAATGATTCATATCGGCTGTTCTTTGGCCTTCGTTAATCTTGGTGATGCTGACAAGACCGCTGGGCTGTTGCATCCATTCCAGGTTTTCACCGCACAAACCCTTGTCCCATACCTCAAGGGTGAAGGGTTCGGTGTAAACTGTGCGGCCCAACTTATCCTTTACCCGCACGCTTAATTCCATGGCGCCCATGCGGTCCGGCTTCCAGAGAAGGCTCTTTTCCCTGATGAAGCCATCGGAAAGGGCATGCGTGTCATCGTAGGTCATGTTTTCCGCAACGTATTCGTAGGTATATCCCCCTGCGCCGCCAGAGGCTGTTATGTTGAGGCTGATATCATCTCCCGCAAAACAGTAGGGCTTGTTGACGGTGATGCGTGAAACCATGGGCGCAGTTACGGTGAATTCAAGGGATTTGGAAACGGTGTTGCCCTTGGAATCCTTCGCATAGCCGGTGATTTTGTATTCGCCGGTTGCAGATGGATTCCATTTGATGCTGCTCTTGCTGCTAAAGCCGCCGGAGAGATCATGGGTTTTCTTCGTACTCTTTTCGTACAGGCTGAATTTGTAGCTCTTGCTGCCCCAGCCGCCAGAGGTGGAAAGGCTGAAGGTGACGCTGTCATTCAGCCAAACGCCCTTAGAAACATCCGATGCGGAAAGAGAACAGGAAATGGGTTTGGGCGTGGGCGTAGGTTTGGTGGTCGCGGCGGGCTTTGTGGGCTCGGGGGTAGCGCCGGCGGTTACGGTGATATTCCATGTGCTCTGATGGGTATTATAATCATATCGCGTCTGCCCGATCCGCCAGTCATATTCATAATACATGGTCTCGACGACTAGCGTGGCGCGGCAGGTACCGGTGCGCAGGGCGCGAAGGCCAGAACTGACGAAAGAGCTCCCTACATCGTAATAATCCACGGCAAGAATGGAATTGTCCGTGAAATACCAATACACATCCGTGATCGTGTATCGACCGAGGAAACCAAAATTCCAATCAAATGCCTTGCTTTTGCCTACTTGCATGGTGACATCATTCACCGCAGCGGAGGCGTCATCGGGAACAGCGATCAGGATGGAAATGATCAGTAGCAGCATGGTGATCACCCTGCGCAGGGAAATGGAATGGGCGGGACGAGCGGCAGTCATAAGCGTAGCTCCTTTCGTTGGTTGGAGGGGGATGAATGCGACGCTCAATCGACGATGCTGGAACAGATTACCGATCAATTGCGGTATCGCAAAGAAAAGCGTCTGCACGAAAAACGAACTGCAGTTGTGGTATGTATATTCCACTTGTGGCGCTCATGGATTCCGGTTTTTGTGTTAATGCAAAGTTTGATAAAGAATTTCAGATATATATTTAATATGTATTATACTACGAGCCGTTTTCTATAATCAATACTTCCCTGTTTTAAAATATGGGTACTTGTGATATTACGTTAGTTTTGTATTGTTTATATTGTTAGAGGGATGAATGTTCTACACAAGAAGGGGGGACATATCATGACGAACGAAACGAATATCAAAAAACGCTGGGAGCTGACCAGCGCACTTGCTGAGAATTTGAACACGTGCGCTGTTTACCTCGGTTTCCCCGCATTTGCATATCAGATCGTCGACATAGCTGGTGGATTTCTTTCTTCACATACAAAAAGATCTGTCCGATGCAAGGGACAGATCTTTTTGTATGCTTATATGCAGAAGATGCAGCCGGAATCAAACAAGCTCGTCGCGCAGCACGCAGCCGTTTTCCACGCGGAAAAAATCATCAACCTGACGCGCAGTCTCCGCACGGCGGCTGTCGTCGATGGCAAAAAAGACATTTGCGATAATCAGCGCGGCGAAGATCACGAAAACGGTCATGGGCAACACTCCTCTCGGCGGCATCGGTTATGCTGGATGATCGAGACGGCCTCGCAAATCTCAGCCGCCTCGTTGGTATCATTATATCACTCCGCCGCTAAAACCGCACGAAAATTCTGCTATTGCTTGCTTTTCATGAAGATGATCCCCCTCCTGCAAAGCCCCTTTAATCCCCTGCGTCCTTTCTCTTCGCTTCAACCCATTTTGAATTTTTTACATGCAGAATGTTCATTTTTCTTCTTTTTCCCATTTTTATTTGTAATTTCTCAAAAAAGAATTTTCTTTACCTTTCCTGACCATTATACCCATACAAAACCTGTCCATTTCATCAAAAGAACACTTGTTCCCTTTTTTAATCTATGTTATAATGTGCGAAACCAGATACCCACGCGTATGAAAGGGAGGATTCCATGCAGGAAGGACGCTTTGTGCTCAAGTCTCCGTTCAAGCCGCAGGGCGATCAGCCGCAGGCCATCGAAGCGCTCGCGGACGGCATCGCGTCCGGCATGCCCTGTCAGGTGCTTCTTGGCGTCACCGGCTCGGGCAAGACCTATACCATGGCTTCCGTCATCGAGCGCGTGCAGCGTCCGACGCTCGTCATCGCGCACAATAAGACGCTCGCGGCGCAGCTGTGCGCGGAATTCCGCGAGTTCTTCCCGGACAGCGCCGTGGAATACTTCGTCTCCTATTACGACTATTACCAGCCGGAGGCGTACATCGCCTCGACGGATACCTATATCGAAAAGGACGCCTCGATCAACGATGAAATTGAGCGCCTCAGGCACAGCGCCACGGCGGCGCTGCGCGAACGGCGGGACGTCATCGTCGTCGCCTCCGTCTCCTGCATCTATTCCATGGGCGATCCGAGCGAATACGAGGGCATGATGATCTCCCTGCGCCCGGGGATGACGATGGAGCGGGACGATCTGCTTCGCCAGCTGGTGGATATCCAGTATGACCGCAATGATATCGAATTTGATCGCGGCACATTCCGCGTGCGCGGCGACGTGGTGGAAATCTTCCCGGCAGGCTATGAAAAGAGCGCGCTGCGCGTCGAGTTTTTCGGCGATGAAATCGACCGGATCTCCGCCATCGACACCGTCTCCGGCCACGTGCTGATGACGCTCGCGCATGTATCGATCTATCCCGCGACACACTATGCCACGCCGCGCGAGGCGATCGACCGCGCCATCGTGGACATCGAGAACGACCTTGACAAGCGCATCGCCGAATTCAAGGCCGAAGGCAATCTGCTCGAGGCCCAGCGCCTGCAGCAGCGCACCAACTACGACATCGAGATGCTGCGCGAGCTGGGCTACTGCACCGGCATTGAAAACTACTCCCGCTATTTTGACGGCAGAAAGCCCGGCGACGCGCCGTATACGCTGCTGGATTACTTCCCCGACGACTATGTCGTCTTTGTCGATGAGAGTCACGTCACCCTGCCGCAAATCCGCGCGATGTACAACGGCGACCGTGCGCGCAAGGAAGCGCTGGTGAATTACGGCTTCCGCCTGCCCAGCGCATTTGACAACCGCCCGCTCAAATTCCCGGAATTTGAATCGCGCATCGGCCAGCTCGTCTGCGTCAGCGCAACGCCCGCCCCCTACGAGCTTGAGCGTACGCAGCAGGTTGTCGAGCAGATCATCCGCCCGACGGGTCTGCTCGATCCCATCATCGACATCCGCCCGGCAGAAGGGCAGGTGGACGACCTCTATAGCGAAATCATCAAGGTCACGCAGGCGGGCTTCCGCGTGCTGGTAACGACCCTGACCAAGAAGATGGCGGAAAGCCTGACCGCCTACCTGACCGACATGAAGGTACGGGTGCGCTATCTGCATTCGGACGTGCAGACCATGGAACGGCAGGAAATCATCCGCGATCTGCGTCTGGGCGTGTTCGATGTGCTGGTGGGCATCAACCTGCTGCGCGAGGGCCTCGACCTGCCGGAGGTCGCGCTGGTTGCGATCCTTGACGCGGACAAGGAGGGCTTCCTGCGCAGCGAGGTCAGCATGATCCAGACCGTCGGCCGCGCGGCGCGCAACGCCGAGGGGCGCGTCATCATGTACGCCGACCGCATGACCGAAAGCATCAACAAGACCGTCTTTGAAACCCAGCGCCGCCGCCAGCTGCAGCAGGCGTTCAACGAGGCGCACGGCATCGTTCCCAAAACCGTCATGAAGTCCGTCCGCGATCTGCTGCAGATCGGCGGCGCGCCGGACGCCGCAGGCAAAGGACGCACCGCCGCCGCGCAGAAGCCGAAAAAGCAGCTCAGCGAGGACGAGCTGCATCTGCTCATCTGCTCCACGGAGGAGAAGATGCTGCAGGCCGCGGCAAACCTCGACTTCGAGCTCGCCGCCAAGCTGCGCGACAAGCTCTTTGAGCTGCAGGGCAAATCGCCTGAGGAAATCGCCGAAGAGGTCGTCGCCGTCCCGCAGAGAAAGCGGCGGCAGAAAAAGCCCGGCAAGTATCTGAAGGCCTGAGGCCTGCGGACGGAACCTCATCCGCCCTTCGGGCACCTTCCCCAAGAGGGAAGGCTGACCTTGTCATGCATTGTTTCTTCAAACAATCCCTTGTGTAGGGGCGGGGCTCTGCTCCGCCCAATGATCCCGCCCAAACAATGGGGAGGAGCAGAGCCCCTCCCCTACCTTTAGGTTCTGTGCTTTTTCAACAAGGAGCTACCATGCAGGAAAACATCGTCATCCGCGGCGCGCGTCAGAACAACCTCAAAAATATCGACCTGACGCTCCCGCGCAACAAGCTCATCGTCTTTACCGGCCTGTCCGGCTGCGGCAAATCGTCCCTGGCCTTTGATACGCTCTACGCCGAGGGCCAGCGTCGCTACGTCGAATCTCTCTCCTCCTATGCCCGTCAGTTTCTCGGGCAGATGGAAAAACCAGACTGTGATTCCATCGACGGCCTTTCCCCGGCGATTTCCATCGACCAGAAGACGACCAGCAAAAACCCCCGATCGACCGTCGGCACGGTGACCGAGATTCACGACTATCTGCGCCTGCTCTATGCGCGCGTGGGCGTGGCGCACTGCCCCAAGTGCGGGCGGGAAATCAGCAGGCAGACGGTCGATCAGATGGTCGATCAGATGCTCGCCCTGCCCGAGCGCACGCGCGTCCAGCTGCTTGCGCCCATTGTCCGCGGCAAGAAGGGCGAGCATGTCAAGGTGCTCGAGGGCGTCGCCAAGCAGGGCTTTGTCCGCGCGCGCATCGATGGCGAGATCTATGACGTCGCCGAAGCGCCCGCGCTGAATAAGCAGAAAAAGCACACCATCGAGGTCGTCGTCGACCGCCTGATTCTCCGCCCGGACGTCAAGGCCCGCCTGACAGATTCGCTGGAAACCGCACTTGCGCTCTCCGGCGGCGTGGTCACTGCCGATATCGGCCCCGGGGAATACGAGCTGCTCTTCTCCCAGAACCTCGCCTGCCCGGACTGCGGCGTCTCCATCGAGGAGCTTGCGCCGCGCTCCTTCTCCTTCAACAGCCCGTTCGGCGCATGCTCCACCTGCGCAGGCCTCGGCGTCCAGATGAAGATCGACCCCGATCTGATCATCCCGGACTGGACAAAATCGATCAACGAAAATCCGTTTAACGTCATGGGCTGGACGAGCAGCGAGCCGGGCACGCAGTCCCATATGTTCTTCACCGCGCTGAGCGAAAAATACGGCTTCTCGCTGGATACGCCGCTAAGCGCCCTGCCCAAGGAGGCGCTTGACGTCATCCTATATGGCAGCAAGGGCGAGGCGCTGAAGATCGAATACACCCGGCCCAACGGCGACAGCCACACCTTCACCGCGCCGTTTGAGGGAGTGATTCCTACGACGGAGCGCCGCGCAGCCGAGACGACCAGCGACTCAGCCAAGGCCTATTACGAGGCGCTTATGTCCCAAACGCCCTGCCCGGACTGCTGCGGCAAGCGCCTGCGTCCGGAGATTCTCGCCGTCACCGTCGGCGGCAAGTCGATCGCCGATGTATCCGATCTCTCCGTCACCGAGGCGAGAAAATTCTTTGCCGGCCTGACCTTCGGCACGCAAAACAGCATGATCGCCGAACCAATCCTCAAGGAAATCGACGCGCGCCTGCGCTTCCTTTCCGACGTAGGCCTGACCTACCTGACCCTTTCCCGCGCAGCCGGCACGCTCTCCGGCGGCGAAGCGCAGCGCATCCGTCTGGCAACCCAGATCGGTTCCTCGCTCGTGGGCGTCCTTTATATCCTCGACGAGCCGAGCATCGGCCTGCACCAGAGAGACAATGCGCAGCTGATCAAAACGCTCAAGCATCTGCGCGACATCGGCAATACGCTGATCGTCGTGGAGCACGACGAGGACACCATGCACGCTGCCGACCAGATCGTGGATATCGGCCCCGGCGCGGGCGAACATGGCGGCCATCTCATCGCGCAGGGCACTGCGCAGGAGATCATGGACTGTCCCGAGTCGATCACCGGCGCATACCTCTGCGGCCGGCGCGGCATTCCCGTGCCCGTACGCCGCAGGGAACCCACCGGCTGGCTTACCGTCCGCGGCGCGCGCGAACATAACCTCAAAAACATCGATGTAAACGTTCCGCTGGGCGTGATGACGGTCGTCACCGGCGTATCCGGCAGCGGAAAATCCTCGTTGGTCAACGAGATCATCTACAAGACCCTCCAGCGCGACCTCAATCGCGCGCGCACGCGCCCTGGCGAGAGCGACGGCATCACGGGCCTTGAGCAGCTCGATAAGGTCATCGCGATCGACCAGAGCCCCATCGGCCGCACGCCGCGAAGCAACCCCGCGACATATACCGGCCTGTTTGACATGATCCGCAAGGTCTTTGCCGCCACGCCGGAGGCCAAGGCGCGCGGCTACAAGGAGAACCGCTTCTCCTTCAATGTCCGCGGCGGCCGCTGCGAGGCCTGCTCCGGCGACGGTATCCTGCGCATCGAGATGCACTTCCTCGCGGATATTTACGTTCCCTGCGAGGTCTGCAAGGGCAGGCGCTATAACCGGGAGACGCTCGAGGTGACGTACAAGGGCAAGTCGATCGCCGACGTGCTGGATATGACGGTCGAGGAGGCGCTTGCCTTCTTTGAAGCCTATCCGCGCATCTCCCGCAAGCTGCAGACGCTCTATGACGTAGGCCTTGGCTACATCAAGCTCGGCCAGCCCTCGACCACCCTCTCCGGCGGCGAGGCGCAGCGCGTCAAGCTGGCGACCGAGCTCTCCCGCACGAGCACGGGCAAGACCTTTTACGTCCTCGACGAGCCGACGACCGGCCTGCACATGGCCGACTGCGAGCGCCTTGTCGGCGTGCTGCGCCGGCTGGCCGAAGGCGGCAACAGCGTGCTGATCATCGAGCACAACCTCGACGTCATCAAGGCCTGCGATCACGTGATCGACCTCGGCCCCGAGGGCGGCGACGGCGGCGGCACGCTGGTGTGTCAGGGCACGCCTGAGGAGGTGGCCGCCTGCGAGGCGAGCTACACGGGACAATATCTCGCGCCCGTGCTTGAAAAGAGCAGAAAAGTGGAATACGTCGATTGATCCATGAGCGGCTTTCACCGCTCTTTTCTTTTGCCCTTCATTGTGCTAAAATTGAGGAAGGACGCTGGGCTCCGCCCAGAGGAACATTGTCCTTGCACCCCTCTTCGCTTCGCGCCGGTTTTAAGCAACAGAATTGGAGGATCGGTTATGACATACATTCCCGCCGAAAACCGTTATGACAGCATGCAGTACCGCCGCTGCGGCAAGAGCGGCCTGATGCTCCCCGCGCTGTCGCTGGGCCTTTGGCATAACTTCGGCGACATCACGCCGTTTGGCCAGCAGCAGAGCATCCTGCGCACCGCATTTGACAACGGCATCACGCATTTTGACCTTGCCAACAACTACGGCCCGCCCTACGGCGAGGCCGAGCGCAACTTTGGCGAGCACATGCGCAGAGACTGGAAGCCCCACCGCGACGAGCTGATCATTTCCACCAAGGCCGGCTACGACATGTGGAAGGGGCCCTATGGCGATCACGGCAGCCGCAAGTACCTCATCGCCAGCCTTGACCAGAGCCTCAGGCGCATGAACGTTGACTACGTCGACATCTTCTACCATCACCGCCCCGATCCGGACACCCCGATTGAGGAGACCATGGGCGCGCTCGATCACATCGTGCGCAGCGGCAAGGCGCTCTACGTCGGCATTTCCAACTACAGCGCGGAGCAGACCGCCGTCGCTGTCAGAACCCTTAGCGCCATGGGCACGCCGATGCTCATCCATCAGCCGCGCTACAACATGCTCGACCGCTGGATTGAACACGGCCTGACGGATGTGCTGCGCGATACGGGAACGGGCTGCATCGTCTTTTCCCCGCTGGCCGGCGGCAGGCTCACCGGCAAATATCAGCACGGCATCCCGGCAGACAGCCGTGCCGGTCATGATCCCCGCTATCTGAAGCCGGAGATGATCGACAGCAAGCTGGGCGCAGCCACGCAAACCCTTGCGCAGATCGCAAAGGAGCGCGGGCAGACGCTTGCCCAGCTTGCCCTGCAGTGGACGCTGCGCGACGGCGTGGTCACCTCTGCGCTCATCGGCGCAAGCCGTCCGCAGCAGATTATCGAAAACATCGCCTGCCTGAATGCGCCCGCGCTCACAGATGAAGAGCTTGCGCGCATCGACGCAGCGCTTGCCGCCTATCACGCATAAAGGAGGAATCCTCATGATTTCTGAACAATACCGGGCCATGCTCTCCGGCAAATCCGTCATCCGCGAGCTGAGCGAATACGCAACCGCACGCGGCAAGGAGATCGGCTATGAAAACGTATTTGACTACAGCCTCGGCAACCCTTCCGTACCCGCGCCGAAGGCCTACAACGATAAGCTCATCGAGCTGATTTCCACCGGCGATCCCATGCTCGTGCACGGCTACAGCCCGAGCCTTGGCATCCCCGCCGTCCGCGAGAAGATCGCCGCGTCTCTCAACCGCCGCTTCGGCACGGATTACAAGGGGGCGGACATCTTCATGACCAGCGGCGCAGCCGGCGCCCTGGCGCATGCCTTCCGCCTTGTGACCGCGCCGGGCGATGAAATCCTCACCTTTGCGCCGTTCTTCCCCGAATACAATCCCTACATCAACCTGACCGGCGCAAAGCTGCGCGTCGTTCCGGCGAGCTTTGCCGATTTCCAGATCAACTTCGACGCCTTTGAGCAGATGCTCACACCCCGCGTTCACGCCGTGCTCATCAACACGCCGAGCAACCCCTCCGGCGTGGCCTATACGAGCGAAACGCTGCAGGCGCTCGCCGGCGTTCTGGCGGCAAAAGAAAAGGAATTCGGCCATGAGATCTGGCTCATTTCCGACGAGCCCTATCGCGAGATCGTCTTTGACGGCAAGACCATTCCCTACGCCGCCGCATTCTATCCGCGCACGATCTCCTGCTATTCCTTCTCCAAGTCCCTGTCCCTGCCAGGCGACCGCATCGGCTATGTCGCCGTCAACCCCGCCTGCGGCGTATCCGCAATGCTGGCGACGATGTGCGGACAGATCTCCCGCGGCATCGGCCACAACTGCCCGACCGCACTCATGCAGCTTGCCGCCGCCGACTGCTGCGACCTGACAGCCGATCTGTCCGTATATGAGACAAACATGAACATCCTCTATGACGCGCTGACCAGCCTCGGGTTTGAAATCGTGCGCCCCGGCGGCACGTTCTACATGTTCCCCAAGGCGCTTGAAAGCGACGCTGTCGCCTTCTGCAAAAAGGCCCTGAAGTACGACCTGATCCTCGTTCCGGGAGACAGCTTCGGCGCGCCGGGCTATTTCCGCATCGCCTACTGTGTCGATACCGAAAAGATAGAACGCTCCATCGACGCGTTCAAGCGCTTCGTCGCCGCCGAATACTGACAATCCGTACCGCTTTTCCTCAGAAAGGCGGTACTTTTTTCATCTTCCCGGTGTTCTCTCGGCGCCCTTTTTTCTCAAATTATCCGCGCTTCATTCTTGTAATCGCAATTCCTTTGCTATATAATAAATCATCATGTGACAATTTGTATGTGATTCACCGCGTCCGTTTCCCCACAAAAAGGAGGTGCGCGTCCATGCCTATTTCCTCCGAGGAGAACAGGCATATCAGCCTGTCTCTGAGCGAGCTTGATCGGCTTTGCACTGTCGCCAAGGCGCTTTCTTCCCCCATGCGCGTGAAGATGATCGCCCTGCTCTGCGTTCGCTCGATGAACGTCAACGAATTGGCGGAAGCGCTCTCCCTGCCCGTCTCCACTGCGGCGCTGAACGTGCGCCAGCTTGAGGAGGCGGGGCTGATCGCCGCAGAAATCCAGCCGGGCATCCGCGGCGCCATGAAGCTCTGCTCGCGCAAGATTGATTCCGTCAGCATGCGCCTGACGCCCGAAATGCAGGACGGCGTCAATGCCCTGACGCTGCAGCTGCCCATTGGCAGCTATTCCGCCGCAGACCATATTGAGCCCGAATGCGGCATGGTCTCCGACCACGCATGGATCGGCGAGACAAACGTCCCCCGCGCTTTTTATCATCCCGACCGCTTTGGCGCGCAGATGCTCTGGTTCAGGAGCGGCGAGCTGGAATATCGCTTCTCTCTGGGCGAGGTCGATCCCGCTCAGGTCGCCTTTATCGAGTTTTCCATGGAAATCTCCTCCAATGCGCCCATGTACCGTGAGGACTTCAAAAGCGACATCCACGTCTCCGTCAACGGCGTCACGCTGGGCACGTGGACAAGCCCCGGCGATTACGGCGGGCGGCGCGGCAGGCTCAACCCCTCGTGGTGGAGCGACACATCCAGCCAGTACGGCCTGCTCAAGACATGGCGCGTAAACACAGAGCACAGCCTGCTTGACGGCGAGATTATCTCCGGCGTAGCGCTCAAGGACCTGAACCTCGGCGGCGCAGACTATATCTCCCTGCGCATCGGCGTACACGCCGACAGCGAACACGTCGGAGGGCTGAATCTCTTCGGCGATAAGTTCGGTGACTTCGCGCAGGGCATCGTCATGCGGGTGGGCTACGCCAAATAAGCCGGCATGCCGCCGACGGCGTCCGTCGTGCCTGCCGGTTCCCGGCGCTTTTTAAACGGATATACACGAAAAATCAAATTGACAACGCGACCATCGCGATGTATAATCACCATATCGCAGGGGAGTCCGTGTTCCGGGCTGAGAGGAAGCCGTCAGCTTCGACCCTTTGAACCTGATTTGGGTCATTCCAACGAAGGGACGCAAGCATTGCCCGTTTACCGCGGGGGACGTAGCGTCCCCCGCGGTTTTGTTATGTAAATCTTTGAGCAAAACATTGGGCTCGGCTGCAAAGCAGCAAGGTTTACAGCAGTTTGTCGGTGATGCCACCGGCAGCATGCCGGTTTGTTATGCCCGCAGGTTCTCATTTCTGGTCTATGGCGCCTTGACCGGAAACTGCGCAATACCCGGTTTGGAGGGATGTCCGCTTGAAAAAATCGCTGCCCGCTCTGCTCATTTTCGCGCTGCTGATCATCTGGGAGGCATGCGTGCATCTGATGGCCGTTCCGCTCTATGTGCTGCCCGCGCCGTCCCATGTGCTGCGCGCGCTCGTGTCCGACACCTCGGTGCTTGCGCGCCATGCTGCGGTCACGATGGCCGAAGCGCTGCTGGGCATGGGCATTTCGCTCGCGCTCTCCCTCATGCTGGGCATCCTGATGGACGCTTTCCCCACCTTCAAGCGCTGCGTCTACCCCCTCCTCGTCGTCACGCAGACCGTGCCGATGATCGTCCTTGCGCCGATTTTCATCATCTACATGGGCTTTGGCCTCGCGCCAAAGATCCTCACGGTCGTGATGATGTGCTTTTTCCCCGTCGCCGTTAGCTTTGCCGACGGCATGGCGCAGGTAGACGCAGGCTATGTCAACCTGCTTCGCGCCTATGGCGCAAGCCGCCTGCAGCTTTATACCCTTGCCAAGATTCCCGCCGCGCTGCCTTCGCTCCTTTCCGGGCTCAAGGTCGCCGCGACGTACTCCGTCAGCGGCGCGGTCGTCGGCGAATGGATCGCCTCTCAGGAGGGACTTGGCTATTATCTGCTGCGCGTCAAGAACAACTATATGCTCGACAAGGTGTTTGCCTGCGTGCTGGTCGTCATCCTGCTCTCCCTTGGAATGAACGGGCTGATCCGCCTGCTGCAGCGCCTGCTTACGCCGCAAACCATTGGAAAACAAGACCAAGAAAAGGAGATATCCCTATGAAAAAGCTGCTGATTGCCACGCTGATGCTCCTGTGTCTGTTCCCCGCGTCCGTCCTGTGCGAGGATGTGACCGTGATCCTTGACTATGTTCCCAACACCAACCACACCGGCATGTATGTCGCCCTTGAAAACGGCTATTACGCCGAAGAGGGCTTGAACGTCCGCATCATCGAACCGACCGAAGGCGCAACCGCCACGCTGATTGCCGTAGGCAAGGGCGATTTCGGCATCAGCTATCAGGAAGAGGTCACCATGGCGCGCGCCGCCAAGGATCCCCTGCCCATCCGGGCCATTGCCGCTGTCATCCAGCACAACACCTCCGGCTTCGCCTCATTCGCCGGCAAGGACATCACCTCGCCGGCGGATTTTGAGGGCAAGGTCTATGCCAGCTGGGGCGGCCCGGGCGAGGCCGCAACCCTCAACGCCGTCATGGACAGCCTGGGCGCGGATTTCTCCAAGCTGAACATCGTCATCTCCGACGGCTCCGGCTTCGCCGCGCTTTCAAGCCATGTGGATATCATGTGGTTTTATGAGGCATGGGACAACATCAAGTGCCAGCTTGCCGGCTTCCCGATCCACTACATGGAGCTGCGCCAGTTTGACAAGCGCCTTGACTACTACACGCCCGTTATCATCACCAGCGAGCAGCTGATCGAAAACAATCCCGAAACCGCGCGCAGGTTCCTCGCTGCAACGGCGAAGGGATACGAATATGCCATCGCCCATCCGCAGGAGAGCGCAGAGATTCTTCAGAAATACGCGCCGGATTACGATCTGGAGATGCTGACCCTCTCTCAAAACTACCTCTCCCCCAAATACGCCGAGGACGCGCCGCGCTGGGGCGAAATGAAGGATGAGGTCTGGGATGGATATACCGATCTGCTCGTTCAGTACGGCGTGCTCGCATCCCCCATCCCCGCAGAAAACTGTTACACCAACGCATTCCTTCCGGAGGCTTTCAAGTGATTCCCAAACTCGAAGTCCGCGACCTGTCCTTTTCATTTGGAAACAAGCAGGTGCTGCGCAATCTCTCGTTTTCCGTCATGCCGCAGGAGTTTGTCAGCATCCTCGGCGCTTCCGGCGGCGGCAAGTCGACCATTCTCAACCTGCTTGCCGGCAGCCTGACGCCCGACTCCGGCGAGATGCTGGTGGAGGGGCGTCCGATTCACGGCGTCAGCGGACAGTTTGCCTACATGCCCCAGAGCGACCTGCTCTTCTCCTGGCAGACGATTCTTGAAAACGTCTGCCTCTATGGGCGCATTCACGGGCGTTATCCGCAGGCACGCGAGGAAGCGCTGAAAAACTTCGCCGCCTTTGGCCTTTCCGGCTGCGAAAACCTCTATCCTTCCAGCCTTTCCGGCGGCATGCGCCAGCGCGCCGCCTTCCTGCGCACGGCGCTGTGCAGCGCAGATATTCTGCTGCTGGACGAGCCCTTCGGCGCGCTGGACGTCATCTCCCGCGGGGACATGCAGGAATGGCTGCTCTCCATGCGCAAGCGCCTGTCCCGCACGGCGCTGCTGGTGACGCACGATGTGGACGAAGCCATTTACCTCTCCGACCGCATCATCGTTTTGGGCGGTAGCCCTGCGCATGTCGTGCGCGAATTTGCCGTCACTGAAACCAACCGCACGCGGGAATGGCTGTTTGATCAGGGCGCGCTGCGCGGCGAAATCCATCGCTGCATCAAGGGGGACGCATGACACCAGTCTTTGACGCGCATGCTCATGCCGGCCATGCAGCAGAATGCGCATCCCGCATCCGACACGGCATCCTGACGATGCTCTCCTGCGGCAATCCCGCGCAGGCGCAGGAAGCCGAGTCGCTCTGTCATCAATCCGCCGTCTTTTCGATGACCGCTGGCGTGCATCCGTGGTACGCCGCAAGCGTCTCCCTCGGCGATATGCGCCCGTGGATGGAGCACGCCGCGCTCATCGGAGAGATCGGGCTGGACAGCGTCTGGTGCGATACGCCCATCGCCATGCAGAGGCGCCTGTTTGCCGCTCAGCTCGACTGGGCTGCTGCCCGCGGAAAGGGCATCGTGCTGCACACCAAGGGCTGCGAGGATGAAATCGCCCGCCTGACAGAGGGCTTTCCGCATCCCATCGTCGTCCACTGGTACAGCGGAAACCAGGATGCGCTTGATCGCTTCCTCGCGCAGGGCTGCTATCTGACCATCGGCCCGGACGTATCCTGCAATCCCTGTGTACAGGCTGCCGCGAGGCTCGCGCCGGACGAGAGGATTCTCTTTGAAACCGACGGCATGGACGCCGTTCGCTGGGCGCTCGGCGATGCCGCCGCGCAGAACCCCGGCGACGCGCTCCGGCGCTCCCTGACGGCCGCGGCACAGCTGCGCGGACAATCCCCCGACATTCTTCTCCAGCACGCAAACGGGAACTTTCTCCGGCTCCTCGGCCGGTGAAAGCTCCCGCTTTTTGTTATGTAATTCTCTTTGAGAAGCATCAGCTTCGCCCGCAAACATGCAAGATTTACAGTACTTTGTCGGTGATGCGGCCGGCATCATGCCGGTTTGTTATGTAAATCGATTTGAGAAGCATCGGCCTCGCCCGCAAACATGCAAGATTTACAGTACTTTGTCGGTGATGCGG
>JAFXCE010000102.1 GCA_017521565.1 Clostridia bacterium | reverse complement strand
TTGTTGCGAATAACGGCGTTGGCGGCGTTCAGAATATGCCCCGTGGAGCGGTAGTTCTGCTCCAAGCGGATGGTACGGGTGCCTGCATACTGCTTTTCAAAGTTGAGGATATTATCAATATCCGCGCCACGGAAGCGGTAGATACTCTGGTCATCATCGCCCACCACGCAGATGTTGCGGTAGCCGCCCGCCAGCAATGTGGTTAAGCGGTACTGAAGATGGTTGGTATCCTGATACTCGTCGATCAGCACATAGCGGAACTTGCGGCGATAGTATTCCCGCACTTCCCGATCACGCTCCAGCAGATGCACCGTCTTTAAGATAAGGTCATCGAAGTCCAGCGCGTTGGCAGTCTGCAATCTCTGCGTGTAAAGGGAATAAACTTTACCGATGCGAATCTTACGCCAATCAGCCTGTTTCTCCCAATGTTCGCAGTACTCCTCGGCGCTGATCATCTTCTCCTTGGCGTGAGAGATGGCAGAGAGCACCTCACGGGTGGAGAAGGTCTTTTCATCCAAGCCCAGATCCTTCAAGCAATCCTTAATGACCCGCTTGCTGTCGTCGGTATCGTAGATGGTAAAGTCGCGGCTGTAGCCAATGCGGTCAATATCGCGGCGCAGAATACGCACGCAGGCAGAGTGGAAGGTGGAAGCCCACACATCGCAGCCGCTCTCCCCCAGCATCCGCTCCAAGCGCTCCTTCAGCTCATTGGCGGCCTTGTTGGTAAAGGTGATCGCCAGCACCTCATAGGGCTGGGGCGGCTCTACGGCGCAGAGGTACTGGGCCAGCGGGCGGTTCTCCTCCGTGGGCGCTTCTGCGTAACTCTCCAAAAACTCCACCTCATCCTCAGAAATGGGCATGGGGATCTCGTCACAATCGCTGCCGCGACCGTAGCGCAGGAGGTTGGCAATACGGTGGATCAGCACCGTTGTCTTGCCGCTTCCCGCGCCTGCCAGTAACAGCAGCGGCCCTTCGGTGGTCAGTACACCCTGCCGCTGCATGGGATTTAAATTGGAAAATTCCGCCTCAATGACACGCTTTCGGGCGGCTACAAAACGCTGTTCCAATACCGTCATGGTCTTCTTCCTTCTATTTCTTGTAGTTTCTCCCCTATTGTAATACAAAATCCTGTGTCGGTCAACCTTCTTTGAAATATTTCGAATTTTTGTTCGATTTTCTATTGACAAGAACCTTTGTTCGATATATAATGTACTCGAACAAACATTCTAACAGGAGGTATTTCCTATGTTCTCTACGTTCGGTTACATTATCATCATTGTTGGTGCTTTGTCTGTGTCCGTGAATATCATGCGTCTCATTGATCGTCTGGAGCGTCCCCGTTCCCGTCGTCGCCGTGGCGCACGCAGCGCAGCATAAGCTGCTCTCCCCTCTCGCGCTATGGACATCGCGCAAAAATTAAGCATCTTAACCGACGCGGCGAAGTACGACGCAGCCTGCACATCCAGCGGCGTGCGCCGTGCTTCCCGCCCGGGGATGATCGGCAATACCACCTCTTCCATCGCGGGATGCTGCCATAGCTTCTCGGCAGACGGAAGATGTATCACACTTTTAAAAGTGTTGATGAGCAACGCCTGTTGCTACGACTGCGCCTATTGTGTCAATCGCCGCTCCAACGATACGCCCCGTGCTTCCTTCACGCCGCGGGAGCTGGCAGAGTTGACCATTGAGTTTTATCGGCGCAACTATATTGAGGGACTTTTCCTCTCCTCCGGTGTACTGCGCTCTCCGGACTATACCACAGAACAGATGATCGCCGCGCTCCGCATGCTGCGGCAGGAGTACCGTTTCAACGGATACATTCATGCCAAAGCCATTCCCGGCACATCGCCGGAGTTGGTGCATCAGTT
>JAFXCE010000101.1 GCA_017521565.1 Clostridia bacterium | reverse complement strand
TTCAGCGTGCGGTCATCCATCCGACAAGAAACCAGCCGCTTGTGAAGCTGCCGAAGACGAAAGCCAGTACGCGGACGATCCCGCTTGCGGACAAACTAATAGAACATCTTTCCCCTTTTGAGAGCGAAGGTTTTATCTTGGGCGGAGAGAAACCTTTGACCTATCAGCAGAAGAAACGATCCTTTGATAAAATCAGAGAGCGAATGGGACTTGAAGCGTATTCGGCTCATGATTTCCGGCATACCTGTGCGACAGAATGGAAAGAACACGGCATGTCGCTTCAGGAAGTGTCTAAGTTGTTGAGGCACACGAACACCTCTGTGACCGAAAGATGTTATGTGGAATTCCGCAAACACAGAATGAATAAAGCCCGTATCAGCAGACCTTTCATGCTTTGGGTTGTTTAGAAAGACAAAACCGGCCCAAATGCCGGATAAGATTCTATCCTTTTGTTTTGATCGAAAAAACACAGCGCCGTGATAGCAGTAAACCGATTCGAAAAACGGATATGATATCCGTCAAGCCTGCATATGGATTCTTTTGTCTTTTTCGTATGCAGGCGAAAGGCGCGAAACAAATGAACAGCCTTGTAACGGTGAGGATCCGCCCATCAAGAGCAGACAGAATACGCTCGATTCTGGGCCGACATACCAAAGAGAAACGCCGCCGATACATCACTGTATCGGCGGCATTTTTGGTTTTCCGGTCAATCAACCACTGCGCCCTGTTCTTTCAGGATCGCGCGCAGCTCATCCGTATCCACATTGCCGGGCAGCATGCCCTTCTTCGCGGCAAGCGCCGCCGCAGCGCCGGCAGCATGGCCCAGCGCGCCGCAGCACGGGCTTGTGCGCGTGGATGCCTGCGCCTCGAACGTCGCGCTGATGTTGCGCCCGGCAGCCATCAGGTTGCCGATATCACGGCTGAGAAGGCAGCCGTAGGGAATCGTGTAATATCCGCCCTCGCGCAGGAAACGGCTGTCGGTTTCCGTGCCGTCGGCAGAGTGGATATCGATCGGATAGCCGTAGGCGGCAATACCGTCGTCAAACTTGCGCTCGTCAAGGATATCGTACTCCGTCAGCGTGTATTGTCCAACCATACGGCGCGAGGAGCGTACGCCCACGCGAGGACCGGTAAAGAGCAGGTGCGTATTTTCGAATCCCGGTATGCGGCGCTTCATGAAGTCAAACAGCTCCCATACCTGGCGGCGGCCTTCTGTCTCCGCGCGGGAAAGCGACACGGGATCCACCGGGTTTTCGCCCAGGATTCGCGTCATGTTCACGATGACCTCGTTCTCCCTGTCGGTTTCAAAGCAGAGCACGATGTCGCGGTCAAACGTGATCTCTCCGTCGGCGATCGCCTTCTTCATGATGTCCTGATAGCCGGAGAAGGACAGGCGCGGCGCCAGCTTCTGGATGCCGGCCTTGGGATAGAGGAACGGGAAATTCTCCGGATTCGTCTCCATCAGATCGCGCACACGGTTCAGGTCCACGCCCGAAATCTTGTAGTTCATGGTCATCGGCTGATCCTTGCCGTCGCTGTCGCGGCCCTGCTTGTAGGCCGCGCCGGACATGGCCACCACGTCAGCGTCGCCCGTGGCGTCGATATAGATCCTGCCGGAAACCTCAAACGTTTCGCCGCAGGAGAAGCAGCGAAGGCTCTGAATCTGACCGTTTTCCACGTTCACGCCGGTGATCACCGTATGATACAGAATCTGCGCGCCGCTTTCCAGCATCATCAGTTCCAGCTCGCGCTTCATGCCCTCGGCGGAGAACGGCGTGACGGTGTAGGTATAGCCGGTGGAATCGATGATATGGCCCGGGGAGAGGTTCTTCTCCTGCAGCCGCCGGATCATTTCGTCCGTCAGGCCCTGCGCGGTCTGCTTCTCACCCGCATGGAAGGTCATCATCGGGCCGGTCCCCATGGCGGTCATGCTGCCGCCCGGATAGCCTTCTTCTTCGACAACCAGTACCTTCGCGCCCATGCGCGCGGCAGCAACGGCTGCCATAGAGCCGGCGATGCCCGCACCGCAGACGATCACATCGTAGGAATCAAAGATGCTCATGGTTCCTCCTGTATTGGTCCCTTTGTTATCTGCAAACAGCATGGCATTACTTCAGGCCGGAATTGACCATGGCGTCGGTCACCTTCTCCTGGAAGAAGAGATAGACGATCATGATCGGCAGCACGGAAACCGTCGTCGCCGCCATCTGCAGGTTCCACTGCGGCTCGCCGTAGGAGTCGTTGAAGTTATTCAGCGACAGCGGCAGCGTGAAATTCTCAATGCTGCTGGTGAAGACGAGCGGCTCCAGATACGTATTCCACGCGGCCAGGAACGCCAGAATTGCGCCGGAGGCGATGACCGGCTTGGCGATGGGCAGCATGATATGCCAGAAGGTACCAAATGCGCTCAGGCCGTCGAGCTTCGCAGCTTCTTCCAGCTCCAGCGGCACCGTCACAAAGAACTGACGGAACATGAACGCGGAGAAAGCGCCCTGCGCGCCGAAGATCGGGATGAAGACCAGCGGCACGAGCGAATCGGAGAAGCCCCACTGGAGCATCTGGAAAAACAGCGGTACGATGATGACCTCGATGGGCATCATCAGCGCGGTAAGCAGCAGGATAAACAGGATACTGCTGCCCGGGAAGCGCAGGCGCGCAAAGCCGTAGCCGGACAGCGCACTTACCAGGATATTGCCCACGGTGCCGATCAGCGCCACGATGAGGGAGTTCATCAGATGGCGGGCAAATGGCTGAATCCTGAAGATCTCGACGTAATTTTCAAAGCGCCAGGCGCGCGGCAGCAGCGTCGGCTTGCCGAAGACCTGCGCAGCCGTGTTGAGCGAGTTGACCAGCATCCACCAGAAGGGATAGACAAACAGCGCTGCCACCACGATGAGCATGAAGATCTGCGCCGCACGGCTCAGTCCTTTAGCCTTCATAATGCGACACCTTCTTTCTGAGCGCCCACTGGATGATGGTGAGGATCAGCACGATGATGAACAGCACGACGGCAATCGCGCTGGCATAGCCCGTGTTGAACATCTTGAACGCCTGATGGTAGATGTAATACACCAGCACCATGGTCGATCCCTCGGGTCCGCCGTCGGTCATCAGGCGGATGGTATCGAATACGCGCATGGAGCCGATCATCGTGACGATGGAGACCATGAGAATCGTGGGCATGAGCAGCGGCAGCTTGATCTTTACAAGCAGCTTGAAGCTGCCCGCGCCGTCAATGCGCGCCGCTTCGATGACGTCCTGCGGCATATTCATGACCGCGCCATAGAAGATGAGCACGTTGGTGCCCAGGTTCTTGAGCACGCGGTTGATGACCACGGAGATCATCGCCCAGCCCTTATCGGTCAGCCAGTTCGGGCCGGGAATGCCGACCAGAGACAGGAAGTAATTCACAGGGCCGGCAGTGCCGCTCTGCAGCAGATATTTCCACACGATGGCCCATGCCACGCCGGAGGTGACCACCGGCAGGAAGATGACCGTGCGGGTGAATCGCGTACCGAAGCCGCCGTCGCCCAGATACAGCGCCAGAAGCAGCGCAAGCACCAGGTTCAGCGGCACCAGCAGCACGGAAAACACAAAGGTATTCTTCAGCGTCATCCAGAAGAGGGAATCATTCGTAAAGAGCTTGGTGAAGTTATCAAAGCCGATGAAGATGTTCGTTCCGAAAAGCATGTTCTTGTTGTGGAACGAATAGATGAACACATTGACCAGCGGAATGAGCACGAAGATCGTGAAGCCGATCAGCTGCGGCAGCACGAATGCATAGCCGGTCAGCGCCTCTCTGCGTCTGAGGCTGCGTGCTGCAGGGCTTTTTGTCATGGTGAAAGCCTCCGTTTTTTGATGAGAAAAAGCCGGCGGCAGCGAGGCTGCCGCCGGCATGGATTCAGGCGTTAATCAGAATCTTCTGATTACTGCAGATAGGTGCGGTAAACCTTGCCGACTTCCTGCATGATCTTGGCGACGTCGGCGTCGGCGTTCCACAGCTTGTCATACGCGATCTTGGCCTCAACCTCGATCTGCGGATAGAGCTGATGGCTCGGCAGCACCAGACCGGTGCCGATGGAAGCCGCAACGGCGCTGGCCATCTGCTCGGGCTTGATACGGGCGTTGGAGGTCAGGAAGGCCTCGCTCTCCAGCACGGAGTAGCGGCACGGCGGCCAGATGCCCGCGATGCGCGCGGCGCACGGCTCGGAGGTCATGTAGGCAACCAGCTCGGCGGCGAGCTCGGCGTTCGGGCCCTTGGAGAAGGCGCCCAGAGCGGCCTGGCCGATGACCGGAACGTTGCCCGGCAGGGTGCACAGCGCCCACTCCCACTCGACGCCGTCCAGATTGCTCACGCGGGAGATCTGGCTGCAGGTCATCGCGGCAGCGCCGGTGTAGAAGCTGCTCTCGTCTCCCGGAGGCACGACGGAGCCGTCCTTGTAGAGCATGTCATGGAAGAGCTGCACAGCGGCGATGGACTCGGCAGAGTCGATCTTCACTTCGTAGTTCGCATCCCACGCGTCGCCGCCCATGGAGCGGATGATCGGCAGCAGGTTGTGCAGCACGCGGCTGTTGTAGCCGTCGCCGTCAACAGTCTCGTAGCCCCAAACGCCGGTGGCGTCCTTGATCTGCTTGGAGACTTCGCGGAAGGATTCCCAGGTCCAGTTGCCCTCGGCGATCAGCTCGTCCGGGGTCTTGGCGCCGGCCTGCTTGAACAGGTCGACATTGTACAGCATCACGAACGGAGAGGTGGAGAACGGAACAGCGTACACGTCCTCGCCGCCCTTCCACAGCGCGAGCGCCGCGGCGGAGATGTCGTCCGGATTGTAGGCGGTCAGCGCGTCATTCAGCTTGGCCAGGTTGCCGGAAGCGATGAACGCCGGGGCAGAGGTCTCCAGAACCCAGTACAGGTCCGGCGCTTCCTTGCCCTGCAGCTCCAGCAGGAGCTTGGTGTTGTACTCGGCAAAGGCGATGGACTCGAAGGTGTAGTTGATCTCGATGCCCTTCTGGGCCGCGAACTCATCCACGAAGCTGCCCAGCAGCTGCAGCTGGCCTTCGTTGGAGGTCCAGGTCGCGATCTTCATGTTGACGGCCTCAGCGGACGCGCCGACGGTGAAGGTCACCAGCAGCATGACGACTGCCAGGATAGAGAGGAAACGTTTCATGATTCATGACTCCTTTCCACGGGGTAAACAGTTACTCGCATGCCTTGACATGCTCTATTATCTGTAGTATATCACAGTTTTTTTATCTTGTCCCTAAACATAACAGACAACACGATAGCACAATCCTGACATCAAGATCGGTTTTGTCCTTGTATTCTAGAATTCAACGCATTTGATCTATACTCGCTGGGCGTCACGCCCATTTCCTGCTTGAAGGCGCGGCAGAAATAATTGGGATCGCTCACGCCTACGCGCGCGCTGATGTCGCTGACGCTCTCGCCGCTGTCACGAAGCAGCCTCGCCGCCATGAGCATGCGCTGGCGCTTCACATAGGCGATGATGCTCATGCTCATCTCCTTGCGGAAGAGCCGGCACAGATGTCCCTCACTCATGAAGAATACCGAGCTGATATCCCCCAGGGTGATCGCGCCCGGCAGGCTTGCCTCGATGTAGCCCAGAATAGCGCGGACCGTGCCGCAGTGTCCCTTCCCCTCGCGCACGGATTCTACGGCATAGGGATCGCCTTCATCTGCGTCGGTCAGCCCCACGGCTGCGCGCAGGATGCGCTCGCCGGCGAGCTCCGCAAAGAAACGCAGCGTCTCCCGCGAAACCGTGCTCTCCTGTACGAACATTCCGTAGCTTTCCTCAAGGAGCTGCCGCAGCGCGGGCGCAGCCTTTTCCTTTGCGCGCAGCATCCTGGAGCGGCAGTCCGGCTCGTCGTTTTTCACCATGCCGCTGGCGAAAACCACCGCCAGCAGACGGCCGCTCTGGCAAACGGGCAGAATGTATTCGCACACGCCCATATGGCATACGCCGTAAAACGGCTTCATGCCGTTTTTTCTGAGCATCCACATCACCAGCTGCTTCTGCTTCATGCAGCGCGGCTCGCTCACGCAGCGCTTGACCGCCGTGCAGTAATCGCAGCCGTGCTGCATCATCAGATATGGAAGGCTGAGCGATTTGCGGGCATAGGTCACGCCCGAAACGTCGTGCACGCAAAGATGCACGCCGAAGCATTCGCGTGTCCTCTTCATCAGGCTGTGCAGCGTGTCCATGCGATCCCTCCGTTCCCTTTTCTGCTTCTATTATAGCACAATCCAAACCACCGGTTGAATTGAAAAGGTGCGAAATATAGACATCATCAGGAATAAGCGCTTTCGCATATTATACTCATTTACTTCAATGTCTGTTTTATAAAGAGTGACTGCGCCAGCGTTAATTTAGCTGCTGATGGGCTTGCGACGCCAGAGCAAGCAGAAGCACTGGTTGATGAGTTTGTCAGGAACATGCAGACCGCAATGGAGACGAAAAGACATGCCACGTCCACTGACCTTTATCCAGTACCGGGATCTGAAATTCTGAGGCGATTGCGGTTGTCCTCTTGAGCATAGAAAGCAAAACCGCCGAAGCTGCGGCACACAACGCTGAAGACCTACCGCAACTTGATTGACAATCACATTCTTCCGGCATTCAGGGGATTGAGATTGGAAGACATCAAGACAAATGCGATCCAGCAGTTTTATCAGGATAAATCTCAGATGGCTCTCTCTTCTGTAAAGCAGATGGCAAAGATTCTTCATCAGGTCTTTGATCTTGCTGTTGAAGATGGACACATACGTTTCAATCCCACAGAGAGCAAGAGACTTTTTATCAAAGGAACGGAGAAAAAAAGAAACGCACTACCAGATTCGGCAGTGCGTGAAATCATGAGAGACTTGTATCTGCTTGAAAGCAGCGACAGAGTGCTCTTGGCTTTATTTCTTTATACGGGAATGCGGCGTGGCGAGGTGCTGGGACTCAGATGGGAAAACATCGACTGGAAGCGACGATTGATCTTTGTGGAGCAAGCAGTCACCTTTCAGAACAATAAACCCATCCTTGGCGATCCCAAGAGCGAAGCGGGGAAGAGAAGCATTCCTCTTGATGAACGGCTGGTCAATATTCTGCGTCCGCACAGGCAGCTCAATGGATTTATCATCGGAGATGGCTTGCGGCCTGTCACAGAAAGAACCTTCATCAGAACTTGGCAGCGGATCGGTAAGACGATCAATCTGCATGACGCCACGCCGCATGTTTTCCGGCATACCTATTTGACGATTGCCGCTTCTTCGGGATTGGACATCAAAACTTTGCAGGCGATTGCAGGTCATGCAGATATTCAGATGACGATGAACTGCTATGTCCACAAAAGAGAGGAGAAAATCATCGAAGCGAATGATCTGATCAGC
>JAFXCE010000100.1 GCA_017521565.1 Clostridia bacterium | reverse complement strand
GTAGTTGGAGCCGTCCTTCGCGCCGGCCCAGGTGCCGATGGCGGAGGTGGTCGGGAGGATGTTGTTGTAGAAGTCAACGTTGCGGTACATCTTCATGAAGTCCAGAGCCAGATCCATATCGGTGCCATTGGTGATGGCCCAGGAAGAACCGCCGTTGTTGGAGTAGTTGGTCGCGCCCTCGATGCCCGGCATGGACGGCATGTTGGTCAGAGCCCACTTGCCGGCGAACTCCGGAACAGCCATGATGGTGCCGAGGATCCAGCAGCCATTGATGGTGCCGACGCAGGAAGAGTTAGCCAGGGTGCCGCAGTACTCGTCCCAAGTGTTCACTTCGACGAAGATGCCTTCGGTAACCATGGTCTTGTAGTACTCCAGAACCTTCTGGCAGGCCTCGTTGTTCACGAAGTTGACGGAGCCGTCCTCGTTGAACATGGAAGCGCCGCAGGACTGCATCATGATCAGAACGGTGTCGATGGAACCAGCCTGGCCGGTCAGCATCGGCAGACCGGTCTTCGCCTTAACGTCGCGGCCGATCTCGATGAAGCGATCCCAGTCGATGTCGGTCAGGTCAGCGATGGTGTAGCCAGCCTGCTCGAGGAAGTCGGTGCGGTAGGTGCCAACGACGGTGCCCGCGTCGAACGGGATGCCGTGGTTCTGGCCGTTGACGGTGGAGTAGGCCAGCTTGCCAGCCGGGAAGCCTTCGTAGTCATACTTGCCGGTGAGGTTGCCGTAAACTTCCGGATAGTTCATGACCATCTTCTGGAAGGAGTTGTCCTGAACCAGCATGATGTCCGGCAGGTTGGAGATGTCGCCGGAGGAGGCGGCGGTGATAACGCGGGTCTCGATGTCCTCAGAGAGAACTTCCTCGATGATGACCTCGACGTCCGGGTTGATCTCGGCGTACATTTCCTTCGCAACCTTCATGGCGGCGATGTTGAAGTTCGGGTCCCAGGTCCAGATGGTGATCTTGCCATCCTCAGCAGCCAGAGCGGCGGTGCAGGAGATGATCATCGTCAGGGCGAGGAGCAGAGCAACAAGCTTCTTCATAGTGTCTTTCCTCCTAATAATGTTTGTTCAGTTCGCACTACATACGAACCGAATTGTTGGTATCATTATAGCATGCAAAAACGCCGCTTTGTGCGCAGAAACGATCCAATCCTGAGCAGAAACGCTCATTTTTGTCCTTCTTGTTCACAAAACGGCGGGTTTTATTTGTTCAAACGGCTGCGTCGCCATTCGCTGGGGCTGAGCCCGGAGAACTGCTTGAAGTTGCGGTTGAAAGCGGCGATGGAGGAGAAGCCGGCGCGCACGGCGATGTTCTGAATGGGATCGCTGGTGGTGCGCAGCAGGTTCATGGCGCGATGGATGCGGTAGCGGTTGACATGCTCCATCGGACTGAGGCCCATGATCTTGAGGAACTGCTTGCGGAAGTAGCTCTCCGACATCGAGCAGCTGCGCGCGAGGTCAGCAATCTGGATAGCTTCCTTATAATGTTCGTAGACGTAGGCCAGCGCGGGCTCGATGGGCTGGCGGCGGCGGGGGTCTGCGGCCGCGGCGGTGACGGGCAGGGGCATGCTGGCGACATAGCGGGACAGCTCCATGAGCAGCAGATAGGCGCACAGCTCCAGCTGGATTTCCGCATCGGCATCGTCGCGTCGGCGCAGGTCGAGCATCAGCTTGATCATGGCGTTGATGCTGTTGTCCACGCTGTTTTCCAGAAACAGCCCGCTTTCGCGGATGGATTCAAGCAGGGCAGTGATGGTAGAGCGGTAACGTTCGGGCGTCTTGCGCAGCAGATGGTCTTCGTTCAGGACAATATAGAGCCAATGCGTCAGCGGTTCGCCGGCGCAGGTCTGGTTATGATAGACGCCGCGGGGGGCGACGATGACCGATCCGGCGGAAAAGGCGTAATTAGTCTGGCGCAGATGCACCTGCCCCCAGCCGGCAAGACAGACGCCGATCTCCATGCAGTTGTGGATGTGCAGAGCATCAGGGATATAGGGCGGATAATAGGGCGTGTCGATCATGGTGATCAGCGCGCGGCTGTCATCCAGCGGATAATTGCGCGATTCGCCGCCGAGGGGCTCTTCCAGCTGGCGGCGCAGCTCCAGCTCAGATGAGGTCGGCATGGGTGAATACCTTTCCCGGGCAGAGTTTGTTGAGGCAGTGGAGCAGCTGGCTGCTCGGCTGCAGGTATACGCGCACGATCATGCCCTCCTCCGGGCCGATGCCGTGTGCATAGAGGACACAGCTGGGCTTGTCGGGGTCCTGCGCGGAGGTGTAGTACGTGACGCGGTCTTCCTTGGCGGCGGCGTTAAAGAGCGTTTCGCCCTCAGCAAGCTGCGGGGTGAACTGGTCGGAGATGACGATCAGCTGCTGGAGATCGAGGTGCGCAAATTCGATGTTGACAGGCTTCGAGCGCGTACCGCTGAGGCGGCGGATGACGAAGTCATAGCCTTCAAGCTGATATTCATAGGTGACGGAGACGACCCCCTTGTAATACCACGCAAAAAACAGGGTACCCAGCGATGGAATGAGCAGGGCTGCGCCCCACATCGTTCCGAGGAAGGTAAAGATGAAGACGCAGACATAGAGCAGAAACAGAATGACCTTCTGCAGTGTGGTGAGCTTGCGGATGACGCTCTGACGATAGGAGATCGATGTGATTTCGGGATTGAGAGCCATGGAAGGGGTCCTCCTTGTAACTTTTATTGTTCGCTTTTTTCCTGGACTTCCATATGGTCCAACGCATACTGTAAAGCCATGCCAATCAGTTCATTGCGAGAACGATTGGTTCGAATGGAAAGCGCGTTATACGCTTCCTGTACAGAGCGATCAATGCGAATTGTCATGGTCACAGCTTTATCTTCTTTGGGTGTGATGACGAATTTGTCCATGATTACATATTCCTCCGTATCACATTGTTGAATACATTATAGTTGTACGGATCACATCAAATCTATGACACAAAATGATGTGAAAATTCAATGCATAATAAAAGTGCATTCCTTGATAGGAATGCACAGATTGGATAAGGTCAAAAAAGATTGACAGACGGGCTGGATTAAGGCATTATAATTCTGCCGGACAGTTTATTGTCTGGTCGTGTGGCAGGGGCGACACCAGAAAACCCGAAGAAGAGACTTCTAACGGGAAGGAGGTGAGAGCCTGTGCAGCTAAAGAAATACGGCTGGATACTTTCGATCAAGTGGCAGAGTATGTTGACTTTGAAACTTGAAAAGGGCGAGAATGCCAGAAACGAAAAAAAGACGGTAACGTCCGCCAACGTAACCGTCTCAAATAGCTCCAAGGGCTAAGGATGAAAAGCCCCTGCCACATGCTTATTATATCAAACCTTTATCTGAAAATCAACGTTTTCAATGATGTTCGTGAAATAAGGAATCTGGAGGGATCGCTATGTTTACAGCTGATATGGTCAACAACATTTGTGCTCGTGTGACTTCGGTGACAAATATCGATTTGCCTTGGAAGATTGATGTAAGTAAAGGCGAAGAACTTCACGTTTATCTTGCTGATGGAAAAGCATCTGTCTGTGCGCAGGACGAAAACGCGCTGGCCCGCGGCCTGTTCCTGCTCTGCCGCTGCGTCAGGGAAGGAAAGGATGCGCTCGATATCCGCCAGCAGCGGCATTTTGGCTCCTGCGGCGTGATGGTGGACGTCTCGCGCGGCGCGGTGCTGACGGTGCCCGCCGTCAAGCGCTATATTGATCAGATGGCCTGCCTGGGCATGAACGTGCTGATGCTCTACACGGAGGACACCTACGAGGTGCCGGAGTATCCGTATATGGGCTATCTGCGCGGCCGATACAGCCAGAGCGACCTGCGCGAGATCGACGCTTACGCCAAAGAAATGGGCGTGGAGCTGGTGCCCTGCATTCAGACGCTGGGTCACATGCGCCACTTCCTGAACTGGACGGCGAACGCCGAACTGCGCGATCAGCCGGATATCCTGCTGATCGACAATGAAAAGACCTATGAGCTCATTGAGGCGCAGATCCGCGCGATGCGCAATTGCATGACGAGCAGGCGTATTAACGTCGGCATGGACGAGGCGCACGGCGTGGGCCTTGGCCGTTACCTGCTCAAATACGGGCAGACGGACCGCTTTGAGCTGCTGCTGCGGCATCTCAAGCGCGTGGTGGCGCTGTGCGAAAAGTACGGTTTCCGCCCGATGATGTGGAGCGATATGTTCTTCCGTCTCGGTTCCAAGACGAACAACTACTACGACATGGAGGCCGATATCCCGCAGAGCGTGATCGATGCGATTCCTGAGGTCGATCTGTGCTACTGGGACTACTACCACGACGATGCAAAGCTGCATGACCACATGCTCTCTGAGCACGCGCGCATGGGCAAAACGGCCTTTGCCGGCGGCAACTGGGTGTGGTCCGGCTTCCTGCCGCACATCAAGCAGACGGAGCGCACGATGATCCCGGCGCTGTCCGCCTGCGCGCGCCACAAGGTCGATACCGTGCTGGCGACGATGTGGGGCGACGACGGCGCGGAAACGAACGTGTTCCTGGGTTCGAGCCTGCTGCCCCTGTTTTCGGAGGCGTGCTGGCAGGGTGAGGATTGCCCTAAGGAAGAGGCTGTGCGCTGCGGCGAGGCGCTGACCGGTCTGCCGCGCAGGATGGTCGATGCGATGAGCGAGTTCTATCCGAATGGCGAGGATGTGCGCCCGGGCAAGCAGTTCATCTGGTGCGATCCGCTCTATCCGCTGGTCTACATGCCGGGCGATACGCCGGACGCCGCCATCGAGCGCGGCACGAAGGCGATGGAAACCCTGCGCGAGATGGAGGAGAACCTCGAATGCCGCTATGCCGCGCAGTGCTTCGATGTGATGATTGAGAAGGCGAGGCTCGTGCGTGACATGCGCGCGAAGTATCTCGCTGGGGATCGCGCGTGGCTGCGCGAGACGGCGCATGTCGATATTCCGCGCATGCTGCAGAAGTATGACAAGCTGATGGCGCTGCACCAGCAGATGTGGGACAGGGACATGAAGCGCAACGGCTGGGAGATCATCTGCATGCGCTACGGCGCGGTGACGATGCGCCTGAAGGACGTTGCCGACGAGATCAAGCGCTATCTCTGCGGCGATCTGAATACGATCGCGGAGCTTGACGAAGAGCCGCTCCCGACGGGACACGGCTGGATGTGCTATCATGACGTCGTGACTCCGGCGGCCAATATGGGCGTGGGATTCTGAAAAGCTTTACAAGCATATGTCAATCTGTGCCCACAGCAAGGTTTTGCGCAATTCCTCATAAGAAAAAAGCACCCGGAACAGGTGCTTGTGACCGCTCGGAATCGCCGGGCGGTTTTTCTGTTTGTCCTTTGGCTGCCGGTATCCATCTGCGAGCTGTGTAGTTCGTTATCGCTTTTTGTAGATGACGAGTTCAGGGTTTTCGCCGTTTTCTTCATAGGTGCATACCATGATGAAGTCCATATTGGCAGCGATGCCAAAGCACCGGTTTCCGCCAAATTCGCATTCCAGCTGGTTCCCCAGGTAGGTTGCGTTGTCATCCAGAAACTTTACATGTTTTCCGCTGGGCAGCCGGTACTCAAGATTGATGTATCCGCCCACAAGCGCATTGAGCTTTTCAACCTTTGGCATTCCTTCTATATGTAAGGCATTGATTTCGCCGATGAGCTGCCGCTTGAATTCCTCAAACTCTTCTGCGCCATCGAGATTCGTGTACTGCTTCCAGTAATTGAGTTTCGGCAGCATATCTTTCAGATACGTCCGGGCCTGCTCTGCGGATAGCGATTCATTGGTCATGTGATGGATGCAGACGTCAATCAGATCATCCATATCGTGATACATGTATTCACCGTCAGCATAGCACCATTTGCAGTATTCTTCGTTGAAGAAACCGTCGGGTTCCTTGCTGATGTTGGCATCCTCAAGCGGCATGCCGCAGCATTGGCAGATCAGTTTCCTTGGCGATCCAAGAAGCGTATTGATAGAGACATCGAACAGCTTGGAAAGCAGTTTCAGCGTTTCGGTATTTGGCGTGGTTTCTCCGTTTTCCCAGCGGGACACGGCCTGACGGGTGACAAACACCTTTTCGGCAAGCTCTTCCTGTGAGAGTCCCTTTCGGGTTCTGAGTTCAAGAATGATGTTCTTTGCATCCATGTATGATCACCTCGAACGTATTATACTGCGCAGATGACCATGAAACAAGCAACTGGCTGTTGCTTCTTCAAGCGGAAGAATAGGGTTTCAAAAGGTTTCGCCGAAAATGAACCTATATGAAGAAAAGTGAAACCATGGATAGTTGCGCAAATTGGAATAGGTTATTATACTTTCAATGTTTGACGGCAAAAATGAAAATAGCGACGAGTATCTTACAATACTCAGCGCAGAGGGTTGCTACTGCTTCTTCAACCAGAAGATGCAGCCGAACACGCCACTCACGAAGACATATGCGGGTTCGGATTTGAAATCAAATGAATTGTTTTGATAATAATGATACGGTTTCAAATAGTTTCATTTGGTTTCACTCAAAAAATGAAACTATTAAACGGGAAGTGAAACTCTCTTTCGGGACTGAAACTATGCTGATCCGTTTATCAAATTGGAATATATTATTCTGCAGTTATCTCTCTGATTTTATTTGAATAATCATTGCCATGGTTTATGGAAAACTCGCCGTGATATAACTTAGGAAGAACTTGCAATACACTCTCTTGCAATGCTTGATGAATTATTCTAGCAGATTTTTGCATTGCTTTATTTTCTTTTCCGCCAACAAAAATATAAACCTTTGCGCTACAGTTCTTTATGGATTCCTTTAAGGAATATAACGAATTTGCCTGTAAAAAAGCAATCATATCTTTCTTAGATATGGCACAAGTATCTCTAAAATAACAGTCAAATAAATCGGATTTTATTTTAAGTGACTTGAATTGTAATTTAGAGAACCATTTATACTGTATTAATCCAAAACTACTTCCAAATGCAGGCTCAATCATAGAATGTGTTAGTTTTGAGGGTATAACCAGTGCACTTTCAATGATGGCATAATTACAAACATCGTTGCGTTGCGACAAAATCTCCAGTAAAATCTGCCCACCCAAGGATAAACCACCAATTAAAAAAACAGAACCTCCAAAATGTGCATCAATAAAAGCGATGATTTCAGCAGCATTATCTTCTATGGTTGTAAAAGATTTATCACTTTCTGCGTGACCATCCAGTATAGGCAGGATTATATGATAATCTTTTTGAAGTGATTTTGCTACGTCTTCATAATTCCACCACGATAATCCGCCTCCATGCAAAAGAAGGATTGTTTTATTGTTTTCTTTCCCGTATTCAACATAATGCACGCTCTTTCACCTCCATAACAAATTCAAGTGTGTCGAATAGAATGTATCAAATTACTGTGTAAACATCAACCAATATAGAAAAAGCACGATGGTTTCGTATCAAAACCATCGTGCTAATATGAAGTGTTTTGACAATAATGATACGGTTTCAAAAGGTTTCATTTGGTTTCACTCACAAAATGAAACTATTAAGCGGGAAGTGAAACTCTCTTTTGGAACTGAAACCATGCTAATCAGCTTGTCAAATTGGAATTTGTCAGTATTACAACTGCTTAATCTCATTGGCAATCACAGCCACATCCTTTGCGTTTGTATCAATTAT
>JAFXCE010000099.1 GCA_017521565.1 Clostridia bacterium | reverse complement strand
GATCCGAATGCGCGTGAAACTGCGCCGTTGCCGCTTCTGTTCTTCGGGCAAGCTCATCATAATCCTCAAGCCCATGCTCCCGCAGATAGTTCAGGCTCTGCGCCATCTGCTTGAGGTTGAAGACCGTCGCCCAGCGCTGATAGCCTGCGCCCTTTCCTTCGCTTAGCTTCCGCTGAATGTCGATCAGGAGGTTGACCTTTTCTTCGGCTGCTGCACCTCTCGCTCTGCGCGGAACGTGCTTTCGACTGCCATCCAATACAGCAGCAAGCTCTTCCATCCCGTACCCATCACCCAGCGTGTCCATGCGAAGAAACTTCTTCTGCCCTTCCCCTCGGAACGCGGGCACCTTGCCGCGCTTGACCTCGTATCCGGCGTCACAAAGAAGCGAAATCAAGGCGTCCATATCCTTGGGATTCTGCGCAAGCGCCTCATCAATGGCCATCCGCAGAAGATCACGATGCGTCGGCTTTTTGCGATCTCCCAGCCACTTGTCATAGCCCTTGCCATGCCGCTGCGGCTCTTCCACGATGGAGTATCCGTTCTCGATGCAGATGGTGTCATTCAGCTTGCGGACAGCCTTCGCGCTGCCCCAGAAATTCCTGAACTTCCTGTCGCAGTCAAGCGTCACCGCTGACCAGACGATATGGTTATGGATGTGCGCCTTGTCTACATGTGTGCAGACGATATACGCATGATTCCCTTTGGTAAAGCGCCGCGCCAGCTCCTGCCCCAACCGGTTTGCTTCCTCCGGCGTGATCTCGCCCGGAACAAAAGCCTGCCGCAGATGATAAGCAATTACGTTCTCTCTGCTGATCCTGCGCGCCGTGTTCCTTTCATACTCCTTCAGCGCAAAATGAAACTCGGCGTCCGCCATTCTGCTGTCACATTCAAAGCTTGAAATGAGCCGCTGCTGATCCGTCTTTTCAGGATTCTTCACATAGTCGAGAATCTCCCGGACAGCCTTTCCGATCGTCCGTCCCTTTCCGATATGCAGCGGCATAATCCTCGTCGTTGCCATCCACTCATCCTCTCAAAAAGAAAAACGCGAGCTGCATCCAGCCCGCGTGAGTTTCACATTCTATTTTAAGACCACTGATCAACTCGCCAACACTTACAGATACTCACTCCAATTGAGCAACTCATCTTGAATGATTTCTCTCCTGTAACCTTCACTTACGGTCTCCTATTTGCAATTACTTAAGAATTACAATGCAAAACTACCTAGAAATAACTTGGTATCGTATTCTCTGGTATAATCTTAGGATTTTTCGTTTTACTTCGAATAGGAGAGTTTATTTGTCGTTCTAACAATACATGATAGCCTTGATCGAACTTATAAGAAGGAAAGAAATTATCTGTACGTACAAGAGATCCATTACCGAGCATCTCATCTACTAAGTCAATGTTAATCCTCGCGACGCACACTACACGACTATTGAATTGGTAATTCTCCTTTTTTCCTCTAACAATCCAACCATGTTGCGATCCAGGACGGAGAAACACTGATGGAAGAACCTTTCTCAAATCAACAGTATATGTCTGTTCACCAAATGAAATGCCATGCATTGTAGGGCAATTGGTATCAGCAACATATAAGAACAAAAACATATGACCTTTTGCAGAATCTACGTTAAATGCATTAATCCTATTCTCACGCTGAGAGTTCTGTTCTTTTATTTGCTCACAACGTTGCAACCAGATTGTACGTTTTTGTGCATTAAGACTGTAGAGTTTTCCTGAGATAAGGATATCAAGATCCTTTCCAGATTTCTTAGCAATTGATTTGAGCGATTTCATCTGCCTATCAGAAAGATTAGAAACCTCAATTGGATCCGGTTCAACAGGAAGTGAAGTAGGTGAACCGAAATCTAAAGTAAATCTAATCAAATCATCCTCTTTATCAGCTTTTTCGCTGGTTCGCCGCTCGTAGTTTTTTGTTGATTGGTTCCAACGATAGAGTCCAAACCATAATGCAGTCCAATGATTATCAACAAAATCAACACAGTACGTGCGAGCACCATAATGTTGTAGTGCAGCTTCAATAGTAAGTTTCTGATATAAATCCCATCCAACTACATCGGTTGTATCTAGATGAAAGAACTTTAACATGCTTTCATCGTTTTTTATATTCGCAACAGCTTGATTCAGCCTTTCTTTGTTTACTGTTTCCGAGGAGGAATCATGAAAGATACTCGGCGTAATACTAGGATACAGATTGCACTGTCCCCGATAAAGCACAGTTCCATTTCCCGCATTTATATGCCGAACATATCCAACCAAATGATTAAGTCCATGAGTTGAAAAAACCGTGTATACAGGTATTTCATCATTCCATAATCCTGTATATACCGTATCAGGAATGGTCTTTGATTGAGGATATTGGATCACTATCTATACCTCCTAATCTATATGTTTCATTTTAGCAATTAGATTCTTTAGCTCAGTACAGACAAAACAACAAAACCAATTTATATCACTATATCATGAAACACTAAAAGAGTAAATCACTTGCTCATCCAAAGCTATCCACCCGTTCACCCCAGTTCATCCATAATCTCATACCGAAGATCCTGCACGCGCGCCAGCAGCCATGCCGCCGCCATCGGCAGTCCGAGCGGGCTGATCAGATAGGCGAGGATCAGAAGCAGAATCGCATTTCTCATCGATCCAGAAATGAACATGACCAGCGCCATCAGACCGATAAGACTTCCTGCCAGTCCCAGCAGATATGCCGAGCAGTACAGAATTGCCGAGCAGATCCAGACGAAGAGCGTCAGAATCACCACGACCGGCGCTGCGAGAATCCGAATCAATAACCTCATATCAAAACCTCCTTTGAGGACTTTTCTCTGTCTTTGTTGTACCTGATTTACAGCCAAACGGCAAGGATACGGGCATAAAGAAAACAGCGGAGGGAACGACGATCATTCTGCCGTTTTACCCTCCGCTGCCGGGCCAAATGCTCCATTTACTCAAGCGCAGAAAGCCGGTTAAGGACTTCCTTCAGGGCGTCCTGAATCGCCTCTTGATTGCGGACCATTTGCTCTATGTCCTCGATGTAATACCGCCCGGTTTCGTGCGAATGGCGGGCGATCTGATTGACGTTGTTGCTGGTATAGCGCGTCAGGCGAAGAATCTCCTTGAGTTCCGGCAGTTCAAGGCTCAGCACATAGCCTTCAAGGAGCATCTTCCGCATGAACGCTTCCCTGTTTTTTATGCCCGACTGCTGAATCCTCTGTTCAAGCATGGCGTTCTCCTGCGGCGTCAGCCTCAGAAGACGGGATACGCTTCTTTCTCTCTGCGCCATGTCATCTCACCCGCGCTTCCCTTTTCGCCAAAGGCTGCTTGGGCAGCGCAGGCTTATGCGCCAGCTGATCCCTCACCGATCTGCGCTGCTGATTCTGCGCCGCCTCTCTGACCATGTGAATGAAGCCGTCCAGCACGGCAGGATGACTGTTCACGACAAACTGCAACCGGCGATCCATGCCCATGACCGCATCCGGCTCAATAGAAAAGGCCGCTGCCCACGCCTTGTTCTCGCGCGAGAAGCGACCGTCCCAATCCTTGTGCTGCACCGTATTGGCAAGCACGAACATCACCCGCTCCGCTCCAAACTCACTAAGCACCGGCTCAGCGGCGTCGGCTCTCAGCCTCATGCCGTCGAAATTCTCTGCTATCGCCTTCTCAATCGCTGCGCGGCAGGCGATGTTGGCGACATTGGACTGTCTGAACTGTTCCAGCTCACCGTGTTCTCTTGCGTACATGCCGGTCTGCCTGTACACCGGAATCTGTTTCATCTGCTCCATTTATCTGGCCTCCGTTTCTCTGTGTCTCTTTGTCGATCCGCTGCGGCAGGGTGCTTTCAGCTGCTCCAGCACAGACGGTTTCTTGGCAATGTGTTCTCTTCTATCGGGCTTGCTGCCCTTGTCGATATTCAAACTGGCGTCCAGTTCCGCAAGCCTTGCGCTCTTTTCCCGAAGCTCCGCTTCCTGCGGAAATACCTTGCCCGCCTCTGTCTTTGCCGCATCCCTCTGCTGCTGAAGGTTTTCAAGCTGCGCCTTCGCGCGCTCCATGCGCTGCGGAATTCCGGCAAGCGCGTTCTCAATGCGCGTCAGATTGCCTCGCGGATCTGTGCCCAGCTCCACGCGATGCGACATTTCTCCCTTGAGCGTGAGCATCACATGCTGCGCAAACGGTTCGTATTCAAGCGTCATCGCAAAGCCACGATAGCTGCCCAGCGGCATAGGCTTGCCCGATACCGCTTCCTTGCAGGCCGCGATGATCATTGCGCCTGCTTTTTCTTTGTCCATGATCTGCTTTCCCCGGATCTCCATGCCGACGAAATCCTTCTCCGGCACCGGATGCACTGCCGCCGTCTCGATGTCTTTTGCAAAGCCTGCGATCATCGCCGTGTGCTGCTCGATCTCCTGCGGGAAATACCGCAGAAGCTGATCCTCAAGCCGGTACTGCCTGCTCTGGTGATCAGCCTTCATCAGCTTGAGCCGCGCGACGTCCACATCCAGATCCATCTTCTCCTTGATTCTCGGATCACCGGCGCACAGCGCCTTGATCTCCGCATAGGAAAGCGCCGTCTCATCCACATCGTCGCAGGAGCGCACAGGGCTCTTGCTCGTCATAATCTGGCTGATGAACCGCTGCTTGTTCTCCACTGTCTGCCAGAGGTAGGCGTCAAACGTCCCTTCCGTCACATAGCGATAGATGGTCACGTCCTTGTTCATGTTGCCCTGACGCACGATTCGACCGGCCCGCTGCTCCAGATCGCCCGGTCGCCACGGACAATCCAGGTCATGGGAGGCAACAAGCCGATCCTGAACATTGGTGCCTGCGCCCATCTTGGCCGTGCTGCCGATGAGCACGCGAACCTGTCCGCTTCTCACCTTGGCAAACAACTCTTTCTTCTTCACCTCGGTATCCGCATTGTGGATGAACGCGATCTCTTCAGGCGGGACGCCCATGTTAATCAGCTTGCCGCGGATGTCATCATAGACGTTGAAGCTGCTTCCCTTCTCCCCTTCCTGCTCGCCCATGCGTTCCAGCGGTGTCGCCGCAGAACCGGCTTTCGGCGTTGAAATATCACAGAAGATGAGCTGCGTGAGCCTGTCTGCCTCTCCTTCCTGCCAGATGCGATGCACGTTTCGCACGCAGGCGTTCACCTTGCTCTCTGGGTCGTCCGGCAGCAGCGGATTGATCAGCCGCTGATCAAGACCCAGCTTGCGTCCATCCGACGTAATCTTGAGCATATTATCGACCGAAGGATCGACGTTGCCGCTGTGTACGTCCGCCGCGCGCTCGGAAAGCGCCGCAACCATTTCCTCCTGCTGCACTGTCGGCTGAACGACCACGGTTTCATAGTGCGCTTCCGGCGTAGGCAGATGCAGCTGATCCGCTGTCTTGATGTCTGCGACCTCTTTGAACACGGTCATCAGCTCCGGCAGGTTGAAGAACTTCGCAAAGCGCGTCCGCGCCCGGTATCCCGTTCCCTCCGGCGCAAGCTCAATTGCCGTCGTCGTCTCGCCAAACGTGGACGCCCAGCAGTCAAAGTGCGTCATGCTGTTTCGTCTGAGCGTTTCATACTGAAGGTATCGCTGCATGGTGTACAGTTCCGTCATCGAATTGCTCACCGGTGTGCCCGTGGCAAAGATCACGCCGCGCCCGCCCGTCAGTTCATCCAGATACCGGCACTTGAGGAACATGTCGCTCGACTTCTGTGCCTCGCTCGTCGAAAGACCGGCGACGTTGCGCATTTTGGTAAACAGAAAGAGATTCTTGTATGCGTGCGCCTCGTCCACATACAGCCGATCCACGCCGAGCTGTTCAAAGGTCACGACGTCATCTTTCCTGTCCTCCGCCTTGAGCTTTTGCAGGCGGGTTTCCAGCTGCTTTTTGGATCTTTCCAGCTGCTTGATGGAAAACCGCTCCCCGTTGCTCCGCTTGAGTTCCTCGATGCCCTCCATGATCTCCCAGATCTGCTCCTGAAGCAGCCGTTCCTGACGCTCATGGGAAATGGGTATCTTCTCAAACTGGCTGTGTCCGATGATCACCGCATCATAGTCACCGGTTGCAATCCTCGCGCAGAACTTCTTGCGCCTGCTCTTTTCAAAGTCCTTTTTGGTTGTCACCAGAATCTTTGCCGATGGATAGAGCCGCAGGAATTCTGACGCCCACTGCTCCGTCAGGTGATTCGGAACGACGAACATGCTCTTCTGGCACAGACCAAGGCGCTTTGATTCCATCGCCGCCGCGACCATCTCGAAGGTCTTTCCAGCCCCTACCTGGTGCGCCAGCAGCGTATTGCCGCCATAGAGCACATGCGCAACCGCATTTCTCTGATGCTCGCGCAGCGTGATTTCTGGATTCATGCCGGAGAACGTGATGTGGCTGCCGTCGTATTCACGCGGCCTGACGGCGTTGAATCGCTCGTTGTATTCCGTCACCAGCGCCTGCCGCCTGTGCGGGTCTTTCCATATCCAGTCCCTGAATGCGTCCTTGATCGCCTGCTGCTTCTGCTGGGCGATGGTCGTCGCATGCTGGTTGAGCACGCGCTTTTCCTTGCCGTCCGCATCTTCAATCGTATTGTAGATGCGCACATCCCTCAGATTGAGCGTGTCTTCCAGAATCTTGTAGGCGTTCGCCCTCCCCGTGCCATACGTCGTATAGGCCGCGACATTCGTGGTTGAAACGACGCTCTTGCCGGAGATGTTCCACTCTGCGGTATGCGGTGAATAGTGAACCTCAATCGCCCTGCGCTGGTAGTACGGCGTACCCAGCAGCTCATACATGAACGCCTGAATATACTCCTTGTCGATCCACGTTGCGCCCAGGCGGACGTCGATCTCCGACGCTTCCAGATCCTTGGGCTGCGCAGCCTCCAGCGCCCGGACATTCGGCAGGAAAGCCAAATCCTTCTCCGCTGCCCGCTTCGCTTCACGGAGCTTCTCGCGCACGTTGCCGGACAGATACTCATCCGCTGTCACATACTGCGGATCATCGTTCGAAGACGCCGGCAGACGGAAAATCACGCCGGTCAGGTCGCTGACGATCTGCTCTCTGGTTTTGCCCGTCAGGCTTTCCATGAACGGCAGATCAACTCTTGCGCACTCGCCGATGGACACAGCCAGCGCTTCTGCGGACGTATCCACATGATCGACAGATACCTGCTGCCTGATCGTGCGTCTGGTAAACATGTCCGCCTTTCGCTTGAGTCTGCCCTCATCATCCAGCACTTCCAGCGAGCAAAGCAGATAGTACGAAGAATCGTCCGAGAAGGCCAGCCTGTTCGCCCGGTCATTGATCAGACCGTATTTTTCAGAGAACGCATCATAGAGCGCGTTCAGTTCGGCTTGTCTCTGCTGAATTTCTTCATCGCTGTGCTCTTCAAGCTGCGCGTCGATCAGCTGATGCACACAGTCACGCAGCTGCACCATGCCCTTGACGCGGTCTTTGGCCGCCAAGCTGAGCTGCGGCCTGACCATCCGGCTGTTCTCCCGGTAATACACCTCGCCATCCACGACCGTGTAGGAGTAATTCTTGACGCTGGGATCAGCGGGGATCGACGTGTCGATCGCTTCACCCTCGCCAAGATCGGGCAGTTCCGCTTCCTGATAGCTGCCACGAATGTGCTGCACAGCTTCGTGAAGCTGAGATGCCAGATCTGCACCTTCCATCGGCGCAACGGTAAAGTCCTGCCTGCCGTACTGCGTACTTTCGCTCGTCTGGATACCCAGCACCATCTCCGGATGGTCGATAAAGTAGCTGTTGATTCCATAGCCGTCCGCATTCTGCCCCAGATGCACCCATTCCGGCTCAATGTCAAGCGGCCTGTCCCGCTTTTGCAGGAAGATGATGTCCGATACGACGTCCGTTCCGGCATTGGCTTTGAACGCATTGTTGGGCAGACGGATTGCGCCGAGCAGCTCCGCGCGCTGGGCGATGTACTTCCTGACTTCCGGCGACTGCTTATCCATCGTATAGCGCGAGGTGACGAACGCGATCACGCCGCCCGGACGCACCTGATCCAGCGTTTTGGCGAAGAAATAATCGTGAATAGAAAAACCGAGCTTGTTGTAAGCCCGGTCATCCACCTTGTAATTTCCGAAGGGTACATTGCCGATGGCGAGATCAAAGAAGTCCCGCCTGTCCGTGGTTTCAAAGCCCGCCACCGTGATATCGGCTTTGGGATAAAGCTGTTTAGCAATCCTGCCTGTGATGGAATCCAGCTCCACGCCGTAGAGACGACTATCGCTCATGTTCTCCGGCATCATGCCGAAGAAATTGCCAACGCCCATCGCCGGTTCCAGAATGTTGCCGGTTTGAAAGCCCATGTTCCCCACCGCTTCATAGATCGCACGGATCACGGTAGGGCTGGTGTAGTGTGCGTTGAGCGTAGAAGCGCGCGCTGCTTCATACTCCTGCGGCGTCAGCGCTTCTCTGAGTTCCTTCACTTCGCTTGCCCATGCGGGCTTTTCCTCGTCAAACGCATCCGGCAAACCACCCCAGCCGACGTACTGCGAAAGAATCTCCTGTTCTTCTGGCGTTGCCTGCCTGTTTTCGCTTTCCAGCTTCTTGAGCAAGTGGATGGCGTCCATGTTCCTGCGGAATTTGGTCTTTGCGCCGCCTTCGCCCAGATGATCGTCAGCGATACGGAAGTTTTCAGCCTGAATAGCCGCCTGCGCTTCAAGCACAGGCGGCGCATCAGACACAACCGGTTGCTGATGCTCCGCTGCGACCTGATTCATCGCGTTCTGATCCGGGTAATCGCCATAGATGCGCAGATATCTGTGTTCCTGCTGATCGTAGACCGCCGCGCCGTCATAAGCAAAGCCGTCGCTTTCCATCGTGCCGCTCACATAGCCCTGCGCTGCTCGCTCCGCTTCTTCCAAGGTCGGATAATCCAACTTGGCGTCAAACCCGTTTTCAAAATGATGGTACGCCACCACTAGATACCGGGGATATGCAGGCTCAGCAGCAGCTTCAACCTGCACAGCGCTATCCACCACGCGCAGATGATCGTTGCGTGCATCCATCGCCAGCATCTGCTCAAAACGCTCTCTGTTTTCAGACCGGAAGATGGGATACATCATTGTCGGATCAAGGAGCTGCACGTCTGAAAAGCTCAAATCCGTGATCTCATAGAGCGTTTGCTCCAGATAGACGCGCTCCCCAACGCGGTAGGCATAATTCCCTTCGGGCGTCTGCGGAGGCTGCGCTTGAGGAGCATTTGCTCCTGTTTCAGCCTCCAGAATTTGATTCTGAGCATCAGGCTCAGATTCGATTGGATCGGCAGGCACATCTTCCGGCGTTTCATTAATCTTTTCGTCCTCAAGCTCCTCGTGCGCCTCGCGCAGCGCAAGCCATTCTTCCTTTTGCTTGGGCGTCAGGTATCGGTCTTTGCGGATCAGGTTCTCAATCCGCTTGACCGCCTCCGGCCAGCTCGTTCTGACCTCCGGGCAGCCGGTCTTGCGATACCGGATGCCCTTGCCGTCGTGATCTTCCCAGCCTCCTTCGCTGCCGCCCAGTGCATGAGAGTGACCGCCGATGCCGTATTCGCGCTTCAGGAAATCCAGCTTTTCCTTCTGCGTGTGCGCCTCCTGAAAATAGGCGTAAATTCTTCCCTTGCCGCCTGCGATGTCGCTGCCTCTTGAAAGATCCGCGTCGATCTCATCATCCGTAATGAATTCGCTCACCCACGGGATCTCCGTCATCTGCGTTTCAAACTCCCGATACGGCAGATTCAGATCACTCAGGCCGCGCAGAATCTCTGCCGGACGATGAAAACCAAAGCGAAGAAGCTCCTTATTCTGCCGGCAGTCCTCCGCAAACGTATGCAATTCTGATATCAGTACCGTCCGCTTATCCGGATCAGCAATCAGCGCCGCAACCCGCTCCACTTCAGCCGGATAGCCGCCCTTGCCGCGAATCCTGCTGAGACTGGACAGATATCCGGCGTCTCTCGCTTCCTGCGAAAAGTCCCGCCGCATATACCAAAGCACATCGGCAATCCGCTCGATCTCATGCTCTCTGGCCTCGGCAAGCTCCACATTGGTCGCATACTGCCCGCTTTCAAGCAGCGTCTGAATCCGCGCAGCCGCATCCTGCCAGGATATCGTCTGCGCCACGCGGCTGTATCGCGCTGTCTTTCCCAGCGCCAGATGGATGCCGTCTTCCAGATACCAAGCAGCAATCTGCCTGTCTCCTACCTTGACGCCGTTTCCGTTTTTGAAAGCCGCCTTAAGAAACGCCGTGTGATCCTCGATAGGCTTCTGCTTCATGAACTCAGCGGCAATGCGCATCCGCATGCTGCTCTGGTTGCCGCCCACGCGCAGGACATGATCGACTTCTTCCTGAGAAAAGAAAGAGGCGAAGGGCGCTCTGTCCGCGCTCTCCGCCATGTCAATCTGTTCAATTTGCTCCGCTTCCGTGAGGAACATGCCCTGCATGGAGCTATCCAGGAAGTTCAGCTGTAGATCAGCTCGCTGAGGATCGCTTCCTCCGCCTGTGCCTTCAAGCTGTTCATCTGCTGCGTCCATGCCATCGGATCGCGCGCCTTCATCTCTTCCGTGATCCCCGCCTGCTGCGTCAGCTCGCTCATCATCTGCTCCAGCCTCGTCTGCGCCGCGCTGTCGATCTCCCTGAGATGGGCGTCCAGCTTTCCGCTCAGCAGCAGATCGTTCATCAGGATCGGGCGATGCTCCTGCAGGTACGTCCTGCGCATCCTGCCGTACTTG
>JAFXCE010000098.1 GCA_017521565.1 Clostridia bacterium | reverse complement strand
GCCAGCCGCTCCAGCAGCGCCTCGCTCTGGCCGTATTCTTCCAGCATCTCGGAAATGCGGGCGTAAAATGCCCCCATCTTGCCGTGATCCGACAGCTTGCGGGACAGGGACTGCTTGCCGTAATAGTTCGCGATGAAGATCGTCGCCGTCGACAGGGTTCCCAGCGCCACCTTGAGCAGCGTGCGATAGCTCTCGATGTTTTGAAGCGCCGCCAGCGGCTTTGGCGCAAGCCCGCCGAACAGCCCCTCAAATACCAGTGCCGCCACATACAACGAGGCACTGACGATGAACGCGACGCGAACGATGCGTTCGCTGCGCTTCGCGTCCACAGAGGTTCTGCGGGAAGCCCTTTGATGATAATCCCGCTGGACATTAACCCAGCATTCCCGAATGTCGTGAGCTTTGTCCGGCTCGGAGCCGATGGTCACCGCCCGCAGTGCAGCGGCGATCCAGCCCGTCTCCAGCGATTGGGTCCATGTCAAAAGCGCCGCCACCTGCAATCGGCTTCCGGCATAGCGCAGGTACGCCTGGACGCGGAGCCATTCCGCCAGCGCGCGGTACTCGATATAGCGACAGTGGCAGTCCGAGCGGACGGCATAGCGATTCAAGAGCAGCGCCGCGCCCAGCATGGCCCCGCAGACCAGGATCATCCATATAGCTTCGGCCTCGTCGTACATCAGAAACGCGAAGGTCAGCAGTGTGCTGGCCGCCGCCAACAGCGCCAGAATCCGCCGGTATTTTTTGGCAAAGGAATGGCTCAGGCCGCTGGCGGCGTGATACAGCGCGTTCATCCGACCGAGGACCGGGTCCTCCACGCAGGCATCCTCCGGCAGAAGCGTTCCCCCGCCACCCGCACCGACTGCCAGTCGGTTGAATGCCTCCGTCCGCTCCAGCACGTCCTTCAGCGCCCGCTCATCCCCCAGATGCCGCACTTCGCCCGCCGGACGCCCGTCCGCTTCGTCCCGGGGTGCAAGGACGTGTATGACCATAAGACAGTCTCCGGCGAGAGCGGGATCTCCCCTTTCCGGGCGATAGCTGCCGTTGATGGCGATGTCGACCGCCGCCCCTGTTCCGCAGCGCTTCGCGTCCGGAGCGCTTCCGTCCCAGAGCGCCAGCAGCACATGACAGTGCGTCGCCACATAGATGCTGGTCTGGCGGAAATAATCGGCGCGTTCGGGGCACTCCGGCATCCGCTCTGTGGACGGCGCCACGCCCGCCCATTCCGCCCGGGCACAGTGTCTGTCAAATCCGGCCGCGTCCGCGCCGCTGAAGTCCTTTCGGTACTCCGATGGCTCCATGGGAAGCGCGGCGAAAACGGGAATCCCCAATTCCTCCGCCACGTCCGCACACAGCAGATCGCCGCCCGCCGCCAGGCTGGTGAGCATGACGATTTGGGTATTCGGACAGAGCTCCTTCAGATGTATGAGTTCAGACCTCACTGAGTCGCGCAGCGCATCCAGGTCGGACGGGCGAAGGGCAATGTGCCCCGTCACGCCAACGATCAGAGGAATCTTCCTGTTGTCCATAGTAGCTCACCCCATGCCGGAGAGCCGCTCCCGGAGTGCTTCCAATGCCTGTCGGGCATCCTCGGCTTTCTTCTGCTCGGCTTCCAGCCATTCCTTCGCCTCCCTGCGAGCGATGAACAGATCCGCCCACTTCCGCTCCAGCAGCGCCTGCTCCGCCAGCAGCTTCTTTTTCCTGCCGAAGCCGAAGATGCCCAGGCGACTGATCTGGTCGCGTATCTCATAGATTCGGCGTGCCATCCTCTCCCGTTCTGGCGTGTTGTAGCGCGCGTCCGCCCTCTCATAG
>JAFXCE010000097.1 GCA_017521565.1 Clostridia bacterium | reverse complement strand
TTCCTGATGTTGTGACGTACACCAACCAGCTTTCCAAAGCGCTGACGCTTGACGGCACCGGCATCTTCGGCGTTGACTACAACGGCGACGGCACGCCTGACGGCTACAAGCGGGATACGCGCACGTCTTCAAGCGGCGACAAGGATGCGCCGGGCTGGTGCGTGACAGGCCTGATTCCGGCAAAACGTGGTGATATTATCCGTTTCAAAAACATGGAATACATGGATATCCATGGAGAGACGCCGAGTTACAATACCACATTCTTCGCATATTCTGCATCGTTCGCCAAACTTACGAACGCAAACCATACGCCGAGTTCCCTGCCGGGCGCAGAATTCTCCCCTGTATATGGCTCTAATGGCGACGTTATCCAGCTGACTGTTCCGACTACATGGAGTTCCAGCACTGCTTATATCAGGATTAGCTGCAGTGATCTGAACGAGAATTCCATCATCACGGTCAATGAGGAGATCGACTAAGGAGGGGATGGAGATGATCAGCATATGTAATCTTTTATGGATCGTACCGTTGACCGGAGGCATCGGTTTTACATTTGCTGTGCTTTTGTCTGCGAACGCCCGCGCGGAAGAGCAACTTGAGCTTTTCAAGCTGCGGGCAGCGATGAAGCGTCTTGGCAGCTTTGGCAAGCTCTTTATCGAATATAGAGGATGTCCGCGCGGCGCGATGGGACGAGCCTGCTGTCCGATCGAGGAAGAGGTGCTGATGATGGAGCCACTCTTCGACGTTGACGGCGGAGAGTGGATACCTGTGCAGGCGGATGCGCTGCGGGAGATGGTTGAACATTACAAAGGAGAAAAACATGATCAAGGCTAGTAACGCGATCCGTACGGCACGGATTCTGCTGGGTACTCCGTACAAGGAGATGGACTGTATGGCACTGATCCGCGCGGTGATCAAACGCAGCGCGGGCGGCGACAAGAATTATCGCTGTGAAGGTACCAACTGGCTGTGGAGGAGCATCGGCAATTCCGGCAAATACAAGCATCTGACCGAACGGTGGGAGAGTATCGACGGCGCGAAGCCGGGCATGCTGGCGTTCAAGCGGCGCGGGGACGACGTCCACCATGTTGGTCTGGTCACGGAGGCCGGCACGGTCATTCACTCCAGCTCCGTCTCCGGCTGCGTGGTTGAGACGTCGCTGGACAGCAGCTGGCACTGCCTCGGACGCCACAGGTACATCGAGGTGGACGAGAGGGTATGTGTCGATCTGCCGGAGGAGCTGCCGCAGACGAGCGAGCCAGTAGGCGAACCCGGCCCGAAGGGGGCGACCACTTTGATCAATAAGGTGGACGGATACATCATGAAGATCGTCGGCGACTGGCGCGTTGCGGAGGACTGAGGATGAAACGGGGGATTGACGATGGAGAATCAGCTGCGCGACAAGCTCTACGATGAGCGCTTTGCTCGGGATAAGGAGCGCATCGAGGAGCATGAGCGGCACATGAAGGAACAGGACGCTGAACGCCAGAAGCTCAGTGAACTCTCTATCCGAATGGGTGAATTGCTTGAGCGACACGACGAGAAGATCGGGGAGCATGAGAAGCGCATTGAGGCGATTGAACAGAAGCCTGGGCGGAGATGGGATATGGTGATCGACAAGATCATCACGGTGATCGTGGCCGGCATTGTGGCGTATATTGTGCCGGCGCTGAAGTAAGGGACAAAAATGAGGAGGATATACCAATGATTGATCTGTCTGTTGTGATGGGTACCGTGAGCGCGGCGCTGCTTGCGGTGATCGTCTTCAGGGTTTGGCCGATGGTCAAAGCCTTCCTGCCGCCGGTCGTGCTGGCGATCGTCCAGTGGATCGCGCGGGCAGTCGTCGATGGAGTGGAGAGTGACTACGCCGGATATGAAGGTGAGGCAAAGCGTCAGGCGGCGTTTTGCAGGATCGAATCGGCGCTGCATCCGCTGCTTGAGTATATGAAGAAACATGGCTACACGATCTCGCCGGAGAGGATCTACGAGGCGATCGAGGCGGCCTGGCGCGTGATGAATACGGAGCAGCTGCTCACCGGTGAAAAGGAATTGCCCAGGGAAGATGCGCCGGAAGATAAAGAGGAAACTGAATACGAGTGAATAAAGCAGCCCGACAGGAGAGAATTCTGTCGGGCTGCTCCTTTTTGTTTTGCATGAAAACTTGCATGATGAGATCTGCAGGAGATCTCCATGGGCGTGATCGGGAGAGAAAGGGTGCATCTTCAGGTGGCTTGCTTGCAATACGATCGATTTAAAGGCATTTTCAGACGTGTGGATGTAGGATTGGCAGGGCGTATGAGGAGATAGAGGCGGAGAATTGATGCGGGACAGAGACAAAAGCGAGCGAGGGGGTGGCTTGCGGGGAGAGTGTGTCGGCTATAAAGGGAAGGGCGCGAGGCGGCATGGCCAGGCGTGGCACCGGGAGAAAGCTGCGCGCTTTGAGCGCGCCTAGCGGCAGCGTGGACGATCCCGAAGTGTATGTTGATGGCGCGCGGCCCAGCGGTGAGAATGGACGGGGGTACCCCCCTACCTTTCTGGGAGAAGAGTAAGAGGGCTTGCACCAGGGGAGCTAAGGTATGAAGAAAAAAAGATGAAATTGCATGGTTTTCTCCGTTTTATTAATCGTCTTGTGCATGTTGCTCAAAGATCATGTTGCTCAAAGATGCTGAACATCTGCTCTGCGGTGATACCGGTGTGAGGATAGCTGCTCCTTTTAATGAAGAGGGGCTGAAACAAGATTTGGTAGTTTAGAAAACACATACTGTGGCTATCAGGAGCAGCTCAGCCAGCAGCGGGTGACGCTGGTCAGTTACGGCCTTGTGCCGCAGGGAGGCTGCTGCGCAGACGGTGCGGATGCATGCACGCAGCCGGTGATGCCGGTGACGTTTGAAAGCTGCCGCTCCACGACGACAGAAGGAACCATCCGCAATCTGTCTGTTGAACGGCTGTGCGATCGTCCCTGCTTTGCCCGGGTACGCGGGCAGATTGACCTGCCGATCGATATCCTGTTTACGGATGCGAACGGCCGCGAGTACATCGGCCGCAGCGTGGTGACGGTGGACCGGGACGTCCTGCTCTCTGTGCCGGATGAGTCCATCGTGCCTTATACCATCGAGGCGATGGTTTCGGCGATCTGTGTGTCCGGTGCATACGTCGGCAATAATGTCTTTGAGCTGGAGGTCTGCGTGACCGTTGTGCTCAAGGTGCTGGCGAAGGTGGAAATTCTGGTGCCGAGCTATGGCTTCTGCGAGGCGCCGCCGTGCGAAGAATTCGCAGATTCGGTCTGCGATGAATTCTTCAGCCTGCCCCTCTTCCCACAGGCGCTGTGCAACGAAGAGAGCATTCGCGCGCGCAATGTCGCCTGCAGCTGTGGTACATATATGAGCACGACAGGTCTGGGCTGCAGCACAGGAACGGCAGGAAGCGCCTGCGGCTGCTGCAGATAACAGAGCAAAATGATCATGAAGGGTCGCCGTTTGGCGATCCTTTTTCTGCGGTTGGATTTCGTGCCCGGCGTCTCATATCGTCTTTTCAGCGCTCATAGACTGTAAAGAAATGGGATGCAGGAGGGAAGCGGATGCCGGGACTCGGGATTGTGCAGCGGGCGCTGCTGCTGCTCGTGATTGCTGTTTTTCCGTTTGCATGCGGAACGTCCGGCGCATGGATTGAGGCGCGGCGGACACCGCTGACGATTGAGCGGATTGAAAGGGCAGAGGGAGAAGGTGTGCAGGCTGTGGCAGCCGCCGTGCAAAACCGGGAGATGCCCCACGTTTTGATTTATCACACGCATACATGGGAAGCCTATGAGATGACTGAGGAGACGCAGTATGAAAAGACGGAAACATGGCGGACGAAGGACGAGCAATATAACATGATCCGCGTGGGCGAGGCGCTGGCCGCGGAACTGACAGCACGGGGCTTTTTTGTGGTGCATGACAAAACTGCCTTTGAACCGCCGAATTTGTCCAGTGCGTATACGCGTTCACTGGAGATGCTCGATACCAGAAAGGCAGCCGGCGAGGAATACGATTACATTTTTGATGTGCACCGGGACGCATACAGCGGATCCTACAATGGAGCCAACGGCGTTATGATGGAGGAACAGCGTGTCGCCTATGTGATGATGCTTGTAGGCAAGGGTACGGGTGCGACAGGCTCTGGGTTTGATGAACGACCGGATTGGCCCCAAAACCTTGAATTGGCGCAGCGCATCACCGATGAGATGAATGCGCTGCTGCCGGGCGTCGCGCGGGACGTCAAGATCAAAACGGGCAGATTTAATCAGCATGTGTCTGATGGCGCGCTGCTGATTGAGGTTGGCAACAACCGCAATACGCTGGATGAAGCGCTTGCAGCCTGCCCGGTGATTGCGCAGGCGATTGAGCGGGCACATGAAGCGCGTGTCAGATGAACTTGCGCATATGTGCAAGCGCCGTCTTTTCAAGGCGGGAGACCTGCGCCTGGCTGATGCCGATTTCACTGGCTACCTCCATCTGCGTGCGTCCCTGAAAGAAGCGGAGGTTAAGAATCCGCTGCTCCCGATCGCTGAGGCGGCGCAGCGCCTCTTTGATGGCGATGCTCTGCAGCCAGCCTTCCTGACTGATGCTCTCATCGCGTACCTGATCGCCGATGGTCAGTGCGTCGCTGGTTTCGCCGCCGATGGGTTCAAACAGGCTGACCGGATCCTGAATGGCCTCCAGCGCCAGGGTGACGTCCTCCGTATCCAGCTCCATGGCTTTGGCAATTTCCTCCACGGAGGGTTCGCGCCCGAATTGTGTCTGCAGCTTGTCGCGCATGGACAGCGCTTTATAAGCGATATCCCGCAGAGAGCGACTGACGCGGATAGCGTTGTTGTCCCGCAGATAGCGGCGGATTTCGCCGATGATCATGGGTACGGCGTAGGTGGAGAAACGCACATTCTGCGTGACATCGAAATTGTCCAGCGCCTTGATGAGGCCGATGCAGCCAACCTGAAACAGATCATCCACATTTTCGGTGCGGTGATGGAAGCGCTGAAGGACGCTGAGCACAAGTCGCAGATTGCCGCGGATGAATTCCTCGCGCGCCTGCAGGTCGCCGCTATGCACGAGCGGAAACAGCTCGCGCATGCGTTCATTCGAAATCACGGGAAGCGCGGAGGTATCCACGCCGCAGATTTCAACTTTGCCGATCGCCATTGATTGACCCTCCCCGATTCAGATACAGGCATTATGACGGCGGCCGGGTCAAAATATTCTCGGACGAAGGGGTTATAATTTGTAAAGTGGCGCATATATGCGCGCCTGAAAAAGCTGGATTTCTCTGTTTTTCGTGCAGAAGGGGGCTTGCGCATGACGTTCTCTCAGCTGAAAAAGAAGGACATCATCTGCATCGGAGACGGGCGGCTGCTCGGCCGTGTGGTGGATTTGCAGCTGGATGCATCCTGCGGGCAGGTCCGGGCGCTGATCGTCTCCGGCGGGTCGTGTGTGCCCAGCCTTTTCCATGGGGAAAAAAGCCAGGTGGTGATTCCGTGGCAGCAGATCGCCTGCATCGGCGATGACGTCATTCTGGTCTCTCTGCCGCCGTGTCGATAAGATTGCGACGGATTCGGAAAAAACACGGTTTACGTGAGACAAAAGAGCGGGTATAATAGGGGCGTAAACATAGCGTTTATCTGGATTGTGGAAGAAATTGCAAAAGGAAGGAATGTTCCTGTCATGAGATGCATCTATTGTGGCTGCAGCGAGAGCCGTGTGGTCGATTCCCGGCCGACGGAGGATGGCGCGATCCGCCGCCGCCGTGAGTGTGAGGGCTGCCAGAAGCGATTTACGACGTATGAGAAGATCGAAATGCTGCCGGTGTTTATCATCAAGAAGGATAAGCGCCGCGAGGCGTTTGACGCGGCCAAGGTGAGAAACGGCATTCTTAAGGCCTGTGAAAAGCGCCCGGTTTCGCTTGAAGAGATCGAAAAGCTCGTACAGCATGTGGAAACAAGCGTATGCCGCCAGCCGGAGCAGGAGGTCACCAGCGATCAGATCGGTCTTTTGATCATGGATGGTCTCAAGAACCTTGACGAGGTGGCGTATATCCGCTTTGCCTCAGTGTATCGCCAGTTTAAGGACGTACAGTCCTTCATGCAGGAACTTCAGCAGCTGCTGGACGCCCAGAAAAAGCCGGAAGAATAAGCCGGGATAGCGCGCGGCGATCATGCCCATCCTGTCGGATGAAAAAGTCATCCGGAGGGCATGGGTATGAATCAAAGAATATGGCGCAGCGCGGGGATTGCGCTGGCCATTGCCGCGGTCTGGCTGAATGTGGCGCTGCTACCTGCTCAGGATTACGCGGCTTTTGCGCGAGAGGAAGCGCCTATGGCGCTGGAGACGGGCGCGGCTGGACAGGAACGCATTCTGATCCCGGGTGGTCAGGTGGTCGGTGTGGCGCTGCATACACAGGGTGTGCTTGTCGTCGCCAAGACGACGCGGGAGGGAATAAAAAGCCCGCTGCGTGTGGGTGATGTGATCCTTTCCGTGCAGGGGCAGGCGATCGACGGCGTGAAGGCGCTATCCGATGCAGTTAACGCGGCAGAAGCGGAGATGATTGAACTCAATGTACTGCGCCGCGGCAGGGAAATGACCGTACAGACGGCAGCCCCGGCGGACAGCGCAGATGGCAGACGCAGGCTTGGCGTATGGGCAAGGGACAGTACGGCGGGCGTGGGGACGCTTTCGTATATCGATCCTGTCACGCTGGCATACGGAGCGTTGGGGCATGCGATTGTGGATGGAGACACGGGCGGCATGGTTTCCGTGCGGGATGGCGCAATCATGCGCGCGGATGTCGTTGGCGTGACGCGCGGCGAGAGTGGAGCGGCAGGCGAGCTCAAGGGCAGCTTCCTGAAGGCGGGCGAGCAGATCGGTTCGCTCGTATACAATGGCGCGAGCGGTATCTATGGGCGTATGGATGCGCTGCCGCAGAACCTGCTTTATCCGCAGGGGCTGCCCATGGGCAAGGCGGCCGATGTACGCGAGGGCCCTGCGGCGATAATCTCGACGGTCGACGGGAACGGGCCGGTGGAATACACTGTGGAAATCCTCAGCTGTGAGGAGGCGGCGACGGCAAGCCGCAGGGATATGACCCTGCAGGTGACCGACAGGCGCCTGCTTGCCAAAACGGGCGGAATTGTGCAGGGCATGAGCGGAAGCCCGATTATTCAAAATGGGAAGCTGGTGGGCGCAGTGACCCACGTTCTGGTGAATGACCCGACAAGAGGGTACGGAATCTTTATTGAGAATATGCTGGATGCAGCAGGATAAGCATGAAAGGCAGGGGCGTTTCGCACCTGTCTTTTTGTTGCTGTACGTGTTATAATGAATTTGATTACCGAACCTTGAATCCGGAGGGATCCCCATGGAGTTTATTCGATCAAAAGAGATTGTTGGCATGAAGAATCCGGGCGTGGTATCCAGACAATTGATCAATCCGGGCAATTCTGCCAGCACGCGCGTGACCATGACAGAGGTCCATCTGCAGGCGGCTGCATGCCAGCCAAGGCATATTCATGAAGCTTCTGAGCAGATCTGGTATGCACTGAGGGGCCAGGGAAAGCTGCTGCTTGCAGATGGAGAGGTGCAGGCGTTTTGCGCGGGCGATGTTGTTCGGTTTGAAGCGGGGGACGTTCATGGTCTGGAAAACGACGGAGATGTGGAGTTTGTCTATCTTTCTGTAACTGCGCCGCCGATCCACTTCGGTTATGCGTATGAAAGTGTGAAATAAAGAATATATGCAATGGAACAAATGATCGCAAGAGAATATACCGGCATGAGAAAGGATGAAACATCATGAGCATGGATGCGAATGCATGGAGACTGATTCAGGAATTATCCGATGCGCCGGGCGCTTCGGGCTACGAGGAAGAGGTCATCCGGATTGCCCGGCGCTATGCGCAGACGATTGGAGCGTGCGAAGAGGATTTTCTGCGAAACCTCTATATCCACAGGAAGGAAAACACAGGCGATCGCCCGGTGATCATGCTGGATGCACATGCGGATGAGGTAGGACTCATCATTCAGGCCATTAAGCCCAATGGTACGCTGCGATTTTTGCAGCTGGGCAGATGGAACCGCGGCGCATTGATTTCCACCCGGGTGCTGGTGCGCAACGCGGACGGCGAATACATCCCGGGCGTCGTCGCGGCAAAGCCGGTTCATTTCATGACCGCAGCGGAAAAGACGGCCGGCGAACCGGATGTATCAGCGATGGCGATCGACGTCGGCGCGACATCGTATGAGGAGGCAGTTGAGCGGTTCCATATCCGAATCGGAGAGCCCGTTGTCCCGGCGACCAAGTTTGAATATGATGAAAAGAACGACCTGTTCTTTGGCAAGGCGTTTGACTGCCGGCTTGGCTGTGCGGCCATGCTGGAGGCGCTGCGCAGGCTGCAGGGCAGAGCGCTTCCTTGCGATGTGGTGGCCGTCCTGTCCACGCAGGAGGAGGTTGGCCGCAGGAACTGCCCGGTGGCAGCAAACCGCGTAAAGCCGGATATCGCCATTGTGATGGAGGGGTGTCCGGCGGACGACACGTTCTGCGAGCCCTACATGATCCAGACTGCGCTGAAAAAGGGCCCGATGTTCCGGCATATGGATGTGAGCGTGATCTGTGCGCCGCGATACCAGCGCTGGGCGCTCAATCTGGCGAAGGAAAAGGGAATCCCCGTTCAGGAGGCCGTCCGAGAAGGCGGCGGAAATAATGCTGCTTCGATCCAGACGACGCTTGCCGGAGCGCCGGCGATTGTATGCGGTGTTCCGGTTCGTTATGCGCATTCTGCGAACTGCATAGCGAGTGGGTTTGATTTTGAGGCGAGCGTGCAGATGGTGATGGCGCTTCTTGAGCACATTACCCCGGAGATCATTGCGTCAATCTGATGAATTCTTTGAAGCTGAGGCATATTTCGGCGAAAATGACCATAGGGTATGATGGGGAAGAATACAGTCAAATCTGACCAGGCGCGCAGCGCGAGGCCAAGGGATGGAAGGCGGCATGACACGAATGACGAACAGAATGAACATCCTCTGTGCGGTACGCGATGAGCGTACTTTGCGCGGTCTGCGCAGCGAGCTGGATGACGGCGAACACTGTACGGTGAATATCGTTTCGACAGGTACGGCTGCAATTGAAAGCATACATCGTCAGGGCGCGGACATTCTGGTGATTGATGCGCTGCTGCCGGAGATGGACGGACTGTGCGTGATCGACTGCCTGCGTGCGGAACTGGGGGAAAGGATGCCGTGCGTGATCGGAGGATCAATGATGACGTTTTCGGATGAAGGCTTTGCCAGACGCGGCGTGAAGACTGTCCTGCGCGTGCCGTGGCAGCTTTCTGAGCTCCGGGAAGCAGTTTTTAAGCAGATTGCGGCGAGGGAAGAGCAGATTGACTGGAAGCACGCGCGCAGCGATTGTGAATTGGCGCAGAATATACTGGATCGAATGGGAATGAAGCACACGCTCAAGGGATTTGCTTATCTCTCCTGGTCGGCAGCGCTGGCCTATGAAAACGAAACGCGGATGCAGGCCATAGGCGAAAAATTGTATGCACCCATCGCCAGGCGCTTTGCAGCGACACCGCAGAGCATAGAGCGTCTGATCCGCCATGCTGTAGAGCGGATGATGGATGATGCGCAGCTGGGCGGACTGTATCGGTTTTTCGGCAATACCATCGACCCTACGCGCGGAAAGCCGACCAATGCGCAGGTCATCGCGATGCTGGTGCAGCGGATGCGGGTGGAGAAAAAAGAATGAGCTAAAATAGAATGTGGCTGTCAGGATACAGAATCTGCAGTTCTAAGAAAATGGCTTCTTAGAATGAGGGATGGTATCCTGACAGCTTTTGCTTTGAGAACGTGAACCAAGACAGACGGAGAAAGGCTGTATGCCCTTGAGGAATAGCCCTCTTGTTGAAAAAGCAGGATGGATGCGATATAATAAAAACAGATATTGCGCAGAGAACCTTGTGCAAGACCGGGGCAATGATTCAAAATTGCGCGGCAGGCGCAGAATATTCTGAACCGGAAAACTGATACAAACAGTGGCGGAGTATCCGCTTTTTCAAGGAGGAAAGGATATGAATAAAAAAGCGATTCTGATTGTGCTGGACAGCGTGGGAATCGGTGCTTTGCCGGACGCTGCCGCTTATGGAGACGCGGGTGCGGATACGCTGGGCCATATCATCAACACCAGCTGCCCGAAGATTCCGAATCTGATGCAGCTGGGACTTGGAAACATTGATGAGATTGGCTTTTCAACGGATGTAACCGAGCCGAGGGGCTGTTACGGTAAGATGAAAGAAGTCTCTGCGGGTAAGGATACGACCACAGGCCACTGGGAGATTGCGGGCGTCCAGCTTGCGCATCCGTTCCCGACCTTCCCGGCAGGCTTTCCTCAGGATTTTATCGAAGCCTTTGAAAAGGCGACCGGCCGCGGAACGCTGGGCAATAAACCGGCATCTGGTACGGCGATTCTCGATGAACTGGGTGAGGCGCATATTGCGACCGGCAAGCTGATTGTTTATACCTCTGCGGACAGCGTGTTCCAGATTGCCGCGAACGAAGCGGTTGTTCCGGTTGAGGAGCTGTATCGCTATTGCGAGATCGCGCGCAAAATGCTTGTCGGCGAGCTGGAGGTCGGCCGCGTGATCGCCCGGCCGTTTGTGGGCGAGAAGGCAGGTTCATTTAAGCGCACCGGAAACCGCCGCGATTTCAGCGCCGTTCCGCCGGAAACGATGTGTGATATCCTTGAGAAGAATGGAAAAACCGTGTACGCAGTAGGCAAGATTGAGGATATCTTCTGTATGCGCGGCATTACAAGGTCGAACCACGCAGCGGGCAATCCCGCCTGCATGGAAGCGGCTTTTGCGGCAATGCAGGAGGATTTTGATGGACTGCTGTTTGTGAATTTGGTCGATTTTGATATGGTTTACGGTCATCGCCGCGATGTTCAGGGCTATGCAGGGGCGCTGGAGGCGTTTGATGCACAGATACCGAGAATCAAGGAGCTCATGGGCGAGGAGGATATGCTGATCCTCACAGCGGATCACGGCTGCGATCCCTGCCATACGGGCACGGATCACACGCGCGAGCATGTGCCGGTGCTGGTGTACAGCAAGGCATTTTGCGGCGGCGTGAATCTCGGCATCCGCGAAACCTATGCCGATCTGAGCGCGACGGTGCTTGACTTCTTTGGCATCGAAAATACGCTCAAGGGCACATCGATGCTGGGTGAAATGAGGTAATATGGACATTCTCTATCACGATAAAGAACTTGCTGTCATCGTCAAGCCCGTGGGGCTGGAATCGCAGGCTCAAGTGCCAGAAGCGCTGAATGCGGCGCTGGGCGGCACGTTTTATCCGGTACACAGGCTCGATTTGAATGTGGGCGGCGTGATGGTCTATGCGCGCACAAAGCAGGCAGCCGCTGCGCTGTCAAAGGCGATTCAGGAAGGAAGCATGGTCAAGGAATACGTGGCCATGGTGCATGGAATGCCGGAGGAGGCAGGCGACTGGGAGGATCTGCTGTTTAAGGATTCTGCCAAAAACAAGGTGTTTGTCGTCAAGCGCATGCGCGGCGGCGTGAAAAAAGCGCGGCTTGAATACAGGCGGATCTTTGCGGGGGAAACATCGCTTGTGCATATTCGCCTGCATACAGGAAGAAGCCATCAGATTCGTGTGCAGTTTGCCAGCAGGAGGTATCCACTGGTTGGCGATCACAAGTATGGGTCCAAGGATGAAGTGGCTGCGCCGATGCTGTTTTCCTGCCGAATCACGTTTCCGTGGAAGGGAAAGAACCTCAGTTTTGAGGCCATGCCTGACTGGGCGCAGCAGGGATAACGGAGATACGCAAAGGAGGCAGAAATATGGATGAAATGACGAGAATCAACCTTGCAGCGCAGAAGGTGATTGACGCGCTGGGTACGGCGGAGATCGGCGTGATTCTGGGCAGCGGTCTGGGCGATTATGCGGACTCTGCTCTGGATGCAAAGCGGCTTTCCTATGCGGAGATTCCGGGTTTTCCGGTGTCGACTGTACCCGGACATGCGGGCATGCTGGTGTGCGGCACGCTGCACGGAAAACGCGTGGCGATGATGCAGGGGCGTTTTCATTACTATGAAGGCTACTCCATGAAGGACATTACGCTGCCTGTGCGCGTGATGCAGAAGATGGGGGTCAAGACGCTGATTGTGACCAATGCCTGCGGCGGTGTGAACCTTGATTTCAATCCCGGCGATCTGATGGTCATTTCGGACATGCTCAGCCTGACCGGCGTCAATCCGCTGATGGGACCGAATCTGGATGCGTTTGGGCCGAGGTTCCCGGATATGAGCTGTGTGTTTGACCGTCAATTGAGAACCCTGGCACACGAAACGGCGAGGGCACAGGGATTCTCTCTGCGGGAAGGCGTTTACTGCCAGTTCCCCGGACCGTGCTACGAAACGCCTGCGGAGGTGCGCATGGCGCGCATCCTCGGCGCGGATGCTGTGGGCATGTCCACCGTGCCGGAGGCGATGGTCGCGCGGCATGGCGGTATGCGGGTGCTGGGCATCAGCTGCATCACCAACATGGCAGCAGGGATTCTCGATCAGCCGCTGTGCCATGAGGAAGTGACCGAGATGGCCAACAGGGTGAAGGAGCGGTTCAAGGGACTTGTTGACGGTGTAATCGCAAAAGCATAAATAAAGGCGCTGCCTCATATGACCGTTTCGGCCATTTTGAGACAGCGCTTTTATTATGCAAATTCATTTGACAGAGATCGGTCCTGCACGCAAGATTTACCGACTTTGTCGGAACCGAGGCCTGCCGCCGGCAGCATGCCGGTTTATATGGATTACAGCTTTGCCATCGCGTCGCAAAGGCGCTTCATGGCTTCGTCCTTGCCCAGCAGATAGAGCATCTCAAACGCGCCGCCCGGCGTGGCGGTGCGGCCGGTGACGGCGATGCGCAGCGGCCAGAGGACGGTAGCGTTCTTCATGCCGGTCTGCGGGATGGCCTCCATGATCACGTCGTGCAGCGTGGTTTCGCTCCAGTCGGTGATGCCTTCCAGAATCGGCTTTACGAATTCCAGCGCGGTTTTGCTGGTTTCCAGCGTGGACTTGCTTTTTTTGTTGATGAACATGTTCACATCCAGCTCCGGCATTTCGGCGAGGAAATCGACCATACCGGGCAGCTGAGAGAGCACCTCGGTGCGCGCCTGAAGCAGCTCGCAGGTACGCTTCAGGTCAAACTTTGCGGGATCGAGCACCTTGGCCAGCCACGGCGTGGCTTTTTCCTCGAACTGCTCGGGCGTGAGCTTGCGGATATACTCGGCGTTGAACCACTTCATCTTGCCATAATCGAAGAAGGACGGGCTCTTGGACAGGCCCTCAAGATCGAAGATCTCTTCCAGTTCCTTGAGGGAGTAGAACTCACGCTCGCCGCGCGGGCTCCATCCGAGCAGAACCAGATAGTTGATGATCGCCTCAACCAGATAGCCCTCGGCCATCAGATCTTCGAAGGACGGGTCGCCCTGGCTCTTGGACATTTTGCGCTTGACGATCGCCTTCTTCGGCTCTCCGTTTTCATCGAGCACAACGTTGCCCTTCTCGTCCGTTTCGTAGGTATACACGCCGGTTTTCTTGTCGCGCAGCGTACCCTCCACCATAACCGGGGTCAGATGCACGTAGGTCGGCGGGGTCCAGCCGAAGGCCTCGTAGAGCAGGTTGTACTTCGGCGCGGAGGAGAGGTATTCGTTGCCGCGCATGACATGGGTGATACCCATGGAATGGTCGTCGATGACGTTGGCGAAATTGTAGGTCGGCAGACCGTCGGCCTTGATGAGCACGTTGTCATCCAGCGTGTCGCAGTCGACCTCAACATGACCATAGATCACATCGTCAAAGCCGGCCTTGCCGGTCGTCGGCACGTTCTGGCGGATGACGTAGGGCTCGCCCGCAGCGATACGCGCTTCGATTTCTTCCTTGGACAGGTGCAGGCAGTGCTTGTCATACTTGAACGTTTCGCCCTTGGCTTCGGCCTTGGCGCGTTCCTCATCGAGGCGCTCCTTGGAGCAGAAGCAATAATAGGCGCCGCCCTTTTCCACCAGCTCCTTGGCGTAGGGCAGGTACATGCTCTTGCGCTCGGACTGGACATACGGGCCGCACGGGCCGCCGACATCCGGACCTTCATCGTGCAGCAGGCCGGCGGTCTTCATGGAGTTATAGATGACATCGACAGCGCCCTTCACCTCGCGCTCCTGATCGGTATCTTCGATGCGCAGGATGAACTTGCCGCCGTTGCGGCGCGCCCAGAGATAGGTATACAGCGCGGTGCGCAGGTTGCCCAGGTGCATATAGCCGGTCGGGCTCGGCGCAAAGCGCGTACGGACTTCATTAGACATACAAACTCTCTCTTTCTTGCGAAGCGGTGGGGGTACGCTGGGCTGCCGCCCAGACCTGCCCGGGGATTTCATCCCCGGACCCCATGACCGCTTCGCGGCAGTTTTAAGATGTTTTGAGTAAGGGCGGCTGTTGCCGCCCTTAGGATAGGTGATGTAGTTTCGGAGCGTCCTCTGCGCGAACGAAACGGTTTAAAACCGGCGCGAAGCGCAAGCGGGTGTGGGCACGGCCCACTTAGTCGAGCTTGAAGCTGTCCTTGAGCGTCACAACGCGGTTGAACACTTCCAGCTCGTCGGTGGAATCCTTGTCCTTGCTGAAGTAGGCGGTGCGCATGAACTGGAAGTTCTCGCCGACCTTCGCTTTGGCGAGCCAAGGCTCCGCATAGCCGCGCACAACCGTCAGGGAATCCGGGTTGAGCTTCTGGCCGCCGAAAGCGGCATTCTCGGCTTCATCCTCGGTTTCCTCGGTTTCGTCGCCGGTGTTTTCATCCAGGAAGAGCACGTCGTACAGGCGAGCCTCGAAGGGCATATTCTCCTTCGCGCTGACCCAATGGATGGTACCCTTGACCTTGCGGTCCGCGCCCGGCATGCCGGACTTGGTGTCAAAGTCGACGGTGCAGTAGACGCAGGTCACGTTGCCGTTTTCGTCGACATCCCAGGAATCGCACTTGATGATGTAAGCGCCCTTGAGGCGAACCTCGCCTTCCGGCTTGAGGCGGAAGTACTTCTTCGGCGCATCGATCATGAAGTCCTCACGCTCGATGTAGAGTTCGCGCGTAAAGGGAACGTCATGCGTGCCCATTTCCGGCTTCTTCGGATGGTTCTCGATGGTGCAGATCTCGGTTTTGTCCTCCGGATAGTTGGTCAGGACGACCTTGATCGGATCGAGCACGGCCATGGCGCGCGGGGCAACCTCGTTCAGGTCGTTGCGCACGCAGAACTCGAGCATGCGGTGATCGACGATGGAGTCGGTCTTCGCCACGCCAACGCGATCGATGAAATCGCGGACGGCAGCGGAGGTATAGCCGCGGCGGCGCATACCCGCCAGGGTCGGCATACGCGGATCATCCCAGCCGGCGACGATGTTGTTTTCCACCAGATAGCGCAGTTTGCGCTTGCTCATCACGGTATTGGTCAGGTTCAGACGGGCGAACTCAATCTGGCGCGGCTTCTGTTCAAAGCCGCAGACCTCGACCACCCAGTCATACAGCGGGCGATGGATCTCGTACTCCAGGGAGCAGAGGCTGTGGGTCACGCCCTCGAGCGCATCGCCGATCGGATGGGCAAAGTCGTACATCGGATAGATGCACCACTTGTCGCCGGTGCGGTGATGGGTCGCATACTTGATGCGGTAAATGGCCGGATCGCGCAGGTTGATGTTCGGGGAGGCCATGTCGATCTTCGCGCGCAGGGTACGGCTGCCCTCCGGGAACTCGCCGTTCTTCATGCGCAGGAACAGATCCATGTTCTCTTCCGGGCTGCGGTCGCGATAGGGGCTGTTTTTGCCCGGCTCCTTGAGCGTGCCGCGGTATTCGCGCATTTCTTCCTTGGTCAGGTCGTCGACATAGGCCAGGCCGCGGCGGATCAGATCGCAGGCATATTCAAAGATCTGGTCGTACTGCTCGCTGGCGTAGTATACGCCGCCGTATTCAAAGCCGAGCCAGTGGATATCGTCCTTGATCGCCTCGACAAACTCTTCCTTTTCTTTGGTGGGGTTGGTATCGTCAAAGCGCAGGTTGCACACGCCGCCGAACTTTTCGGCGGTGGCGAAGTCCACCGTCAGCGCCTTTACATGGCCAATATGCAGATAGCCGTTCGGCTCCGGCGGGAAACGCGTCTGAACGCGTCCGTCATTCTTGCCTTCGGCAAGGTCAGCCTTGATGGCTTCCCAGATAAAATTGCTTCTCTCTTTGATTTCTTCCGCCATGGGAATCCCTCCTCAGAATACTGAATGGGTACAATAATCCCTAGTATCCATAATAAAATAGTATACTATACTCCGGCTTTTTTTTCAATCATTGTTTCTTGAATTTAGTCAGTTGATCGGCGATCAATTGGCATTGTTTGGGAAAGAAAAGCATGTTATAATTGACCAAACTGAAATGACATGCCGAAAGGGGCCGTTATGATGAGATTTGCGCGAAAGACAGGGTATATGCTCATCGCCGTGCTGTGCATGGTGCTTTTTGCTATGCTGCCGGCACAGGCGGAGGATCTGCCTTTGTTTGATCCTGGCTATCCGCATTATGGATATGAAATGGCGCCGGAGGGAGAGCCGGGCTTTGCGGATGGCGGCACGTATGTATACGCGCCTCATCCGAGCATGGACTATACGGATTATATGTTCATGTCTTATGTGGGCTATAAGCCCACCGAAGAGGAAACTGAAGGTCAGCCGTTGGTTTATACGTATCCTTCCGGCAGCTCCTTTGGATTTGATTCGGATCCGATCACGGAGGCCATTGTGCCGACTGAAGCGGTCATTGCGGGATTCAGCCGGAATCTGGAGCTGGTCACAGTCGACATGAGCCGGGCGAGGAAGCTGAAGACCCTTTCGCTGCATGCATGCTATAATGTCAAGACGCTGGACGTTCCCTATGGCGTGGAAGCGGTAATCCTTAACCATGTGACAGGATTGACCAGACTGACGCTGCCGCCGACCATCCGTTTTCTTGAGCTGTGGTGTCTGGATGAATTGACGAGCCTGACGATCCCGGACGGCGTGGAGTATCTCTCTGTCCGCGACTGCCCGAAGCTCCAGTCGCTGTCGATTCCGCGCAGCGTCAAGGCGATCTTCCGCCATGGCTTCAAGGGCTGTTCCTCGCTCAAATCCATTACTTTTTATGGCGATCCTGCGCCGGAATTCACGAGCAGCACATCGCCTTTCAAGGAGACGCCGATTCGTTCCATCAACATCAAGAATCCGTCCTCGAAGAACGCGAAACTCTGGGCCAGCCGCGCGGGCGTGGCGGTCAACGGGATCAGCGGCCGCCAGACCCTCACATATGTCTATGGCGATGAGCGTGAGGATACGGTGACCGACGCGGTGGCGGGAAAGACGATCAAGCAGCCGGTGAAGCCTGTTCGCGAGGGATATACGTTTTCCGGTTGGTATCAGGATGAGGCGCTGGCGAAGAAATGGGATTTTTCGGCGAACAAAATGCCCTCAAAGGCCCTGACGCTCTACGCGGGCTGGGCAAAAGCATGCCGGGTGCGTTTCAGCCTGAACAACGGCATGCGAATGCTCGACGAATATGTCGCCCCGGGAAAGAAGGTTCGCGAGCCGTTTACCCCGACGAGGGATGGTTATCAGTTCACGGGCTGGTATCGGGACAGCGCATGCACCAAGCCGTGGCGGTTTGGACAGGATGTTGTAACAACCGATACGGAGATGACGCTCTATGCGGGCTGGAAGTATGTCGTGACGGCAGGGCTGACGATAAGCGGCAGCAATGCGGTCATGGGCGAGATCGTGGTCCCGCAGGAGGAGATTGTGATCCCGGCCGTGATGGCGGGCAAGACGATTGTCGGCCTTGGAGAAAACTGTGTTCCTGCTGGCGTGAAAAAACTGAGCATCCCTGCTGGAATTACCGCGATCGATGAAAAAGCGTTCATCCATGCCGAAGACCTGATGGAGATTGAGGTTGACGCCGGAAATCCGGCGTATTACGCGGAGGACGGCGTGCTCTATACAAAGGATGGCACGCTGATCTGCTATCCGCAGGCGAAGCCCGGTGCGGAATTCGTGGTTCCCGCCGCTGCGACTGCGGTCGGCCCGTATGCGTTCCTGAATGCTGGTATGCTGAATGTACTGACGTTCGGCGCAGATGCGGATATCGACGAGCGAGCATTTGAAGGCGTGGAGGATATCCACATGGACGGCCCTGCCGGCGCGCAGAAGCTGGCTGCGTTTGCAGGGACCATGGGATTCCTGTATAACCAGTACACGCTGAAATACATCAGCGATGGAGAAATCGTCAAGGAGCTGCTCTGCCGCGTGGGCGAGGCCATTCCCCGGCACGAAGAGGGAGAGCGGGAAGCTGACATTTTCCTTGGATGGCAGGATGACGGCGACGGCGGCAGGTATTGGGACTTTGCATCGGACGTCATGCCCAAACGCGATCTGACGCTTGAAGCGGACTGGCAGCCTGCTTTTGAGTATGCGATTGAGGATGGGGAAGCGACGATTACGAAATACCTCGGCGACAGCCTGTATGTCAAGGTGCCCTCGGGCAGCGAGGAGCTAATGGTGACGGCGATTGCGCCGGACGCCTTTGACACGCTGGAGGGCCTCACGCTCGTGGGCGATAAGAATAGCGCTGCGCAGGCATTTGCCGAGCAGTATGGCTGCAAGTTTGAAATGCGCACGCGCACGTTGTCGTTTGAGACGAACGGCGGCACGCCGGTCGCGTCACGGGAGTTCTATGCAACGGATGCGATTGAGCTGCCGCAGGTGATCCGATACAATCATAAGCTGAAGGGTTGGTATATCGACGCTGAACTGACGCGGAAATACGAAACGTGGATGGGTACGCCGCCCATGGATCTGACGCTGTATGCCGCATGGGAGATGAGCAGCACGTCCGTTCCCTATGAATGCGTGGTATATGGGGATGGCGTGAAGATCACCAAGTATGTGGGCAGCGAAACGAACATCGTCGTTCCGGCGAGCATTGATGGGGCGCCTGTGCTGGCCGTTGGTGAATATGCGTTCAGCGGGGCGACGATGACGCATGTCCGCTTCCCGGATTCGGTTTCGGAGATCGGGCCGTATGCCTTTAAGGATTGTAAGAATCTGATGGTCGCGACGTTGCCGAAGACTCTGACTGTGGTTGAGGAAGGACTGTTTGAGGGCTGCACCAGCCTGCTCTGGCACGATTTCGATTACAATGCGATCCTGATCGGCCGTCCGATCAAGCAGATTAAAAAGCGCGCATTTGCGGATTCAGCGCTTGATTATTTGTATCTCCCTGCAACGCTTGAAGATATTGACCTCAGTGCATTTGAAGGCTGCGATGCGCTGAAGGTGTTTAATGTTGAGGAAGGCAGCGAGCACTTTGCGTCGGGCAGGGATAATGCGCTTTACAACAGCGATCTGAGTACGCTGGTGTATTATCCGAAGGCGAAAAAAGAAACCTCCATTACGCTGCCGGATACGGTCAAGACCATTGGCCCGTATGCCTTTTATAACCATGATACGGTTACCTATATCACCATGCCTTCTGTAGAGCATCTTGAGGAAGGCGCGTTCAAGGACTGCGATGAGCTGTATGTTCTAGTGGAAGCTGACGCACTGAAGACGATTGGGGATTCCGCATTTGAAAACTGCAAGAGGCTCTTGTCGGGCGTGCCGAAGTCTGCGCTGTATATTGGCTCAAGGGCGTATGCGGGTGTTGAGAAGATGTACCTGACCATCGGCCCCGATACGCAGTTTGCCGATGATGCGTTTGATCTGGAGCCGCTTGTAGCTGTTTCCGGCGTCTATGGGTCGCCTGCGCATGAATGGGCGAAAAAGCATGGCATCGAATTCAGACCGGATCTTGATTTAGTCGAAGGGCATGTCTGGCTTCTGCTTGATCAGGGCTATACTGAGTTGGAGATTGGCAAGCGTACAAAGCTGAAATACACGCTGGAATTCGACAATGCAAAGGATAGCACGGTGGAGTGGTCGTCTTCCGCGCCGCATATTGTTTCTGTGGATGAAAACGGATATGTGACGGCATTGTTTGAGGGCACTGCCGTGATCAGGGGTACCACAACCACATTTGATGGAGGCTCGATCATCATCGATGTGAAGCAGGGGAAGGTGGCGGCTGAACGTGTGGTGCTTTCCGAGGAGGCGCTGATGCTGGCCGTCGGCGACATGGTGGAACTGGAAGCGGACGTTCTTCCTGCGAATGCAGAAAGTGCAGAGCTGACCTGGCACTCCTCCAACCAGAGTGTTGTGACATGCACAGGCGGCGTGATCAAGGCGGTCGGAGATGGCACAGCAGTTATTACCGCCAGCTGCGGCGAGGTCAGCGCACAGTGCGAGGTTCTTGTATATCAGGGGATCACGGTGCTGCCGGAGAGCCTGACGGAGATCGCAGAGGAGGCGTTTGCGGGTTCGAGGGTGGCCTGCGTCGAATGCCCACAAGGGCTCAAGACGATTGGAAAACGTGCCTTTGCCGATTGTGATATCCTCGTGCGGATCAGCCTCGGCAGCGGGGTGCAAAGCATTGCAGAGGATGCATTCGAGGGCTGCGAAAATGTCGTCATTCTTGCGCCGGAAGGAAGCTACGCCGCCCAGTGGGCAAAGGAAAAAGGCATATCTTGTCAGACAGAATGAAGACGAACGAGAATCGCCAAGTCTGAGATTTGACGAATGCTGAGAATTCTTGTCTGAAATTAGCTGACTTGTGAAAAAATAGTGTAAAGGTGTTCCTTTTTGCAGCGGGTATGTGGTATAATGAGATGGTTGCATATACTCAACAATTTTCCATTCCATTCATTTAGGATAAGGAGGACAAACAATATGCAGTATTCCCGCGAAGTGGAAGAAATGATCTGCGTTGCCAAGGGCCCGAATCATGGCCCGGCCCCGATCCCGGAAGAGGGTAAGTGGGTTCAGGCGAAGCAGATTACCGACATCTCTGGTTACACCCATGGCATCGGCTGGTGCGCTCCGCAGCAGGGCACCTGCAAGCTGTCTCTGAACGTGAAGAACGGCGTCATCGAAGAGGCCCTGGTTGAGACCATCGGCTGCTCCGGCATGACCCATTCCGCCGCGATGGCTTCCGAGATTCTGCCGGGCAAGACCATCCTCGAAGCGCTGAACACCGACCTCGTGTGCGACGCGATCAACACCGCCATGCGCGAGCTGTTCCTGCAGATCGTCTATGGCCGTACCCAGTCTGCTTTCTCTGACGACGGTCTGCGCATCGGCGCTGGTCTGGAGGATCTGGGCAAGGGCCTGCGCTCCATGGTCGGCACCATGTACGGCACCAAGGCGAAGGGCACCCGTTACCTCGAGATGACCGAGGGCTACGTTCTCAAGATGGCGCTTGACAAGGACGATCAGGTTTGCGGCTATCAGTTCCTGTCCCTGGGCAAGATGATGGACGCCATCAAGAAGGGCATGTCCCCGAACGAGGCGTACGAGAAGAACATTGGCACCTACGGCCGCTTCAAGGCTGAGGACGGCGCCGTGAAGTGGATCGATCCGCGTAACGAGTAATAAAGGAGGCGTACGGAAAATGGCTCTGTTTGAAAACTATGAAGGTCGTATGCCCCAGCTCCAGCCGGTTCTGGAGAAGTACGGCTTCAAGGACTTTGACGAGGTCAAGGCCTACACCAATTCCATGGGCGTGGACGCTTACAACATCGTTGAGAGCACCCAGCCGATCTGCTTTGAGAACGTGAAGTGGGCCTATGAACTGGGCGCCGCGATCGCGATGAAGAAGAACGCCGAGACCGCCGCTAAAGCCGCCGAGTACATCGGTGAGGCCCTGCAGGCGTTCTGCATCCCGGGTTCCGTTGCTGACCAGCGTCAGGTTGGTTATGGCCACGGCAACCTCGGCGCTATGCTGCTGGACGAGAAGACTGAGTGCTTCGCGTTCCTGGCTGGCCACGAGTCCTTCGCCGCTGCTGAGGGTGCCATCAAGATCGCTCTGAACGCCAACAAGGTTCGTAAGAACCCGCTGCGCGTTATCCTTTGCGGCCTGGGCAAGGATGCTGCGATGATCATCTCCCGCATCAACGGCTTCACCTACGTGGAGACCAAGTATGATTACCTCTCCGCCGACGTCAAGGAAGACCATGCGCTTACCATCGTGAACCGCACCCCGTATTCCAACGGCGACCGCGCGAAGGTCAACTGCTACGGCGCTGACGACGTCCGCGAGGGTGTGGCCATCATGTGGCACGAGAATGCCGATGTTTCCATCACCGGCAACTCCACCAACCCGACCCGCTTCCAGCATCCGGTTGCCGGCACCTACAAGAAGGAGCGCATCGAGGCTGGCAAGAAGTATTTCTCCGTTGCTTCCGGCGGCGGCACTGGCCGTACCCTGCACCCGGACAACATGGCGGCTGGCCCGGCCTCCTATGGCCTGACCGACACCATGGGCCGTATGCATGGCGACGCTCAGTTCGCGGGCAGCTCTTCCGTCCCGGCTCACGTCGAGATGATGGGCTTCCTGGGCGCTGGCAACAACCCGATGGTCGGCATGACCGTCGCCGTTGCCGTTGCGGTTTCCCAGGCGCTGGCGAAGTGATTTTTCTAAGTATTGCTTGATTTCTTGAGACTAAGGTCGAAAGCGGTCGGACAATACGATTGGAGAAATTGTGCAAAAACTGAGTTTTGACCACATTTTGCCCACGTAATGTTTCATTGGTGTTTTGCCCACGAAATTTTCCTATAGAAGCTTCGCTCCTGAGTGGGCAGTGGATATGGTAATTGCACAGTTAAGGAGAGTCTGAAAAGACTCTCCTTTTTTTGTGCCTATAAATGGGAATCAACATTCAATCATCTTTGAATCATCTCTGACGCATCTGCGAAACGAGGTTGACGCAACTTTTGAACATCTTTGAATCATCTTTTTGTGGAACGGTTATGGAAGGGGCATTCATCTCCCTTACTTGTCGAAAAGAAAAAGGAAGATTATAAAAACATGTACCATTAAAGTGACTGATTAATCAACGTGCTGTTGTATACTGTGATCACAGCGAAGGGAACAACACCTTCAAACAAAAAAGACAGGGGCAAGACCCCGGAAAGAAAGAGGAAAGCATTATGACTACCATCCAGATTAACCACAAGAACAACACCATCGAAATGACCAAGAAGTTCTACACCGAGTCCTGCAAGTATGGTTCAGAAGCGTACAGGGCGCTTCAGGAAGTCCGCCGCGATTATCCCGGTTATAAGCCGGTCGTTGCTAAGACCAAGAAGAGTGGCACGGGTGATGCTTTCAAGGGCCTGAACTACGAGTACATGGAACTCTACATTATGAAGCACGACGATGAAAAGCAGAGCATCATGGCTGAATTCAAGATGCTCCGAGCAGAAGATGATTTGTCTCTGGCGATGGATGCGGAGTCTGAATCCTATCTTACGATTCGCAACTGGTTCCTTGAGCAGTATCCGGCAGTTCGTGAGTTCCATGAGAAGCGTGAGCAGGTAGTCGGTAATATCCGTATGAAGAAGGAAGCGGAAAAGCTGGCGAGGCTGGAGGCTGCGAAGAAAGCCCGTCGTGAAAAGCTGATGGCCCTGATTGCGTAACTTAGTGAGAGATTGAATAGGAGGATATGAATTATGAAGAATACGCTCAAGCTGAATCATGAGAACCGCACCATCGTCATGGACCGCACGTTTGCAAAGCGCTCTGAGAATACCCGCAGTGAAGAATATGCGCATCTCCAGCAGGTACGTCAGGACTATCCGACCTACACGGTTATCAGGCGTCAGATTAGGACGAATCCCAAGAAGGAAAGCTACAAGGGTCTGACCTATGAATACATGGAGGATTACATTCTGACACACGGTAGTGCGGAAGATATCCGTAAGAATCTGGCAGAATATGAAGAACTGCTTCTGCTGTCCGAGTGTCATAGCCGCTCCCGTCGTTATCCGGCTATCAAGCGCTGGTTCTTGGAGATGTATCCGGAAGTTGTTACCTACGGTTCTGTTGAAGAGAGGCCGAAGATTCTTCAGATTGGAGAAAAGAGAGCATCGTGAAACAAGTAATATACCTACCATCCAATATCCCAAGGCGAAGACCAAGTTTGGTTCTTCGTCTTTTTGTTTTTGGGAAAAAGATGACGACTGCTTCAACAATCTTGAACCAAAACTTTCCTGAACGACAAAACATATGAATTACACAAAGAATAATGGTGATATTTAGCTAATATGGAAGGGAAATATTTGACTTGACTTCCGAAAAGCTGTATTCTAAATACATAAGATTGGATGTGAAGGTTGGACTCTGAGTTGGTTGATACTATGAGATTCTCCATTTTAGTATCTATTGGATGGAAGGCAAAATAAAGTGTTGTTTTCGATCGATCAAGATATCGTTGTCGGTGAGGGGGAAAGCGCATGTCGGTTTTGACTGGTGATCCGGAAAGGCTGACACTGGATTTGTCAGATATGGACGTTGTCAGTCGGGTAGCGCGTGCGTTATCTGTTCCCAAGCGGCTTGAGATTCTGAGATTGCTGGGTGAAAAGAAAGTGATGAGCGTGAATGAGATCGCTCAAGAACTTGGAATCCCTCTCTCATCGGCATCTGTCCATATCGGTATTCTTGAGGAAGCAAATCTTATTATCTGTGAGCGGGTATCCAGCATTCATGGCACAATGAAAATGTGCAACTACAAAAGAGAGAGTATCCTCTTTCATCTGTGCAAGGATCCGCCGCATCACACGAAGCAATTTACGCAGTCTATGCCCATCGGCGCGTACAGTCAGGCAGAATCCATCAATGAGCCATGCGGTCTTGCGTCCCGGCTGGGGCCGATCGGCGTGTATAACAGGCCCAGTTGCTTTTATCTTCCTGAACGACTGGATGCTCAGGTGTTGTGGCTGAAGAGTGGATCGCTATGTTATAGCTTTGCGCCGCTTCTGAATGAGAGTATAGAGCCGGAATATCTGGAGCTCTCCTTTGAGGCGTGCAATGCCGCTTCACTCGAAGCTCCTGTATGGCAGAGCAGAATTAATATCTATGTCAACGGCTGTCAACTGGGCAGCAGCGTATGCTCCTGTGATAAGGGAGGGCACAGGGGCAAGCTCAATCCCTCTTGGTGGCCTGATGTAGCCACACAGCATGGCGAACTGCAGAAATGGCGCGTGACGAAGAATGGTACCTATCTGCAGGATGAGAAAGTATCGGACGTCAGGCTGCAGGATCTGAAGCTGTCCAGCGCATCGCGCATCAATGTGATTCTGAACGTTCCCAGCGATCCCAATAACCACTCCGGCATCAACCTGTTTGGCGCGGAGTTTGGCGACTATAATCAGGCTATACAATTGGTGATCGGCTACCAGTCCCAGGAGTAAGAATCATTCAAACGTGATCATGGATTGAAAGAGGGGTATGCATCATGAAGGCTCATGTTCTGAGCGGCATAGACCGCATTGATACCGTTGCGCATCTGCTGGAGGGGAAACGCGTCGGACTCATGACCAACCCCACCGGCATCGACCATAACATCAACAGCTCCATCGATGTGATCGCCAAGCGCTTCAACCTGACGGCACTGTACGCCGTTGAACACGGCATCCGCGGAGACATCCAGGCAGGCGAACACGTTGAAAACTGCGTGGATGAAGCGACCGGCGTCATGGTTTACAGCGCATATGGCAAGAACAGCCATTTTAATGAAGAAATGCTCGACGCCTTTGACGTACTGGTGTTTGACATTCAGGACGTTGGCGCGCGCTTCTATACGTATATGTACTCCATGGCTTACGCGCTGGAGGCGTGCAACCGCGCCGGGAAGGCGATGATTGTGCTGGACCGCATCAACCCGCTTGGCGGCGTGAAGACCTGCGGCACGATCCATGACCGCCGCTTCGCCTCTTTTGTAGGTGATTACGAAATCCCGACGCAGCATGGCCTGACGATCGGCGAGATGGCGCTGTACGTAAAGGACTTCCTGGGGCTCGACCGCGTGGAACTGACCGTCGTCCCGGTGGAGGGCTGGAAGCGCAGCATGCGCCTTGATGAAACGGATTTGCCGTGGGTTGCGCCTTCCCCGAACTGTGCGACGCTGGACGCCGCTACGGCGTACATTGGCACATGCGTCTTTGAGGGCACCAATGTGAGCGAAGGCCGCGGTACAACGCAGCCCTTCCAGGTGATCGGCGCGCCGTTCCTTGACGGTCCCAAGCTCGCCGAGCGCGCCAATGCGCACAAGCTGCCGGGCGTGCATTTCAGGCCGACTTCCTTCTGCCCGACGTTCAGCAAGCATCAGGGCGCCATGTGTCACGGCGTGCAGGTGCATGTGACGGATGTTGAGGCCGTAAATATGTTTGAAGCGGGCCTCGTGCTGCTGGACGAGGTGCGTGCGCTGGCGGGGGACAAGTTTGAATTCCTCTATTACGGCATCGAGGTCGAGGGAGAGACGGTCAATTCCTACTTCCTTGACAAGCTGCTGGGTACCGACGATTACCGCCTCGGCAAAAAGGCGACGCAGGAGCTGATTGCCGCCCACAAGCCGGGGGTTGAGGCCTTTAAGAAAGATAGTGCGAAGTATCGCTTGTACGACTGAGGAGGGTTGAAGATGAACTGGAAGCTTGCACCGCTCGTCCCTTCTGACGCACAGGAGGCGCTTGAACTGCTGAAAACACTCTCTGAAAAGGGAGAGGTGCTCTACAAGCCGATCGAAGAGGATGATTTCCTGAATCGCTTCTTCGGTGATAAGCGCTGGGGTTTTACCGCTCGCGATGATAGCGGGAGGCTGGGCGGCTTCATCCATGCATCTGCAAAGACCAGTTTTCTCCCCGGCGAGACGGAGGAGAACACGCCGCTGTATCTGACGATGCTGCTGGTGGCGGAGGGCTGCCGCGGGCAGGGCGTCGGTCAGGCGTTGCTGGATGAGGTAAAAGCGCTGGGCGAGAGCATTGGCAAAAAGTCGCTCGTCGTCAGCGGCGATAATCCGGTTCACCTTGCATGGCTCATTCCGGGCGCAAACGGCCATGACCACAACAACGCGCCGGGCGTCGATGAAAACGGCATGGGCTATCCGTTCCTGATGAAGCGTGGCTTCCATGACGATTATCATGAGATTTCGCTCTATCTGGATCTGAGCAACTATGTGTGGGATGAAAAGCTTGACGGCATGATCGAAAAGCTGGCGGCGGAGGGCATCCGCGTCGGCCGCTGGGAAATCGGCCTCGGCGAGGATTTTAACGGCATGTGCGACCGCGTTGGCAGCGAATACTGGCGCAACGTCTTAAAGCGCGAAATCGCCGCCTGGCACAGCGGTCAGCCCAACGATGACCCCGAGCTTTGGCCGGACGGCGTCAAGCCCGCCGGTCCGCGCCCGATTCTGACCGCGACCAAGGATGACAAGATCATCGGCTTTACCGGCCCTGTGGATCTGCAGAAGAGCGGCCGCGGCTGGTTTACCGGCATCTGCTCTGACCCCGAGTACGGCGGGAAGGGCATCGGTTCCGTGCTGTTCAACCTGCTGATGCGGGAGTTCGTGGACGAGGGGGCGAAGTTCTGCTCGCTCTTTACGGGCCTTGACAACCATGCGCAGAAGATCTACATGCGCGCCGGCCTTCGTGTGAAGGCGCATTTCTCCGTGCTGTCCTGCCCGCTTGGCGGCAGCAAGGGGTATGAAAAGCGCTACTACTGATCGTCTTTCGCGTAAGTAACCGTATCATAGAAGATATGGTCGTCCTTGTCTGAATGAACCTGGAGATTGGAGTGATGTCCGTGAATGTGAATACGACGAGCAGGAAACCGAAGCAGACCATTTTCAATTCCAAGCGGGTTCGTTCTCGCGTGAAGCAGAATCTGTGGAGCAACCGCTACATCTACCTGATGGTGATTCCGGTTGTCATCTACTTCGTGCTGCTCAAGTACATGCCGATGTGGTTCCTG
>JAFXCE010000096.1 GCA_017521565.1 Clostridia bacterium | reverse complement strand
GAGCGTGCCGCCGCTGTACGGGATGTCGCTTCTCACATACAGGCCGAACACAAATCCTTCACCGGGTACGACCACGATTTCCTGCTTGACCAGATCATCCTGCTTTGCCGTCTGCGTGATCTCCTTTACCTTCGTAAGACTAATCTGAGCAGGCAGATAGGCATTGTGAATCTCCGTGCTGATCTCTACCACCGCCGTATGCTCATCTGCATAGGCCAGATCGACCTCATAATGCTCAGCAAATCCGACATAGCCATCCGGCATCTGCGTTTCGATCAGAACATATCTGCCCAGCGGCAGCTCCCTGGATGTGTCGCCGCCTTCTTCCGTCGTGGTGATCGTGTCCACCAGCTCGTCCTTCTGATACCAGATCGTTCCGTCGCCGCCGACGATATCCTCCGCAGCGCGCACTTCAAAGACCGCGCCTGCCAGATATCGTTCTTCAAAAACCGGCGCATGGACTTCATGGCCATACGCATCGCTTTCTGTGCTGACGCCGGTCATCTGAAGTCCTTTCTTGTGCAGCACAATCCTGCCGCTGACCGGATCATTGGGAATCTCGATATCCAGTTCATACACGCCGTCCGGCGTATCGCCATCTCTGCCCACGAAAACAGCCAGCTCCTGATCCCTGGTCAGATAGCCCTGCGGAGCTTTAACTTCCTCGATGAAGTAAAGTCCCCAGCCAACCGTCTCCGGCAGCGTCACCGCACCGGAATCATCCGTAGTGAAGGTGTCGATTTCCCTCTCTGTCGGATAGTAAACCGTCTGTGTAACGTAGTTGCCCTCTGCGTCCTTCAGCTTAAAGGATGCTCCGGGCAGCGTAATCACCTTGCCGGTCTTGGCATCTGTCTTGATCAGGCGCAGGCGATACAGGATCGGCCTGTCACTGAGCGTCATGATCGGCGGATGAATGAGATCTTCCGTACCGTCGATCTTGAACTCGATGGCGCTCTTGAGCTCATAGCCGTCCTTGCCGACCGTCTGCCTGAGCACATATACGCCATACGGAAGCTCCTTGGTTCTGGCATAGCCGTTTTCATCCGTCACCAGATAATCGCGCTCGATGTCTCTCGCGTTCTCATACGATCCTGCGCGCTTGAGATAGACCTCAAACTCCGCGCCGGGTTCGGGAATCTCCACACGATCCGGATCGGGGTTATGATCGCCGCTGCCAAGGATTTTCACGATAGCCTGCGCGCCGGTCATGATCTCATTGGATTTCGTCCCTTCGTAGATGATGACCGCTTCCTCAGACTGCTGCGCAGCGCTTCTCGCGTCCACGATGATCGGCTCTCTGTTAAGATGATAACCTTCAGGCGGCGTCACTTCCACGATCTCATACAAACCGGGCCAGAGGTTATCGGTAAGGGCTGCTGCATCATCGCCTTCGGTCACGATGGAATCCACGACGATGCTGCCTGCGGGATGCACCACATTTCCCTGCCGATCCACGATGTCCTCGGCAGCAAGCACCTGAAACTCCGTTCCGGTCAGGATACCGTCGCCGCGAACCTTCAGGCCGATGCTCTTGGGATCCATCTCCCCGGCGTCCCGCTTATAAATCCTCAGTTTGACCAGCACAGGCATGTTGGTTGCCGCAAGCTCCGTCGTTTCATCCGATCTGACCGTAGCATCCAGCGTGATCTCTTCAAAATGATAGCCGGTCGTTGCGCCGCTTTCCTTGACGATGTATCGTCCTTTGCGGATCGGCTCAGATACTGCGACGCCGTTTTCATCCGTCACCATGCTCGTCGCCAGACCTTCACCGTACTGATCGTTGTAGTAGACGTCGAAACGAACACCGGCAATCGGATTGCCGTTTACCCTGTCCGTTTTGGTGATTCGGATGTATCCCTTCGTCGGCTCGTTCTCCGCCGCAACCTCATAAGTCTGCATGTTCTCCACATCAATAACGACTTCTGCGGAGAAGCTGTTGTCCACGAAATGCTCCGGCACCTTCGTCTCTTCGACCCGGTAAACGCCCCACGTCAGCAGCGGGGATACTGCGATACCAGCACTGTCCGTGGTCAGCACCACAACCACATCTCCATTGCCTACGCCCTTATGAGACGGCAGGCCGCTGATTCTGGTGATCGTGAACTCCGCGCCCGCAAGCGCTTCGCCCGTCAGCTCGTCCGTTTTGACGATGCGAATCTGTCCCTGAATCGATTCATTCTCTGCGCTCAGATACGTCGTTTCATCCGACTTGACCGAAGCGTTCAGCTCGACCAGATCAGACACATAGCCGGTAGGATTGTCGCGTTCACGCACGATGTACCTGCCCTTGCGAAGCGGCTGCGAAACCGCTACGCCGTCTGCATTGGTCGTCATGGTCGCTGCAAGCCCTTCGCCGTACTCGTCGTTGTAGTAGATATCAAACTGCACACCCTCAATCGGCATCTGATCGAGGCTGTCCGTCTTGACGATCTGGATGTATCCCTTCGTCGGTTCATTCTGAACATCTACGGTATAGGTCTGCTGATCCTCATGAACGTCTGCCTCAACAGAAAAACCGCTGTCCACGAAATGCTCCGGGACAACGGTTTCCGTAATGCGATATGTGCCATAATCAAGCCATCCGGTTTCAGCGATGCCGCTTTCGTCCGTCGTGATGGTTGTCGTTTCGCCAACACCAGCGCCGTTCGCAGCAGGAGAGGCTTCGATGCGCGTGATCGTGAACTCTGCGCCTGCAAGTGCTTCACCGGTCAGCGCATCCGTTTTGACAATCCGAATCTTTCCCTGAATCGGCTGGTTCTCAGCTTCAAGCGCTGTCGTTTCATCCGGCTTCACCACTGCGTCAAGCGTTGTCAGCTCACCGGTATAGCCTTCAGGATTTGCATGCTCCTTAACCAGATACGTTCCCTTTCTCAACGGCCCTGAATGCGCAATTCCGTCTGCATCCGTCGTCATGCTGCCGGCAAGCCCCGAACCGTAGGCGTCATTGTGATAGATATCGAACTGGACGCCGCTGAGCGGGATGCCGCGCTTGGCATCCGTCTTGGTCAGCTGAATATAACCGCAGACCGGCGTATTCTCCACGCTGAACTCATACGTTCTGCCGTTTTCATACGCATCGATCTCCGTAACAAAGCCGCTGTCCTCATAATGTTCAGGCACACCGGTTTCTTCAATCCTGTATCTGCCCCATTCAAGCCAGCCGGTTTCCGCCGTGCCATCAACGCCCGTCGTCAGGACTGCCGCTACGCTCCCAACGCCCGAACCGCCAGACGGCGCAGACAGGCGCGTGATCGTGAACTCAGCACCAGCCAGCGCATCGCCGGTCAGCGAATCCGTTTTGATGATCCGGATTTTCGACTTGCTGACTTCATTGGAGAAGCTCATCTGTGCATTGACGCCCGCCGTCACCGTGACGCTTTGCGAACTCGTCGCCGAAAGCAGATAGCCCTGCGGCGCTGTCTTTTCGCGGACGCTGTAAGTACCCGGCGTCAGGTTGCTGAACGTCGCCGTACCATTTGCCCCGGTTGTCTGCGTCTGCACGACGCTGCCGGAGCTGCTTAGAAGCTCAAAGGCGGCTCCCGGCAGCAGCGCGCCGGTCTGCGCACT
>JAFXCE010000095.1 GCA_017521565.1 Clostridia bacterium | reverse complement strand
GGCCAGGTCGCTCTGCAGCAGAGCGGTGACCTCGGCGCGGTTGTTGGCCAGGAACGGCAGGGTGAACATCAGCAGACGCGGGCTGAAGTCATACTGACCGCCGCGCATGCCCTGGGTCACGCCCGCGACGACCTGCTCGAGCATTTCCTTCTCGGTGCCGAGCTGGCCGTTGCCAAAGACGTCAACGGTCACGTGGCCGTTGGTCTTCTCGGCGACGTCCGCAGCGAACTTCTCCATGGAGATGTAGCGCGGGTTGCTTTCCGGCTGAGCATGGCCGACGGTCATGGTGTAGTTGCCCAGATCCTTGTACGGATCCTCGGCGAAGGCGCTGGCGCAACCCATCAGCACGATGGCAGCGATGACGAGAGCAAGAAGCTTCTTCATTTTGGGGTACCTCCTCTGATTCATATGACGGCGCATCCAATCCGCGCCTATCTTGTATACATATACTATCACAGCATCAGGGCAATTGCAATATCTCTTTATATATTTTTTGCTTTTTCATCCGCCATATAACTAAACTGTCCGAGATATTCGGTCCTGTTTTGAACAGAATGGCTGTGAATGCCGATCACTCCTCGGTTGTTATGCCCTTATTCATCTTGTATACAAGATGGGCTTTTCTGGCCAAGAATGTAAGGATTCCGTATTGACACCCCACTATCCGCAGGATTATAATATAAATATCATTTTTAAGGATGAACGATGTATGACTGTTCAGACAATCTGTGATCACGATCAGATTTATCAGACGCTTTCTGACGAGATCCTCCGCTTTGATCATAAACCTGGCGATCTGCTCAGCGAGCATTATCTGTGCGAACGCTTTTCGATTTCGCGCACGCCTGTGCGCAGCGTGCTTCAGCGCCTGCAGGAGAACGGTCTTGTTCAGATTCTCCCGCGCAAGGGCAGCATTGTCACGCGGCTTGATTATGATATTGTCAATCAGCTCATCTATCAGCGTGTCGCGGTAGAGAGCATGGTTCTGCGGGATTTTATCCTTTCCTGCACCCCGGTGGATGCTGAACGCGTGCGCTTTGCCTTTAACCGGCTGCAGACCATCGGTCAGACCTACTTCGCTGATCCGGAGCGTTTCGATGTGGACAGCTTCCTGCATACGGATCTGGCCATGCATGAAATCTGGTTCCGCGCGACGAACAACCTCTTCCTCTGGGAGCGCATGAGCGGACCGCAATCGAGCTATACGCGCTTCTGTACGCTGGATATCATCGAGGGCGGAAACATCCCCGATGTGCTTGCCGATCATGAGGAGATGCTCCGCCTGATCGATACGCGCTGCATTGACGGCATTGAGGAATTGATGCGCCGCCATCTGTACGGCGGCATCCGCCGTCTGGGCGGCCTGGTCTTTACGAAGTATGCCGACTATTTTGCGCCGATGACAGATCAATCGGGCATGTAAGGGTATATGCTGGGTTATTTGATAGTGATCCATGAAGATTAACAAGGAGGTTTTTCCCATGAAACTGACGGTTCGCCAGCCTTCTGCGGCGCTGGACGCGAAGCACTATACGACCGAACGCCTGCGCAGCGAGTATGTCATTGAGACCATCTTCGAGGCGGACGAGGCTGTGTTTACCTATTCCCACTTTGACCGCATCATCGCGGGCGGCGTCATGCCGGTGAATGCCGCGGTTGAGCTGGTCGGCTGCAAGGAGCTGTGCTCGGATACGTTCCTTGAGCGCCGCGAGATGGGCGTCATCAACATCGGCGGCAAGGGCAAAATTACCGTCGACGGCGTTGTGTACGACCTCAAGCAGTATGACGGCCTGTACGTGGGCATGGGCGCGAAGGAGATCAAGATGGAGAGCATCGATCCCGCGAACCCGGCGAAGTACTACGTCAATACCTGCCCGGCGCACAAGACCTATCCGAACGTGCTGGTGGATATCGACAAGGCCAACAAGCGCCCGCTGGGCAGCGCCGAGACCTGCAACAAGCGCGTCATCAACCAGTATTTCCATCCGGCTGTCATGCAGAGCTGCCAGCTGTGCATGGGCATGACCCAGCTCGCCCCGGGCAGCAACTGGAATTCCATGCCCTGCCACACCCACGAGCGCCGCATGGAGGTCTACTTCTATTTCGACGTCAAGGACGAGAACGTCATCTTCCATATGATGGGCGAACCGAAGGAGACCCGTCACGTGATCCTGCACAACGAGCAGGCGGTCATCTCTCCGTCCTGGTCCATCCATACCGGCGTCGGCACCAGCAACTACACCTTTATCTGGGGCATGTGCGGCGAGAATCAGGAATTCGACGATATGGACAACCTCAGCCCGCTGGAGCTGCTGTAAGCGGCCGGTGGCCGCGGCCACTACGCTTCGCCTTGCTTCCAAGACGTTTTCTGCGGGCGGAAGGCCCTTGAAAACTGCCCGGTAAAAGCATATTGGATTGCTTTCTTAACGTATTGAATGATAAATGGAGGTTTTTCCTATGAACAATTTCGCTCAGAATTTTGACCTGACCGGCAAGGTTGCTCTGGTCACCGGCGCTTCCTACGGCATCGGCTTCGCTATCGCCAAGGCGCTCTCTGCCGCCGGCGCGACCATCTGCTTCAACGATCTCAAGCAGGAGTTCGTCGATAAGGGCCTGGCCAACTATGAGGCCGAGGGCATCAAGGCCCACGGCTACGTCTGCAACGTCTGCGATGAAGAAGGCGTGCAGGCCATGGTCAAGAAGATCGAAGAGGAAGTCGGCGTGATCGACATTCTGGTCAACAACGCCGGCATCATCAAGCGCATCCCGATGCACGAGATGGCGGCTGCTGATTTCCGCATGGTCATCGACGTCGACCTGAACGCGCCGTTCATCTGCTCCAAGGCGGTCATCCCGTCCATGATCAAGAAGGGCCACGGCAAGATCATCAACATCTGCTCCATGATGTCCGAGTTCGGCCGCGAGACCGTCTCCGCCTATGCCGCTGCGAAGGGCGGCCTGAAGATGCTGACCCGCAACATCGCCTCCGAGTACGGCAAGTACAACATCCAGTGCAACGGCATCGGCCCGGGCTACATCGCAACCCCGCAGACCGCGCCGCTGCGCGAGATCCAGCCGGACGGCGAGCGTCATCCGTTCGATAAGTTCATCATCGGCCGCACCCCGGCGGAGCGCTGGGGCGAGGCGGACGATCTGGGCGGACCGGCGGTATTCCTCTCCTCCGATGCTTCCAATTTCGTCAACGGTCACATCCTGTATGTTGACGGCGGCATCGCTGCCTATATCGGCAAGCAGCCGTAATGAAATGAATTGAAAAGGGCTTCCCCGGAAGATGGGGAAGCCCTTTTATGATGTTGTCCGGTTTTAAGGCATACCGTTGGCTGCGCTGTCAAGGTTCAGGATGCCGGTGGCGCCGGTGCCGAGCACACCGGGCAGCTTACCGTCCCAGTTTTCGGCAAGCGTATTGAAGATAGTCTTTTCGGAGAGCTGCTCGTTGATCTTCTGCAGGCGGTAAGCCTCTGCGTCTGCCGCGAGCTTCACAGCGTTGGCTTCCGCTTCGGCTGCGATGCGCACGCGCTCCGCTTCCGCCTCGGACTGCTTGATGGATACCTGCTTTTCGCGTTCAGCCTGCGCAATTGCAGTTTCGTTCTCGGTTGCGGCCTTCTTTTTGAGCTGCTCGGCAACCTGCTTGCTTTCAACTGCAGAGATGAACTCATCCGAGAAGTCAAAGTCGATGATGTTGAAGTCAGTGATGGAGATGCCGATCAGGCTGAGTTTGGCGTCCAGCTCGTCGCGCATCATGTCGGAAGATTCTGCACGCTTGGAAATCAGCTCTTCCGCGGTGTACTGCGCGCATACGGATTTGAGGACCTCGTGCGTTGCCGGTACAATCAGATTGTCTTCATATGCTGTGCCGGTGCTCTTGTAGATGGCAAAGGTTTTTTCCGTCTGCAGGCGGTAGTTGACTGCGAGCGTTGCAGAGACGGTCTGGATGTCCTTGGAGAAGGCTTCCGTACTCAGCTCCAGTTTTTTGACGCGGTTATCCATGGAGACGATGCGCTGCACGAACGGCAGCTTGAAGTGCATGCCTTCGGAGAGGGCGGTGTCTTCAACCTTGCCCATCGTCAGCATGATGCCCGTGGAGCCCACCGGAACGGTGGCAAAGCAGTTGGGCAGAATGATGAGTACGAGCATGACGAGGACGAGAGGAAGAATGAGGCGGCGGAGGAATTGAAGGGAAGTGTTCTTCATATGTGCTCCTTTCGCCGGATCCTTGTCCGGCATGACGCAGTAAGGTGTGTATGCATCTTGTTCTGAATGTGATTCAAGCATAGCATATGGAGATTTTGCAGTCAATTGTCTCTTTTCACCGGCCAATGAAAGAGACGGGACCATTGGACAGAAACAAAAATGCAAAAAATGGGGCAGAATGCAGATTCTGCCCCGCTGAAAGAAGTGAAATATATCCTGAAATAAATGAAATATCCGAATTGGTGCGAATTGAACTGGGGAGAATCACTCGCCCAGCAGATCCCAAAGCCGCTGGAGCTCCTCCTGGCTGGCGTATTCCAGCACAATTCTGCCCTTGTTTTCCGTGCCGGAAAGAGAAACCTTCAGGCCGGTTGCGCTGCGCAGGCGCTCGGTGAGCTCCGCGTATTCCACCGGGAGCGGCGCGGTGTGGGGCTTTTCTTTTTTTGCCTCGGAGGCTTGCTTGGCGGCGGCTTCCAGCTGGCGGACGGACCAGCCCTGCTGCACAGCCTTGGAAAAGAGCAGCGCCTGCAGCTTCTTGTCCGCGATACCGGCGAGCACGCGCGCGTGACCCGCGGAGATTGCGCCGTCAATCACGGCCTGCTGGATGACCTTGGGCAGATTCAGAAGGCGCAGCAGGTTGGCGATCGCCGGGCGGCTGCGGCCCAGCCTCTGGCTGACCTCTTCCTGCGTCAGCGCGCATTCATTCATCAGCAGATACACGCCCTGCGCTTCCTCGATGGGGTTGAGGTCCTCGCGCTGCATGTTTTCAACGAGCGCGGCCTCCTGACGCCTGATGTCGTCCCAGTCGCGCACGATCGCTGGGATGGTCTCTATGCCGGCGATGCGCGCGGCGCGCCAGCGGCGTTCGCCGGCGATGATCGTGTAGCGGCTGCCCTCGCGGGCGACGAGGATGGGGGAAAGCACGCCGCTGTGGCGGATGGAATCGGCCAGCGCGGTCAGCGCTTCGTTGTCAAAATTCTTGCGCGGCTGGCTGCGGTTGGGGTCGATCTCGCCCAAGGGGAGGTCGATCACCGCGCCCGCAGGAACAAGCGCGTCCTGCTTGTGCTCGAAGGAATCGACAACTTCCTCCACATCCGGCAGGATGGCGCTCAGTCCCCTGCCCAGTCCCATTTTTCTAGCCATGATGATATCCTTTCAGCACATCCGTATGGGCGGAGGATATCCGCCCCTGCGAAATAATCTTTGATACGCCGCCCGCTTATCTCGCCAGAAATTCCTTGGCCAGCGCCTGATAGCTCTGGCTGCCCAGGGAGCGCGGATCGTACAGGTGGATCGGCAGGCCGTGGCTGGGCGCTTCGCCCAGGCGCACGTTGCGCGGCACGACGGTGTTGTAGACCTTGCCCTTAAAGACCTTGCGCACCTCCTGCGCGACCTGAAGGCCGAGGTTTGTGCGCGCGTCGAGCATCGTAAGGACGACGCCCTCGATGCTGAGCCGCTTGTTGATCTTCTGCACCTTCTGGACGGTGCCCATCAGCGCGGAAACGCCCTCCAAGGCATAGTATTCGCACTGGATGGGAATGAGCACGCCGTTTGCTGCGCAGAGCGCGTTGAGCGTGATCAGCCCCAAGGACGGCGGGCAGTCGATAAAGACGTAATCAAAGCTGTCCTTGGCCTGCTCGAGCGCCTCGGCGAGCACATGCTCGCGCCTGTCCATGCCGGCCAGCTCGATCTCCGCGCCGGCCAGGCGGATATCCGCCGGAAGCACGAAGAGGGAGGGAACCTGCGTTTTGGCCAGCGCGTCCTTGAGGGCGACCTCGCCGGCCATGACCTCATAAATGGTGGGCGTGGTGCTTTTCACACGCACGCCCAGTCCGCTGGATGTATTGCCCTGCGGGTCGGCGTCCACGACCAGCACGCGATAGCCTTCGCTGGCCACGCATGCGCTCAGGTTGACGCTGGTGGTCGTCTTGCCGACGCCGCCCTTCTGGTTGGTGATTGCGATAATTTTAGACATATTGTTCCTCGGAATCTATAGAAAACTTATTCGGTCTGTTCGTTCTCGGTGAGCACCTGCACATAGCAGCCGCGCTCAAAATCATCCATCGGGAAGCGGCGCACGAGCTCGCGCATCGCGGCGAAGGAGCCCTCGCGTGCAAAGTCATACAGCGCATCCTGCAGGCTTTCGCTCACGGGCAGGGACTGATACGCAAGCGCGAGCAGCCGGTCTGCCATTTCGCGGATCTGGTCGCTTTTCACGCGCATGCGCGCGCCGGTGTCTGTGATGACGACCATGGAGCGGTCTGTGCCAGTGTAGACGGCGTTGAAGATCGCGGAATCGACCTGACGCCAGAGCGTGGAGAGCGTTGCGTCCGTGCGCCCGAAGCGCACAAGGGACTGATTGATGACATAGATCAGATCCGGACAGCGCTCAAGCAGCGCGCTGCCCAACTGCGCGCGCAGCATGGATTCGATTTGATCGAGCCTGCCAGCCATCCTCATTCCTCCCCCGCAGCCGTGCCTTTATGGGTGAACATATCCATCCTCTATTTTACACGCATTCTGTGTATTCCCGCAAGGGGTTGAGGGAAAATCAGAGAATTTGCTCAGATACGGCGAACCGGTATGCGCGCTGCACCTCAGGGAATCTGCCCGTCCTGCGGAAGACGCGAGAGCATATGCGTGAGGAGACCGGCAAAAAGGAACAGCGCGATGCACACAAAGAATGGCAGACGCAGGGAAATTTCCGCAAGCTGGCCGATCAGGCCGGGGAAAACCGCCGTCAGCAGGGCGATGGTGGCGTAGATCAATCCGCAGACGCGCGCGCGTTCCTCCTGCCCGGCGTTGATGAGCATGAGGGAGCGCGTCGTCGGCATGAGGATGGCGAGAGAAGCGGCTTCCAGCACGCTGGAGGCGATCAGCAAGGGCACAAGCAGCACGCCGCCGGGCGCCAGCAGGAGCAGGAGAATGGAAACGATATACAGCGCAATGCCGCCGAGAATGGATGTACGCGCGGGCATGTGCGCGATGCGCGCGGTCAGCGCGACGGTGCAGATCAGGGTGACGAAGGATTTGAGCGTGGAGAACAGGACGACGTTGCTTTCGGAAATGCCCATATCGCTGCACACCAGCAGCGCCCAATAGGTGTTGGAGAGCGTTGTGACGAGCGTATAGCTGGCAAGGATGCCGAAGGTGAGCAGCATCCGGCGGCTCAGAACCTGCTTCAGATAGACATCCTTGCATTCGTAAAGCAGCGTCAGGATGCTCTTATCCTTTGTCGCCTCCATGCGGCGCAGGCCGATCTGCGTTTCTTTGGCGAAGGCATGCACGATCAGGAACTTGATCGTCATGGAGACGCCGGCCGTGCCATAGAGCACGCGCATGGTCGGGACAAAGCCGAACGCATCGATGGCGAATTTGGACAGAGGCGCGATGAACGCCGAAATGAGGCCGAGCATCTGCGTCAGCGAGAATGCGGGCATGATCTCTTCATTGCGCATGTCATCCACCAGCAGCAGATCCCAGGACGTCTCTGTGACGCGCCAGATGCCGTTGAAGAGCGCGCCGGCGACAAACCAGCGGAAGTCCTGAGAGAGCATCCAGATGAACTCCGGTACGGACCAGGAGAGCGTATCAAAGATAACCGTTGTCCAGCGGCGGCCGAGCTTATCCGTAATTACGCCGGAGAGGACGGCAAAGATGACCTGAGAGACGATGTTGATCGAGGCGACCATGCCGATCTGCGCGGGCGAGAGCCCCAGCGCGGCCATGTACAGCGAGGCATACGGCGCCTGCAGGTTATATGGAATGCCCCACAGCGGTTCCGGCAGGAGGCAGGCCCGTGCGTTCCCCTTCAGGGAAAACAGCGTGCGAACCATTTCGATTTTCATCAGCTGCTGCTTGAGTATGTTCATGTGTAGTCTCCGTTGCAGATTTGAGTCGCCCTTGAGTCACGGATATTATACAGGAGCGCACTGGGGAATGCAAGGCGGTCATCGCGCAGCACGTTTACTTTTGCCATTTTCTGGGGTATACTGAAGGGCAGAAAGAAACCGGGAGGAATACGGAATGATTTCTGAGTCCATTTGTCAGCAGGTGCTCGCCCGCGCGCTGAAGCTCGGCGGCACGTTTGCGGAAATTTTCTATGAGGACAGCCGGAACTTCGGCATGTCGCTGCGCGACGGCAAAATTGAAAACGCGGCGACGTCCCGGCCGCTTGGCGCGGGCATCCGCGTCTATGACGGCTTGCGCTCTATCTACGTCTATACCTGCGATGTGACGCTTTCGGGCCTTCTGCGCGCGGCGGACAGGGCGGCTGCGGCTGTGACCGACACGAAGGGCAGCGGGCGCGACGTGATGCTCGCCGAGACGAGATTTGCCGACAGGCACCCGGTCAGGACGCCGGTGCTCGGCGTGCCTGCGGCCGAGCGCGCTGCGGTGCTGCGCGCGGCGGACAGGGCGGCGCGCGCGGTGTCGCCGCGCATTTCTCAGGTGGCCGCGGGCCTGATTGCACGCGAGCAGCATGTGATCATCGCCAACAGCGAAGGGCTGTATACCGGCGACGTGCGCACCTATACCCGCCTGACCTGCTCAGCCATCGCCAGCGACGGCACGGAAAACCAGACCGGCATGGAGAGCCCCGGCGCGCGCATGGGCTTTGAGCTCTTTGAAACGCGCGTAGACCCCGAAGAGGCGGGCCGAAAGGCCGCCAAAACGGCCGTCACGATGCTCGACGCGCCGTACTGCAGCGCGGGCGAAATGCCGGTGGTGATCGCCGGCGGCTTCGGCGGCGTCATCTTCCACGAGGCCTGCGGTCATTCCTTGGAGGCGACGAGCGTGGAGCCGGGCATGAGCGAATTCGCCGGCAAGCTCGGGCAGACGATCGCCGCGCCCTGCGTGACCGCCATCGACGACGGCACGATGGAAAACGAATGGGGCAGCGAGAACATCGATGACGAGGGTATGCCGACCACGCGCCTTGTGCTCATTGAAAACGGCGTGCTCAAGAATTATATGATCGACCGGCTGAACGGCCTGAAGATGGGCATGGCGCCCACGGGCAGCGGACGGCGCGAGAGCTATGCCTTCGCGCCGACCAGCCGTATGCGCAACACGTTCATCGCCCCGGGCAATGACGACGAGGAGGAGATGATCCGCACGATGGGCGACGGCCTGTATGCCGCGCAGATGGGCGGCGGCAGCGTCAACCCGGCGACGGGCGAATTCAACTTCTCCGTGCGCGAGGGTTATCTGGTCAAGGACGGCAGGATCACATCGCCGGTGCGCGGCGCGTCGCTGATTGGCAAGGGCTCCGAGATCCTCATGCGCATCGACCGCGTCGGCAGGGAGATGACCATGGGCCAGGGCATGTGCGGTTCCCGCAGCGGCAGCGTGCCCACGAACGTCGGCCAGCCGACCATCCGTGTCAGCCGTCTGACCGTCGGCGGAAAGTGAGGGGTGCAGCATGAATCAGGAAAATAAAGAGATGAATGTCAGCGTATTTTCTGATCGCGTTTTTGCCGCCGCAGAGGCGGCGGGCATTGCGCCGGCGGAAATCTGTGTGGCAGGCAGCGAATCCTTCTCCGTGCGCGTGCGCGGCGGCAAGCTGGAGGATTATAAGGTCAGCGACCGCTTTAACCTCACCCTGCGCGGCGTGAGCGGCGGGCGTATCGGCACGGCGAGCACGCAGGCGCTTGACGAGGAAAGCATCGGGATGCTGATTCAGGGCGTGAAGGAGAGCGCCGAGGTCATCGAGACGGACGAGCAGGACGAGATCCTCCCGCCGGATGAAGCGTATGGCGCGGTATGCAACCACAGCGAGGCGCTGCGCGGCGTCACGGCGCAGGACAGGATTGCGCTGGCGATGCGCATCGATGCGCGCCTTGCCGCAGCGGATGCGCGGCTGACGCCGGGTTTCACTGTCGTGGCGACGTCCGAGGAGACGATGACGCTCAAGAACACGCTGGGTCTTGATCTGTCCCATTCGAGCAACATGATCTATGCCTATGCCAGCGCGCTGGCGAAGGACGGCGACCAGGCGGCGACGGGCTTTAAGCTCCTGTGGGGCTACAGCCTGGAGGACGTGAACGCCTTTGATGTGGCAGATGGCTGCGCGCAGGATGCGCTTGAAAAGCTCGGCGCGGGCAGGATGTCCAGCGGCGCGCGCCCTGTCGTCATCCGCAATAACGCCATGGCCGATCTGCTCTCCACGTTCTGCGGCGTATTCTCCGCGGACAACGCGCAGAAGGGCCTTTCCCTGCTGGCGGGCAAGGAGGGCGAGACGATCGCCAGCGGCTGTGTGACGCTGGTGGATGACCCGCTGATGCCATGGGGACTGGGCAGCGCGCCGTTTGACCGCGAGGGCGCGGCGACCATGAAGAAAAACATCATTGAAAACGGCAAACTCATCACCCTGCTGCATAACCGCAAGACGGCGAAGGCCGCCGGCATCAGGACGACCGGCAATGCGGCGGGCGCGGGGCATGTTTCTCCGAGCAACCTGTTCATCGCGCCGGGCGAGAAGGACACGCAGGCGCTGCTCAAGGAGATGGGCGAGGGCCTGTATCTGACCGAGGTCAGCGGCCTGCATGCGGGCGCGAATGCCGTCAGCGGCGATTTCTCGCTGCTTGCGCGCGGCTTTGAGGTCTTGGGCGGCAAGGCGGTGCGCGCGGTGGAGCAGATTACCGTTGCGGGCAACTTCTATCAGCTGCTGCGGGATGTGATGGCAGTCGGCAGCGATCTGCTGTTTGAGGGATCGCCCATCGGCAGCCCGAGCGTGGCGGTCAGAAGCCTCAACATCGCGGGCGAATAAGCAAAGAAAAAGCGCCGTTGAGCGGCGAAAGGATGCCATGTATGGATTTTGACAGAATCACGCAGGACATTGCGGCATTGAACCTGAATTTGTATGATTTTGCGCTCTATACGCCCGGGGATGGGATCTTTGCGTGCCATATGCAGCCCTGCAGCAACTGCTCAAACAGCTATTCGGTCGCCAAGCTTTTTGTCGTCACGGCGCTGGGGCTTTTGTGGGATGAGGGGAAAATCCGCATGGACGATCCCATCGGGATGTATTTCGACATTCCATCCGGCGCGGATCCCGGCTGGAAGACGGCCACCATCGAGCATGCGGTGACCCACAGGCTGGGCTTCGGAGAAGGGTTCTTGGATATCGATACCGAGGATGTGACGCAGTATCCCACGGAGGATTACCTCTCCATGGTCTTTGCGCATCCGCTCGCCTTTGCGCCCGGCACGGAATCCACATATACCGACGCGGCGTATTACCTGCTTTCCCGCCTGGTTTCCAAGGTGACCGGCGAGCAGCTTGATGTGTTCCTGAACCGCCGTCTGCTCAGACCGCTTTCCTTCCATGAGGCGGCGTGGAGCCGGTGTCCGCAGGAATACCCCATCGGCGCAACCGGGCTGTATACCGCCGCAGGGGATATGGTCAAGCTCGCCGCGCTGTATCTTGAGGGCGGCGTCTGGCAGGGGAAGCGCATCCTCTCAAGCGACTGGGTGCGCATGGCATTAGAGCGCGGATATGAGCTGCATCCCTTCGGCGAAAGCGGCCTGATCGGAAAGGGCGGCATGTACGGGCAGGCGGCTGTGTTCTCCGCGGAGAAGCGGTTTGCCGCCGCATGGCATGCGCATGAGGGACGGGAAAACATGAAGCGCCTGTGGGCGTATCTGGATGACATGAAGCTTTGATTGCATAAAATATCGGCATAAGAAAAGACCCACACCTTAATCGGCGTGGGTCTATTTCTTACATCAAAACAAGTATTCGAGGCCTCTTTGCCAAAGTGTGCGAGTTCAGAGCCTCGCAGTGCTTCTTTTGTCCTGGCAAGGCATCGGAGCGCCTTCTGCGCGTGCGATGCCGTTAGGAGCAGGCCGAAGGCCATCGGAAGCGGGCGCTGCCCGCTTAGCAGACGATGTTGAGCAGGCGGCCCGGCACGAAGATCAGCTTGCGGATGGCTGCATCGCCGACCAGCTTCTTGACGGTCTCGTTCTCAAGCAGCTTTTCGCCGTCGGCCTGCGTCAGGCTGGCCGGCACCATGATGCGCGCGCGCACCTTGCCCTTGATCTGTACCGCGATTTCGACCTCGTCGGCGATGAGCTTGTTCTCGTCGTAGGTCGGCCACTTCTGGGTGTAGATCGGATCGCCGAAGCCGCAGCTTTCCCACATTTCCTCGGTGATATGCGGAGCGACCGGGTTCAGGCAGAGCATCAGCGCCTTGAGCTCGCCCTTCGTCACCTTGCCGTTGTTGTAGATATCGTTGACGAAGGCCATCATCGCCGCGATGGCGGTGTTGAACTTCATGCGCTCGATGTCGTCGGAGACCTTCTTGATCATCGCGTTGACCGGAACTTCCATTTCCTTGCGCACGCCGTTGTCATCCACGAGCATCTCCTGCAGGCGCCACACGCGCTCAAGGAAGCGGCGGCAGCCGCGCGCGCCCTCGGTCGACCACGGAATCGCCTGATCGAACGCGCCCATAAACATCTCGTACAGGCGGAACGCATCCGCGCCGATTTCCGCGATGGTCTCGTCCGGGTTGATGACGTTGCCGCGGGACTTACTCATCTTCTGGTTGTCCGGGCCCAGGATCATGCCGTGGCTGGTGCGCTTGTTGTAGGCTTCCTTGTTCGGAATCGCGCCGATGTCATAGAGGAACAGATTCCAGAAGCGGGAGTAGAGCAGGTGCAGCGTGGTGTGCTCCATGCCGCCGTTGTACCAGTCGACCGGCAGCCAGTACTTGAGCTCCTCCCAGCGGGCGAGATCGGTGTCGCAGTGCGGATCGGCATAGCGCAGGAAATACCAGCTGGAGCCGGCCCACTGCGGCATGGTGTCGGTCTCGCGCTTGGCGGCGCCGCCGCAGCACGGGCAGGTGGTGTTCACCCAGAAATCGATCTTGGACAGCGGAGATTCGCCGGAATCGGTCGGCTCGTAGTTATCCACATCCGGCAGCAGAACCGGCAGATCCTTCTCGTCAACCGGCACCCAGCCGCACTTCTCGCAGTAAACCAGCGGGATCGGCTCGCCCCAGTAGCGCTGGCGGGAGAAGACCCAGTCGCGCAGCTTGAAGTTGACCTTCTTTTCGCCCACGCCGTTTTCGGTCAGCCACTCGGTGATGCTCTTCTTCGCCTCGGCAACGGACAGGCCGTTGAGGAAGCCGGAGTTAACGAGCACGCCCTCGGCCACGTCGGTATAGGCGGCCTTCTGCACGTCCTCGCCGCCGGCGACGACCTCGATGATCGGCAGGCCGAACTTGGTGGCGAAATCCCAGTCGCGGGTGTCATGCGCCGGAACGGCCATGATCGCGCCGGTGCCGTAGGTCACCAGAACATAGTCGGAGATGAAGATCGGAATATCCTTGCCGTTGACCGGGTTGATCGCGCGGATGCCTTTCAGTTCAACGCCGGTCTTGTCCTTGGCCAGCTCGGTGCGCTCAAAGTCGCTCTTCTTGGCGGCCGCCTCGCGGTAAGCGATGACGTCGTCCCAGTTTTCGATGCGGTCCTTCAGCGCGTCGACGGTGGCATGCTCCGGCGCCACGACCATGTAGGTCGCGCCGAAGAGGGTATCCGGACGGGTGGTGTACACGCGCAGCTTCATGTCGGAATCGGCGATCTTGAAATCGACTTCAGCGCCCTCGCTGCGGCCGATCCAGTTGCGCTGCTGGATCTTGACCTTCTCGATGAAATCGACGTCGTCCAGGCCGTCGAGCAGCTTCTGGGCGTACTTGGTGATCTTGAGCATCCACTGGCTCTTCACGCGGCGGATGACCTCCGCGCCGCAGCGCTCGCACTTGCCCGCGACGACCTCTTCGTTCGCAAGGCCGCACTTGCAGCTCGGGCACCAGTTGACCGGCATCTCGCTCTTGTACGCCATGCCGTGCTTGTACAGCTGCAGGAAGATCCACTGGGTCCACTTGAAGTAGTTCGGGTCGGTGGTGTCGACCTCGCGGCTCCAGTCGAAGGAGAAGCCGATGCGCTGGAGCTGATCGCGGAAGCGGTCGACGTTCTTCTTGGTCACCTTCGCCGGATGGACCTTGTTCTTGATGGCGAAGTTCTCCGTCGGCAGG
>JAFXCE010000094.1 GCA_017521565.1 Clostridia bacterium | reverse complement strand
CCTCGAAGACATCGATCGCCTCGAAGAGCTCTGCGAGTACATCAAGGCGAACTCGCTGTGCGGTCTTGGTCAGACGGCTCCGAACCCGGTTCTCTCCACCCTCAAGTACTTCCGTCATGAGTACGAGGCGCATATCTATGAGAAGCGCTGCCCGGCTGGCCAGTGCAAGAAGCTGCTGACCTACAAGATCGATCCGGCCAAGTGTAAGGGTTGTACGCTGTGCGCCCGCAACTGCCCGGCGGGCTGCATCATGGGCAAGGTCCGTGAGCCGCACGTCATCGACTCCAGCAAGTGCCTCAAGTGCGGCGCCTGTATGGAGAAGTGTAAGTTCGGCGCGATTACCCGTTCCTGATAAAGCCGGAAGGAGTGAGAAAGCAACATGGCAATGGTTAATTTGACTATTGATGGCGTGAAGGTCTCCGTCGAGGCCGGAACGACCGTTCTGAAGGCGGCCCATGCCGCCGGTATCAAGATCCCGACCCTCTGCTGGCTCAAGGACATCAACGAGATCGGCGCCTGCCGTATGTGCGTGGTCGACGTCGGCGCGCGCGCGCTGGCTGCCGCCTGCGTGATGCCGGTTTCCGAGGGCATGGTCGTCAAGACCAATACCCCGCAGGTCCGTCAGGCCCGCAAGTCCGTTCTGGAGCTGATCCTCTCCAACCACGAGCGCAAGTGCCTTTCCTGCGTGCGCAGCCAGAACTGCGAGCTGCAGGCGCTGGCCAAGGAGCTCGGCGTTGACGAGAGCAAGTTTGACGGCCAGAACATCGAGTATCCGCTCGACACCTTCTCTCCGTCCATCGTCCGCGATCCGAATAAGTGCATCCTGTGCCGCCGCTGCGTGTCTGTCTGCCGCAATGTGCAGAAGATCGGTGCGATCGGCGCTGTGAACCGCGGCTTCAAGACCGTGATCGCTCCGGCGTTTGAGAAGAATATTCTAGAGACCAACTGCGTATTCTGCGGTCAGTGCATCACTTCCTGCCCGGTCGGCGCGCTCCGCGAGAAGGACGATACCGACAAGGTGTGGGATGCGCTCTCTGATCCGGACAAGTTCGTCGTCGTGCAGCCGGCTCCGGCCGTCCGCGTCGCGCTGGGCGAAGAATTTGGCATGCCGATCGGCACCCGCGTCACCGGCAAGATGAGCCAGGCGCTCAAGCGTCTCGGCTTTGATAAGGTGTTTGACACCGACTTCGGCGCTGACCTGACCATCATTGAGGAAGCGAACGAGCTGCTCAGCCGCATCAAGAATGGCGGCGTGCTGCCGATGTTCACCTCCTGTTCCCCGGGCTGGGTCAAGTACCTGGAGCACAACTTCCCGGAGATGCTGCCGAACATGTCTACCTGCAAGTCTCCGATGCAGATGGAAGGCGCGATCATCAAGACCTACTATGCCGAGAAGGCGGGTATCGATCCGAGCAAGATCGTGGTTGTCGCGGTCATGCCGTGTACCTCCAAGAAGTTCGAGGCGTCCCGTCCGGAGATGGAAGTGAACGGCATGCGCGCTGTGGATATCTCCATCACTACCCGCGAGCTCGCCCGCATGATCAAGCAGGCCCGCATCCAGTTCAACAACCTGCCGGATGAGGAGTGCTTTGACGAGCTGGTTGCCGAGTCCACCGGCGCTGCGCCGATCTTCGGCGCGACCGGCGGCGTTATGGAAGCTGCGCTGCGCACCGCTGCCGACGTGCTCGAGGGCAAGTCTCTGGAGAATGTCGAGTATCAGGCTGTCCGCGGCCTCGAGGGCATCAAGGAAGCGACCCTTACCCTTGGCGGTATTGAAGTGAAGGCGGCTGTCGCGCACAGCACCGGCGCTGCGAAGGAACTCATCCAGCGCATCAAGTCCGGCGAAGCCAACTATGCGTTCGTTGAAGTCATGGCCTGTCCGGGCGGCTGCGTCAACGGCGGCGGCCAGCCGATCGTTGAGGCCTTCAAGCGTCTGGATGTCGATCCGCGCGCTGCCCGCGCTGCGGGTCTGTATGCCGAGGACGAGGCGAAGACCATCCGCAAGTCTCATGAGAATCCGGATATCCAGAAGCTCTACAAGGAGTACCTTGGCGAGCCGAACGGCCATCTGGCTCACGAGCTGCTGCATACCACCTACACCGATCGCTCCAAGTAATTTCCAAGTAATTGAAGAATCAAGGCCCTGCCGCGTAAACGGCAGGGCCTTTTTGCATGCGGGGAAGGCGTTGGGGCTGCGAGCCCCAAACCCCGCCTGAGGGACATTGTCCCTCAGACTCCCTATTATACTTCGTGGAGGCTTTAATCATTTGTACCATAAAACGCCCCCGGTAAAACCGGAGGCGTTTTTCAGATATCTTTCTTAAAACAGATGCGAAGCGGAGAAGGGGTTCGGGGACAGTGTCCCCGAGCAGGTCTTAGGGCGGCAGCACTAATGTCTTTCCAACGTCCTTTACAGCATGGAAATCGCGTCGGATATGGTCTTTTCAAACGCTTCCTTGCCGTATTTGTCGACCTGCGTCTTGTCCTTCGGGCCGTGGGTCAGGCAGCCCGCGCCGCCGATACAGCCGCCCTGGCAGGCCATGCCTTCGATGAAGTTGGCGGGGAGCACATTCTTGCTCTTCTTGAGCAGCGCCACCTTGCATTCCTCAATGCCGTCGCAGACCTCCGGCTTGATTTCAAAGTCGATGCTCTGCTCCTTGAGGGCCTGCACGGCGGCATCGGTCAGACCGCCGCTGCGCGCGAAGATGCGGCCAAAATAGGAGGCGTTATCCAGCACGTCCTCTTCAAGGTTCACGATATCGAATTCGCGGCTGTCAAACAGCGCCTGCAGTTCTTCAAAGGTCATGACGGCGTCGATATACGGACGCACTTCATCGCGCTGCATTTCCATCTTCTTGGCCGTGCACGGTCCGATAAAGATGACCTTCGACGTCGGATCGGTCTTCTTGATATACTTGCCCATCGCCGCCATCGGGGACGGATTGTGGGAGATGTACTGCGTCAGTGCGGGGAAGGCGCTCTTGATGTACTGCACAAAGCCCGGGCAGCAGGAGCTGGTCAGGAAGCCCTTTTCGGCGATCTCCTTGGATTCCCACATGGCGACCATATCCGCGCCCAGCGCCGCCTCAACGACGGTATGGAAGCCGAGCTTCTTGAGGCCGGAGATTACCTGGCCGAGCTTGGCATAGGTGAACTGGCTGGCGATGGACGGGGCCACCACGGCGTAGACCTTATAGTTCGCGCCGAACGCGCCGTCGCGCAGGATGTTGATGACGTCGACGATCTGGCTCTTGTCCATGATCGCACCGAACGGACACTGATACACGCATGCGCCGCAGGAGATGCACTTCTCGTTGTCGATGGCGGCAGCGCCGTCCTCGTTGATGGAAATGGCCTTGACCTTGCAGGCATTCATGCACGGGCGGGTGTGATGGATGATCGCGGTATACGGGCAGACCTTGGCGCACTGACCGCACTCAACGCACTTGCTCTTGTCGATGTGAGCGACGTGGTTATGGTCAAAGGTGATCGCGCCGCGCTTGCAGACGTCCTCACAGCGATGCGCCAGGCAGCCGCGGCAGGAGGCGGTGACTTCATAGCCGGCAGCCGGGCATTCGTCGCAGGCGATGTCGATGACCTCGATCACGTTGTTGTTGTTCTTGTCGCCGCCCATGGCGATCTTCACGCGCTCGCCGAGAATGGCGCGCTCCTTGAAGATGCAGCAGCGCATGGTGGCTTCCTTGCCGGGGGAGATGATCTTGGGAATATTAAAGACATTCTCCAGCAGTGTGCCGTTCCAGGCGTCGCGGGCGACCTCACGCAGCACCTTGTACTTGAGGTATTGTACCTTCGTATCGAATTTTCTCATGGGATCCTCACTTTATCTTGTTAAAACCATCCGAAAAGAAGATTACAGTAAGCACAGAGAATCGTGCAGCGAGCACCGAATATGAATATGGTGCTAAACTTGTTCGGATGTGGAGGCGGCCGCTGGCCGCTTAGAAGTAGCTGACCTTGATGCGTTTGCCCATCTTCTTGAGGCATTCGGACAGCTCCTGAACCAGGTTCATTTTGATGTTGAAATTGATTGGCAGGTCGGGGTTCTGGTGCGCCGGGTTGACGGCGCGGCCGACATAGAAGTTGATGTCCGTCGCTTCCTCAAAGAGCATGCGGGAGATGAGTGCTGCGCCGTCGCGCTTGAGGCTCCAGTCCTCGTAATGCTTGTTGCTGCCGATGTAGTCCCTGGCGTATTCCACGACCTTATTGACGGTGATGACGCCTTCTGTGACCAGATCCACGCCTTCAATCTCGGCAATCGGCGGAACGTCGCTGCGCTCGAAAGAGAGCGTGGCCTTGACCGGCTTGCCCAGGAATTTGGCGGCGATGGAGGAGGTCGTGCCGCCGCAGACGATATGCTTGCCCTCCTTGGAGAAGAACAGGCTCATCATGCGGTTGCAGTCGTCGCGGTTGGAGGGCGGACCGAACAGAAGATTCATCGGTACGCGCTTGCGCACGCGCACGACGCAGGCGGTTGCGTCATCGCCGGGCTTGCCGCCGTACAGCTTGTTGACCTCGTCAATCAGGATGGTGGAAAGCGTTTTGGCGGGATAGCCCGCAGCGGCGAACGCCTCCATAAAGGCGATGATGTCCTCTCGCTTCCAGCCGAAATTGTAGCTCATGCCGATGCCTGCGTGCGGACAGCCGTCGCTCATCGCGAGGAAGATGTCGTTTTCCTGAAGCTTGATGACGGATTTGTAAATCCGCTTGCCACCGATGTTCATCTCCGTGCGCGGATACTCGTAGTTCTTTTCGCCACGGATGATGACGACCTGCGGATTGTCGTATTGGATCAGCTCGGCGGTTTCGTTGTTGATGAGATGGATGATGGTGAAGGTGGAATAGGCCACGCCGCGCACGGAACAGACCGGCAGGGTGGCGGCGATGGCAGAGACGCACTCCTCGATGGGCAGACCCGCTGCCAGCATGGTGGAAATGATCTTGGAGGTCAGCGTCGAGAGAATGCTGGCCTTCACGCCGCTGCCGAGACCGTCGGCGAGGACGATGACGGTGGAGTTGTCGCCCTGCTCGACGATATCGACATGATCGCCGCAGAGCTGCTCACCGACGTGGTTGATGCTTTTAAATCCGATATCCGCGCAAAGATCATTCATTGGTGATGGACTCCTTCAGCTTGGACAGGGCAATTTTGGTTTCGGCTGCGGTTTCGCCCAGCAGGGATGCGATCTCCTGTACGATGCGCATCTGCTTGTCGACCACCTTATCGGCAACCTCAATCGTATGGCGGCCGATCTGCTCCTTCTTCTCGCGTTCGCGTTCCTCGCTGGTTACGTCGCGCATGATGACAATCAGCAGACGGCTTTCCTTGTCGTGGATGACGGTCATCTCGACGTAGCGCTTGTATTCAGCCAGATACTCCCGCTGCTCGATGATGCCGAGGCGGGATTCGAGCGCGTTCATGAAGATCAGGGGATCGAGGATGCGGACGACCGGCTCGCCGAGCACATCGCTGGCGGAGCGGATGTTCATGATCTTGCGCGCAGCGGAGTTGATCTGCTGCACCTCGAGGTCCTCGTTGAGCACGATCAGGCCATTCGGGGTATTCTTGACGATGGAATCGGAGAAGCTCTCCGCCTTATCCTTGAGATAGGGCAGGCACATGGAGGCCTCCGCTTTGCCCTGATAGATGGCGATCGCCTTCTCGCGGCAGGTATTGTAGCCGCAGGAACCACAGTTGAGCTCCTGACTCGGCTTAAACTTACCCATCTTGCGCAGGATGCCCATGATTTCGGTTTCGCTGGGCATGACGGCGTCGCGTTCAATCGGCGAGAAGGACTTGCGCAGGCTCATGAAGTCCGGCTGTGCAACGTCAAAGTCCTTTTTGCCGGCGTAATTGGCCACGGCAATATAGTCCTTGATCGGATTCTTGCGGTATTTTTCCATGACCGGGCCGCTGATGCAGCCGCCGGCGCAGGCGTTCATCTCGATAAAGCAGTTGTGAATCTTGCCGCTTTCGATATCTTTCAGCGCTTCGATGCAGTTTTCTACGCCGTCAATGGCGAGGTAGGTATAGCGCTGTTCGTCCTTTTTCATGGTTTTGAGCACGCCGCCGGTCACAGGGAAGAAACGCGCGAGGCTTTCCTCGCTCTGGTCAGCTTCCTTGTGCAGCTCGATGCCGGCGCTGGCGAGCCAGCGGGTCAGCTCCTCGAAGGTGAGCACTGCGTCGGTCACGCCCGTGTAGTGATCGGCTTCGTCCTTCTTTGCGACGCACGGGCCGATGAAAACGGTCTTTGCATCTGGAATGCGGCGCTTGATATCCTGACAATGTGCCATCATCGGGGAGACGACGTCTGCAAGATATGGCAGGCAGCTTCTGAAATACTTCTGGATGAGCAGGTTGACCGAATGGCAGCAGGAGGAGATGATCACGTCACGCGAATCCTCGCGGAGCATGCGCTCGTATTCGGTCTTGACGATCGTTGCGCCGATGGCGGTCTCCTCCACATCGTAAAAGCCGAGCTTCCTGAGCGCTTCGCGCATGGCGGCGATGCCCACGCCGTCATAATTGGCGATGAAGGACGGCGCAAGGCTGACCACGACCGGATCGCCGCTCTGGAGCATGACCTTGACCTTCTCGGTCTCGTCGACGATCTGCTTGGCGTCCTGCGGGCAGGCGACGAAGCAGTGACCGCAGAGAATGCAGTCGTCGTTGATGATGTGGGCCTGATTGCCGGAAAAGCGGATGGACTTGACCGGACAGTGACGGATGCATTTATAGCAGTTCTTGCAGTTGGACTTTTTCAGGGTCAGACACTTCTGCATGATGAATTACAGCCTTTCTTGATGTCGAGCCGGGGGTTACAGGTGCTCTTCGCGCAGCTTCCTGAGGATCTTATCGTCCAGGAATTGAGCGAAGTTCTCGCGGGTGATGCCGGTGTAGGTGTCGTCATCGACCTGAACGGTGACGCCGATACGGTTGCACTGCCCGGTACAGAAGCTGCCGGCCAAAGTGACCTCGGTCTCAAGATGATGCTCCTCAACAGCCTTCTGGAGCAGGGCAACGATGTCCTCCGAGCCCTTGAGATGGCAGGAGGAACCGACGCAAATCTGAATAATCATGATGGATTCACCTTATTCTGAGTTTTAGATATCAGAGCTTGGGGAGTACGTTGGTGCTGAAGAATTCAGCGACGGATTCCGGCGTGACGGAATAGAACACATCATCCACCGTGACACAGACGCCCAGCTGGCACTTGCTCATGCAGAATGTGCCGCTCAGTTCGACCTTGTCGCCGACATTGTGCTCGGCAATCAGCGCCTGCAGCGCCTTGACAACCTGGCGGGAACCCTTTACATGGCAGGAAGAGCCGATACATACGGTAATTTTCATGGATATGTACACTCCTTTGCTTTGAGTGGTATAGACGGAAAATGCAGAATCGGGAAGAGTTTGATTTGAAATTGACAAATGGAGATATCAAGAAATCTGAAGGATCGATCAATCGCCATTTTTTCAGCCATATTATAACATTTTTGTGCGTCTTTGAAAATGGGAATCGTCAATAAATATACGAATGCAGTTTGTCACTCCGGTATAATTCGCCTGAATCCGATAAGCGTTTTGCCGTCATCCGACAGAAAAGCCGGGCGCTTTTGCGGCGCCCGGCTGAGTGGGATTCAGGAATTCGGATCAATGCGTGGTGCAGGGGATGCCGTGCTGAGCGGCATAGGAAGCGGCAAAGCTGCCTGCCGGAGCCAAGATCACAACGCCGGTGCTGCCGGAGAAGGCATTGTCAGCGATGCTTGAAACGCTTTCAGGAATGACGATTTCCGCAAGATCGCCGCAGTCTGCGAAGGCGCGTGCGCCGATCGTGGTGCAGCCCTCGGGAATGATGATCTTGTCCGCGGGGCAGGCGATGAAGGCTTCTGCGCCGATGACGGTTGTCGAGTCGGGCAGGGCATAAACCCGCTTGTCGGATACGGTCAGCGTTTGGGAGACGACGTCGCCGCAGAAGCTTGTGGCGGTGATGGTCGCCGTGCCGGGCGCGAGAAGATGGAGCGCGCCGTCGTCTGTGATGCTGATGATGGAGGGATCGCTGGATGTGAGCGTATAGGAGCCGGGGGCATTTTTGAATACCCTGCTGCCGATGGTGACGGTGATCTGCGGTTTGATCCTCAGACCAAGACCCAGCTCGTCGGAAATGGATGCAAAGGAGAAACCGTCCGTGCGCCTGACGTAATACAGCGTGGTGTGCTTGGTGATGCCGTTGTGCGATGTGACGTCAAAGGAATAGACGCCCGGTTCGGAGATGTGGTGCAGTTCGTAGTCCTCAACGCCTGCCGTGTGCTGGCCAAGATTGGTTGTTTCGTAGCGAATCCAGACGTAGGTGGGGTTGGTATTCTTGGCGGGCGCGACGTCATGAACGGAGAGCACGCCGTCCGGGCTGGGGTATTTGAAGAAATGATACTCCGGCACGGAGAAGCTCTTGATGGGCTGGTAAACGCGGATGTTGGGCATCTTGGCGCTTGTCTCCAGCTCCGGCGAGGTGATGGTCAGATAGAGGGTGCCGGGCGCGATGAAAGAAACCTCGTTATTCTCAACGCGGGCAACCTTCGGCTTGGAGGATCCGAGTTCCAGCGTATAGGGGAAATCCGGTTCATAGGGCATGATCATCAGCGTCGAACGCCAGTCGAAATAATCGCCGACATAGAAACTGTTCTGCTCCGGCGTAACGATCGTGTATTCGTTGTCCTCAAAATAAGAAATCCAGTCTACCTTCTTGGCTTTGGCCCACGCTGCCGCATAGCTGCCCTTGTTGCAGTAGATTTTGTATACCCGCATGGGTCCGCTGGTGGTCAGCGCGGTGCTGTGGATGCTGGTGACGCTCTTAGGGATGGTTACATGGCGGATGATGGAGTTATCGGTCATGTGTGCCGGAAGAGAGGTGATGCCCTCGGGGATGATCAGCGCCTTCAAGGAGCAGTTGCTGAATGCGTATTCGCCGATTGTTTCCAGCGAGGAGGGAAGCGAGATGAAATCGGTAAACAGAAAGTCACAGAAAGCGCGGTCAGCAAGGCGCCTGACGCCTTCCGGCACGTGGATGTACTTGATGGAGTCGCGATTGGGCGTGCTGAGGTTGATGTGGCCGGCGATGGCATCGACAATTGGCGGAATGTTTATGACGGAGTCTGTACCGGTATAGCCTGCGAAGTACAGTTCGTTTTCATAAGGGGCCAGAAGGTAGCCAGGCCACTGGGGATCCGCAAAAGCATAGGACGGACTCTGGCGGTCGTTGTTCATTGCTTCAAGTTTGGCTGCGACGGCGCTGTTTCGGCTGCATTGAAGCGTAACCTTGTAGGGATCGTAGGAGGAGGCACTGAAGGAAAGGTTGTCCGGCATGATGAGGGTGATCCTGAAAGGAAGATTGCACAGTGCAGAATCGCCGATGGCAAGCGCGTCTTCGGGCGGCGATACAATTGAGTCCTGTCCATAATAGCCGCAGATAGTGCGACTGCAGTTGCCCTGCCATGCCCAATCGGGATCGGAAGGATCGATGAAATACATGGGCTTTCCGTCAGAGGCAGTGCCGATATTCAGATCGGTTACGCTGTTTCTGGAAAAATACAGGGTGGAACGTTCGGTGTTGGCGATGCAAAGTCCGCATGAGGTGATGCCATCGGGCAGATAAATGCGCTGAGGGCGGTAGGCAGCGGGATTTTCCACGTAGGTGGACCAGTTGATATCAAAAGCCCGCATGCCGATGGACGTAACGCTGTCTGGAACGATGATGGTTTCAAGGTTAGGCAGATCATAAAAAGCCTCCTTGCCGATTCCGACAACACCATCGGGCACGGTGAACGAAGACGCGCTGCCGTAATACCCCATGAGGATAAGACGGCCCTGCTCGTCTGTGCTCCATGAAAAATCCGGTTCAGCGGGATCGATGATCCCTAGAGTCGTTACCTTCGATGTAAGGGTACTCATGGTGATGCTGCCGGAGGAGCAGTACAGCTTGGGGCGATTGCGTTCGTCAAAGGTGCCAGCCGCCCAAACAGGCGAGGGTTTCCAAGTGGAGATGTTGGCGGACAGATGAACTTCTTCAAGGTTGGGCAAAGAATAGAAAGTCTGCATGCCGACGGAAACTACGCTGTCAGGCGTGTAGATGATCCGGATTGACGCGTTGTCTCCACCGTTGAAACGAAAAGCATAATCGTAGAGATGCATGACGCCGTCAGGAACATGAACAATCTCATCCTGCCCCATATAGTTGTACAAGCCTAATTCCGGCTCGCCGGTATTTGCATTGGCGATGTAGTAGATCTGCATGTCCGGTTCGGCGGGGTCAATAAAGCGAGCGCTGGGGTAGCTTCCCGCTTCGTTGATCAGGAGCTTTGCAGTGGACGTATCCTTGCCGACATAAGTCATATAATTGCCGACCATGGATGCATGTTGAATTTCCAGAAGGTTTTCAGGCAGATAGAGCGTCTTCAGATTGCTGCATCCCGTAAATGCGCCGCCGTCCAGATAGCGCAGGTTGTCCGGCAGGCGGACGGTCGTCAGCGCGGAAAGACTGCTGAAGGAATTAAAGGCCAGACTGCGCACCGGATAGCCGCCCAGCATTTCGGGTACGGTGACGTCAGCTTCCGTACCCACATAGCTGGTGATGACGACTCCGCCGATGCTTTCATCATAATGATAGGAATAATTGCCCTCCGTAACCTCCGCCAGCGCGGGCAGGACGGACAGGCACAGCATCAGGCACACAAGAGCCAGCAGGCGAAGCGGATGGCGGAGTATAGACATGGATATTCCTCCTTGTATCAATCGCACGGTAAAACAATGGTCTGACTGTATTATAACATAGCCGAGGTAAAGAAAAAAGCCGTTTTCCTTTGAAACGGCTTTTGAAATGGCGGGGTCAGCGGGAGATTATTTCTTGTCGTACTGCTTGACCTCGACGCTCTGCTTGTCAAAATCGATAAAAATCTGATAGGCGTAATTGTCCTCGCAGGTATCCCAGACCTCGACGAACTTCGGCGTGATCTCGATGATGATCTCGGTGTCCTCGTGGGAATACTTGTTATAGCTGCCCCAGAGGTACTTTTCATACAGCTTTTCAAAGCGGCGGTCCGGCTCATCGACGACAAGGCCCTTGTTGGCAGCGATGCCTTCCACCTGCACGCCGCTCCAGCACAGGGCGACCTGCGGGTTCTCATACAGCTGCTGGGTCTTGCGGAAATTCTTATCTGTCTTGAACCAGATCTTGCGGTCATAGAACAGGCAGCTCACGTTGCGCACCATGACATAGTCGTTGACCGAGCTGGCCAGCGCCATGATTTTGTAGTCGCCCAGCTTTTCAAACATGATTTCAACCGCCTGATCAAACGTCAGGTTCTTATCCATGGAAAACTTCATTGAGGATTCCTCCTTGAATTGCATTCAGATGATCCGCTTAGGCGGCAAACTTCTTGAGCGGCACGCTGATCTTCTTGTAAAGCAGGATGCAGATGACGGAAGAGAGCGCGCGGGAGAGTACGTTAAAGGGCACGATGGAGAAGATGACGATGGTCGGGATGTCGTGGATGGCGGGGATCAGCGCGCTGCACATCCCGATGATCGCATCCCAGTTCATGCCGTACAGGTGCATATAGAACGGGAAGATGATGTAGATGTTGGTGAGGATGGCGACGATGATGGAGCAGATGCTGCCGATGACCAGGCCGATGATCGCGCCCTTCTTGGTGCGGTGCTTGCGGTAATAGAGTACGGCGGGCAGCACATAGGAGATGCTGAGCATGAGCGCCTGAAGCTCGCCGGTATACATGGAGCTGGTGCCCTTAAAGACGAGCTTTAATAGGATCTTGACCACGATGATTTCAAGCGCGCCGATGGGGCCGAGGATGAAGCCGCCGATCAGCTCCGGCAGGGCGGAGAAGTCGAGCTCGGCAAATGGGGAGAGCGGCGTCGGGAAGCTGAAGAACATGAGTACGAATGCGACGGCGCCCATCATGCCGGCCATGGTCAGGCGGCGGATCTTGGATCTGTTGTTCATGGTAAAACCTCCTGTTAATAAAAAATATCCTGAAGCCACAAGAGAATTGGCCTCAGGATATTTCCTAATGCGGAAAAGGATTCCGCCCAGGAGTAGTCTTTTCTCATCCGGACTGTACCGTCGGTTCTGGAATTGCACCAGATCGGCCTCAAAAAAGAGGTTCATGGACTATACCATCGGTCGGGATTTTCACCCTGCCCCAAAGACCATTCAGTTTTAACTTCACCTATACTGTATGCCATGGTGAAGGATTTGTCAATAGGCTGTGCGCAATTTTCTGAAATGACGCATGGCAGGCAGGAAAACGCCCTGAGGCGCAGAACAACACGAAGGACACAACATCAAGCGGACAACGGGGTCCGGAAGACGAGGGATACACCATGCGAAAGAACAAAGGCGCGGCGCTCAACTGGAGCATGATTGGCGTGATCCTCACGCTGGCATGGCCGACGATGCTCGAGCAGCTGATGCAGACAGCGGTGCAGTATATCGATACCGCGATGGTCGGCTCGCTGGGTACGCAGGCGACGGCGGCCGTCGGCGCGACGACGACGGTCAACTGGCTGATCTTCAGCTCAATTTCTGCGCTGAGCATCGGCTTTCTTTCCTTCATCGCAAGGGCCTGCGGCGCGGGGGATAAGGCCGCGGCCAAGCGGGCCGCCGCGCAGGCGATGCTGACCGTTTTGGTGACGGGCTGCGTGTTTACTGCGCTGACCTTGTCCCTGAGCGGCGTGATTCCGCGCTGGATGCAGGTCGATGAAAGCATTCGCCCGCTGTCCTCTGCGTATTTTTTCATCCTCTATCTGCCGATGCTCCCGCGCACCGCATCCATCATCTTTTCTACGGTGCTGCGCGCGGCGGGCGATACCAAAACACCCATGAAGGCCGGCGTGCTGGTGAATATCATCAACGTTACGCTTAACTTCCTGCTGATCTATCCGACGCGCACGATCTCGGTCTTTTCGCTGGAATTCACGATGCCCGGCGCGGGCTGGGGCGTCATCGGCGCGGCAGCCGCCAGCGCGATATCCTATGCTGTCGGCGGCTGTGTGATCACCTATACCCTCTGGAGGCATCCAATGGTCTCCCCGAAGGGGCAGCGTCTTGCGCCGGATATGCAGATCCTGCGCCCGTGCCTGCGGGTTGCGCTGCCCAATATGCTCCAGCGCTTTGGCACGTCGCTGGGTTACGTCGCCTTTGCCGCGATGATCAATGCGCTGGGCGAGGTGGCCACTGCCGCGCATACCATCGCCAACACGGTCGAGTCTGCGTTTTATATTCCTGGCTACGGTATGCAGACCGCAGCGGCGACCCTTGCCGGAAACGCATATGGCGCCAAGGACAAGCGCCGCATGGAAGAGATGGCGCGGATGTTCATTCCCATCGAGATCCTGCTGATGATGCTGTCGGGCGGCTGTCTGTTTGCGTCTGCGCCTGCGCTGATGCGCCTGTTTTCCGCAAGCGCGGAGGTGATTCTGCTGGGCGCGACGGTCCTTCGGATGGTCGCGGTGTCCGAGCCGTTTTATGGCTTCTCCATCATCGTGGAGGGCATGATGCAGGGCGTGGGCAGGACGAGAGCGCCGTTTATCTACAACATCACCGGCATGTGGCTGGTGCGCATCGTCGGCACATGGATCTGCACGAAGGCGCTGGGCATGGGGCTTGTCTCTGCCTGGGCCTGCATGATCGCGCACAATCTGCTGCTGTTCGCGCTCTTCGTGATCGCATATCTGCGCGGGACGTGGAATCCCCTGAAAGAAAACGGAATAGAAAACACAAGGACATAATCAAAAGGCCCGCGCGTCGGATTGAGGACGCACGGGCTTTTTCGTATGCTGTTTGATTCGGGATCAGCGGAAAATCTGATATGGAATGCCCGATTGCTCAAAGACCTCTGTGAAGAAACGTGGGGATGCTTCCTCGGCAAAGTCCGGTGCGTAACGCATGCCGACCATTTCGTATTTTGCACCCGCCGCGCGCTGATAGGGCAGCACATCGACGCGTATCAGCGATTCGGAGTCCTGAACGAGCGCAGCAGCGGTGCGGAAGTGCGCTTCGTTGTCGTTGATGCCGGGGATGATGGGCATGCGCAGGATAAACGGCGTATTGCCTGCGGCGAGCTGGCGGACATGGCGGAGGATGATGTCCTGCCTGACGCCCGTATAGCGCAGATGCAGCGCCGGATCGGATACTTTCCAGTCGATCAGGATCAGATCGCAGCGGCGCATGGCGTCTGAAAAGACGTCGTCCGGTGCGAAGCCGCTGGTTTCGATGGCGGTGTGGATGCCGCGCAGGCGGTCGATCACGCTGGATACAAAACCCCACTGCATGAGCGGCTCGCCGCCGGAAAAGGTCACGCCGCCGCCAGAGAGCGCATATACATCTGCGTCCTTTTGCAGCCTTTCGCCAAGCGCTTCGCTCGTCCATGTTTCTCCTGCGATTTTTCGGTATCCGCCGCGGCAGGCGGGAATGCAGCGGCCGCAGGCGGTGCAGTTTTCCGGCGAGGGACAGACCAATGCGCAGGCGCCGCAATGCGTGCAGGCTGCGCGGCTGACCATCAGCTGGGGCGCGGGGGACAGCCCTTCCGGGTTATGGCACCACGCGCAGGAGAGCGGGCAGCCCTTCATAAAGACCGTCGTGCGGATGCCGGGGCCGTCAAATACGGCAAATTCCTTGATATCAAAGACCACGCCGGTCTTCCCGGCGCTTTTCTGCGCGCTCACAGGTTCAGCTCCGCGCGGCGGATGATGTGGTCCTGATAGCACTTGTCAAGCTCCACAAAATAGCCGCTCCATCCCCATACGCGCACAATCAGATTGCGATGATTTTCCGGGTGCTCCTGCGCGTCGATCAGCCGTTCCCGGTTGACGGTGTTGAGCTGGAGCTGATGCCCGCCGCGCAGGACGAACAGCTGCACCAGCTGCGCGACCTTGGTGATGGATTCATCCTGCGTAAAGACGCTGTCGGAGAATTCGATCGTCAGCGGGCCGCCGTTGATCACCTTGCCAAGATCCGGCTTGGTGAAGGATTTGATCAGCGAGACGGGGCCGCTCAGTCTGATGTTCAGCGAGGGCGCGTAGTTGGCGGGGAGCGGGGTGCCGCGTTCGCGGCCGTCGGCGGTGGCGCCCAGCTCATAGGCGTGGAAGATGTAGAACATCGCCGATCCTGTACCGGCGCGGACGATGCCGCCGCGCTCGTTTTTGTGTCCGCTGACGGCTTCGGCAAAGGTATTCAGCAGCCAGACGGCGTGCTGATCCGCGCGATCGTCGTCGTTGCCCATTTTCGGCGCGCTTTTGAGGCGATGGCGCAGCGCGTCGTAGCCCTCAAAATTCGCGTCCATGGCGGAAAGGAGCGCGCCGGGCAGGAGGTTTCCGTGAAAGACCTCCTGCTCCACGGCGGCGAGCATATCCGCCGCGGCGGCGAGGCCGGTGCCGTGCAGGCCCCAGTTGTTGTATGTGCAGCCCAGGGAGATGTCCTGCGCCTTTTCCACGCATCCGTCAAAGAAGAGCGACAGATAGGGCGAGGGGATGACGTAGAGGTTCCTGCGCTCGGCGAGCGTTCTGCGTACGCTTTCAAAGATGGCCTGCCGGATTTCGGATTTCAGCACATTCATATCCGGGCAGGCGGCCAGTTTGTCCCAGATCACCCGGTTGACGGTATTGGCGAAGGGCAGCGCGCCGATGTTGGGAATCTCCATCCCGCGCCCGGGGATGATGAATTCCCAGCAGGCGGCCATGGCGTAGTTGCGTGCGTCCTCCTCGGCATAGCCAAGCGCCGTCAGGGCGGGGATGGCGACGTCGTCGTTTTCATACTGCGGGAAACCGAGGCCGAGCTTTGTCAGCTGCGTGCCCAGCTCAAAGACGGACAGGGGAGTGTTTTTGTTTACGCGCAGGTTGATCTTCGGATCGATCAGGCAAAGTTCTGCCGAGGCCTTCAGGCACATTTCGGACAGAAGGTTAAAGCCGTCTCTGCCGTCCGGGGTCATGCCGCCCAGCACGATGCTCTGCCCGTTGTCGCCCTGCTGCATGCCGGGGTAGAGATCGCTGTCGCGGTTGCAGGAGAGGAAAAATGCGCACAGAAGTTCAAAGGCGCTTTCCTGCGTCTCGCGCCCGGCTGCAAGATCAGCGGCCAGATAGGGATACATATATTGGTCAAATCTGCCGAGCGTGTTGTGATAATCACCCTCGCACCACATGGCGTAATGCAGGATGCGCAGGGACTGCAGCGCCTCGCGGAACGTTTTTGCGCCCTGCGCAGGCACGCGCTCCAGCGTATCGGCGAGCGCCTCGTCGCCCGCCTTGCGGGCGGCCTGCGCGTATCGCGCGGTCAGCTGGAGAACGGCGTCGATGGAGCGGCGCATGGCGGCGTGCAGCGCGTGATCGCCGAGCGCATCTCGGATAGGAAGAAGGCCGGAGGCGATGACCTTACCGTAATCAGGCGAGAGATTGCTGACATTGCCCATCTCATGGATAAAATGGGCGTTTCGGATGGTATCCCATTCCGTTTCGCTGAAAATCGGCGGCAGATTGGGCACGGTGCGCGTGAAGGCGATCAATTCGCCGGGGAAGAGATACGGCGTTTCCATGGCCAGCGCAGTCTCAAGGCGCAGCGCTGTGCGGGCAGTATCAGGCAGCGCGCCGCTGCGGTATGGCAGCGCCATCGCAGGATCAAGCGCAATGCGCGCGCTGTGATGGATGCGTTCCCACTGGGCCTTTTTCAGGGATGCGATTCTGTTGGTCATGGGGATGCTCCTTTCCTGTGTATTTGGCGGAGGCAAGGGGATAAGGAAAAGGATTATTTGAGAGAGAATGCGCCGTGGTCGTGGATATACTCGGGGATCTCCATAAATCGGTCGCGGGTTGTACAGTCGCAGCCGATGTAGTCGGCGTTGACATAGCCGGAGGCGATAGGGCTTCCTTCGTGGAGCACGCGGATGGCGGCGTAATACCTGCCTTTGTAGGAAACGACGTCGGTCAGCTGAAATTCGGTATCCGGGCCGACCTTGCTGGAGGTTCCGCCGGGATAATACGGCACGCGGCTTAAGCCCTTGTTGGGCGTATCCCAGAGCGTGACGCGCACGCCGTAGCAATGCACATGGCCGTAATCAAGGCAGCCCTCATCCGGGCAGGAAGAGGGGCCTGCGCCGTCCCAGCCGTCGGTGTAGGCGTAGATGTGGGAGACGAGATGGCTGGCGTGGCGCTCGCTGCCCAGCTGCCCGCACGCGGGGGCGATATCCGCAAGCGCGCGCGGCGAAAACAGCAAAAGCGCGAGCAGGACGGGAAGGACTCTGCGGCTGTTCATGCGGCGCCCCGTCAGATTTCTGCTGCGCCGTTGATGCCGAGGTATTCGGCAAGGCAGCGGACAAGGAAGCGGTGATCGTCCCTGTGCGGCAGGTTGGATACGATGACCATGCCGATCAGCTCCCCGGATTTGAGCCGGATGGGGAATGCGCCGCCGCAGTAGGCGTATTCAAGCGGGCTGACGCCCTGATCCTGCGGCGTCTGGCCCTTGAGGTTCAGCGTGGCCCATGCGCGCAGGGAGGAACCCTCCGTGAGCAGGGCTGTGTTGAATTTGCGCTGCATCCAGCTTTGGTTGCTGAGCGTCGTGCCCTGCGTGCAGTGCTGGAAGAGAATGTGTCCGTTTAATTTGCGGATGCACACGGCCATATCCAGCCCTTCTTCATAGACGCGGGACACAATGAATGCGCCCAGTTCCCATGCGTCGCGCGCGGTGAAATGGTCAAAGCGCAGAAGGTCCTCCTGCTCTTTTGCGGTCTTAGCGATCAGCGCGTAATCGTCCATCATACGGCATTCTCCTTATTGCTTGAAAATCATAATGATGCTGTTTTTATTATACCGCAGCGAACAGTCTGCGGCAAGGAAAATCAAAGGGGCGCGGCGGCTTCTTGAAGCAGGCGCGCTTTTGCGCTATAATAATAACAGCGATAAAGAACGATGAAAATTCAATATAGTACAGACAGGAGGAACACATGGTCAAATTGATTCCGGAAGCAAAGTATGAAAAGATGATGCAGAGCGTCGTGGAACCGGGGCTGAAGGCAATGCGCGAGGAGATCGACATGCCGCTTGAGGGCGGCGGCACGCTGCATGCCGAGGTTTACAACCGCTATGACGCCAAGGCGGCCGCAGTGCTTCTGCATGGCTATACGGAGAGCGCGGAAAAGCTCCGCGAAGTGACGTGGTATCTGATCAACGCGGGATACAGCGTCTTTGCGATGGATCACCGCGGACACGGCCGGTCTGTGCGCGAGGTCGGGGATCTGTCGGTGACGCATGTGAATCGGTTTTCTGACTATCTGCATGATCTGGAGCAGTTCATGGAGCAGGTGGTTGGGCCGCGCATGGGCGGCAGGCCGCTGTATCTCTTTGGTCATTCCATGGGCGGCGCGCTGGCTGCCTTTGCGCTGATGGAGCATCCGGAGTGGTTTACGCGCGCTGTGCTCAATGCGCCGATGATCGCGCCGGTGACGGCGCCGTTCCCGCGCGCGGCGGCCAATCTGCTATGCCGCGCCTTCTGCCTGCTTGGCAAGGGGAAGGAGCGCGCGTTTGTCGGAAAGCCGTTTGATCCTGCCAGGGAGACGTTTGAGGCGTCGCACATGACCGGCAGGGCGCGGTTTGATTATTATCAGCGGAAGCGCTGCACGCGGCCGGAACTGCAGAACTGCAGCCCGACCTACAGCTGGCTGCGGGAGGCGACCGCCGTGACGGAGGCGCTGATGGCGGGGGCGGAGAAGATTACGGCGCCTGTGCTGCTGTGTCAGGCTGCGCAGGACAGCATCGTCGGCCTTGCGGAGCAGAATGCATTTATTGCGCGTGTGCCGCAGGGAAGGCTGATGCGCTTTGATGCCAAGCACGAAATTTATGGCTCCGATGATGAGACGCTGCATTCGTATATGGAGGCTGTGCTGGGGTTTTATGCCGGAGAATAAGCAATACAAGGGGGAAATCGCGTGAGTAAGATTCGCTTTGCCGTTGTCGGCAATGGCTGGCGTGCGATGTTTTTTGTGCGCGCGGCGCAGAACCTGCCGGAATGGTTTGAATTGACGGGCGTGCTCTGCCGCTCGCAGGAGAAGGCCGAGGCGTTTGCGCAGAAGCATGGCGTGAAGGCGTTTTGGAGGATGGACGACCTGCTGGCGACGAAGCCGGAATTCGTCGTCTGCTGCCTGACCAAAAAGGCGATGCCGGATGCGACGATGCAGCTGCTTGAGCGCGGGGTACACGTGCTCAGCGAGACGCCGCTGGCGGTCGATATGGATACGCTGGAGAAGATACGATGCGCGCAGAGGGAGAGCGGAGCCGTGCTCAGCATGGCGGAGCAGTATTTCCTCTATCCCGGCCATCAGGCGAGGCTGGAGATTGTGCGCAGGGGTCTGATCGGACAGGTGCAGAATGTCTGGATGTCCATGATGCATGACTACCACGGCATCAGCATGCTGCGCGCTTTTTTGGGCGAAGAGAGCGCACCGGTGGAGATCCGCGCGCGCAAGCTGACCACGCCCATTGTATTGACCGGCGGGCGCGGCGGCTATATCACCGAGGGTGAAATCGAAAACGAATATCGAGTGCTGGCGCAGTTTGACTTTGGCGGCGGGCGCGTGGGCCTGCATGACTTCGCAGGCAGCCAGTATCACAGCGCGATCCGCTCCAACCATCTGCGTGTCAATGGAACGCACGGCGAGATATTTGACGATGAGGTGCGCTTCCTGCGTGCGGGCAATCGTCCGGCGAAGGAGCGCCTGATCTGGCACTGCGATGAGATCACCGGTACTGTCCGTTCGATTGATTTCGACGGTGAGTGCGTATACAGCAATCCCTTCCGGACGGACGTGGCGATGACGGAGGACGATATCGCGGTGTGCCATGTGCTTGTGCGTATGAAGGCGGAGATTGACGGCGGCGCGCCGCATTATCCGTATTGTTTCCGCGACAGCTATCTCTCCATTGTGCTGACGGATGCCGCAGCGCAGGATACGGTTGTGACGGCGGACGCGCTGGCGTGGGATTGAGAAATCCGAGGGAATGACAAAAGGCGGACAGATGTCCGCCTTTTGTTATGTAAATCTATTTGAGAAGTATCGGCCTCGTCCACAAACATGCAAAATTTACAGCGCTTTCTCGGTGATGCCGCCGGCAGCATGCCGGTTTGTTATGTAAATGGATTAAAACCATCGGCATTGTCCACAAGGCTGGTGGTTTTACGGCGCTTTATCGGAATCGAAGCCTTCCGATGGCGACGGAAGGTTTGTTTGGCGTTGCTTATCTGACCGGCAGGCTTTCAAAAGCTTCGCGCGGGGATTTAAAGCCGAAAAGCACCTCGAGCAGCGCATCGCCGAAGCGGTCGATCATCAGGAACGGGAGCAGCGTCGCAAGGCGCGCGGCGGCGGGGTCAAGCGGCTGCGCACCGACGTGCACATAGGTCTTGAAGCGGATTTCGCCGGTGTCCATGCTCATCTCGAAATTGCCGTTTCGCATGCCCCAGTTGATGCGAGTGAGGAATTCCGCCATGGCGAGGCGATGGTTTTCGTCTGCGGCGAGGGGGAGGGTGGTCAGTGCGGCGAAGTGATCATCGCGCACGAGAATGATCATCTGCGCCGTCTGCAGTTTGCAGCGCAGTTTCATGCGGATGGAAAAAAGGGCATGCCCGTCCCGCTCTTCAAAGGCGGCGGTGATGCCTGCGGATTTGAGAAAGTCGCCAAGCTGGCTGACGAGTTCCTTGGAATAGGCCATAGTTGTTCCTCCGAAGAAAACTTGATGCAATATACAGACAGTATATGCGATTGCAGGGCGCGGTGTCAAATTTCTTCCTGCTCAATCATACTTCGGCCTGTCAAAAAGTATTTTTGACAGGCTGCATGCTTTTTCTTTTGAACGGATGAAAGATAACATGGGTGCAAATACGGCTCTGACAATTCAATAACATGCAAAAAACAGATGAATTTGTTCAAAAATAAAATAAATAAGAAAAAATGAATAAAAGTGCTTGCAAAAATGAGAACGATCCACTATAATGAGCAAAGCGAAATGCCGAAGCATAGAATGCATTTGTATCAAGATATATAAGGGGGCTTGTCCTATGTCTTACGTTGATGAGGTCTATGACCGTGTTGTCCGCGAGAATCCCAGCCAGCCGGAATTTCATCAGGCTGTGCGCGAGGTGCTTGATTCCCTGCGCGCCGTGATTGAACGCAACGAGGAGAAGTATCGCCGCGAGGCGCTGCTTGAGCGCATCACCACGCCGGAGCGTCAGCTGCTTTTCCGCGTGCCGTGGGTGGACGATCAGGGACAGGTTCAGGTGAACAATGCGTTCCGCGTTCAGTTCAACAGCGCAATTGGCCCGTACAAGGGTGGTATCCGCCTGCATCCGAGCGTCAACCTCGGCATCATCAAGTTCCTGGGCTTTGAACAGATTTTCAAAAACTCTCTGACCGGTCTGCCCATTGGCGGAGGCAAGGGCGGCTCTGATTTTGATCCCAAGGGCAAGAGCGACCGTGAGGTGATGGCGTTCTGCCAGAGCTTTATCTCCGAGCTGTACAAATACATCGGCGCGGATACCGATGTGCCGGCCGGCGATATCGGCACCGGCGCGCGTGAGATTGGCTACATGTACGGTCAGTATAAGCGCCTGACCGGCCTTTACGAGGGCGTATTGACCGGCAAGGGCCTGTCCTATGGCGGTTCTCTTGCGCGCAAGCAGGCGACCGGCTACGGCCTGCTGTACCTGACCGAGGAGATGCTCCGGTGCAACGGACAGGAGCTGGCGGGCAAAACGGTTGCGGTGTCCGGCGCGGGCAATGTTGCGATCTATGCGATCGAGAAGGCGCAGCAGCTGGGCGCGAAGGTTGTCACCGCGTCGGATTCCACCGGCTGGGTGTATGATGCGGATGGCATCGACGTTGCGCTGCTCAAGGAAGTCAAGGAAGTCAAGCGTGCCCGTCTGACCGAGTATGCCGCCGCCCGCCCAAACTGCGAATATCATGCGGGCAGGGGCGTGTTCACGGCAAAGTGCGACGTGGCGCTGCCGTGCGCGACGCAGAACGAACTGCTGCTTGACGATGCGAAGGCGCTTGTTGCCAACGGCTGTATCGCCGTGGCGGAGGGTGCGAATATGCCTACCACGATGGAGGCGACGGAGTATCTGATGAGCCATGGCGTGCTCTTTGCCCCGGGCAAGGCGGCCAACGCCGGCGGCGTGGCAACCAGCGCGCTGGAGATGAGCCAGAATTCCATGCGCCTGAGCTGGTCCTTTGAGGAGGTCGATCAGAAGCTCAAGGGCATCATGGTCAACATCTTCCATAGCGTTGACAGCGCCGCAAAGGAATACGGCATGGAAGGCAACTACGTGGCGGGCGCGAATATCGCGGGCTTCCTCAAGGTAGCCGATGCGATGCTGGCGCAGGGTGTTGTATAAAGGATAACGTCATGGAGACAGGGACAAAAGACAGTCCCTGTCTCTTTTAGTTGTTATATCTATGTAATGTATGTTGACAAAATGGAATGAAATTACAAGACTTTTTGTCAACTGATAATTGTGAAATTGGTGGTTTATCCGTATTTTGATCTAATAAATTAAAGAAAAATTCAAAATTGGTATTGACAAGAATTGTAAATAGCAATATAATGGCGCTACACTTTTTGTGAGAAAAAAATACTGGAGGACATGACCTATGAAGAAGCTTGTTACGATCGCTCTCGTTTTGATGATGGTGGTTTCCGCGGCCTGCGCCAGCGCTGCTACCGTCGGTATCTGCCAGCTCGTGCAGCATGCTGCGCTTGACCAGGCTACTCAGGGCTTTAAGGATGCGCTGAGTGAGAAGATGCCCGACGTCGAGTTTGACGAGCAGAATGCTTCCGGTGATGCGGTCAACTGCGCGACCATCACCAACACCTTTGCCTCCAACGGCGTCGACCTGATCATGGCTAATGCAACTCCGGCGCTTCAGGCGGCTGTTGCTGCGACGGGCGACATCCCGATCCTCGCCACCTCCATCACGGAATACGGCGTGGCGCTGGATATCGACGGCTTTACTGGCGTGACGGGCATCAACGTCTCCGGCACCTCCGATCTTGCGCCGCTGAACGAGCAGGCTGCAATGGTCAAGGAACTCTTCCCGGATGCCAAGAAGGTTGGTCTGCTGTACTGCTCCGCTGAGGCGAACTCCATCTACCAGGTGAAGGTCGTCGGCGAAGAGCTCGCGAAGCTTGGATACGAGACCGAAGAATTCGCGTTCACCGATTCCAACGACGTTGCTTCCGTCTCTGCGCTGGCCGCGGGCGAGTGCGACGTGATCTATATCCCCACTGATAACACGGCTGCCGCCTACACCGAGACCATCGCCAACGAAGTGATCCCGGCCAAGGTTCCGGTCATCGCCGGCGAGGAAGGCATCTGCTCCGGCTGCGGCGTGGCGACCCTGACCATCAGCTACTACGATATCGGCTATGCCACCGGCCTGATGGCGTACGAAATCCTCGCCAATGGCGCCGACATCTCTGCGATGCCGATCGAGTACGCGCCGCAGTTCGTCAAGAAGTACAATGCGGCGAACGTTGAGGCGCTGGGCCTGCAGATTCCGGAAGGCTATATGGCAATCGGCGAATAATCGTCCGAAAGCGCTTATTCCAACAATTGACCGGCCAAGGAAGAGGACAGCTTCTTCCTTGGCCTCGTCTGCGCAAAAAGAAAACTGCGAGGAGGAAGTTCCCGTGGAGATTGTCAAGCTGTTCAACGCCCTGCCCGGTGCGGTCTCTCAGGGCCTGATCTGGGGTCTGATGGCGATTGGCGTGTACATCACCTATCGTATTCTGGATACGTCCGACCTGACGGTCGACGGTTCCATTGCCACCGGCGGTGCGGTTGCCGCTATTCTGATCATCAACGGCTGGAACGTATGGGCCGCGCTTCTGGCGGCGTTTGTTGCGGGTATGATCGCCGGCTTTGTGACGGGTATGTTCCATACGTGCTTTGGTATTCCGGCGATTCTTTCCGGTATTCTGACCCAGCTGGCGCTGTATTCCATCAACCTGCGTATTCTGGGCAATAAAGCAAACGTTGCGCTGAGCGTCAACAAGTATAATCTGCTTGTCTCTTCCCGGAATGCGCGTTCGCTTGCGCTGAATAACCCGATTCTGATTCTCGCGCTGTTCACCATCGGACTGATTGCGCTGCTGTACTGGTTCTTCGGTACGGAGCTTGGTGCTTCCCTGCGCGCTACCGGTGCGAACCGGAACATGTCCCGTGCGCAGGGCATCAACACCGACAAGAACGTTGTGCTGAGTCTGATGCTCGCCAATGGTATCGTCTCGCTCGCCGGTGCGCTGCTGGCCCAGTTTCAGGGCTTTGCGGATGTAAGCATGGGACGCGGCGCGATCGTCATCGGTCTGGCTGCCGTTATCATCGGCGAAGTCGTATTCTCCAAAGTGTTCCTCAACTTTGGTCTGAAGCTGCTGGCGGTGTCCATCGGCGCTATCCTGTATTACTGCGTGATTCAGGTTGTGCTCTGGCTGGGCCTGAACACCAACGACCTCAAACTCCTCACGGCGCTGGTCGTGGCCATCTTCTTGGCGACGCCGCATTGGCGCGCGAAGTACATGGCTAAAAAGAAGGGGGGCGCCTGATATGCTGAAGATCAACCACATTGCAAAGACGTTTAACCCAGGGCTGATCACCGAAAAGACCGCATTGGTGGATGTCGATTTGCATTTGAACCCAGGCGACTTTGCGACGGTCATCGGCGGCAATGGCGCGGGCAAGTCGACGATGCTCAACGCCGTGGCGGGTGTGTTCCCTGTAGACAAGGGTTCGATTGAAATCGACGGCGTCGACGTGACGCATCTGCCGGAGTACAAACGTGCAAAGTATCTGGGCCGTGTGTTTCAGGATCCGATGACCGGTACTGCGGCGAGCATGCAGATTGAGGAGAACATGGCGCTGGCGATGCGCCGGGGAAAGAAACGCGGCCTGCGATGGGGTATCAGCAGCATGGAGCGTGAAATGTACCGCGAGCAGCTGCACACGCTGGGTCTGGGTCTGGAGGATCGCATGCAGAGCAAGGTCGGTCTGCTGTCGGGCGGTCAGCGTCAGGCGCTGACACTGCTGATGGCGACACTGCGTACGCCTAAGCTCTTGCTGCTGGATGAACACACGGCGGCGCTTGATCCCAAAACGGCGGCGAAGGTTCTTGAACTGAGCGATAGAATCATCAGGGAGCAGAAGCTGACGGCGCTGATGATCACGCACAACATGCAGGATGCGATTGATCTGGGCAATCGCCTGATCATGATGCATGAGGGCAGGATTGTCGTGGACGTTTCGGGCGAGGAAAAGAAAAAGCTCACGAGAAACGATTTGCTGGGCCTGTTTGAACAGGCGGCGGGTCAACAGCTCAACAGCGACAAGCTGCTGCTTTCCTGAGGAAAATGAATCATCATAGGATCCGGGCAGATTTTGTCTCCCGGATCTTTCTTTGATCTTTCTGCGGTTGAAATGAGGGGTGTTGAGTGGTATACTATCCTTGTTATATCGTGGGCAGTTTTGGGTGATGAGGTGAATGCTGCATGAAAAAGAGGATTCTGGCTGTGGCGCTGTGTCTGCTGATGATGTTTGCGGCGACAGCATCTGCTTCCAATTATCATTTGATTGAGGATAGCGATACCCGCAAGCTGACGGAAGAGGAACTTCTGGAATGGCAATACGGGGCGCTGGGATATGTACTCAATGAGATTTATGCCCGCCATGGCTATCACTTTGTGAGCGGAAGCGCTTATGAGCGTTATTTTGCTGCTCAGGAATGGTATGTAGAGCAGCCGGAAGAGGTCAAGAATTATGATATTCTTTCGGGGCTTTCGCCGATTGAAAAGAACAATGAACGTCTGATCAAGCGTGTGCGGGCGGATATGCTTATAGCAGGGAATGAGAATCCGGAAGGACGCGGTCTGCAGCCGGTTGTATATTCCTCCGAAAATTCCAGTATGGAATTCACCAAGATGAAGCTGGAGGCTTATCGTCTTCTGAAGGTTTTTTCCGGCCCAAGCAATAAGTATTATCGTGGGGCAAAAGGCAGGGCACAGGTTTCGCCCAATGGACCAATCTGGGTCTGCGGCTATGAAGGAAACTGGGTGCTGATCATGTATGATACGAACAAAGATGTATGCCGTGTGGGCTACATTGAAAAGAAGCTCATCGATAACCGCAAAACGCTGGTGATTCCGGAGCTTAAGTTCGAATACCGGAAGGCGACGATCCGCACAAACAGCATCCTGACGGATGATCCTAAGGCGTCAAAGAATATCATTGACATCATCCGTTCGGAGCGGGAGGCGGTATATCTGGGCAGCTATCAGTATGAAGGCAAGAATTGGGCATACATTGAGACCAAGGTGGGCGGCAAGATGGTGCGCGGCTTTGTTGCTGCGGAGCAGGTGCGGGTAGAAAAGTGATCTCCTGCAGACTGCATAGCGCAAGGACAATTGAATCATCAAACACCCGGGAGGCATCAAATGCGTAATGATGCGTCCCGGGTGTCGTTTTTATATATGATGGTTATGGCAGATGATTCAAAAAGAAATCTGCGGTATGCTGCGCGATGCCCTCGCGGATTGGATCGGTTTCAAGGAAGAAGCCGTAACCATGTCCCTTGCCGCTGGCGTCTGCGGAATCTGCATGCAGCATCCTGATGACATGCTCGCTGACGGCGGGCGATACAAGGGCGTCATCCTGTGCGTAGATCACCAGCGCAGGGCCGTCATACGCCTCGGCAGCGGAACGCGCCGGATCGGGATAGCGCATAAGATCATCAAACCATGCGGCTGAGAGGGATTCGGGATGGCTGCTGTCCGCACGGAAGAGATAAAAACCGTCCGCTTTGGCTGCATCATGCATGGCGGAAAAATCCTTGAACGCGCTGGAAATCAGATCCTGCGTATCGGCGGCAGGGGCAAGAAGGACGGCGGCGTCGGCATGAAGACCCTCTGCAAGGGCTTCCAGAACGACGCGCCCGCCCATGCTGTAGCCAAACAGGCCGATGGATGTAGCGCGAAGCCCGGTTTGCGCGTAGGCAGCTGCGGCGCAGAGATCAGCCTTCATGGTGGTCAGGCAATTGTTTAAGAAACTCTCCGTGCTTGCGCCGCAGCCGGCGAAATCGATGCGGATGGACGCGATACCCAAATCGGTCAGCGCATCTGCGATGGCGGTAAAGCCCCGGTTTTCATCACGGCTTCCATTGTGGCCATGCGCAAAGATGACAACGGGGAATCTGCCGCCGTGTGTATCGGGCAGGGCTATGGTTGCGGGAATCTGTATACCGCGAGAGGGGATGGACGTATCAAAGTGCTCTGCGATCGCACAGGCGGGGAGGAGCAGGGCGAGAAGCAGCGCGCAAAGCGCGGCACGAAGAACAAGGTTCATGTTGGCCTCCTGAAGCGGTGTGGGTGAATGCGGATAAAAACAGTATAGCAGAGATTGTGTTTTGGGGCAATCTGATCAATCGACGCTTGACTTCTTGCGAATCTGGCGTAGAATAGAATGTAGAAATACCCTGTCCATATGAATGCGATAAATGAACAGAGGAGGATATTCCCATGGCGATTATGACCAAACCCTTCGGCAGCACGACTTCCGGTCAGGCTGTAACGCAGTATACCATGACCAACCATGCCGGCGCGAGCGTCAGCGTGATTGATTTCGGCGGCATTGTGACCAATATCCTCGTGCCGGATAAGAACGGTGCGCTGGCGGATGTGGCGCTTGGCTTTGATACCATCGACGGCTATCTGATCGACCATGGCTGCATGGGCGATACTGTCGGCCGCTATGGCAACCGTATCGGCAAGGGTCAGTTTACCCTCGATGGCGTGAGCTACCAGCTGGCGTGCAACAACGGCGCGAATCATCTGCATGGCGGCAACATCGGCTTCAGCAAGAAGATGTGGGCGATCACTCCGATCGAGGGCGAGCGAGAGGACAGCCTGAAGATGCACTATGTGAGCGTCGACGGCGAGGAAAACTATCCTGGCACGCTCGACGTTACCGTCACCTACACCTGGGATGATGACTGCAACCTGCACATCCGCTATGAGGCGACGACCGACAAGGCCACCCTGTGCAACCTCACGAACCATACCTATTTCAACCTTGCCGGTTATGACCACGGCACCATCCGCGATCATGTGCTGCGCATTGACAGCGATGCGATCACCCCGGTCGACGGCGGTCTGATCCCGACAGGCGGCTACATGCCGGTTGCCGGCACGCCGTTTGATGCGCGCGAGGGTCTGCTGCTTGGCGAGGGTCTGGATCAGACCGAAGCCTGCCCGCAGATGGCCTGCGCCGGCGGCTATGACCACAACTACGTCCTGCGCAAGGGCGAGGCCATGGGCCTGTGCGCCGTGCTCAGCCATCCGGAAAGCGGCCGCGTGATGGAGGTCATCACCGATCAGCCGGGCGTGCAGTTCTATTCCGGCTGCCAGACCGATATCGCCGGCGGCAAGAACGGCATGCATTACTGCAAGTACAGCGGCCTGTGTCTGGAGACCCAGCACTTCCCGGATTCCCCGAACAACCCGCAGTTCACCGGCACAACCGTGCTGCGCCCGGGCGAGAAATACGATACGACGACGATCTATGCGTTCCGCGTCAAGTAAGCAAAAGGATATCTGAGAGGGGGCTGCCTGAAAGGGCGGCTCCTTTTTGGCTGCGGAATCCGACAGTTGAGCGTGCTATGCGTGGTATTGGGCGGGTTTCCGTTGCGGCTGCGCAGCGTGTATGCTACAGTATACTTGTCTCAGGAACCTTGCGACGAACAAGAAAGGAACTGACATATGCTGATTGAACTGAAGTGGATGCTGATTGAGTTTCTGATCCGGCACAATGTGCTGGCTGCAGAGCGCGTGCGCGTACAGCAGCGCAGGAAGAACAGAAGATAAGGCAGAACGCATAGAAACCGCGGCGCGTCCGGCAAAGGGGCTGGGCGCGCCGCGGTTTTTATATAGTAAAAGAAAAAACCTCAGCGATAGCTGAGGTCTTGGTGGAGCATAGGGGAGTCTCCTCTCGCGCCTCGGCGGCGCTCGGTCAGGCCAGTTCTGACGTGCCGCTGGCACGTCATTCATTGCTGGCCCAGGTTCGACTCCCGGTTTCTGCACGATGATTCTCAGCGTATAAAAAAACCTCAGCGTTAGCTGAGGTTTTGGTGGAGCATAGGGGAGTCGAACCCCTGACCTTTTGAATGCCATTCAAACGCGCTACCAACTGCGCTAATGCCCCGAAAAAATCCTCAGCTTCTGCTGAGGAAATGGTGGTGCTTACTGGACTCGAACCAGTGACCCCATCGATGTGAACGATGTGCTCTACCAACTGAGCCAAAGCACCGGGAACGAAATGTATTATAGCACCGGGGATGTTCATTGTCAACACTTATTTTTCAAAATTCATCTTTAATCCGAAAAAGAACCCGTTGACTTTAGCACGCTAACGTGTTACTATATCATTGCAGTAACGAAATGAGGTGGGTAAATGAGCTTACGCAGGGATGCGCAGACCGATGCGCTGTTCCGCTCCATTCTGGCGCTGGAAAGCGTGGAAGAGTGCTATCAGTATTTTGAGGATCTATGTACGGTGAAGGAAATCCGGGATCTGGCGCAGCGGCTGGAGGTTGCAAGGCTGCTTTCGGGCGGCTGCTCCTATCAGCAGGCGGGCGAAAAGACCGGCGCAAGCTCGGCCACCATCGGACGCGTAAAGCGCTGCCTGAACTATGGCGCGGGCGGCTATACGCTTATTCTTGATCGGATGAAGGAATCGGATGAGGAAGGCAGGGACGCAGATGAATAACCTCCGGGCAGACGAACGGATCTCCATTGCCCTTAGGACGATGTACCGGCAGTACGGCTATCTGCCTTATAAGGTCAGCAAATTTGAAGAATATGATCTGTATATGCGCAACAAGGCGTTTCTGATGAGCGAAAACGTGCTGGCCTTTTCGGATATGGACGGCAAGCTCATGGCGCTCAAGCCGGATGTGACGCTTTCCATCATCAAGAACACCAAGGATGAGGGCGATCAGCTCAAGGTCTGCTATGCGGAGCAGGTGTACCGCGTGCCGCGCGGTGCGAAGGGCTTTAAGGAGATCATGCAGACGGGGCTTGAGGTCATCGGCGCGGTGGACGCTTACACGATGGGCGAAGTGCTGATGCTGGCGGCGAGGAGCCTTAAGGCCATCAGCGAGGATTACGCGCTGGACGTTGCCGATCTGGGCGTCGTCTCCGGCATCCTCGCCAAGGAGAACCTCACCGATGCGCAGCGTGCGCAGCTCATTGCGCTGATCAGCGATAAGAACCTGCATGGGCTTGCGGCGCAGTGCGCATCGCTCGGCGTCGGCACGGATACGGCGAATATGCTTGAAAAGCTCGTGACGGTCTATGGCCCGTTTGAAGAGACGCTGGCGCAGTACGAGGCAATGGCGCTGCCGGAGGCCTGCGGCGAAGCGCTTGCCAATCTTCGCGCAGTGCTGGAGATGATGAAGCTCTGCGGCGTAGAGCGCATGAACCTTGACTTCTCCGTCGTCAACGATATGAACTATTACAACGGCCTGATTTTTGCCGGATTCATCGATGGCGTGCCTTCAAGCGTGCTCTCCGGCGGACGATACGACTACCTGATGCAGAAGATGGGACGCAGCGCACAGGCGATGGGCTTTGCGGTGTATCTGGATCAGCTGGCGCGGCAGATGGACACGCGCTGCGGATACGATGTGGATACCCTGATCGTGTATGACAGTCACACGCCGCAGAAGAGGATCATCGAGGCGGCGGCAAAAGCGACGGCGGACGGCATGCGTGTACGTGTGCAGCGCGTGGGCGAGACGGCGGTGCGCAGCCGCGAGATGATCGACCTGTGCGGGGAGGGGAAGGCATGAACAAGATGATCAATGTGGCGCTTCCCAAAGGCAGGCTGGGCGACAAGGCATATAAGATGCTGGAAGCGTCGGGCTATCCGTGTCCGGCGATCTATGAGGATAACCGCAAGCTGACATTTGAAAACCCGGAGGCGGGCGTCCGCTATTTTCTGGTGAAGCCGTCGGATGTGGCGGTGTATGTGGAGCGCGGCGCGGCGGACATTGGCATCGCGGGCAAGGATATCCTGCTGGAGTACAAGCCGGACGTCTACGAACTGCTGGATCTGAAGATGGGCCGATGCCGCATGTGCGTCGCCGGACCGAAGGATTTTCATGACGATCATGCGCATACCCTGCGCGTGGCGACGAAGTTTCCCAACATCGCGAGGGCCTATTACAGCGGTCTGAGCCGCGAGATCGAGCTGATTCACCTGAACGGTTCCATCGAGCTGGCGCCGCTGGTCGGCCTGTCCGATGTGATTGTTGACATCGTGGAGACGGGTAAGACGCTCTATGAAAACGGACTGGCTCCGCTGGAGGAGATTGTGCCGATTTCGGCAAGGCTGATTGCCAATAAATCGAGCTTTAAATTCAAGGGAGACGCGCTGCGTACGCTGTGCGCCTGTATGGAAAAGGCGGTGAACCCGTGAAGATTATCAGATACAGCGAGATGAATCAGATGCTCATGCGGAGCATGGAAACCTCCGGCGTGAGCGATACCGTGCGCGCGATCATCGATGATGTGGCAAAGAACGGCGATGAGGCGCTGAAGGCATACGCGCTTCGCTTTGACGGTGCGGCGCTTGAATCGCTGCAGGTTCCGCAGGATGAAATCGACGCGGCGCTTGCGTCGATTGCCCCGGGGCTGCGCGCGGCGATGGAGCTAGCGGCAGAAAACATCCGCACCTTCCACAGCGCGCAAAAGCGCGAGGGATTCTGTATCAAGAATCCGGACGGTACCTATATGGGCCAGAAGATCACGCCGATCGAAAAGGTCGGCCTGTATATCCCCGGCGGCACGGCGAGCTATCCGTCGACCGTGTTCATGAACGCGATTCCGGCGAAGATCGCCGGCTGCAGCGAGATCGTGATGGTTTCCCCGCCCAATAAAGAAGGAAAGATCGCCGCGCCGATTCTCGCGGCTGCCAAGCTGGCGGGCGTGACGAAGGTCTTTAGGGCGGGCGGCGCACAGGCTGTCGCAGCGCTGGCGTACGGCACGGAGTCGGTTCCCAAGGTCGACAAGATCGTGGGCCCGGGCAACGCCTATGTCGCAGAGGCGAAGCGGCAGGTCTTTGGCCGTGTGAATATCGACATGATCGCCGGGCCGAGCGAGATCCTCGTCGTCGCGGATGGCACCTGTAACCCGGCGTATGTTGCGGCGGATCTGCTTTCGCAGGCGGAGCATGACGCGCTTGCCTGCGCAGTGCTGGTGACGGACAGCATGACGTTGGCCCGGCAGGTATCTGCTGAAGTGGAGCGCCAGCTGAGCGTGCTCCCGCGCGAGGCGATTGCGCGAAAGGCGATCGAGGTGGGCAGCCAGATCATTGTGACGGACGATCTGCTTGGCGCGATCGAGGCCGCTAACGAGCTTGCGCCGGAGCATCTGGAACTGTGCATGGACAAGCCGGATGATTATCTGCCGTATGTGCGCAACGCAGGTTCTGTGTTCATGGGTAAGTATTGCCCGGAGTCGCTGGGCGATTACATCGCCGGTCCGAACCACACGCTGCCGACCTCCGGCACGGCGCGCTTCTCCAGTCCGCTGAGCGTCGATGATTTCATCAAGAAGACGCAGTATACCTATTATACGAAGGAAGCGCTGGCCAAGGTGGCCGATGCGATTGCCGTTTTTGCCCGTTCGGAAGGTCTGGAGGCGCATGCCAGAGCGGCGCTGATCCGCATGGAGTGACAGGGGAGATGGAGACGCTGGGAACGTTGGGGCCGCAGCCCCAAACCCCGCCTGGGGATTTCATCCCCAGACCCCATGTATGCTGCGTATTTGCGCAGCGAGGATATAAGGAATAAGATCTTAAAACCGTTGCGAAGCAAAGAAGGGTCAAGGGACGACGTCCCTTGCAGGGGTTTGGGGGCGGCGCCCCCAAGAAAGAGGATAGAATACGATGTTTCTGCTTGAAAAGCACCGCAGTCTGCCGGCTTACGTACCCGGCGATCATGAAGAGGGCGAAGGATTTATCCGCCTGAATACGAATGAATCGCCGTATCCGCCCTCGCCGGGCGTGGCGGCGGCTGTCGCGAAGGAGATCAGCAAGCTCGGCTACTATAACGACCCGGACTGCACACAACTGCGGCGTGCGCTGGCGCAGCGCTATGGCGTAGCGGAGAATCAGGTGATCGCGGCGAATGGCTCGGACGAGCTGCTGTATTTTGCCTTCCTCGCCTTTGCAGACAGCGGGCATCCCATCGCGCTGCCGGATATCACCTACGGCTACTATGATCTGTTTGCTGCTTCGCTGGGGATTCCGCTTGAGAAGATTCCGCTTCGCGAGGATTTCACGCTCGATTATAAGAATTATCTGGGCATCGGAAAGACCATTGTGTTCCCGAACCCAAACGCACCGACGGGTTACGCGATTCCGCTATGGCAGATTCGTGAGATCGCCAAGAGCAATCCTCAAAATGTGCTGATCATCGACGAGGCGTATGTAGATTTCGGCGCGGAAAGCGCATTGCAGCTCATTGGCGAGTGCGAGAATCTGCTGATCGTGCGCACATTCTCCAAATCCCGTTCGATGGCGGGCGCGCGCATCGGCTTTGGGTTTGCGCAGGCGGGGCTGATTGCCGAGCTGGAGACGATTCGCAACGCCGTGAACCTCTACAGTGTGAGCCGCATGGCGCAGGCGGCTGGGACAGCGGCCATTCTTGAGGATGACTATTACATGGACAACTGCCGCAGGATCGTCGAAGCCAGGGATTATACCACCCGGATGCTGAGAGAGCAGGGCTTCGAGGTGCTCGATTCGCTGGGCAATTTTGTCTTTGCGAAGCCCTCGGCGATGAGCGCGGCGGCGCTCAAGGCGCAGCTGCGCGAGCGGGGTATCCTCGTTCGGCACTGGAATCAGGAGAGAGTCAGGGACTATCTGCGCATCACGATTGGCACCATGCAGGAAATGCAGGCACTGGATGCGGCAATTGAAATGATATTCGGGAGGGCGTAAGAATGCGCACGGCAGAGATCAAAAGAAAGACTTCGGAGACGGAGATTGAGCTGAAGCTGAATCTGGACGGCAAGGGTGCAGGAAGGATTCAGACCGGCGTGGGCTTTTTGGATCACATGCTGACGCTGTTTGCGCGGCATGGAAGGTTTGACCTCGATGTGATTTGCCGGGGCGATACGATGGTCGACGACCACCACAGCGCTGAGGATATTGGCATCGTGCTGGGTACAGCGCTTTTGAAGGCGCTTGATGATAAGCGCGGCATCCGCCGCTACGGCAGCATGCTTTTGCCAATGGACGAGGCGCTCGTGCTCTGCGCGCTGGATCTCTCCGGGCGCAGCTGCCTGCGCTACACGGCGCAGATCCCCAGCCAGAAGATCGGCACGTTTGATACGGAGCTGGTGGAGGAGTTTTTCCTCGCCGTGACGCGCGCGGCAGGCATGACGCTGCATATCCGCCAGATGGACGGCACGAACAGCCATCACATCGTCGAGGCGATGTTCAAGGCGTTCGGCCGCGCGCTGCGCGAGGCGGTATCCTACGACGAAAGCGCGAGGGATGAAATCCCCTCGACCAAGGGAGTGCTGGTATGATCGCGATCATTGATTACGGCGTGGGCAATCTCTTTTCGCTCAAAAGCTCGTTTGCCATGATCGGCGCGGACGCCGTCGTGACCGGCGATGCAGATACGATTCGCAGCGCGGAGAGGATCGTTCTTCCGGGGGTGGGCGCGTTCGGCGACGCGAGGAAAAAGCTCGCGGATACCGGACTTGACGCCGTCCTCATTGAAGAGGCGAAGAAGGGCAAGCCGGTGATGGGCATCTGCCTGGGCATGCAGATGCTTTTTGAGAAGAGCTATGAATACGGCGAGCATGAGGGGCTGGGCTTGATTCCGGGCGAGGTCGCAGCGATGAGCGGGCGAATCGATCCGCAGCTCAAGATTCCGCATATCGGCTGGAATGCGCTCTCCCTTCGCGGCAGCCATCCGCTGATGAAATATGTGAAAAGCGGCGACTGCGTGTATTTCGTGCATAGCTATTGTGCCGTGGGCTGCGATGATGCGGTCATCGCGACGGCGGAGTACGGTATGGATGTGACGGCCGCCGTGGCGAAGGGCAATGTGATGGGCTGCCAGTTCCATCCGGAAAAGAGCGGCGAGGTCGGCCTTGCGATCCTGCGCGCGTTCTGTGAGGTGTGAATATGATGAAACTCTTTCCCGCGATCGACATCTATGGCGGCAAGGCTGTACGCCTGCTGCACGGCGATTACGCGAAGATGACCGTATACAGCGACAATCCGCTGGAGATTGCGCAGGACTTCATCGCCTGCGGTGCGCAGAACATCCACATCGTGGACCTTGAGGGCGCAAAGACGGGTGAGACGCCGAACCTTGAATTGATCGCAAGAATTGCTGCATGCGGGCTCTTCGCCGAGGTGGGAGGCGGCATCCGCAGCGAGGAGATCGCAGCGCGCTACCTCGATGCGGGTGTGCAGCGCGTGATTCTGGGTACGGCGGCGGTCACAGATCCGTCGCTGCTCGAGCGGCTGGTCGCACGATATGGAGAGAAGATTGCGGTGAGCGTCGACGTGAAGGACGGCTACGCGGCGATCCGCGGCTGGCAGGAGCAAAGCGCGCTGACCTGCGACGCGCTGTGCGTGCGGCTCCAGGAAGTGGGCGTCACGACGGTGATCTGCACCGACATCAGCCGGGACGGCGCAATGCGCGGGACAAACCGCGCGCTCTATGCCGATCTGACGAAGCGTTACGCGATGGACTTCATCGCCTCCGGCGGTGTGTCGAGCATGGAGGATGTGATTGCCCTGCGGGACAGCGGCGTATACGGCGCGATCATCGGAAAGGCGTATTACACCGGCGCAATCGACCTGAGAGCGGCAATTGAGGTGACGAGATGATTACCAAACGCATCATTCCCTGTTTGGATGTACGCAATGGGCGCGTGGTCAAGGGCGTGAATTTTGAAGGGCTGAACGATGTGAACGATCCGGTGGAGCTGGGCCGGTTCTATTCGAGAAGCGGCGCGGATGAGCTGGTGTTTTACGATATCACGGCCTCCGCCGAGGGGAGAAAGCTCTTTACGGATATCCTCACAAAGGTAGCATCTGAGATTTTCATCCCGCTGACCGTGGGCGGCGGCATCAATACGCTCGATGATTTCGAGCGCGTGCTCTCCTGCGGTGCGGATAAGGTTTCTGTCAATTCCGGCGCGATCCGCAATCCACAGCTGATTGAGGACGCGGCAAGGCGATATGGCGATCAGTGCGTGGTGCTCTCCGTGGACGCCAAGCGCGTAGGCGGAAGCTATCATGTCTTTGCCAAGGGCGGACGCGAGGACACCGGTATGGATGCCTTAGCGTGGATCCGGCGCGGCGTTAAGATGGGCGCGGGCGAAATTGTGCTCAATTCCATCGATACCGACGGTGTGAAGAAGGGCTTTGATCTTGAGATGCTGGACGCCGTGTGCAGGATCGTGGACGTTCCCGTGATTGCATCCGGCGGCGCAGGCTGTATGGCGGACTTTGTGACGCTGTTTCAGACCCTGCCGAAGGTGGACGCAGGGCTTGCGGCGTCAATCTTCCATTTCGGCGAGGTGAAGATCGCTGATCTTAAGGATGAGCTGCACAAAAAAGGCATCACTGTGCGACGCGTTTAAGAAATGCATCTTTTTCCGGCGCGAAGCGTAACAGGGAGTCCGAGGGACGATGTCCCCCGGGTAGGTTTGGGCGGCAGCCCAAGAAAGGAAGCGCAAATGATCGATATTTCTACGCTGAAGTTTGACGAGAAGGGACTCATCCCCGCTGTCGTTGTGGATACCGAAACGAAGCAGGTGCTGACTGTTGCATATATGAACGCGGAGAGCCTGCGCATTTCCATGGAAAAGGGATTGACCTGCTTTTTCTCCCGCTCCCGCCAGAAGCTCTGGCTCAAGGGGGAGACGAGCGGCAATGTGCAGCATATCGTCAGGATCACGGCGGACTGCGACCGGGATGCGCTGGTGGTCGAGGTGCGCAAGGAAGGGCCGGCATGCCATCTGGGGACAGATTCCTGCTTCAGCGAGGTGATCTTCGAGGGTAAGGAGCCGCCGGCCTTCCAGTATCAGGATCTGATGGACATGCTCGTTGGCCGCAAGGAGAACCCGAAAGAGGGATCGTATACGACGTATCTCTTCTCCAAGGGCATCGACAAGATGCTCAAGAAGGTTGGCGAGGAGACGACCGAGGTGATCATCTCCGCCAAGGACGGCGATAAGGCAAATACTGTTTACGAAATCGGCGATTTGATGTATCATGTAATGGTACTGATGATTGAGATGGGCATCAGCCTTGACGACGTCAAAAAAGAAATGGCCTCCCGTCATGTGATTGACAAGAAGGTCAAGCAGGAGAAGATGATCAAATGATTACCCAGAATCTGCACATGCATTCCACGTGGGACGACGGAAAGAACTCCATTGAAGAGATGATCCTTGCCAGCAAGGCAGCAGGCCTTACGAGCGTGGGCGTGAGCCTGCATGCGCCGATGCCGGTTGCGACCGACTGGGCCTGCCCGATGGAGAAGATTCCGGCCTATGTCGCTGAGGTGCGTGCGCTGCAGCAGAAGTATGCCGGCGAGATCGACGTGTATCTGGGCATCGAGTGGGATGTGACGGCGCAGGAACTGGATCTGACGATGTATGATTATGTGATCGGTTCGGTGCATCATGTGCCGGCGGAGGGTTTCCCGGGCGTAGACTCCAACCCGGAAACGACGGAAAAGTATATCCGGGAGCAGTACGCGGGCGACGCGGATGCGGCGGCGGAGGCGTACTTCGGCGAGCTTAAAAAGGTTGCGGCGCGGCCGGAGGCCAAAATCGTTGGGCATCTGGATCTGATCACGAAGTTTGACGAGATCGGTCACTTCTTCAATCCCGAAAGCCCGCGCTATCGGAAGGCGGCGCTTGCGGCGATGGAGAAGCTGATCGCTGCGGGCAAGATCTTCGAGGTGAACACCGGCGCAATCAGCCGCGGCTACCGCACAACGCCGTATCCGTCGAAGGAGCTGCTTGGCAAGCTGCATGAGATGGGCGCGAAGGTGACGGTCAGCGCGGATGCGCACCATGTAACCGGCGTGACCTGTGCGTTTGATCTCGCCGAAAAGATGGTCAAAGACGCAGGATTTGAGGAAATCTGGGTCCTTCAGGGCAAGGAATTTGTTCCGGTTAAAATCTGAGCATATAAAACGTGGGCAGCCTACGGCTGCCCACGTTTGCGCTTATGCAGTTTTAACCGCCGCGCAGCGAAGAAGGGTCAAGGGGTTCGGCTTGCCGAACTGGGGCGGGAGTGAATGACAGTCCTGTGGACTGTCAGAGCCGCCCTGACCGACGAGCGTCGAGTGAGGAGATGAAATCCCTTGCAGGGGTTCGGGGACAGCGTCCCCAAACGTTCTCCCTTACTCGTCCGCAAGCCTCTCGACCATCGCGACCATCGCATCGACGGAATTGAAGTTCGCCGGAATGATCTCAGTGGCGGGGATGGAAATGTCGAATTCGTCGTTGAGCGCGCCGATGAGCTGGATGATATCCAGAGAGGAGAGCACGCCGTCGTCAATGAGGGTAGTGCAGGTTTCGACGTCGTCGTCCACGATGTCGGCCAGGATGTCAAGAATCTGATCTTTCATGATATTGTCTCCTTTATCGTTGAATGGTTAAGTGTTTCCCTGGTTCAGGCTGGAGGAATGAATCGTGTCGCGCACAAGACGCGCGCCGGTTTCGCCGGCGAGGATGATGCGCGGCATGTTGCGGCTTAGGAAGAGCGCCGGGCCTTCGGTCACAGAGTATGCGCCGATGTTGTGGAAGGCGAGGATATCGCCCTGCGCGAGGCCGGAAAGCGCCAGCTTGCGCACCAGCACGTCCGCGGTGGTGCAGAGGCTGCCGCACAGCGCCCACTCGGCTTCGGCTTCGTCGGCGTGCGCCGGGCCGGGGATGTGCGTGATGATCGGCACGCGCATGCCCATCATGCCGCCGAGGTAATTGACATGGTGCATGCCGCCGTCGAGGATGGCGAAATGGCTGCCGCAGTTGACCTTGGTGTCGATCACCTCAGTCAGATATGTGCCGCATTCGGAAGCGAAGAAGCGGCCCATCTCGATCGTCAGATGGCAGCGCGCGGCGATCTTCTTAAGGTCAGGCGCGAGATCGCGGATCGGCGCGAGGGTGTCGGTGTGATCCTCGTGCGCGAAGTACGGGAAGAACAGGCCGGGGCCGTATTCAAGCTTCTCGCAGGTAAAGCCGTAGTCGCGCTCGAGCCTGTCCATGAATTCGCCGAGCATGACCAGCTCCTTGCGCTGGTCCTTGTCGAGCTTCGCGCGCTGCGTGCCGGAGAAGTAGTGGATGCCCTCAAAGTGCAGGTTCGGATAGTCTGCGCGATGCTGGATAGCGTGGAGCAGATCGCTCTCGTCCATGCCGAACTGCGTGCCCGCCGTCAGGCGAAGCAGCACGGGATAGACCCTGCCGCGCGCCGCGGCCGCCTGCTGCAGCAGGCGGATGTGCAGCGGGGATTCAGCAGTGAAATGGACCACACCCGCATTCATCGCGTGCTCGATATCGGCAAGCGTCTTGTTCACGCCAGAGAAGAGGACCACCTTGGGATCGACATGCAGATCCTCGCAGATTTCCAGCTCGCCCGGGGAACAGACCTCGAGCAGCTCCACAAGGGACTGCATCGCCGGAATGAGAAAGGGATTGGCCTTGATGGAGTAGCACAGGCGGACGCTGTCGCCGACGATCTGCTTGATTTCGCGCATGCGCGCGGCAAGCGCGCACTCGTCAAAGACGAAGGACGGCGTGCCGAACTGCTGCGCGATCGCGGCAAGCTGCTGCTTATTCATGGCGCGGCCTCCTCTTCGATGCGGCATAGAGCTCCAGAAGCGCATTGCGGTCGATCTTGCCGTTCTTGGTCATGGGCATGGTCTCCACCTGCATGAAGATATTGGGGATCATGTAGGACGGGAGAGCGACATGCAGCTTCTCGGTGATGGCGGCCTTGTCCGCCTCGCCCATGGTGAAGGCGAGGATCTTGCCCTTATCGTGCAGGTAGATGCAGCAGCAGCGCTCCACGCCGTCGATGACGGAGATGGCGTTTTCAATCTCGCCCAGCTCGATGCGGTGGCCCATGTGCTTGATCTGGAAGTCCTTGCGGGAGACGTAGACCATCTCGCCGTTTTCGGTGAGCTTCACCAGATCGCCGGTGCGGTAGATGATCTCGCGGTGCGTCTTGTTCAGCGGGTTCTGTACGAAGGCAGCCTTGGTGCGCTCCTCATCGCCAAAGTAGCCCAGCGCTACAGCCGTGCCGGAGACGCAGAGCTCGCCGGTCTCGCCCGGGGCGACGAGCTGATCGTTCTCGCCAAGGAGCAGGATGCGCTCATTGGGGAAGGCGACGCCGATGGGCAGGTTTTCGCCGATTTCAAATGCGCGGTCAACGATGTAATATGTGCAGTTGCAGGTGATCTCCGTCGGGCCGTAGAGGTTGACGTAGGTCACGTCCGGCAGGTATTTCTGCAGCTTCTTGAGGTGCTTGATCGGCATGACCTCGCCGGAGAACATGATTGTGCGCAGGGTGTTCGGGGTCTTGTAATCCAGCGCGTTCATCGTGGTGATGAAGCACAGCGCGGAAACCGCCCAGACGAGTACCGTCGCGCCGCGGTCGCAGAGGAAATCCATCAGCTTGGTCGGCTGGGTGAAATACGCCGTGGGGATGATCTGCACGGTTGCGCCGGTGAAGATGCCGGAATAGATGTCCTTGACGGAGACATCAAAGTCAAACGGCGCCTGATTGGCAAGGACGTCATCCTGCGTGATCCCGAAGATTTCGGTGAAGCAGGGGATGAAGTCGCGCACATTGCGGTGGCAGATCATGACGCCCTTGGGCGTGCCGGTGGAGCCGGAGGTGAAGTTGACGTAGAGCGGATCGATGTCCAGCATCTGCGCGCGCACGCGGGCAAGCGCAGCCTCGTCGATCTCGTGGGTGAGCAGATCCTCGAGGATAAGGATTTCGCCCGGGACCTCCATCGCGCGGAGCGCTTCCTCATGCGCCCTGTCCGTCACGACGACGGGGCAGGACAGCGTGTCAAGGATCGCGCGGATACGTACGGCAGGATGGCGCAGATTCAGCAGGGAATACGCGCAGCCGGCGTATACAGCGCCCATGAAGCCCGCTACAGCGGCGACAGACTTGTCCATGTAAAAGCCGACGGTCGTGCGCGGCGCGACATGCGCGACCAGCGCGGAGCCGACGGCGCGGGAAAGCGCCACGATTTCGGCAAAGGTTGCCGAGGTGTTTTCGTCGCCGAAGGCAATCTTGTCGGGCAGACGCGCGGCGGTTGCTTCAAGATCATCCAGAATCAGGTATTTCATATGCAGTCTCCTGATAAAACGTGTAAAGTAAAAGGGGCACGGAAATAACTTCCGTACCCTTTATTATACTGCATTCAGGCCCAGCGATCAAGGGAGGATTCTTCCGGGATCACAAGATCGTACCAGTGCTCCTCGGGATTGCCGTTCCTCACGCGCGCATAGACGCGAAGGGTCTTGCCCTTGAGCGCATCCGGCTCACAGGCGTAGAGCGTATCCACGCCATAATCCTGCAGGAGCGTCTCGCTGCCGTCCTCATTGCGCAGGACGAAGCGGTATTCCGCCGTTACGGACGGGCCGTGGTTGCAGTCGGCCATATAGACGTCCTGCGTCTTGGAAAGATCCTTGACACGCTTTTGATCCTGCTCCCAGGCGTGGTTCCATTCATCGCCGCTCTCATAGCGGGAGATCCATGTGTTGGTGATGAAATCGATCGAGGCGAGGTATTCTTTCGTAGTGGCATAGAACAGGTGGCCGACGTCCTCGCCGGCTGAGAGCATATTAAACACGCGCGCGACGCTGCGGCTCAGGATATCCGCGCCCTCGCCGACCATATGGTACAGATCGAAGAAGTATCCGTCAAGATTAGGCATCAGCTCGGGCTTGGCAAAACTGAAATTGACACAGGGAATTTCAAGTTCTTGGCAAAAGTCCATCAGGCTCTGATTATAGTCCAGAAAGCCCGGCTCAGCGAGACCGTGAGCGGTGTGATTGGGATAAATGGCGACGAGGAGCTTTGAGCCGTTATCTTCACAGAGCTGCTTATACAGGCGCAGCTGTTCACGGGATCCCTTCAGCAGTTCGTAGGTATATCCGGTATATTCGCGGATAACGCCTGCCCGGATGAGGGCATCTGCGCGCGCGTCGGTTTCGTGGCGCAGAAAACCGCTGCCCTGATACTTGATGGTCGGATCGAGCGAAGGCGCAAGGCGTTCAAATGTATGATTCGGGAAGTAGCGCATGCCGAAGGTCTTGATGATATCAGAAGGGTTTTCCGCGCCGAAGCCGCGCTGCATGAACAGGCGGTCGAGATAGAAGCCGTCCTCGTCGCAGGTGCGCATGTAGTAATCCAGCATGTTGGCGGGATCGGAGAGATAGGGCATCAGCTTGTATTGGGCTTCGGTCGATTCGCGTACGGTTTCAAAGTTGTACGGCTCGGTAACCAGAACGACCCACTCAGGCGAACTGGTGCGATACATCTCCTTGGTAATCGCGATGCTCGAGGGCATGGACGCGGTCGGTACAGTGACGCAGAAAGACGTCAAGCCGGTTTCCTCGGTGATGAGACCGGCATTGAAATGATCGCGGACAATGGAGGAACCGACAAATGCCAGTTCGATGTCTTCGCGGCTGCGCATCTCTTTCATGGTGATGGCGGAGATGGTATCCGTCTGGATGAAATGGAAGCTGCCGAACAGCGCCAACGCGAGAAAGCCGAGGCAAAAGACGCCGAGTTTGACGACGTCGAGGATATGTTTTTTCACAGAGAGCCTCCGTGTTTCAGTCTACAGTTGGAAAGAATATCAGAATACGGCGTACATGAAGCCTGCGCTGCCGGATGTGGCGCCCATAAACGCAGCGAGCACAAAATACATAAACGCATACAGCAGGATTGTGCGCGGGATGACCGGCATGCTCAGGATGCGGCTGCGGATGCTCATGCCGCGCTCCTGCAGGACGGACACGGCGATGAGGATTAACGTGGCGATCAAAAGAATCCGGTAATCCTTGGCGGCAAGGCCCAGCTTCATCAGCGTGCCGTCTGACAGCTGCTCAAAGACGGGCAGACACAGCGTCTTGCCCAGCATCTTGAAGGCGTCGCTGGCGAGCACGGCGCGGTCGAAATACCAGCCGATGTTCACGATGATGAACGTGCGCAGCACGCGCCAGCAGTAGAACGCGCGGGACTGCACGACCCGGTCGCCCAGACGCTCGTTCGTGCGCTTATACAGCGGCTCCAGCAGCGCGCTCATGGCGAGGATCAGGCCGTTATAAAGGCCCCAGAGGACGTAATTCCATGTCGCGCCGTGCCAGATGCCGACCAGCAGGAACACGAGGATATTGCCCAGCGCCGCTGGCAGCGCGCGGCCGACGTCCGTACCAAAGCGCTTCTTGGCAGCCTTGGAGAGATTGGCGACGGGCTTGGTCAGCGCGAAGGGATAGAACACATAGTCGCGCATCCATCCGCCCAGCGAGATATGCCACCTGCGCCAGAAATCACCCAGCGAGATGGAGAAATACGGGCGCTTGAAGTTGGGCGCGAGGCGGATACCGAAGAGTTCCGCGATACCGGTGACCAGATCGATGCCGCCGGAGAAGTCGCAGTACTGCTGCAGGGAGTAAAACAGCACGCCGATGACGATCACCGCGCCGCCGTAGGCCCCCTGATTGCCAAAGACCTCTGCGACCAGCGGCAGCGCACGGTCGGCAATGACCTTCTTCTTGAAGAAGCCCCAGAGGATCAGCAGAAGACCACGATGGATATTGACGATGTCAAAGCGGTGCGGCTCGGTCAGCTGGTTGGCAAGCTGGTCATGCCTTGCAATCGGGCCCTGAATCAGCTGCGGAAAGAAGGAAACGAAGAGCGCAAACTTCGCCGGGTTCTTTTCGGGGGCGTATTTGCCGTTGTACACGTCGATCAGGTAGCCCATCGACTGGAAGGTGTAAAACGAGATGCCCAGCGGCAGCAGCAGATTGAGCGCGGGGCGGCCCATCAGCGCGGTGACGGGCGCGGAATACTTGAGCACGCCAAGAACGCCGAAGTTGAGCAGAAGAACAAGCCAGAAGAAGAGGCGCTGCCTTCCTTTCGCGGCGGCCTTGAGCGCCTTTTTGTCCGCTGCGCTCAGCTCGGCCTTGCGCGCCTTGAGCTCCGCTTTTGCCTTTTCGCCGATTCTTCCGATCATCAGCGCACCGGCCCAGGTGGACAGCGTTGTCAGCAGAATGAAGGGGAGCGCGTTTGCGCCGCAGTAGGCGTAGTAAAAATAGCTGACGGCGAGCAGGAGCATCCACCGCAGGCGAAGCGGACAGAAATAGTATAATCCCGCACAGGCGCAGGAGAATGCAATCAGGGTAAAGAGCGACATGTTGCTACCTCTTTTGCAGATGGTTTAAATGTGCATGCAGATGGCATGCGGATGGCAAAGCACTGTAAATCCGAAGGCGCAGGAAACGGGGCAGAACGCTTTAAAAAGATTTACATCCTATCATCAAATCAACGGGGACAAAGATACCATGCTTTTCTTCTCCTGTCAAGGAAAAAAGCCTGATTCTGCCTTACAAAATCCGGCATCCGTCGACATACTTTGCCGTAATGGCTGCGCCGCCCAGATACGCGCAGCGCTCGATGCGCTCGCCTGGGGTGAAGGTGCGCAGATTCCGGTTTTTGCCATCGTCGACGACGACCACATCAAAGCGGTAGCCCGGCTCAAACAGGCCGACCTTGCCAAAGAATCGGCCGCCGCCCGCCGTGGCCATATAGAATGCTTCTGCCATGGTCAGCGGCTTTTCGGACTGATCGACGTAGCGCCAGCGCAGTTTGCTGACCTGCACGGCGGAGGCCATGACGGCGAAGAGATCGAGCGTATGACCGCCGGCGACGTCGCTGCCAAGGCCGATTTCATATCCCTGACGCAGATAGCGCGCCGCAGGCGCAATGCCCGCGATGACGTTTTCGTTGCTGGTCGGGCAGTGCGCGATGAATACGCCGCCCTCCTTCATCATGCGGTCTTCCTCCTCGGGACAGTAGATGCAGTGCGCCATGATGGTGCGGCAGTCCCCGCCGAAAAGGCCGAAGCGCGCATAGGTCTCCGCGTAGTTTTCGGTATCCGGGCACAGCGCCTTGACCCATTCAATCTCGGAGCGGTTTTCGGAGAGATGGCTCTGCATCGGCACGCCGAACTCGGCAGCGAGCTTTCCGATTCTTTCCATGTAGGCATCGGTGACGCTGGGTGTGAAGCGCGGGGTGAGGATGGGATGCACGCGCGCAAAACCGGCTTCACGGCAGCATTCCAGCCAGCGGCGTGTCTCCGCCTCGCCGTTTTCGGGCGTATGCTCGCTGTAATAGTCCGGGCAGTTGCGGTCCATATTCAGCTTGCCGACGTACGCGCCCATGCCGGCCTTGCTGAGCTGGCGCATGAGCTCCAGCGTTGCGTCGGTGTGGATCGTTGCGAAAATGGCTGCGCGCGTCGTTGCGGTATGCAGCAAATCGCGGGTGAAGATCTCGTAATAGGCCTTTGCATGCGCGGGATCGGCGTAGCGGCCCTCCTCGGGATAGGTGTAGTTATCCAGCCAGTCAAGCAGCTCGAGGTCCATCGCTGTGCCGCAGTAGCTGTACTGCGAGGCGTGCAGATGCAGGTCGCTCATGCCGGGGATCACCAGCGCATCGCCGCAGTCCGTGACCTCAATGCCGGAGAAACAGTCGGGCAGTGTGTCATAAAAACCGGCGACAACGCCGTCTTTGCAGACAAGATACCCTTCGCGCGTGCGAAGCGCGCCGATTTCAGGCGTATCGACAAACAGGCCCTTCAGGGCAAACGCATTATCGCTCATAGAATTACCTCATTTGAAACGGGCGGCCTGAGGCCGCCCGTTAGTATGGCTTTGATCATGTTCGCAAAGCGAGCATGGGGTTCAGGGACCGAAGCCGAGCGCGTCCTGTGGACGCAATCAGCGAGGCGAAGCATCGGAAATCGCAAGGAGCGCTTGTGCGACTATGCGAGTTTCCCGGATCGGAAGCCCTGACGTTTTCCCTTAGTCCTTCAGCGGGCGGATCAGGATGAACGGCGTGAGCTCGTCGCCCTGACCGGAGGGGTTGTCCTTCATGGCGTCCTGAATCTGGTCGTCGGTCAGCGGGAAATTCGTGCCCTTGCCCAGCTGGTTCTGGTCAAAGTCGTTGGCGTCCATGACCACAACGGGCACGCCGGTGGCCTCGAAAAGCGCATCGCACAGCTGAACCGGGTTGCTCGGGTTGAGCACGCCCATGGTGTGATACTGCTCAAAGGAGGAGTCCGGATAGAATCCGTCGATGCCTGCGACGTCGTGACCGCAGATCTTGTAGAACAGGCCGCGGATGCCGAACGGACGGGTGACAGCGGAAACCGCCGCAGCAAAGAGCACGCGCGGCAGACCGCACAGCTCGATGGTCAGCTGCATCTTGTAGGGCTGATGCATGCCGATGCCAGTGGAGTTGTGGCCGGCAAACGGCGCGAGCGTGCGCGCCCAGAAGCCAGGATGCGTATCCTCCAGCGTGCGCACGGCGCCGGTACACATGCCCATGACCTTCGCAGTGAAGGAGAGGCAGTCGCCCTGCTGATACAGAGGCAGCACATAGCGGCGCACCAGCTCCGCCTGATCCTCGTTCGGCTGAACGAAATGCGTCTTGATCGCGTAGCGCTGATAGCGCCGGCCATCCCTGCCTTCGAGGATACCGCGGTCGTAGTAGGTCACGCCGTCCAGTTCACGGCGCGCGGATTCAATATTCTTAGAAGCACCCATGTCTTCCTCCTTGGGCCTTGGCGGCCTTGGTTCATTCATCAAAATCACCTGCGCTTTTTGAGCGTAGGTTGTCCAAAGATGCGGACGGATATCACATCATCTTATTGTACATGATGCGGCGTGGAATGTCAATTTTTCAGAAATAAAAAGAAAAAGGCGCATGCTGTGAAATCTCATGCTGCAAACCTGTTGCAAAAAGAATGCGTTTGGGCTATAATCCGACAGTATAGAGGTTTTCGGGCGCAGCCCGATATATAGAAAGGAAGATTACCATGCTGGATATCAATATGCTTCGCAAGACGCCGGACGTCGTGCGCGAGAATATGAAGAAGAAGTTCCAGGAGAATAAGCTGCATCTGGTCGACGAAGTCATCGAGCTGGACCGCAAGAACCGCGAGGCCATGCAGAACGCCGACAGCCTGCGCAACCAGCGCAAGGTGCTCTCCAAGGAGATCGGCGGCCTGATGAAGCAGGGCAAGAAGGAAGAGGCCGAGGCCACCAAGGCGAAGGTTGCTGCCATCGCCGAAGAGCTGGCGCAGCTTGAGGTGCTCGAGGAGCAGTATGCCGAGGAGATCAAGGTGCGCATGCAGGTGATCCCGCAGATCATCGACGACAGCGTGCCGATTGGCAAGGACGACAGCGAGAACGTTGAAATCGCCCGCTATGGCGAGCCGTTTGTTCCGGAGTTTGAGATCCCGTACCATGTGGAAATCATGGAGAAGCTCGCCGGCATCGACATCGATTCCGCCCGCAAGACCTCCGGCAACGGTTTCTATTACCTCAAGGGTGATATTGCCCGCCTGCACAGCGCGTGCCTTTCCTATGCGCGCGATTTCATGATCGACCGCGGCTTCACCTACTGTATCCCGCCGTACATGATCCGCTCCAACGTCGTCACCGGCGTCATGTCCTTCGCGGAGATGGAGAATATGATGTACAAGATCGAGGGCGAGGATCTGTACCTGATCGGTACCTCCGAGCACT
>JAFXCE010000093.1 GCA_017521565.1 Clostridia bacterium | reverse complement strand
CCTACAACCCTTCGGTTAACAGCCGAATGCTCTGCCATTGAGCTACTGAGGAATATGGTGGATTGAAGTGGACTCGAACCACCGACCTCCCGCTTATCAGGCGGGTGCTCTAACCGACTGAGCTATCAATCCGAACAAAATGAATTATAATACCGCGCCAGAGAATTGTCAATGCTTTTTCGCCAATTTTTGTATTTTTTATGGTACTGTCCTGCGTAGGGGGAAGCATAAGAGGAAGAACAGAGTGAGTTTGGAGATTGGCATTGACCATAAGGGTAAATAGTGTTAAGATTTTTTTATGCAAAGCGGACGCGCTTTTGAAGCATACAGAACAGGACACATTTATTGACAGCGGAAAACCGTCGGCATATAATAGAAAAAGTAATCGTTTATACCTGCGCTTTGGCGCAATGCATGGAGGAAAGTGCTATGCAGGAGAAAACTGCAAATAAATCAAAAGATACCCTCAGCATCATCATCGTGGGCTGCGGTAAAGTCGGACATACGCTGACCGAGCAGCTTGTGGGCGAGGGACATGATATTACAATTGTCGATACCAATGAACGCGTGATTCGGGATACGACCGAGCTTTTTGATGTGATGGGTATCCGCGGAAACGGCGCAAGTCTGAATGTGCTGGAAGAGGCCGGAGTGGACAAGGCAGATATGGTGATTGCGCTCACCGGCTCGGATGAATTGAACCTGCTTTGCTGTACCATCGCGAAGAAGGTTGGCTCTGGAATTGCCGCTATTGCGCGTGTCCGCAATCCGGACTACGCAGACGAGCTGGTCTATCTGCGCCATCAGCTGGGCCTGTCCATGATCGTCAACCCTGAGCTGGAAGCTGCCAAACAGATCATGCGCGTCATTTCCCGTCCGCAGGCGATGACGGTGACTTCTTTTGCCAAGGGGCATGCGGAACTGATGAGCTTCAAGATTCCGTCCGGCAGCCTGCTGTGCGGCAAGCGGATTATGGAGCTGGACAGCCTGTTTGATTTCGGTTATCTTGTTTGTGCGATTGAGCGCGAAGGCGAGGTCGCGATTCCCAGCGGCGCTCATATTCTCCATGAGGGTGATCAGATTACGATTCTTACGTCTGCACGCGATGGATATAAGGTATTTGATTCCCTGGGGATGCACAGCCATGCGGTGTCCAGCTGCATGATCATCGGCGGCGGCAAGTCGTCCTATTATCTGGCCAGGCTGCTGCTGCGGCAGAAGATGGACGTGCGCATCATCGAGAAGGACCGCGCGCGCTGCGAGGAGCTTTCTGTGCTGCTGCCGGAAGCGGTTGTGATCTGCGGCGACGGCAGTGATGAGTCGCTGCTCAAGGAAGAGGGCATTGACTCGATGGAGGCCTTTGTGCCGCTGACGGGACTTGACGAAGAGAATATCCTTCTGACGCTCTTTGCCAAACGGATGCCGGGCCTCAAAACGATCACCAAGATCAACCGCATCACGTTCAATGATGTCATTGAAGGACTGGATTTGGGTAGCGTGGTCTACCCCAAGAACATCACTTCCGAGTCCATCGTTACATATGTTCGTTCTCGTCAGAATACCATCGGCAACAATGTGGAGACGATGTACCATCTCTTTGACAATCAGGTTGAGGTACTCGAGTTCCATGTGGATAAGGATGCGCCGGTGATCGGCGTGCCGCTGATGAAGCTCAAGAAGAAGGATAATCTGCTCATTGCCTGCATCGGCCGTAAAGGCAAGATAATTTTCCCGCGTGGCCAGGATTCTATCCAGAAGGGCGATACTGTCATTATCGTCACCGCGCATAAGGGTTTCCGAGATATCAGCGATATTCTGGCCTGAGAGGTGCTGCCATGAACATGAAATCAGTCAGCTATATTCTGGGCTGGGTTCTTAATATTGAAGCGGCGCTGATGAGCCTGCCGCTGGTTACATCCCTCATCTATGACGAGGGGGAAGGATGGGCTTTTGCCATTGTGATGGCGATTTGCGCGCTCATTGGCTTTTTGCTTACGCATAAGCGTCCCAACAATCCGGTGTTCCGGGCGCGGGAAGGCTTCATTGCTACGTCGCTTTCGTGGGTTCTCATGTCGGTGTTTGGCAGCCTGCCGTTTTATTTCACGGGAGAGATTCCGCGCTTTATCGACGCACTCTTTGAGACTGTATCAGGCTTCACGACCACTGGCGCGAGCATTTTGTCGGATGTGGAGACTATGAGCCATTGCTGCATGCTCTGGCGCTGCTTCACGCATTGGATCGGCGGCATGGGCGTGCTGGTGTTCCTGCTGGCCGTGCTGCCCATGGTCGGCGGCACGAATATGCATCTGATGAAGGCGGAGAGCCCGGGGCCCGTCGTGGGCAAGCTCGTGCCGAAGGTGCGCTATACCGCGCGGATTTTGTATCTGCTCTACATTATACTGACCATTGTGGAATTTCTCCTTCTCATTCTGGGCGGTATGATCCCCTTCGAGGCAATCTGCACAGCATTTGGTACGGCAGGCACAGGCGGCTTTGGATTCCGTAATGATTCTTTTGCCAGTTTCTCCGGGTATATTCAGTGGGTTGTCGCCATTTTTATGATTCTCTTCGGCGTAAATTTCAACGTATACTTCCTGGTGTTCATGCGCAAGTTCCGGCAGGCGTTTCGCTGTGAGGAGATGCGCTGGTATCTGGGCATCGTGGTTGCTGCGTCTGTGCTGATTTGCGTAAACACCTATGACATTGCGCTTACGCTGGAACACAATCTGCGCAATTCTGTTTTTCAGGTGGCAACAATCATCACCACTACAGGCTTTGCTACGATGAATTTCGATCTGTGGCCGGCATTTTCCCGGACGCTTGTCGTTCTGCTGATGTTTATCGGCGCCTGCGCGGGCAGCACGGGCGGCGGTCTGAAGGTGTCGCGCTGGGTGATGAGCGGCAAGGCTATGGCCGGCTATGTCGGTTCCTTCCTGCATCCGCGCGGCGTGCACAAGATCCGCTTTGAGGATAAGGATGTGGAGGACAGCACGCTGCATGCCATCTTTGTGTACTTTATGGGCGTGTTCTTCATCTTCACGGCATCGATGCTGGTGATTTCACTGGAGAATATGGACCTGACGAGCACATTTACTGCTGTGGCAGCGACGTTCAACAACATTGGACCGGGTCTAAATCTTGTGGGCCCGACATGCAACTTCGGTTTTTTGAGCGATTTAAGTAAGAGCGTCTTGATCTTCGACATGCTGGCGGGTCGTCTGGAGGTCTTTCCGATGCTGATCCTGCTGTATCCGCCGCTGTGGAAGGAAGCGTACGGAGAGCATCAGCGCAAGCAGCGCCGCCGTGAAGCGATGAAATCTGCGAAATAAAGGAGAATTGTGATGAACTGGGGTATTCTGTCCACTGGCGTCATTGCCAAAAATTTTGCAGAAACGACAAAGAAGATGGGCGACGTCCGGATTCTTGCCGTTGCTTCCCGCACGATGGAGAGCGCCAACGCATTTGCGGATGCGCATGCGATTGAGCGCCGCTATGACAGCTATGAGGCGCTGGCGCGTGATCCGGATGTGGATATCGTCTATGTCGCCACGCCGCACAGCCGCCACTATGAGGACATGAAGCTGATGATTGCCGGCGGCAAGCATGTGCTGTGCGAGAAGAGCTTTACGACGGATGCGGCACAGGCGCGAGAAATCTACGCATTGGCAAAAGAGAAGGGCGTTTTTGTGATGGAGGCGTTCTGGACGAAGCTGATTCCGGTCTATCGCGAGGTGGAGAAGGTGATTGCTTCCGGCGCAATCGGCGATATCCGCACGGTAACCGCGCAATACGGCTATACCACGGCACGGGAGGCGCGCAAATTTGACGCGCAGCTTGCCGGCGGTACGCTGCTGGATATCGGCGTGTATGCCATCGGCTTTGCCTGCATGATGCTGGGATACACATTTGATTCCGTGCAGAGCAATCTGGTGATGAACGCCGCAGGCACCGATGCGATTGATGCGATCATCCTGCGCAGGGGAGATGCGGTCGCCAGCCTTGTGACAGCGATCGGCGCGGTGATGCCCACGCATGGCGCGGTATATGGAACGAAGGGACATATTGATATCCCGGAATTCAAGAATCCCGAGCGGGTCACGGTGCATATCGACGGGCAGATGCCGTATGTGATTGTTCGCCCGTTCGAGGTCAACGGCTTTGAATATGAAATCCGCGAGGCACAAGCCTGCGCTTGCGCCGGCAGGCTGGAAAGTGAATGGATGACGGCGGAACAGTCCGTCGCGGTGATGGATATCATGGATGAAATCCGAGCGCAGAACGCGCTGCGGTTCCCGTTTGAAGCATAAACAACCGCATATCTGACAGGCGCCCGGAGATGCTTTCCGGGTGCTTTTTGCATCACGAGGGCTGCGTGAGGCATATGGATGGGAGATGTTCGAAACATGAAAAATTTTCACCATTATATTTGCATGCGCATATCGCCATTTATGCATTTTTGCATATGGACGGGAAGAAAAATGACAAAAAACGCTTTTCAAATTTCATACAATCTGATATAATGGAGCGCAGGTGGAAGCAGAAGAGCGAAACAACTGCTTCTGAATATGAAAAAATAGCCGTAATGCGGCTTACAAGGAGGCGCAACTTATGAAGGACTACATGGTAAAGGATATCCGCAACATCGCGGTATTGGGACACGGCTCTGAAGGCAAGACCACTCTGGTCGAAGCGATGCTCTACGCAGCCGGCGTCATCGACCGCCAGGGCCGTGTCGAAGATGGCAACACCGTCAGCGACTGGGATCCTGAAGAGATCAAGCGCCATATCTCCATCAGCTCGTCCGTGGCGCCGGTTGAAATCCACGGCAAGAAGATCAATCTGATTGACGTTCCCGGTTACTTCGATTTCGCGGGCGAAATGCCTGGCCCGCTGGCTGCTGTGGAAGGCGCTGTGCTGGTTATGAGTGCTGTGACCGGCCTGTCTACCGGCTTTGAGAAGGCATGGAATGCGACCGGCAAGCGCGGCGTCGCCCGTATGGTTGTCGTTACGCAGGTTGACCGCGAGCACATCAACTACCGCAAGGTGCTGGATGAGCTGCGCGCGACATACGGTCATTGTGTGATCCCCACCGTCCTGCCCATTGGCGAAGGTGCCAACTTCAAGGGCGTTGTGGACGTTCTGACCGGCAAGGCCTTCATGGGCTCCGGCAAGGACCGCAAGGAAGTTCCGATCCCGGCCGATATGGAAGCGCTGGTTGAGGAAGCCATCGAAGCCTGCCACGAGGCTGCCGCCTCTACGAGCGAGGAACTGATGGAGAAGTTCTTCGACGAAGGCCGTCTCTCCGATGAGGATATGCTGCGCGGCCTGTCCGCTGGCATCTACGAGGGCAGCATCGTGCCCGTCGTTCCGGTTTCTTCCATCAACGGCATCGGCGTGCGTCCGCTGCTGTACGAGCTGGCGATGTACATGCCCTCCCCGATGGAGCATACCTATCACGGCATCAACCCGAAGACTAAGTCCATGCATATCCGTCATGCGGACATGTCCGAGAGCTTTACCGCACAGGTCTTCAAGACCATCGCCGACCCGTTCGTTGGCAAGCTGTCCCTGATCAAGGTGATCTCCGGCGTGCTCACCCCGGCCACCCCGCTGTTCAACGCGAATGCCGATAAGCCCGAGAAGGCTGCCGGCCTGTTCATGATCCGCGGCAAGAAGCAGATTCCGGTCGGCATGCTGTGCGCTGGCGACATCGGCGCGCTCTCCAAGCTGCAGTACACCTCCACCGGCGACAGCCTGTGCGAGATCGGCAAGGTCGTTCAGTACGACTCCATCGAGTTCCCGGCTCCGCAGATTTCCATGGCCGTCTACGCGAAGAAGGCTGGTGAAGAAGATAAGGTGTTCTCCGGTCTGGCCCGCCTGTGCGACGAAATGCCGGACGTCATCGTGGCGAAGGATCCGATGACCACCGAGACCCTCATCAGCGGTCAGGGCGAGCTCGAGCTTGAAATCGTCCGCCAGAAGCTGCTCTCTAAGTTCGGCGCGGACGCCGTGTTCAAGGATCCGAAGATTGCCTATCGCGAGTCCATCCGCAAGACCATCAAGGTTCAGGGCCGTCACAAGAAGCAGTCCGGTGGTCATGGTCAGTTTGGCGATATCTGGGTCGAATTCTCTCCGGCCGAGCCGGGCGTCGAATTCGAGTTCGAAGATGCCGTCGTCGGCGGCGCGGTTCCGCGCAACTTCATCCCCTCCGTTGAGAAGGGCCTGCGCGATAACCTTGTCAAGGGCGTTCTGGCTGGCTTCCCGATGACGGGCCTGCATGCTAAGCTCTACGATGGTTCCTACCATCCGGTTGACTCTTCCGAAATGGCGTTCAAGACCGCTGCCCGCATCGCGTATAAGCAGTGCATCAACGCGTCCCCGGTTCTCCTTGAGCCGATCATGCACGTGGAAGTCACCGTGCCGGACGAGTACATGGGCGACATCATGGGCGACATGAACAAGCGCCGTGGCCGCATTCTGGGCATGGAGCCGGTCGATGGCAAGCAGCTGATCGTGGCTGAAGTGCCGCAGGCCGAGATGTTCAAGTATGCGACCGATCTGCGTTCCATGACGCAGGCGAAGGGCTTCTACAAGATGAGCTTCGAGCGTTACGAGGAAGTGCCGCAGGTGATCGCTGCGAAGATCATTGAAGCGCATAAGGCCGACCTCGCGGACGATGAGGAATAATCCGATTCATTATGGGCTCCGGAACTTGGTTCCGGGGCCTTTTTCTGTGTTCAGAAACGGTCAAAAGTTCGCAAAATTATTACAAAAATTTCTTCATATTGTCAGATGGTCTTGACATGTACACATTTCACCGTTAAAATAGAGTCAGTCTAAGTGAAAGCGTGTGAGGGGAAGCCCCGAAACGCCAGAGCATGCAGCGGATTGATTCCGTTTGATACATCAATTCAATATCCGGCAGGCGGTGTTTTTGTGTGCATTTATAGGGCGCGGTATGCCCGTATGGCACAAAGGCGGGGCCTTGTCCGTTTGTTTTGTGTTGCCTGCAGGGCGTAGTGCGTCAACCCTTCACACTTTTTGACCGGCTGATTTTATCGAGATGATGAGATTTTGTCAAAGAAGGAGTGTGAAACTGGTTGGCGATTTTAATTTCCATTTTACTCGTAGTGATCGCCCTGGCTGCGGGCCTGGCGATTGGCTATATCTACCGCAAAAACATTCAGGAAAAGAAGATCGGACGCACGGAGGAATACGCGCGCAATCTGCTGGATGACGCGCAGCGCCGTGCGGAGGAAAAGAAAAAGGAAAGCATCCTTGAGGCGAAGGAAGAGATCATTCGCCTGAAGAACGAGCTGGACCGCGAGGTTCGCGACCGCCGCGCCGAAGTGCAGCGCAGCGAGCGCCGCGTCGCGCAGCGCGAGGAGACGCTCGACAAGAAGGCGGATAACCTCGATGCCCGCGAGATCACCCTTGAGCGCAAGCAGAATGAGCTGGACCGCCTGACGCAGGAGGCACAGGAGTATGCCGCGCGTCAGAAGGCGGCTGCTGAGTCCGCGGAGCAGGCCATGAAGGATCTGGAAGAGAAGCGCCGTGAGGAGCTTGAGCGCGTGGCCAAGATGACGCAGGAAGAAGCCAAGGACATGATCGTGCAGCGCATTCAGAAGGAAGCGTTCCACGACGCCGGCGTGCTCGTGCGCGAGATCGAGCAGAACGCCAAGAATGACGCCGAGAAGAAGGCGCGCAACATCGTCGCGATGGCGATTCAGCGCTGCGCTTCCGACCATGTGGCGGAGACCACGGTCTCTCTGGTCAACCTGCCCAACGAGGACATGAAAGGCCGCATCATCGGTCGTGAAGGCCGCAACATCCGCACGCTGGAGACGGCGACGGGCGTCGATCTGATCATCGACGACACCCCGGAAGCCGTGATCGTTTCTGCGTTTGATCCGGTTCGCCGCGAGATCGCGCGTATCGCGCTGGAGAAGCTCATTGCTGATGGCCGCATTCATCCGGCCCGTATCGAGGAAATGGTCGAAAAGGCCCGCCGCGAGGTGGATAACCAGATCCGTGAGACCGGTGAGCAGGCGATCTTTGAGACCAATATGCACGGAATCCACCATGAGCTGGTCAAGCTTCTGGGCCGCATGCGTTATCGCACGAGCTATGGACAGAACGTGCTCAAGCACTCCATCGAGGTGTCCCATCTGGCCGGTCTGATGGCTGCCGAACTGGGCGCGGACGTGACCCTTGCCAAGCGTGCGGGTCTGCTGCACGACATCGGCAAGGCTGTCGACCACGAGCTTGAGGGCACGCACGTCGAGCTGGGCGTGGAGATGTGCAAGCGCTACCACGAGTCCCCGGAGGTCATCCACTGCATCGCTGCGCATCATAACGACATTGAGCCGACTACGGTCGAGGCTGTGCTGGTTCAGGCTGCTGATGCGATTTCCGCTGCCCGTCCGGGTGCGCGCCGCGAGTCGATCGAGAACTATATCCGCCGTCTGGAGAAGCTCGAGGAGATTGCATCCAGCTTCCAGGGTGTGGAGAAGTCCTTTGCGATTCAGTCCGGCCGCGAGGTGCGCATCATGGTCAAGCCGGAGGACATCACCGACGAGGGTACCCTCGTGCTTGCCCGCGAGATTGCCAAGCGCATTGAGAATGAGCTGGAGTATCCGGGCCAGATCAAGGTCAACGTCATCCGTGAGACCCGCTGCACCGAATTTGCTAAGTAAGCTAAAAGAGACGATCCGAAAGGGTCGTCTTTTTGCTTTATATACATATAAGTGTGTTCATTCCAGCAGCATATGAATTGCGGCATCCAGCGCGGCGACAGAACGAATCTGCCTTTGGCGCACCAGCAGCTGACGGCGTACTTGCGGCGGCGAGCTGGAGAAGAGACGCCGGGCATTGGAGTTGGATTCCAGCAGCGCATAAAGATTGGGATACAGATTCATGGATACACCTCCTATAAGCTTATCCTGTGCACGAAAAGAGGCGCTTATGCTTGACGCTGCCGGACGGGCGGCGATATAATAAAATGGATTTGTTTACGGAGGATGGCAGGGGAATGACGGCGATGCAGGCGGCGCGCAAGGCGCTTTCAGAGGTGTTTGGCTATGGCAGCTTCAGACCCGGACAGGAAGAAATTGTTGCGGCGATTCTTTCCGGGCGGGATGTGATGGCTGTCATGCCCACCGGAGCGGGTAAGTCCCTCTGCTATCAGATTCCCGCGCTGGTTTTGCCGGGAATTACGCTGGTCGTTTCGCCGCTGATTTCCCTGATGCGCGATCAGGTGAGCGCGCTGATTCATAACGGCGTGCGCGCGGCATATCTCAATTCCTCGCTGACGGCGAGGCAGCATGCGCTGGCGCTAGATAACGCCCGCCGCGGCGTCTATAAGATCATCTACGTCGCGCCGGAAAGGCTGCTGACGGACAGCTTTCTCGCCTTTGCGCAGCAGGCGCAGATCGCGCAGGTTGTTGTGGACGAAGCGCACTGCGTCAGCCAGTGGGGGCAGGATTTCCGGCCGGGATATCTGGATATTGAGCCGTTTATCCGTGCGCTTCCTGTGCGTCCGCGCGTGAGCGCATTTACGGCGACGGCGACGCAAACCGTTCGTAAGGACGTCGTGCGGCTGATTGCGCTGGAGCGCCCCTATGAGATCACGACGGGCTTTGATCGGCCGAATCTCTACTTTGAGGTCCGCCGGGGCGGGAATCGCGATGCGGAATTGCTGCGCTTTTTAAGGGAGCGAAGGGGACAGAGCGGCATCGTCTATTGCGGCACGCGCAAGGGCGTGGAAGAGGTCGCCAGAATGCTGGTGGAAAACGGCGTGGACGCTGTGGGTTACCACGCAGGCATGGGCGACAGTGAGCGTGCACTGGCACAGGAGGATTTTGTCTCCGACCGCGCGCCGGTGATCGTGGCCACGAATGCGTTTGGCATGGGCATCGATAAGTCAAATGTGTCCTTTGTTGTCCATTACAACATGCCCAAGGATCTGGAAAGCTATTATCAGGAAGCGGGACGCGCGGGGCGCGACGGTGAGGATGCTGTTTGCTGCCTGCTGTATCAGCCGTCGGATGTGCGGCTGAATACTTTCCTGATCGAACATGCGCAGGAGAACAGCCAGTTCGACGAGGAGACAAAACAGATCGTTACCGAGCGAGCCAAAGAGAGACTGAAGCAGATGACGTTCTATGCGTCAGGCAGCGGCTGCCTGCGCGCGAGGATTCTCGGCTATTTCGGAGAAAAGCCGGAAGCGCCGCACTGCGGAAACTGTTCTTCCTGCCTGGCGCAAAGCCGTGAACGCGACGTAACCCGCGAAGCCGGGAAGATCGTCAGCGGCGTGATGGCGCTGCAGGGGAAATATGGCAAAGGGCTGGCGGCAAAGGTGCTGGCCGGCGCAAAGGACGAGCGAATCCGCGCCAGAGGGCTTGATAAACTCAGCGTATTTGGCTGCCTGAAAGAAGAGGGCGAGGACAATATCCGCGAGATGATCGATGAGCTGATCGCTTACGAAGTCCTTGAAACGACGGATGGGCAGTATCCGCTGCTGAAGCCCGGGCCGCGTGCCCGCGAGGCGCTGCTGGGCGATGAGCCGATCCGCATGACGCTGCATGATCGCGGTGAAACGGCAAGAGAGAAGCGCGTGAGCATGAAGCCGGTGGTGGATAAGGGGCTCTTTGGCCGCCTGGCAGCGCTGCGGCGCAGGATTGCAGAGGAGCAGCACGTCCCACCGTTTATCATCTTTACCAATGCGACGCTGCGCGATATGGCGGTTAAGCGCCCGAGAAACCGGAGCGAAATGCTGCGTGTTGACGGTGTGGGCGAGGGCAAGATGGAACGCTATGGCATTGCATTTCTGCGTGAGATTGAGAAGTATATTTCCGATTGAATGGAGGGACATCGGTGAAGCGGCAGGGAAGAAACCAGGGAATGCTGTGGATAGGCTGTATGCTGGCGGCAGCGCTGCTTTTGCTGCTGTGTTCGCAGTGCTCTCCGCTGTATCCGCTTAACATCTGGGGAGACGCCAACTGCCTAATGACCGTCGGCCGGGTGATGAAGGCGGGCGGCGTGGTCTATCGCGACATTTATGAGCAGAAGGGGCCGACGCTGTATCTCATTCATGCGCTTGCCGCGTGTATTTCGGATACGAGCTTCCTGGGCGTCTATGTGCTGGAGGTTATCTCGCTTGCTGCCGTGCTGTTTATAGCTTGCCGCCTTGGCATGCGGCGGCGAAGCATATGGGCGTCGTACTGCGATGCGATGCTGATCGGCGCATGTGTGCTTGTGGGCAGCGCATTCTCGCGAGGGGACAGCGCGGAGGAGTTCTGTCTGCCGTATCTGATGGGCGCGCTGATGCTGGCTTTTGGCCATTATGGAGAAAAGGATGGCCCGATGCCGGCCTATGCGTTGTTTGTCTGCGGCTTGTTGGCGGGTGTGGTGGCGACGATCAAGTTTACGATTCTCGGTCTGTTTGTCGGGCTTTGCGCGGCAGAGGGCGTGCTTGCCCTGCGCGAGGGCGGCATTCGGCGTGCATTCAGGAGCGCAGGCGTATTTCTTGCGGGTATGGCACTGCCGGTTGCAGCATGGTGCTTGTATTTTGGTGTTCATGGTGCGCTGGGCGATTTTTACACAGCATATGTTTACAACAATATCTTCCTCTACAGCGACGATGCAAGGACGTTTATGAACGTCCTGCATGACATCTGGGATACCGTGCGGGCTAATCTGCTCTGGGTGCTGCTTGCGTGTGTGGGTATGATGGCCCTGATGCTTGACCGCAGGGAGAAGCTGCAGCTGCGTCTTGCTGTGCTGAGCATGGCGATTGGCGCGTTTGCGGCGGTGTTTTTCCTTGGACGTACATGGACGTACAGCCCGCTGGTGCTGGGTGTGTTTGCCTTTGCTGTGTATGGATCCCTTCCTGATCAGGCGGAACGATTTCGCCTGAAAGCGGCAAGGATGGCTGCAGACGCTGTTTCTTGTTTGCTGGCGGTCGCTGTCGCGATATGCCTGAGCCCCAATGCATATCTGCGCGGTGTGCCGCTTAATAGCCTTGCACAGGCGCATCTGGCGGGTTATGTGCATGAGGGCGCAACGCTGCTGCAGTACAGCCATCTGGATGATGGATTGTATCTGGTTGCGGATAGGCTGCCGCAGCAGAAGTATTTCGTCCGGCTGAATGTAGAGTATGGTGAGATGATTGAGGAGCTGGACCGATACGTCGCGGAGGCGATTCCCGATTATGTGCTGACAAGCTGGGAACCGCTGCCCGAAAGATTTGACCGCTACCAGCTGATTGCGACGGATGCAGGCTATGACGATAGCGACCGGATTAACAAGATGATGTATCTGTACAGGAGAAAATGAGATGGATACGCTGATTTCTCATGAAGCGCTGCGCGCGTATATGGAGCGCGTATTTGAAAAAGAGGGCTTCGGACGAGAGGATGCGCGTGTGATTGCCGATGTGCTGATGCAGGCGGATCTTTTTGGCATTGAGAGCCATGGCGCGCAGCGAATGATGTACTATCATCAGAATATTGCTTCCGGCAGTGTCGATACGGCTGCGAAGATTGAGACTGTGCGCGAGACGCCGGTTTCTGCGCTGCTTGATGCGCATTTTGCCATGGGGCAGCTCGCAGGCATCCGCGCAATGAACATGGCGATTGATAAGGCAAAGAAGACGGGCGTCGGCATGGTCTGCGTGCGCAATTCCTCGCATTACGGCATTGCGGGGTATTATCCGCTGATGGCGGCGCGGGAGGGCCTGTGCGCCTTCTCGATGACCAATACCGGCCCGATCATGGTGCCGACCTTCGGGCGGGAGATGATGCTGGGTACGAATCCCATCGCTTTTTGCATGCCGGCGGATCCGTATCCCTTCTGGTTTGACGCAGCGACGACGGTGGTTACGCTGGGCAAGGTGGAGGTACATGCCAAGCGCGAAAAGGCGATGCCGGAGGGCTGGACGATCGACGGCGAGGGCGAGATCTCTACCGATGCGGGAAAGATGAACGCTTCCATTCTTTCGGGCGGCAAGGGCGGCATTCTGCCGCTGGGCGGCGCGGGGGAAACAAACGGCGGACACAAGGGCTATGGCCTTGCGATCATGGTTGAGGCGCTTACCGGCGTTCTGGCGCAGGGGCTTGTCTCTCCCCAGATGCAGGGCGCGCATGGCGATCATACCTGCCATTTCTTTCTTGCGTTTGATCCTGCGATGTTCGGCGATCCGGATGAAATCCGCGCGGGCATGAGCCGGTATCTGCAGATGCTGCGGGAAAGCGAGAAGCTGCCGGGGTGCACGCGCATCTATACGCCGGGCGAGAAAGCGTTTGAAGCGCAGGCAAGGCGCATAGACGAGGGAATCCCTGTAGAAGAGAAGACACTCATGGAACTGAGGAAGATTGCCGATGCGCTCGGCGTGGAGGCAATCTGATGGCGAGCACAAGAAAGATGACGCAGGGATCTATTGCGATGCATCTGCTGGCATATGCGCTGCCGCTGATTCTGGGCAATATTTTCCAGCTGACGTACAATGCAGTCGATTCTATTGTGATCGGCAAGTTTGCCGGCGAGCAGGCGCTGGCGGCGGTCAGCGCGGCGAATCCGGTGATGACCGTCGTGATTCTCGGCGTGTCGGGCATTTCTATCGGCGCGTCCGTGCTGATGAGCAGATTCTTTGGCGCTGGCGACGAGGAAAAGCTGCGGCGCGAGGTCGCTACGACGATGATCTTTGGCGCCGCTGCCTCGCTTGTGGTGTTTGTTCTTGGGCTGATTTTCTCCGGGTCGCTGCTGCATATAAGCAATGTCCCACAGGAGATTCTCCCTATGGCGACGCGCTATCTTCGGATCATCTTCGTGGGTTTCCTGTTCACGTTCCAGTATAATATTCTTGCGGCTTCGCTGCGCAGCGTGGGCGATTCGCGTACTCCGGTGGTCTATCTGGCGCTCTCCTCCGTGCTGAACGGATGTATGGATGTTCTGTTTGTCGCGGGGCTGAAATGGGGCGTAGCGGGCGCAGGCCTTGCTACGGTGATTGCGCAGGGCGTCAGCGCTGTGCTGTGCTTTGCGCATATGCAGCGCAGGACACCGCTGCTGCATCTTGGCTGGAAGGATCTGCGCGTGGATCGCGAGCTGCTGCAGGAGACGCTGAGGAGCGGATCGATCACCGCGCTGCAGCAGGCCTGTCAGCCGGTGGGCAAGGTGCTCATCCAGAGTGTCATCAATGCGCAGGGCGTTGCGGTGATTGCGGCGTTTAATGCGGTGAGCCGCGTGGATGACTTTGCCTGTATTCCTGAACAGAGCATTTCCTCTGCGATGATGACCTGCGTTGCCCAGAACAGGGGTGCAGGGAAGAAAACGCGCGTGAAGGAGACGCTGCGTCGGGGTATGATGATGGAGGCGGCATACGGTGTGTTCATCCTGCTGCTTGTTCAGCTGGTGAAGCGCCCTGTGATGCAGCTGTTTGCCGCGCAGGACAGCGTAGAGATGATCATTATGGGTGTGGATTATCTGACGCTGATGGCGTTTTTCTACATCCTGCCCGGCATGACCAACGGCATACAGGGATTTTTCCGCGGCATGGGCGAGATGAAGACGACGCTCGTTGGAACGTTTATTCAGATCTCGATCCGTGCGCTGGTGGTGTATATCCTTGTGCCCCGTATCGGGCTTTCCGGCGCAGCATGGGCATGCGCCATTGGCTGGAGTTTCATGCTGCTGTATGCCTATTTCCGCTATAGAATCGTGAATAAACGCCTTGAATGAATCTCCAATACAGAAAAAACACGCTCCGAGATTTCTCAGAGCGTGTTTTGTTTGCATGAAAGCAAGTTTTCAAGGGCCTTCTGCCCGCAGAAAACGGCTTAAGCACCACGATGCTGTCGCATTGCTCGTGCAAGGGATCAGAGGGCCTTCTGCCCGATTGATCCCGTTAGAAGCAAGGCGAAGCGCAGCGGGTGCGGGCACAGCCCGCTTAGCCCTCGCCGCGGCGGGCGCGGGCGGCCAGCTTCTTGCGCATTTCGACCTCGAGCACGCGCTTGCGCATGCGCAGGTTCTTCGGCGTGATCTCCAGCAGCTCGTCGTCATCAATGAACTCCAGGCACTCCTCAAGCGTCAGCGCTTTCATGGAGGTCAGCTTCATTGCGGTTTCCGCGCCGGCGGAGTTGCGGATGGAGGTCAGGTGCTTCTGGCGGCAGACGTTGACGTCGATGTCGCCGGTGCGCGCGTTCTGGCCGACGATCATGCCGGTGTACACTGCAGTGCCCGGGCCATAGAACAGCGTGCCGCGATCCTGCGCATAGAACAGACCGTACATGACGGCTTCGCCGGTTTCAGTGGAGACCAGCGCGCCGCAGCTGCGGTGCGGGATATCACCCTTGAACGGCTCGTAGTGGTCGAATACAGAACTCATGACGCCTTCGCCGCGCGTGTCGGTCATGAACTCGCTGCGGTAGCCGAACAGGCCGCGGCTGGGCACGGTGAACTCCAGGCGCACGCGATCCATGCCGGACATGTTGTCCATCACGCCGCGGCGGCGGCCGATCTTCTCGATGACAGCACCGGCATACTCGCTCGGTACATCGCAGACCATCTTTTCAACAGGCTCCATCTTGGTGCCATTTTCGTCGTACTGGATGAGCACCTCCGGCTTGGATACCTGGAACTCATAGCCTTGGCGGCGCATGTTTTCAATCAGAACGGACAGGTGCAGCTCACCGCGGCCGCTGACGCGGAATGCGTCCGGGGACTCGGTTTCCTCCACACGCAGGGAGACGTCAGTCTCCAGCTCGCGCATCAGGCGCGCGCGCAGATGGCGGGAGGTGACATAGGTACCCTCGCGGCCGGCAAACGGGCTGTCGTTGACGGAGAAGGTCATCACGACGGTCGGCTCGGTGATCTTGACGAACGGCAGCGGTTCAACAGTTTCGGGCGCGCAGATGGTATCGCCGATCATGATGTCCTCAACGCCGGTGATCGCGACGATCTCGCCCATGGACGCTTCCTCAACCGGAACGCGCTTGAGGCCGTCGAACGCGAAAAGCGCGCTCATGCGGAAGTTCTCATGCAGATCCGGGTTTTCCAGATTGCAGCGGGTCTTCATGGTGTTGAGCTTCATTGTGCCGCGGGTAATGCGGCCGATGCCGATACGGCCCACGAACTCGTTATAGTCGATCGTGGAGATCAGCATCTGGGCCGGTCCCTCGGGATCGCCCTTCGGAGCCGGGATGTATTCAAGGATCGTATCAAACAGCGGACGCAGGTCGGTGCCCGAGGAGGACAGATCGAGCGTCGCCGTGCCGGCGCGGGCGCTGGCGTAGACGATCGGGGTATCCAGCTGGCTCTCGTCGGCGTCCAGGTCAATCATCAGATCGATCGCCTCGGAGACGACTTCGTCGCAGCGGGCGTCCGGCCGGTCTACCTTGTTGACCACAACGATGACCGGCAGACCCAGCGCCAGAGCGTGCTGGAGGACGAAGCGGGTCTGCGGCATCGGTCCCTCGAAGGAGTCGATGAGCAGCAGCACGCCGTCGACCATCTTGAGCACGCGCTCGACCTCGCCGCCAAAATCGGCGTGACCGGGGGTATCGACGACGTTGATCTTGATGCCGTTGTAATTGACGGAGGTATTCTTAGCCAGAATGGTAATGCCGCGCTCTTTTTCCAGATCATTGCTGTCCATGACGCGGTCGGCTACCTGCTGGTTTTCGCGGAAAACGCCGCCCTGCTTGAGCATTTCATTGACCAGCGTGGTCTTGCCATGGTCAACGTGCGCGATGATGGCGATATTGCGGATATTCTCACGAATGATTTCCAAAATGAAAGCCTTCTTTCTTAAGTCAAAGATGTTAAAACCATCGCGAAGCGAAGAAGGGAGTCTGAGGGATAAAATCCCTCAGGCGGGTCCGGGCAGCAGCCCGGCGTATCCCCATTAATCTACGTTACGAGAGGCCGTTTCGGCAAGCTCGAGACCTTCGTTGTTTTCCAGCGCCCAGCGGATGGACCACTCGTTTTCAAAGAGAATGACGTCGCGGTCGTGGCTGTCCTGCGCGAGGGAGCAGGTGCTGGAGAGCTTGAGCTTGTCCAGCGGCTTCGGGGTCTTGGTGACCCAGCGTACGTAGCGGTAGTTCAGCTGTTCGCGGCGGATTTCCGCGTTGTATTCGGTCTTAAGGCGATGCTCGAGGACCTCGAACTGAAGCACACCGACGACGCCGACGATGATCTCCTCAAAGCCGATGCCCGGGCGCTTGAACGTCTGAATTGTTCCCTCGTCCGCCAGCTGCACAACGCCCTTGACGAACTGCTTGCGCCTGAGGCTGTCGATGGAGGAGCAGCGTGCGAAGAATTCCGGCGCAAAGACCGGGATGCCCTCGTAGCGGCGCTTCTTGCCGGTGCACAGCGTGTCGCCCAGACGGAAGATGCCCGGATCGAACAGGCCGATGATGTCACCCGGATAGGCGGTCTCGACCGCGCCGCGCTCGTCAGCCATGAACTGCTGCGGCTGCTTGAGCTGGATCATCTTGTTTGTGCCAGAGTGCCATACGTTCATGCCCTTGGTGAAGGTGCCGGAGCAGATGCGCATGAACGCGAGACGGTCGCGGTGCGCCGGGTTCATGTTCGCCTGAATCTTGAAGATGAAGCCGGAGAATTCCTCGTCCGTCGGCTCGACCACGCCCGCGTCGCTCTCATGCGCGGCCGGCGGGGTGGAATACTCAAGAAAGCGGGTGAGGAACGGCTCGACGCCGAAGTTGGTGATCGCGGAGCCGAAGAACATCGGGGTCAACTCTCCTGCGCGAACCAGATCCAGATCGAACTCGTCGCCGGCCATATCCAGCAGCTCGATTTCGTCCATCAGGCGGTTATACAGGCGATCACCCAGCAGCTCGGGCAGGCTCGGATCGTCGATCGGCACGTCCATTTTCTCCACGCGCGTTTTGCCGTGGTCGCCGCTCTCGTAGAGCTCGACCAGCTTCGTATCGCGGTGATAGACACCCTTGAAATCGCCGTCCGTGCCGATCGGCCAGTTAACCGGAACGGCGCGAATGCCGAGCACCTGCTCAAGCTCCTCCATCAGGGAGAAGGGATCCTTCGCGGCGCGGTCCATCTTGTTGACGAAGGTGAAGATCGGAATGTTGCGCAGGCGGCAGACCTTGAAGAGCTTGATGGTCTGCGCCTCGACGCCCTTGGCGGCGTCGATCATCATCACGGCGCTGTCCGCCGCGACAAGCACGCGGTAGGTATCCTCGGAGAAGTCCTGGTGGCCCGGGGTATCGAGGATGTTGATGTGGAAGCCGTCAAACTCGAACTGCATCGCAGAGGAGGTGACGGAGATGCCGCGCTGCTTCTCGATTTCCATCCAGTCGCTGGTGGCATGCTTGTCGCTTTTGCGGGCCTTGACGGAACCGGCGGTGCGGATGGCGCCCGAGTAAAGCAGCAGCTTCTCGGTCATCGTCGTCTTACCGGCGTCCGGGTGGGAGATGATAGCAAACGTCCGGCGGCGGGCGACTTCGCCCTCAAGCGTGCCGGGCAGGAAATTTTCAGGCATGGGTGCAGTCCTCCTTGGGAGAGCAGTCACATAGACAACAATTCACGTATTTTGACAATTATATAGTATAGCACAATGTGCATGGATTGAAAAGAAAAAAGGTGCAGAAAAATGATGGTTTCATAAGGGCAAAACGCAATAAAACGCACCGTTCCAGAGCGGTGCGTTTTGTGTTTGGGGTTATGTGCGAAGGAGCTTTTTACACAGGGCGATCATTTCGTTATTGTCCGAGCTGTTTTCAATCACCAGCTCGCCTTCTCCCTCCCAAAGGAGGCCCTCGGCCTCGAGGCGGCGGCGCGTCTGGCGCGCAGTACCGGGGCCGCCGTCCAGCAGTGCGGTCTTTTCGCCCAGCAGGCGCTGGATAATCGGTGCAGCAAAGGGATAATGCGTGCAGCCCAGCACGACGGCGCAGAGCTTATCCCTGTATGGCGCAAGCAGCGGGGCAAGCAGCGCCTGCGTTTCCTCGCTCTCGGCTTTTCCTTGCTCCACCAGCTGCACAAGGCCGGGCGCAGGAATCTTATGAACCGTGCAGGCATCGGTGAAGCGATGCAGCAGGACGTCAAACTTCTCTTCGCGCAGGGTCACGGGTGTGGCCATCACGCCGACCTCTCCGCCGGGGAAATGATCCGCTGCGACCTTGAGCGCAGGCTCAATGCCGATGATGATCTTATCCGGATAGATCTCGCGCAGTTCATGGATGGCGGCGGCGGTGGCTGTGTTGCAGGCGACGACCAGCGCCTTGCAGCCGCGGGCCATGAGCTTTTCGCTGGCGGAAAGCGTCAGCGCGCGCACCTCGCCGGTTGGCCGGGTGCCGTAGGGCGCGTTGGCGGAGTCTCCGAAATAGAGATACCTTTCGTTTGGCATAAGTTTCAGCAGCTCGCGCAGCACGCTGATGCCGCCCACGCCGGAATCAAATACGGCGATATAATCGCGTTTTGAGGACATATTTATACCGTCCTTCGGTGTTATTCAATCAATCGGCCTGTTCTATCATAAACAGGCATCGGGGTGCAATATGCAAAGATTATACGCCGCTGCTCAGTGGGCGGCTTGCTTTTCAAAGCCGTTCATCCAGTCGGCCTTGCGATAGTAGAGGATGAAGAAGATGCTGCTGATCGTCCATGTGATAGGATATGCCCAGGAAACGGCGGTCAGCACGGGGAAGAGCTTCGTGGCGATGGTGACATAAGGCACACGGATGACGCACCAGCACACCGCCATGCCCCACATGGATACGCTTGATTTGCCTGCACCGCGCAGCGCGGCGGCCATGGAATGGGTGAACGCAGCAAGGAAGAAGAACGGAACGATCGTCCGCTGATGCATCATGCCGTAGGCGACGACCTCCGGATTGCTGTCAAACAGCGCGATCAGCTTCGGGGAGAAGGCGAAGATCATCAGAGCGATCAGCTCGGCAATGCATACCGAGCTGGCAACGCCGATGCGTACGCCTTTCTTGACGCGGTCATGCCTCCCGGCGCCGAGGTTCTGGCTGACAAACGTGGTCAGCGCCATGTTGAAGCAGGTCACAGGCAGGAACGCGAAGCCCTCGATGCGGCTGTGCGCGCCGCAGCCTGCCATCGCCGCAGCACCGAAGGCATTGATGTTCGCCTGAATGACGACATTGGCAAAGGAGATGATGCAGTTGCTCAGGCCGGACGGAACGCCGTTTTGCAGAATCTGACGCAAGGCGGTGGGATCGATTCGAAGTTTTCTGAGATCCACGCGATAATCGCGGTCGCTGTGCAGCAGACGATAAAAGCACAGGGCAAAGGAGACAAACTGCGAGATTGCCGTTGCGGCAGCGGCAGAGCCGACGCCCATCCCCATTACGCCGATGAACAGCAGATCGAGCACGATGTTGACGATGGAGGAGACAATCAGGTAATACAGCGGATGCCTGCTGTCGCCGACAGCCTGCAGGATGCCGGTGCAGATGTTATAGAGCACAAAGGCCATCGAACCGAAGAAATAGGTGCGGAAGTAGGCGATGGACTGAGGCAGCACGGTTTCGGGCGTGCCCATTAAGCGAAGAAGAACCGGGGAGAGCGTGACGCCCGCACAGGTCAGAAAGACGCCGACAATGACGCCTGTGGTCAGCATGGTATGGATGGTTTTCTGCACGCGGGCGATGTCGCGCGCGCCGTAATAGCGTCCGATGACCACACCGGCGCCCATAGCCAGACCATTAAAGAAACCGACGAGCAGGAAAATCAGGTTGCTCGAGGAGCTGACGGCGGCGAGCGCTTCGCTGCCGAGGAAATTGCCGACGATCAGCGAGTCGGCGGTGTTGTAAAGCTGCTGAAAGAGATTGCCCAGCAGCAGCGGAAAGGCGAAGGCGATCAGCTGGCGGGCAATGGGACCTTCGGTCATCAGCGTGGAGCGCGAGACCGGGACGTGACGGCGCATACGTGTTCCTCCTTGAACATGCATTGGGATAAGTGTATTATACGCTTTTCTGAATGCGGCTTCAATAGCAAAGAAAAAGACTGCACGGATCAGTCGTGCAGCCGGAATGGAAGGGGAAAATCAGAGCGCAAAGGATTCAAGGAACTTTTCGCCTGCTTCGATCGTTTCGCGAACACGGTTGGGGGCCGGGCCGCCGGGCACATCGCGCAGGGTTACGCAGGCGCGCATGGAGCAGGCAACGAAGATATCCTCCTCAAAGAGCTCAGAGAAGCTCTGGAGCTCCTCAAGGCTCAGGTCGAGCAGACCCTTGTTGTCCTTGACGCAGTAAAGCACGAGCCGGCCGATGACCGCATGCGCATCGCGGAAGGTCATGCCCTTCTTGACGAGGTAGTCTGCGGCGTCGGTCGCGTTGGTGAAGCCGCCCTCGGCGCTTCTGGCCATGTTGTCCGCGCGGAAGGTGCAGGTGGAGAGCATGGCGGTGAAGACCATCAGGGACTTGATGAGCGTGTCACGCGCATCGAAGAGGCATTCCTTGTCCTCCTGCATGTCCTTGTTGTAGGTCAGCGGCAGGCCCTTCATGGTGGTCAGCAGACCCATCAGGTCGCCATAGACACGGCCGGTCTTGCCGCGGATGAGCTCGGCAACGTCCGGGTTCTTCTTCTGGGGCATGATGGAGGAGCCGGTAGCGAAGCTGTCGTCCATCTCTACGAATTTGAACTCGTGCGTGCTCCAGATGATCATCTCCTCGCAGAAGCGGGAGAGGTGCATCATGCATACGGACGCGGCGTAGATGTAATCGCAGACATAATCACGATCGGATACGGCGTCAAGGGAGTTGAGCGTGATGGAGGAAAAACCCAAAAGCTCCTGCGTGCGGTAACGGTTGAGCGGATGGGTCGTGCCGGCGAGCGCGCCGCTGCCCAGCGGGCAGACGTCGGCATGCTGATAGACTTCCTTCATGCGCTGCATATCGCGGGAGAACATCTGGAAATAGGCCATCATGTGATGTCCGAGCGTGACAGGCTGCGCGCGCTGCATGTGGGTATAGCCCGGCATGATGCTCTCGCAGTGACGCTTGGCGATCACGATGAGCGCTTCACAAAGCTCTCTCTGGAACTGGATGGCTTCCTTGGCGATCTGCTTGATGTACATGCGGCTGTCCAGCGCAACCTGATCGTTGCGGCTGCGGCCGGTGTGCAGGCGCTTGCCCGCCTCGCCGATGCGCTCGGTCAGAATCTTCTCGACATTCATGTGGATGTCTTCGGCGTCCAGCGCGAACTGGATCTTGCCCGCATCCACATCGTCGCGGATGGACTTGAGGCCTTCAACCATAGCGTCCGCGTCCTCTTTGGAGATCACACCCTGTTCGCCGAGCATGGTGGCATGGGCGATAGAGCCGGTGATATCCAGATGAGCCAGGCGCTGGTCAAACGTAATGGAAGAATGGAAATCGTCGACCAGTCCGCTGGTCTGCTTTTCGAAGCGTCCGCCCCAGAGTTTCATGTGTGTTTCCTCCTGTCATAAAAAGGGCTGTAAGGCATTACCTTGCAGCCCTTTTATGCGTAATCTCTTATTATCGCTGCGAAGCGTCGGGAATCGCAAGGAGCGCCTGCGCGACTATGCGAGTTCCCCGGATCGGAAGCCCCAACGCATTTCCTGCTTATTTCTGCGTCAGTCCGGCCTTTTCCTTCATCATTGCCTGAACTTTCAGCGGCAGACCGTAGAGGTTGATGAAGCCGGCGCTGTCCTTGTGGCTGTAAAGCTCGCCGGAATCGCCGAAGGTCGCGATGTCCTCCATGTACAGGCTGTAGGGAGAGGTGACGCCGGCGCCGATGCAGTTGCCCTTGTAGAGCTTGAGCTTGGCGGTGCCGGTTACGTACTGCTGGGTCACATCGACAAACGCGCTCATGGCCTCGCGCAGCGGGGTGTACCACAGGCCGTTGTAGACCAGCTCGGCAAACTTCGGCGCCATCTGATCCTTGTAGTGCGCGGTGTCGCGGTCGACGGTGATCTCCTCAAGGTTGCGGTGCGCCGCATAGAGGATCGTTCCGCCCGGGGTTTCGTATACGCCGCGGCTCTTCATGCCGACGAGGCGGTTTTCGACCATGTCTGCGATGCCGATGCCGTTGCGGCCGCCGATCTCGTTGAGCTTGGTCAGCAGGCTGATGGCGTCCAGCTTCTCGCCGTTGACGGCGACCGGGATGCCCTTTTCAAAGTCGATGGTGACGTATTCCGGGGTGTCCGGCGCATCTTCGGGATACACGCCCAGGCACAGCAGGTCACGCGCCGGTTCGTTGGCCGGATCTTCCAGCTCGCAGCCCTCGTGAGAGAGATGCCAGAGGTTGCGGTCCATGGAGTACGGACGGTCCTTCTTGACAGGAACCGGAATGCCGCGGGCCTCGGCGTATTCGATCTCTTCCTCGCGGGTCTTGATGTCCCACTCGCGCCACGGGGCGATGATCGGCATATCCGGCGCGAACGCCTTGATCGTCAGCTCGAAGCGAACCTGATCGTTGCCCTTGCCGGTGCAGCCGTGGCAGATCGCGTCGCAGTTTTCAGCCTTCGCGATTTCAACCAGACGCTTGCCGATCAGCGGGCGGGCGAAAGAGGTGCCCAGCAGGTACTTATTCTCGTAGACGGCGCCGGCCTTCAGGGTCGGCCAGATGAAGTCCTCGACGAATTCCTTGCGCAGATCCTCGATGTAGAGCTTCTCAGCGCCGGTCTTCTTCGCCTTCTCGTGCAGCGGCTCGAGCTCGTCGCCCTGGCCCACGTCTGCGGCGCAGCACACGACGGTGCAGCCGTAGTTTTCCTTGAGCCACGGAATGATGATGGACGTATCCAGTCCGCCGGAGTACGCAAGCAGAACACGATTATACTTCTTGTTGGCCATAAGTATTCCCTCCATATTCGCTGCGGGTGCAACATTGCGCCTGCAAGGATTT
>JAFXCE010000092.1 GCA_017521565.1 Clostridia bacterium | reverse complement strand
CTCAAGGAGATGGGCACGGACGCCAAGTCCCAGAAGCTGGCGCTGGAAAGGCAGAATGAGCGCATGTTTATGATGACGTTCCTGATTTTGCACACGGCGGACAGCCAGCGGGAGCTGCGCAACATCTTCTTCAGCACCAGATCGCTGTTCCAGCAGCAGGGCAACAAGCTGGTGAAGCTGGATTTCCAGCAGGAACAGGGCTTGATTTCGTCTCTGCCGCTGGGCGTCAACCAGATTCAGGTGGAGCGCAACCACACGACGCGCTCTCTGGGCAACTTCATTCCCTTCATGACGCGCGAACTTTTCCAGCACGGCAATGACGTGCTCTACTATGGCCTCAATATGCTTTCCGGCAACCTGATCATGGCGGACAGGAAGCGGACGAAAAACCCCAATGGAATGATCTTCGGCACGCCTGGTTCCGGAAAATCGTTCGCTGCAAAGCGCGAGGTCGTAAACTGCTTCCTTGCAACGAAGGATGACATCATGATCTGCGATCCGGAAGGCGAGTATTACGCGCTTGTGCAGCGCCTCAAGGGGCAGGTCATCCGCATATCGCCCAACAGCACGGATTACATCAATCCGCTGGATATCAGCTTTGAGACGCTTCAGCCGGACGCCGCGATACGCCTGAAGAGCGACTTTGTGCTGTCGCTGTGTGAGCTGGTCGTGGGCAGCAAGAACGGCATCGAGGGCATCGATCGCACGGTGATCGACCGTACGATTCCGCTGATCTATCAGGCGTATATCGATGATCCGCGCCCGGAGAACATGCCGACGCTCGGCGATCTACATAGAGTGCTGCTTGCGCAGAACGAAAAGGAAGCGCACAGGATTGCGACGGTGCTGGAAATCTATGTGACCGGCTCGCTCAATGTGTTCAACCATCGTACCAATGTCGATGTGCAGAACCGTCTGGTCTGCTATGACATCAAGGAGCTGGGCACGCAGCTTAAGAAGCTCGGCATGCTCATCGTGCAGGATCAGGTGTGGAGCCGCGTCTCTGCCAACCGTGCGAAAGCGAAAACGACGCGCTATTACATCGACGAGTTCCACCTTCTGCTCAAGGAGCCGGAGACGGCAGCCTATTCCGTGGAAATGTGGAAGCGATTCCGCAAGTGGGGCGGTATTCCCACCGGCATCACGCAGAACGTCAAGGACCTGCTGGCCAGCCGCGAGATCGAGAACATCTTTGAAAACAGCGACTTCATCTACATGCTCAATCAGGCGCCGGGCGACCGCGAGATTCTTGCGCGGCATCTGGGCATTTCGGATGATCAGCTGTCCAATGTCACCAATTCCATGGAAGGGCAGGGCCTGCTTTTCTATGGCGACGTCATCATTCCGTTCATCGACCGGTTCCCGACGGACAACCAGCTTTACAGCATCATGACCACCAAACCGGGCGAAGTACATCATCAGGAGGTATTCCATGAAGAAGAATAAGAAAAAGCATTTGAACCACATGAGCGAATGCAAGACACTCTGTCCCGCTGCGATGAAGCAAAAAATCGAGATGTTTGCGCCTATGTATCGGGAACTGGATATCCTCGCGATGTCGGTTGAACCCATGAGGGAGTATCTTCTGGAGGTTCGCCAGAATGCCGAAAGCGTTCAGGCGTGCATGCAGGTATTGATCTCCAGCATCGACGCGGTGCTTGAAGTCGTTGACGATTGCGACGACGAGTATGATGTAGATCCGTTTGATATGGAGGACGATGACGAATGAAGAAGCTGATCATCGCGGCAGTGATTCTTTTGTTCATCGCCGTCATCTACGTTTCTGCGCTTTCGCTTTGTAAAGCAGCGGGCGATGCAGACCGACAGGCGGAGATGATGCACGCGAGGCGCATGCGGGAGCTTGAAGCCAATGAAGCTGAAGAATAAGCGGGCACAGAGGATGCGGTTTACCGCGCAGGAGCGCGCCGACCCAGCAATG
>JAFXCE010000091.1 GCA_017521565.1 Clostridia bacterium | reverse complement strand
TGCGCCTCCCGCAGGCTCTGTGCCTCGCGGTCGTGCATTGCGTTCTTTGTACCCGCTGTCCGCCCTGTAGGGGAGGGGCTCTGCGCCTCCCGCAGGTTCTGTGCCTCGCGGTCGTGCATTGCGTTCTTTGTACCCGCTGCCCGCCCTGTAGGGGAGGGGCTCTGCTCCTCCCGCAGGCTCTGTGCCTCGCGGTCGTGCATTGCGTTCTTTGTACCCGCTGCCCGCCCTGTAGGGGAGGGGCTCTGCTCCTCCCGCAGATTCTGTATCTTGCAAAAGCGCTCTGCGGCATGCCCATACGGCAGCTGCGCACGCAGGCAGCGCGATGAGAGCGGCCATCCACGCGCTGTTCAGGCACAGGGGCATGGCGATGCCGCTGCCCAGCAAAAACACCTGCGCGCCCACACAGAGGCCGGCGGCACAGGCGCGCGTGCGCCACGCAGCGCATATGCGCCTGCGAAGGACGCTTGACTCAGCCGTTTCGTTTTTCTGCAAAGAAAGCCCTCGCCTTCTGAAATTTCATGGGAAGCCGCACGAGAAAATCCGGATTGGCCCGGCGCGGCGGGGTAATGGGCGCGGTCAGGGGCGAGGAGACGCTCTCCATCGCGCACAGTGCGCACAGCAGCGCGGCGAGCAGCAGCGCCATCAGATACAGTCCGCCTGCCGCGCCCGCGGAGAGAAAGAGGAGCTGGATGATCTTCAGCCCGATGCTCATCGCATAGCTGGGCACGCAGAAGCCGCCAAGGCCGCTGGCCGCCACGACGATCAGCAAAAGCGGCGATACGATATCTGCGCTGACGGCGCTCTGCCCGAGGATCAGGCCGGAGACGATGCCCAGCGCGCTGCCCATCGCGCCGGGCGCGCGCAGGCCGGCTTCATTGATGAGGTTGAAGGCAAGCGTCATCAGCAGCGCTTCAAGGAACACGGAAATCGGCACGCGGGAACTGGTCTCGTAGACGCTGGTGAGCAGCATGGGGGAGAGCAGCTCCGGATGAAAGCGCAGCACGGCGAGATAAAGCCCCGGAAGAAACACATGAATCAGCATGCCGGTCAGGCGGATCGTCCGCAGGAACGTGCCGTACTGCCAGCGCATGGATGCGTCGTCCGGGGTATGCAGCTGGTGAAAGAGCGTCGCGGGCGCGCCCAGCGCAGACGGCGCGCCGTCCGTCAGCACGACGACCTGCCCCTCGGCAAGGAAGGACGCCGCGCGGTCGGGCCGCTCCGTGCGCACGACGGAGGGAATCAGCGAGAGCGGATGCGCCTCGATGAGCTGCTCGACCTCGCCGCTGGTCAGCGGGAAGTCGTAGGTGCAGTTTTCAATGCGCGCGCGAACCTGAGAGAGAACGGCCTCGTTTGCCGTACCGCGCAGATAGAGCAGCGCGCAGCGCGTCTTCATCCTTCCTCCGGCGGAGATGAATTCCGTCGTCAGCTCCTCGCGCTGCACGATGCGCCGCAGCAGCGTGATGTTGGTGCGGATGGATTCGGTGAAGCTCTCGTGCGGGCCGAGAACGACATGCTCCACCTCCGGCTTGCCAATGGTCCGCTTTTCAAAGCCGCGCGTGTCCATCACGCAGGCGCTGCTGCAGCCCTCGCTGATGAGCGCGCACTGCCCGCCGAGCACATCGGAGAGGATCTCGTCGATGTTTTGCTTCATCTTCATCGGCAGGATGGAGACCGCATGCGCCATCAGGAAGGACACGCGGTCATCTTCCGGCACAGCTTCGCCCGCCGTGTCCGGCAGATCCATGCAGGGCTTGAGGATGTTTTCATCGATCAGCTGACTGGCGACCATGCCGTCGATGGCGATAAGCGCCGATTCAAATGCGCCGCTTCGGAAGCGGCGGATGAGCACGTCGCTGTTTCCCGGCGCGCCGAGCCGTGCGCGGAAGATATCCAGATTGCGGGAAAGTGCTTTGAGCAGCACGACGGCGTCTTCCACTGGTGATCACCATGCCTTTCTTTTCCTTTCGCGCTATCCTGCCCCCGAAAAAGGAAAAACATGCACAGCTCATACGTCTGTGCATGCTTCTGCAGAGCATAAAAAAACGCCGCGAATACTCGCAGCGTTTTGCTTTTGCTTAGTAGCCCAGCAGCGCAGGCAGCCAGGTGGTCAGCGCCGGGAAGAGGCTGATCATGATCAGGACGAGCATGTTGCAGGTGATGTACGGCAGCGCGCCCTTGAAGATGCTGATGATCGGCATCCGGTTGATCTTATTGCAGGCGTTCAGGCACATGCCGACCGGCGGAGTGACCAGACCGATGGCCAGACCGGTGATCAGCATCGCGCCGAACTGCAGCGCGGTGAAGCCGTAGCTCTGCATGACCGGCAGCATGATCGGGGTCAGCATCAGGATGGCCGGGCTGACGTCGATGAAGGTGCCGATGATCAGGATCAGCACGTCAAACATCAGCGCGATGCCCCATGCCGGAACATTCATGCTCATGAAGAAATTGGCAACTAGATCTGGCACCTTCTGGATGGTCAGCACCCAGGTGAAGATGGAGGAGAAGCCGATGATGATCATGACGCTGGAGGAAGAAATGAGGGTCTTCTTCAGCGCGTTCCAGACGTCTTTCCAGGTCAGCTCCTTGTAAATGAAGAAGCCGACGATCATGGAATAGAGTACGGCGACGCCGGCGCTCTCAGAAGCGGTGCAGATACCGAAGGATACGCACACGATGATGAACAGCGGCATCAGCAGCGCCGGAATGCCGGAGAAGATGGCTTTCCAGAAGCGCTTGGCGCTGAAATTGCTATGCGCCGGATGCCAGCCCTTGCGGTGGCTGATGACATAGACCAGAATGAGCTGGGTCAGACCGATGAGGATGCCCGGCACAGCGCCGGCCATGAACAGCGCGCCGATGGACGCGCCGGAGATCATCGCATAGACGACCATCGGGGTGGACGGTGGGATGATCATGCCCATGGTGGAGGAGGCGACGGTGATGCCGGCAGAGGCGTCCGGAGGATAACCCTCCTGCTCCATGGCAGGAATCAGGATGGAACCCAGCGCGGAGGTATCGGCGACGGAGGAACCGGAGATGCCGCCGAAGATCATGGAGGCGACAATATTCACCTCACCCAGGCCGCCGCGGATCGGGCGCAGCAGCTCCATGCAGAAATTGATGATGCGCTTGGTGATGCCGCCGGTATTCATCAGTTCGCCGGCGAGCATGAACAGCGGCATCGCGATCATCAGCTCGCTGTATACGCCGTTCCAGATACGCTGGGGCATCATGGACAGGAACATCGGGCGAACCGCGGACAGATAAGCGATGCAGGTTGCGCCGATGGAGAACGCAAGCGGAACGCCAATCGCAGCAAAAGCGATCAGACCGATAAGCAGATATACAATTGCCATATCATTTCTCCTTTCGCTTATTGCTCAGCAATTTTGAAGGCAGAAACCGGCGCGGTTGCCGCCAGCACGCCCTTGATGATGATGCACAGGGCGCAGATCACGCCGCAAACGGGCATCAGGCCGTACATGTAGAACATCGGAATCTCCATGCCCATGCTCAGCTGCTTGCCCATCTTGACGGTATACGCCCAGCCATAGTGGATAAACAGGATATCCACGACCAGCATGACCAAGTAGTTCAGCACGCTGATCCATTTCCTGACGACGGGCGGAAACTTGTCGTAGAGGATGGTGACGGCAACGTGCTCGTTTTTCAGCACGTTCAGGCCCAGACCCCAGAAGGTCGTAAAGGTGAAGAGAAGCACATTGAATTCAGAAACGGACTTCCAGCTCAGAGAGAAGCAGTAGCGCATGATGACGGTAAAGATCACCAGGAAAGCGAGCAGACCCATGGCCGCAGCGCCGATGCCCATGTAGATCTTCTCCACCACAGAGCCCAGCTTTTTGAGTTTGTTCATGTGTGTTAATCCCCCTTAACACAATCGATCGGAATCAAAAAGGCGGTCGGGGCCTTGACCCCGACCCGCCTAATGGGTTCTTTCAGGAATTATTCGCCGCGGACAGCAGCCACGATGGCGAGCATCTCGTCGAGCTCTTCCTGCGTGCAGATGCCCTCTTCCACGACCTGGCTGTACACCGGCTGGCAGGCGGCCTGGAAGGCAGCGAGCTCCTCGGCGGTCGGGACGTAGACTTCGCAGCCAAAGTCGACGACGACCTGCTTGGCAGCGTCAGAGTTCTGGTCGATCAGCTGATCGTTGTACTCGCCCATGGCGGTCGCGCACTCGGTCAGGATGGCCTGGAACTCGGCCGGCAGGCTGTTCCACCACTCGGCGTTGACATAGAACGGGTCCGGATGGAACTGATAGTTCACCTCGGTGAAGTACTTCTGAACCTCGTAGAACTTCATGCCCTCAACGTTGACCCACGGATTCTCCTGGCCGTCAGCGATGGCGGTCTTCAGGCCCATGTACAGGTCGGCGTACGGGACGGAAACGGTGTTGGCGCCCATGGCCTGGAAGGTCAGGTCGATGGTCTTCATGCCGTTGGTGCGCATCTTCAGGCCCTTGAGATCCTCGGGCTTGGTCAGCGGGCGGGTGTTGTTGGAGAACTGACGGAAGCCGCCGGCGTCGCACAGGTTGATGATGACGGTGCCGGTGGTCTCAGCGGCCTCGGCGGAAACCTTCTTGGCCAGGTCGCTCTGCAGCAGAGCGGTGACCTCGGCGCGGTTGTTGGCCAGGAACGGCAGGGTGAACATCAGCAGACGCGGGCTGAAGTCATACTGACCGCCGCGCATGCCCTGGGTGACGCCCTGAACGACCTGCTCGAGCATTTCCTTTTCGGTGCCCAGCTGGCCATTGCCGAAGACCTCGACGGTCACGTGGCCGTTGGTCTTCTCGGCGACGTCGGCAGC
>JAFXCE010000090.1 GCA_017521565.1 Clostridia bacterium | reverse complement strand
GATGTCGGCAAAGGTCGCCTGCATATCAGCCACGATGGTCTCGGCCTCCGCTTCTTTGCCCATCACCACGCCCAGCAGACGGATGTTTTCATACACCTCTTCAATGCTGTTAGCGTCCGTGCCGATGACCTTGACGCCGTTCTGTTCCAGCAGATTGATCTGTTCCTCGGTGTGCGCCATGTCGCTCATGACAACAACCTGCGGCTGCAGCGCCAGAATCTCCTCGAGATTGGTGTTCTTACCGGACTGTACAGCGGGCAGCTCCAGCACGGAAGCCGGATAGTCACAATACTTGCCGCGGCCGACAAGCGCATCTTCACAGCCAAGCGCGCAGAGCATTTCGCAGTCGCTGGGCTCCAGCGCAATGATGCGGGTCACGGCTTCCGGCAGTTCAACCTCGCGGCCAAACATGTCGGTGATGGTCTTACCCTCGGCACAAGCCACAGTCAGGCTCAGCGCCAGCAGCGCAGCAAGCAGCAGGGAGATGAGTTTCTTGTTCATAGTGATTCCTCCTCTTTCTTGATCAGAAAGTATATTCGGTAAAAGGCCGCAAGTCAGCGTCCTTTATCCGTATGGTGTATCTGCCGCGCCATGGCAGCAATGGTTTCTGGTGTTGTGCCGCAGCACCCGCCTATGAAGTTTGCGCTCACATCCACGCAGCGCGATAGAATATCTGCAAAGCGATGGGCGTCCACGGGATATGTATGCGTCCCGTTCTGTTGTCTAATCGGTCTGCCTGCATTGGGTTTGCAGATCAACGGCAGACTTGTATATGATCGAAGTCTTTGAATCAGCATAGGAAGCGCATCATCGGCGGGCACACAGTTCACGCCCAGCGCCAGCGCCCCCTCGTTTTCAAGCATTTCAAACACGATCTTTGTCTCTTCTCCGCTTCTCAGCGTTCCGTCCTCGCGCAGCGCAAAACTAAGCATCACGCCGTCTGCATGTTCTTCTTTTGCGGCAAGGAGGATCGCCCGCGCATCGGTAGAGGATAAAAGCGTCTCCCCTACAACCAGATCTGCGCCGCCGACTTTTATCCCTTTAATCTGTCTGCGATACTGACGAACCATTTCAGGAAAACAAGCTTCGCTGCGCGTGTCGATCACCCCGGCAAGCGTCGTCATGCTGCCTGCAATCAGGCACTTTGGCGCAGCCTTTCTTAATATCTGCACAAGCCTTTCGTTGATGCGCTCCGCCTTTGCGTCCAATCCATACCTTTTGAGTCTTGACGGCTGAGCAGTAAACGTCGGCGCATAAATGATCTGGCTGCCTGCTTCAGCATAACGCCGCTGGATATCCATCACAACATCTGCATGGGCAAGCATCCATGCTTCCGCGCAGCAGCCCATCGGCATACCGGCAGCGATCAAATTTGTTCCCATTGCGCCGTCAAGCAGGATGGGCGACCGCTTCATCAGCATCTCAAAGCTTTTCATATCGTCCATCGTCAAAGAGGATATACCCCTCACCGTTCTTCACCTGAAAATCGTAATAGCTTCCCTTGGGAACGGCATAACGCTCCATGATCGCCATGATCGTACCGCCATGAACGATCAACGCGCAGTCTCCTTTGCTTCCCCGCCTTATCAGTTCTTCAAACGCATCTACGCACCGCTTCGCAAATTCCATTCGGCTCTCGCCGCCAGGAAATGGCAATTCTCCGAGCGAATCAATCCATGCCTGATAATCCGCTGTGCCGCTTAGCTCCTGATAGGACTTGTTTTCAAACGCGCCAAAGTCGCACTCTCTGAAATCTTCGATCATCTCCGGTTTGATATCCGGATAAAGGATCTCTGCTGTTTGCCTGCACCGCAGCATGGGACTGACAAACACACGCTGTACCTTGGGATATTTCCTCAGTTTCAGCTTTTCAATGCCCTGCGGGCAAAGCAGTTCATCCGTTCTGCAGCCGATATAGCGATGCTGGACATTGCCCGTTGTCTGCCCATGACGAATCAGCATCCATTTCATTTGATACGCACCCCAACTGAGCAGATGCAGCGCGTCACCTGCTCAGCTTCCTGTGCAATCACGCACAGCGCGCGTCCAACAGCCTCTCGAAACGCCCGATCCTCTGCGCGCATCGGCACCACGCCCGCACCGACCTCATTGGCAGCAATCACACTATCAGGATGCTCTGCGCAGAAACGCGCAGCAAACTCCCTCGGCGCTTCGCCATGATTCACAGCCTCATGGATCGTCTCATGAAAATCGAGAAAGATTTCCGCGCCGGGGTTCTCATTTTGTGCCAGTTCATTCTGCCCCTGATACGCGCCGCCGATATACAGCTTCATACGATCTTTCCTCCCATGACAATCACCGCTATGAGCGCCAGTTCCGTCACCTGCAAAAGCCATCCCGCCAGATCGCCCGTCACGCCGCCGAACTGCGTATACGCCATTCTTTTATAAACAAGCACGCAGGTCGCCACCGCCAAAGCACACAGGAAAGCCATTGCCAGACCGGCATGCAGCCAGCTACACAGGCACAGCGCAAAATACCCGCAGGAAGAAATGAGCACAGCGCGCCTCTGTGCCGACGCAGTAAAGCTCCTGAGCATGCCGTCTGACTTCGCAGATTTGAGACACACGCTTGTCATCGCACTTGCCGCACGGGATGCGACAAAGCACAAGGCAAGCAGCAGTGCATGATCCACCGTCATCTCACTAAACAGTCCTGCCGCGATCATCAGATACGCACAGCAGCCAATAACGGCAAACGCACCGACATGGCTATCTTTGAGGATTTCAAGACGGCGCTCCTTCGATTGCCAAGACGCCAACGCATCGCATGTATCCATGAAACCATCCATATGAATGCCGCCCGTGATCAGCAGCGGAATCAGCGCACCCACGCAGCCGCGCAGCATTGCGCCAATCTCCAGCGCATTGCACAGCCAAAGCCATCCGCACAGCGCCGCGCCAATCACCATCCCGATGATCGGAAAGAAGCACAGGCTGTACCGTCTGTTTTCCTCCGACCAATCCACTCGCGGCATCGGGATGCGCGAATAGGTCGCGAAGGCAATCGCCAGAGAAGACGCCATTTGAACCATCACACGCACGGCAATTCTCCTTTCAGCGCAATCGGAATGGAATAGACGACCTCACACACGCAGTCGGCAAGTGCCGCTGCATGCGCATTCACCTCGGCCAGAACGCGCAGGTATTCCTGCGTGGATTCAGCATAGGTCTCACCATCCGAAAACAGATCGTTCGTCACCATGATGAGATGGCTGCACCGCGCCGCCAGATCACAAAGCGCGGGCACAATACGGTTCACGTCGCCGCCGTCAAACATCTCGTTGGCAACAAGGTTCACCAGATCCTCCAGCAGCACGATGCTGCCGTCTTCAATCCCAGCAGACATCAGGTCTTTTTCGCATTCAATCGTCACAAAGCGCTTCTCTGCCCGCTGCGCACGATGGCGCTCCACCCGACGAACAGATTCCTCGTCATAAACCTGCATCGTAGCGACATATACGCGCTTTTTCTCGGGCAGAGAAGCGACAATCCGCTCGGCATACGTCGATTTTCCGCAGCCGCTGCCGCCAGT
>JAFXCE010000089.1 GCA_017521565.1 Clostridia bacterium | reverse complement strand
TGACGGACTGGCTGTTTGACGAGGCGGAGGAGCGGCCTTCGGAAATGGCGGAGACGCTGTTTCGCTCCATCGACGTCTTTACGCCGGGACGCGGCGTGCCGGACGCGGCTCCGCAGCTTCCGCCCATACAGGAGGCGGAAAAATACCGGGGCACGGAAGGCCTGCGCAGCGCCGTGGTGCGGTTTCTTTCGGACGCCGCCCGGGAGGGCGGGGAGCTTCTGCTGTATTCTGACGAGCCCATGGACTGGATGAGCGGCGACCGGGCGTACTTTGCCCTGTGGGCCTCGCTGATGGTCGCCTGCGTCCAAAACGGCGTACACATCCGGATCATCCACAATGTGGACCGGGTCGGCCCGGAGATGGTCGACGCGATCAATGGCTGGTTCCCGCTGTATATGTCCGGCTTGATCGAGCCGTATGTCTTCCGAAAGCCGAGGAACGCCCGGTTTTATCACACGCTGTTCCTGCGGCCCGGCGGGGCGGCCATCCAGAGCTTTTTCCCCGTGGAAGCGGGAGAGGAGCGCCTGTACGACTATATCACCGTGGCAGATCATCTGGCCGTTTTGGAAAAAAGCTTCAGGGCCATGCTCTCCCATGCGTCGCCATTTTTGAAGACCTATCCCGCCACAAGGGCAGATGACCTCTGGCAGTCCTGCCGGGATAACTATCCCGCAGCATGGTGCACGATCCTGAACGGCCTGTCCCTCCCCACCATGCCGGAGGGCCTGATCGAACGGATGCTTGACCGGGAGGGAATCACCGGTGCGAAACGGGAGCTTCTGCTGGGACGGTATCAGGAACGTCGGCGGCAGCTTCGGGAAATGCTGGCGCAGGGCAGCGTCCAAGAGATCCTTTGTCTTCCGAATCCTGAGGCGGTACAAAGAGGCAGCGTGAAGCTGAACCTTGGCGCGGAGATGCTCGAGGCGTCCGTATCCTATACGCCGGGGGAATACGCGGAGCACATCGCCGCGATCCGCGAGCTGGTGAACGGAGAGAAGAACTACCATCTCACGCTCCTGCCGCAGGTGCCGTTCCGGGAGCTGCAGGTCTTCACGCTGAAGGACGCCGTCGCCGTGCTTCGCTGCCAGGAGCCATATACCGCGTTCGTCTTCAAGAATGAGATACTGACGCGCTCAATTTTCAGCTACTGCGATTCCCTGATCGAACAGTTCGCTGCGGATCGCTATACGACGATGCAGGCGCTGAGCAACGTATAATAAGTGCCAATACTAAAAGCCGATGCGTGCTTATCGCGTGGGATCGCTTCTTGCCCGATCTTCTCTGCTCAAACGCTGTTCCTGATATATCCTTTGCCTATGCTCTTCAACCTTCCGATCCATCGCCAGATCGAGATCGGTTTCCTTTGTGGCATCAGACAGTATCTTCGGGTCAAAGGCTTTCCCATAGATTTCGGAAACAGTTTCCGAAATCCTGCGTTCGCTCTCATCACGGAGCCGCTGGCGTTCGGCCTTAACTGCCTCCTCGTCACCCGGCTGGATGCGCTCATACGCATCCTCATACTGCGCAATGCCGTCCTGCCGTTCTGCGGTCAGGGCGGTTTTGCGTTCAATTAGAGCGTTATAATCCCGCTTTGCTTGATCCAGTTTGGAGGAAAAGGTCTTCATATCCTTGTCATCAGCGCACTTGGCCCGGGCAAGGATTCGATTCTTCTCCGAGCGCAGCTCCTCGATCTCCTCGGTCAGCACGGCGATGGACGAGGCAAGCTCCAGATGGCGTTTGACGTGTAGCGGACTGAGAGCCTTTTTCTCCGCTTGGAGCTTCTTTCGCTCCTTTGTCTTGGTTCGGATGGTTTTGCGTACATCGTCATATTGCTGCTTCAGCTGGATACGCCGTTCAATAAACGGAAACAGTTTGTTTTGCTGACTGATAATATGCCGGATACCGTAGGTGCTTATGACGATCCGCTCCCGAGCCGCTTCCAGTGCGGCGGCGATACCGGCGGCGGTATTCTCAAAGGCAGCGGTCAGCTTCTCAACGGTTTCTCTCAAGACGCTGAGTAGGGCATTGTCAGCTTTGATCTGTCGGTTCAGCTCACAGCGGTCGGAGATGAAGCCCTTGGCTTCCATGGCGCGAGCTGCAACGCCCTCGTGGATCGTGGGCTGCTCATAAAGCCCGCGCTCGGCATGGCTGCGGTG
>JAFXCE010000088.1 GCA_017521565.1 Clostridia bacterium | reverse complement strand
TGTGGTACAAAGAGAGAGCCTTAAGTTAAGTTTATGGTCGGGCTACAATCCCAAGTCAAAAAACAACTTTAGCTGTGTAAACCAGTATACCATGGTTTCATTCATTGTGGTGCCTGATTGTCAGGCATGAGAGTTTATGCGATTGATGCTTTGTATCATTCATGCTATTATATTCTTGAAAATAAGAATGTGCAGTGGAGAACAGGCCATGAAAATCTACGATATTTCCCAAGAAGTTTTCAGCTGCCGGATCTATCCCGGCGATCCGGCGCCGGAAAAAAAGACGCTTTGTTCCATGAAAAAAGGCGACCTGTATAACCTGACGGCATTTGGCATGTGCGCTCACAACGGCACACATATCGATGCGCCATTTCATTTTCTCAAAGACGGAAAAACAGTGGATGCGATATGCTTGGAGTCGTTTGTGGGAATGGCTTATGTAGCAGAGCATCATGGACCTGTCTCCGGCGATGATGCTGCTGGAATCATGAAAAAAGCAAAAGGCCAGAACCCGGAAGCCGCAAAGAGAATTCTGATTAAGGGCGACGCAGAAGTTACGCCGGAAGCCGCAAAAGTATTTGCCTGCTCAGGCATCTTGCTTCTGGGGAATGAATCCCAGACAGTCGGCCCGGAAGATGCGCCGATGGCCGTACATCTCATCCTTTTGGCTGCCGATGTTGTTTTGCTTGAAGGGATTCGTTTGGCAGAGGTTCCGGAAGGCGTGTATCTTTTAAATGCTGCGCCGCTGAATCTGTCCGGTGCAGACGGTTCGCCATGCAGGGCTGTGCTGATCTCTGCTGCCGAAAGCTAAATTCCAATTTGCAGAGAACTGTTCCTATACGCTCCGCCGCCCCTCAGTCGTAAGGCTGAGGTTTTTCTTTACGAATCTATGATATAACCCTTGCAGAACACCGGCGCAGGCAGCTTCGCACAGGGATTCCCTCGATTGACAGGCCCGGTTCGTTTGGCTATACTGAAAGCAGAAAAAACGCATGGAGGGATCGTCATGAAGTTTGATGTGAATTCGCTCGTCTGGACCCGCGAGCCGGAGAGCTTTTTCCTTTCTGAAGACCGCATCGAAATTGTCACCAAGCCGCACACTGATCTGTGGCAGCGGACATATTATCACTTCCGCAACGACAACGCGCCCGTTCTTCAGATGGAGACGGATGAAGCCTACTTCTCCTTCACCGTGAAGACCGCCTTTGAAAGCAAGCATCGCTTTGATCAGTGCGGCGTCGTGATGTATCTGGACAGCGAAAACTGGCTCAAGGGCTCGATCGAATACGAAAACGAGCGCTTCCAGCATCTGGGCAGCGTCGTGACCAACGACGGCTATTCCGACTGGGCAACCACCGAGATTGACGCCTCCATCAAATCCATGTGGTATCGCCTCAGCCGCCGCGAGGATGACTACTGCATCGAATGCTCCGAGGACGGCGAGGTTTTCAAGCAGATGCGCGTATGCCACATGCGCCGCGGCAAGGGGACGATTCGCTTCGGCGTATACGCCTGCAGCCCGGAGGATTCCTCCTTCAAGGCGGTATTCACGAACATGGAAATGACCGAATGCAGGTGGCTGGCGCACGACGGACAGGCGCCGGATGAAGAATAATCCTCCCTGCTGCGCAATCAGCACGCGAAACAGCTTCAAGCGCCCTAAAACTCCTGATTTGAAATAGCGAGGTAATGATCATGGCCATGTGGAGTCCTTGGCGCGGATGCAGGAAATGCAGTGACGGATGTCTGCATTGCTATATCCACAAAGGCGATGCCAAGCGCAATGTCAACACAAACGATATTGTGCGGACAAAGGATTTTAACAAACCCGTCGAGAGGCTGAAGAACGGAAACTATAAGATGAAAAGCGGAATCGTTTATCTCTGCTTTTCATCCGATTTTCTGATTGAAGAAGCTGACATCTGGCGAAGAGAATGCTGGCCCATGATCAGGGCGCGTCAGGACTGCACATTTCTTTTTCTGACCAAGCGGATTGAGCGATTCATGCAATGTATTCCGGATGACTGGGGCAGCGGCTACGAAAACGTCGTAGTCTGCTGCACCATAGAGAACCAGCGAAACGCAGATAAAAAGCTGTCCATCTTCCGTTCCCTGCCCATCAAGCATAAATGCATTACCGCGCAGCCTTTGCTCGAAAGCATCAATATTGAGCAGTATTTAGACGATATTGAACTTGTCGTAGTCGGCGGCGAATCAGATTCTTTGGCCAGACCACTCCATTATGATTGGGTTTTGGACATCCGCGAGCAATGCATCCGAAAGAATGTCAGCTTTGAATTCCGGCAATGCGGAACGCATTTCATCAAAGATGGCAAGCAATATAATCTCCAAACCAAAGACCTGTGCAGTCAGGCAAAAGCCGCTGGTATTAATTATCAGAAACAGTAACTGCATATATGTAAAACGGAGCTCCCGCGGCATATGCCATGGGAGCTCCATTCTTTATGCGATTAGATTTCGCCCTTCTCCAGAGCCAGGGTACGGGTGGTCAGGTCGCAGACCTCGGACGGTCCGAAGTACTGGATAGCGCCCGGATAGACGAAGCAGGTCTCGACGGCCCACACCTCGCGATGCGCAGCGAAGAACTTGAACGGCGCGCCGTCCAGCTCAACCAGCGCTTTGCGGATAACCGGCTTGTCCTTACCGTTGCGGCGCTCGATGTTCATCATCTTGGTGATGGGCATGCCGCCGGCAACCCACTCCTCCGCCGGCTTGGACAGGTTGGACACCTTGGACAGGTAGCCGTTGTAGCCGTACTGGATCAGCATGCAGGCGTTGTAGCCGAGGGAGTAGCAGTAGTCCGCGTCGAAGTTGGACGGGAACGCACAGCGGCCCTCGTAGCCCAGGAAGTGATGCAGCGCAGAGAACTTGCCCTTATAAGTGCCGGCAGCCTTGCGGGCAGCCAGATTGTTCTTGACCATCTCGGAGAACAGCTTCTCGGACTCGATCAGGGAAACCTGAACGTTGCCGTGCGGGTCGCGCTCCAGGAACAGCTGCTGCTGGATGCTCTGCGGCAGGATGGCGAACACAGCCATGGACTCCTTGGTCAGGCCGGCCTCGATGAAGGCATACTTCGCTTCCCAAGTCGGCAGCGCGTTGAACTCAGCGGTCTTCTCGCCAGCCAGCAGCTCGTTGATCTCCGCAATCAGCACGGAGAACTCCGGCACGAACTCGACGATGCCCTCCGGAATGATGGCCACGCCGAAGTTCCAGCCGCGCTCGGCGCGGGCAGCGACGGAATCCGCGATATAGTCCGCGATCTGCGCCAGGGACATCTTCTTCGCCGCAACCTCTTCGCCGATCAGGCAGATGTTCGGCTGGGTCTCCAGCGCGCACTCCAGCGCAACGTGAGACGCAGAGCGGCCCATGACCTTCACGAAATGCCAGTACTTCTTGGCGGAGTTGGCGTCGCGCTGGATATTGCCGATGATCTCGCTGTAGGTCTTGGTGGCGGTATCGAAGCCGAAGGAGCACTCGATGTCCTCGTTCTTCAGGTCGCCGTCGATGGTCTTCGGGCAGCCGATGACCTGCACGCCGGTGTTATGCGCAGCGAAATACTCCGCCAGAACAGCAGCGTTGGTGTTGGAGTCGTCGCCGCCGATGATCACGATCGCGTTGATGCCGTGCTTCTTGCAGACCTCGGCCACGATGGCGAACTGCTCTTCGGTCTCGAGCTTGGTGCGGCCGGAACCGATGATGTCAAAGCCGCCGGTGTTGCGGAACTGATCGATGTACTCGTCGTCAAAGACAATGTAGCTGTCCTCGATCAGGCCGCTCGGGCCGCCCTTGAAGCCATAGAGCACATTGTCCTTGTTGGTGGCCTTCAGCGCATCATACAGACCGCAGAGCACGTTGTGGCCGCCCGGAGCCTGACCGCCGGAGAGGATCACGCCGACAACCTGCTTCTTATCCTCGGCAGTGTTGACGCCCTTGGTGAAGGTGATCTCGTTCTTGCCGTAGGTGTTCGGGAAGAGCGCCTTGATCTTTTCCTGATCCGCAACGCTGCTGGTCTCGCCGCCGTTGTTCACGCAAATCTCAGAAATGCCGTTCCTGAGGATGCCCGGAAGCTTGGGATTATACTGATATCTGGCCAGCTGAAGAGGGGAAAGCTTCATTTTAAAAACTCCTTACAGTCGTTATTGTAAATGATCGCGAATACCGTATCCATCACATGAATAGTATCCGCATAGGGCTTATTATAATCCATTTCTCAACAAAGGTAAATAGTGGTTTTTCATAATTTATCAAGGAAAAAGCACCTGATTGCCCATGTTTAAGCTGCATACAGCAGCGCAGAAAAAGGGCCACGCCATCCTGCGGCCCCTTGCCTTATGCCTGCGCTATGTAGCGCCCCACGATCTCCATGATCCGATCCGCGCTTTGGGGCGCATACCGCGGCGACTGCGCCATGGTCACAAAATCATATCCGTGCTGTCTGAACTGCGTGTAATCATCGTACACAGCAAAGGGAATCACTGGCTCCTTGCCGTTTTTCCCCTCCATCATCTGCGAAATAAAGCTGCGCAGATGGATATTTCCGCCGCCGTCGAGCAGCTGCCGCGGGATATCCTGATGGGACTTGGGATTGCGCACATAGGCAAGGCGGCTGATCCAGCGGAAGCCCAGCGCAAATAGAAGATAGTTCGCCTCATCCAGCTCGACTGCCTTGCGATAAACGTCGATGGCCGGCCGCTGCTGCGGCGGGCGGGAAAGCACGACGTTGAGCACATAATTCGTGCCCGGCGGTCCAAACGCCAGATCCGAATGCGTATCCACATGCACAACCTCAAACGGTGCGGTCAGGCTGCCATCCGCAAGGCGCGCCTGCCAGAAATCCATCGCCTTGTCGTGCGTATCGAAGATTGCGCCGGGAACAGGATGCTCCGCGCTCAAACCGCACTGCTCCTCAAGAAAACGGATCACCTCTGCGTCTTCCCATGCCTTGGCGCAGCTTTCCTCCGGTCTCTCGCCATATGCTGCCAGCGGGCAGGGGCCCGACAAGAAAAAGTCCATATCCAGATCCAATACGCGCATCGTCATCGCTCCTTTTCCGCTTCATTATACCATTTCTTCATCCCGTCAGGCAAGGACGCATCCCCTCTGCCGAGCCGCTTTGTGATTTTATCACGGAACACCGCAGATCTTTCTGCTAGAATACCGGCATAAGGAAACAACAATCATTCCGAAACGGAGGATACGAATATGATGAATACGAAGTTCTATACCTGCCCCGACTGCGGCGCTGTAATTGAAATGCTCCACGACTCTGGTATTGCCCCTTCCTGCTGCGGCATGAAGATGGATCTGCTGACGCCCAACACCGTCGAAGCCAGCGGCGAAAAGCACATCCCGACCGCGCGCATCGAAGGCGATTCGCTTTTCGTCAATGTGGGCAGCGTGAATCATCCGATGGAAGATGTGCATTATATTGAGTGGGTGCAGCTTGTCACCGAAAACGGCATTCAGCGCAGAATGTTCCGTCCCGGCGATGCGCCGAACGTCGCCTTCCATCTCGGCGATGCAAAGCCTGTGGCAGTCTATGCCTACTGCAATCTCCACGGCCTGTGGAAGCTTGAGCTGAACTGATCAAACATCATCACAAGGAGGACGCCAACATGAAGTATGTATGCGATGTATGCGGCTGGGAATATGACGAGGAGCAGGGATATCCCGAGGGCGGGATCGCGCCTGGCACCAAGTGGGAGGATGTTCCCGAGGATTTCCTTTGCCCGCTTTGCATGGTCGGCAAGGACGAATTCTCTGAAGCCTGATTCCGTTTCACGCAAAGAGGCATGGTCATAGCGGACCATGCCTCTTTTTGACGCGTTTTAATCGACAACCTCTGATCACATCTCCACGGCAAACAGGCCGCCCGCACCGCCGGAATGCAGGAAGAGCACCCGGTCATCCGGCGCAAAAGCCCCTTCTTCTGCCATCGCAATCAGGCCCGCAAACGCCTTTCCCGTATACACCGGATCAAGGAACAGGCCTTCCTGCTCCGCCATCATCGCCACGGCAGCGTTGCCCTCCTGCGAGGAAATCGCATAGCCCGGGCCGCACATATCGCGCAGGTCGAAATCTTCGCGGCTGATTACAATATCCGCATGAAGCAGCGCCGCCGCCTCGCGCATCAAATCCACTGTAATCCTGTCAAACGGATCGGTATCCACCATCATGCCGGTCACGCGCGTATCCGGCATATAGAGTTTAGCGCCAAGCGCAAGCCCGGCCATCGTGCCGCCGCTGCCCTCCGCACAGATAATATGATCAAACTGCATCCCCTGATCGCGAATTTCCCGGACGCAGTCCACATATCCAAGCGTGCCCAGCGCATTGGAACCGCCGCAGGGAATCTTGTAATAGGGCTTTCCCATCTCCTGCCCCACGCGGTCCATCTCCGCATAGATGTCCTCGTAGCTGTCCGTGTCCATCAGGCGCACATCCACACCCATCAGGTGCTCCAGCAGCTGATTGCCCTGCCGTGCCGTCACGCCGCGCTTTTTTAGGATCAGAACAGGCGTCATGCCCAGCTTCCGGCAAGCAGCCGCGGTGAGCATCGCATGATTGGACTGCGCGCCGCCAGTGGTAAATACGACCTGCGCGCCCTTCGCTTTCGCGTCCGCAAGCAGGTATTCGAGCTTTCGGACCTTATTGCCGCCAAGCCCCAACCCCGTCATGTCGTCGCGCTTGATGTAGACCTGCGTGCCGAGCAGCCTGCTGATGTTTTCCAGTTTATGCACAGGCGTGGGGAAAACGCCCAGCGCCAATTTCTCAAACGCCTTCATATCGATCCTTCCTTTCGTTCCGTCCTTCGCTTATCTCGTCTTTTCGGTGTGGATGGTTGCCGCATAGGCGCTATTGCAGAGGCCCAGAATGGCCGATGCGATAAACAGCGTCTCGATGCCCAGCGTCTCCCAGATCCAGCCGCCAAAGAGCGCGATGAAGATCGTGATCACATGATTGATCGACACGCCGGTGGAGATCGTCGCCTTGACCTCCTGCTCGCTGTCCGCCAGATCCTTCACATAGACATTGGACGCCATCGACGCCAGCGAAATCACCGCATCGAGCACGTAATTGACGCAGCAGACGACAAACGCTGCGTCGCGCGGGAAAATATGATGGGCAAAGCCATAGAAGAAGCAGACAATCACGAGAATCAGCGTATCGCTGACCATGACCACCTTATAGCCCAAGCGGTCGATGATGCGTCCTACAATGGGCGAAGCGAAGAAGCAGGCAATCGCCGAAACGGCAAACAGCAGGCTGATCGTCGCCGCATTGGCGCCGTAAAAGAGGATGAGCACATACGGGCCGAAGGTCAGGAACACCTGCTTGCGCGCGCCGTAGAACATCTCCAGCATGTAATACTTGCCGTATTTCCTGTGGAAATAGAAGCGGCGCTTGGTGGCATCCGCCTGGCTCTGCCCCTTGATGCGCAGCGAATACACCGCGCTGATGAGCGCCAGAATGGCCGCGATGGCGAAAAACGGCTTATACGGCTCAGCGGCCAGCAGAGAAAACGCGCCAACAATCACCAGATAGCCTGCCAGCGTACCGATCTGGCTGACCGAGCTCTGTACGCCCAGCGCCTGACCGCCCTTGCCCGGATGCGCATAGCTCATCATCAGCGTGCTCTTCATGCCCAGCTGGATATGCTCGCCAAGAGAATACACGCAGATACCCAGCGTCACCAGCACCTTATGCGGCGGCAGCAGCGCATGCATGCCCATACCGCAGAGCATAATCACCGCGCCCGCTTTGTACATCGTCTCCGCCGACATCATATAGAATACAGCAAGGATGAACACCAGCGCAATACCCGGAATCTCCCTGAAAAACTCCGTAACGCCGCGGTCCATTTCGCCCATGCGCACCACTTCCGCCAGATAATTATCCAGCATGCCCTTGTACAGGCCGTAGGACAGGCCCGTAATCAGAATGGACAGCAGCAGCGCCCTGAACGATGAACCCTCCTTGAATGTCTCTTTGATCCGGTTCATGGATATGCCTCCGTATACTGTGAATATACGCCCATTATACGCGTACCATCATCGGATAGCAACCATGAATTGACGCAAAGAAATGCATCAGGCACTTGGCACACTTGCATATTTCCATGGCAATATGGTATAATGCCTGTCAACTTCCGCTTTTCCCTGCCAAAGGGAAAGCAGATGGATCCACCCCACAACAGAAAGGCTGTTTTATAATATGTACCGTATCATGTCCGCCGACGAGGCCATCAGCCTGATCCGCGACGGAGACTGCATCTGCGTCAATTCCTTCGTTGGCATTGAAAACCCTGTCGAGCTGCACGAAGCACTCGGCCGCCGCTATGAACACACACATTCTCCCAAGCACCTGACGGTTGTCTCCAGCGCTGGCTTCGGCGTATGGGATGAAAACAAGGCTGCTGAAGGCTACATCCGCGCCGGCGCGGTCGATCGCCTGATCTGCGGCCATTTCGGCGCGATGCCCAGCACCAAGAAGATCATCCTTGAAAACCATTTTGAGGCCTATAACCTCCCTCTCGGGTGCATCTCCCACGCCATCCGCGCGCAGGCGGGCGGTATTCCGGGCGCGCTGTCCAAGGTTGGCCTCGACATCTTTGTCGATCCCCGCCGCGACGGCCCCGGCATCAACCAGATCTCCACTGACAGCTCGTTTGTCAAGGTCGTCACCGTTGATAACGAGGAATTCCTCTATTATAAGCTGCCCAAGATCACAGTCGCGCTGATGAAAGGCACGGCGGCGGACCGCAAGGGAAACATCTCCTTTGACGACATGTATATGTCCGGCGATGCGCTCTCCATCTGTCAGGCAGTCAAATCCAACAGCGGCATCGTCATCGTGCAGGTTGACCGCATCGTAGATACGCCCTCCCGCCCGCGCAACACGATCATCCCCGGCTGCCTGGTGGACGCCATCGTCGTCAAGGAACCCGAGCCGCGTGACGAAGCCTTCTCCGCGCTGACCGGCAGCTTTGAAATTTCCTATGACAACTGGCATGACTGGACCGAGAAGCTCGAAAATGCGACCGCCGGCAGCCGCCGCCGCAGCCTCGCCAGCCATATCATCGGCAGGCGCGCCGCGCAGGAGTTGCGCAAGGAGGATATCGTCAACATCGGCATCGGCATTCCGGAAATGATCTCCCAGTATGCCAGAAAAAGCGGCATGCTCGATCATATTACGCTGACGGTTGAATCCGGCGGCATCGGCGGTTTTCCGGCCTCCGGCAAGGTATTCGGCGGCATGATCGGCGCGCAGGCCGTCTACGATATGGCGAACCAGTTCGATCTGTACAACAACGGCGGTCTGGATATCTGCTTTATGGGCGCGCTGGAGGTCGACCGCTACGGCAACGTGAACGCGCACCGCGGTCCCGGCGATTATGCGGGCATCGGCGGCTTCGCCAATATCACCGCCAAAACGCCGACCGTCGTCTTCTGCCTCACGTTTAACACGAAGGGACTGAGCGTCAGCCAGAATGGTGAAAACGTGACCATCGAGCAAAATGGCTCTGTGCCCAAATTCGTGCAGACCGTGCGCTCCGTCAGCTTCTCCGCGCGCAAAGCGATTGACAACGGACAGAAGGTGCTCTATATCACCGAGCGCTGCGTGTTCATCCTCACCGCCCGCGGCCTCAAGCTGCTGGAGGTTTATCCCGGCGTCGATCCCATCAAGGATGTCCTTGAACTGTTGCCCTTCGACGTAGAGACCGGCTCCGGCATCTATTCCCCCTTCTAAGGCCGTATTTTTTCGGACGCTTTCCTTTTCGGAAGCGTCCTTTTTTTACTTTTCCCGCCGGAATTCGAAAAAATCTATCCCGTCCATCTGTAAGATGTGCTATAATCAAAACAGCGTTGTGTACGCCTTGTTCTTTCTGTTTTGCTGTCGCGAATAACGTCATAAATGGAGGATATAACGATGTACCGTATTCTTGATCTCAATCCTCAGCTGATCCCCTTTGCCGGCGATATCGACCTGCGCATGTTCCTCTACCGCGCAACAAAGAATCGCCTGCTCACCGAGGGGCAGACGCTCAAGGATTTTGCCAATGCGCATAACTACTATGGCTTCCATCACGTCGATGGCGGATGGTATTACCGCGAATGGGCGCCCAGCGCGCACCAGCTCTATCTCGAGGGCGAATTCAACAACTGGAACCCGACCAGCCATCCGCTCAAGCGCGTTGGCGACGGCAACTGGGAACTCTACCTCGAGGGCGACGAAGCGCTCTGGGACGGCTGCAAGGTCAAGACCGTCGTGGACGCGAACATGACCCGCACTGAGCATCTGCCGCTGTACTGCCGCCGCGCCGTGCAGAATAAGACCAACAACTCCTTCGAAGCCGAGGTTGTCGACGACAAGAAGGTTTTCAAGTGGACCGACAAGAAATTCAAGCCCGAAGAGCGCATGTATATCTATGAGGCCCACGTCGGCATGGCGCAGGAGGAGGGCAAGGTCGGCACCTATCGCGAATTCGCCGACAAGACGCTTCCGCACATCAAGAAGGCCGGCTACAACACCATTCAGCTCATGGCCATCATGGAGCATCCGTATTATGGTTCCTTTGGCTATCAGGTTTCCAACTTCTACGCTGCCTCCAGCTGGTTCGGCAAGCCGGAAAACCTCAAGTATCTGGTCAACAAGGCGCACAAGCTGGGCATCCGCGTCCTGCTCGATCTGGTTCACTCCCATGCTGTCAAGAACACTGCCGAGGGCATCAACATGTTCGACGGCACAACCTGGCAGTTCTTCCACGACGGCGAAAAGGGCGAGCATCCGGCCTGGGGCACCAAGTGCTTCGACTACGGCAAGACCGGCGTGCTGCACTTCCTGCTCAGTAACCTCAAGTTCTGGATGGATGAGTATCACTTCGACGGTTTCCGCTTCGACGGCGTGACCTCCATGCTCTATCACGACCATGGCCTGGGCACCGACTTCAACGACAACAGCAAGTACTTCTCCTACAACACCCACACCGAAGCGATCACCTACCTGCAGCTGGCCAACGAGCTGATCCGCGAGGTCAACCCGAACGCGATCACCATCGCCGAGGATATGTCCGGCATGCCGGGCATGTGCCTGCCCATCGAGGACGGCGGCATCGGCTTTGACTACCGTCTGGGCATGGGCCTGCCGGATATGTGGATCAAGGCCGTGAAGCAGTCCGACGATGACTGGGACATCTTCAAGATGTGGTGCGACATGTGCCTGCGCCGCCCGGGCGAGAACACCGTCGCCTACGTCGAGAGCCACGACCAGGCGCTTGTCGGCGACAAGACCATGATCTTCCGCCTTGCGGACGCCGCCATGTACACCGACATGGACAAGGCCACCCACAATCCCGTCATCGACCGCGCCATCGCGCTGCACAAGATGATCCGCCTGTTCACGCTCGGCGGCGGCGGCGAGGGCTACCTCAATTTCATGGGCAACGAGTTCGGTCATCCGGAATGGATCGACTTCCCGCGCGAGGGCAACGGCTGGAGCTTCCACTACTGCCGCCGTCAGTGGAGCCTGAAGGAGAACGGCTTCCTCAAGTATCAGTGGCTCAATGACTTCGACGAGGACATGATCCACCTGACCAAGGAAAACGACATGTTCGGCCAGCAGATGGGCGACCTGATGCTCAACAAGCAGCCGGAAAAGACGCTGGTATTCTATCGCCGCGGTCTGCTCTTCGCCTTCAACTTCCATCCGACTCAGTCCCTGACCAACGTGCTGGTGCCGGTTCATCAGCCGGGCGAATACACCGTCGCCCTCTCGACTGACGACGAAAAGTATGGCGGCTTTAACCAGATTGAGCACATCACCTATCCGACCAAGATGTTCGACGGCAAGCACTATGTCGAATTGTATCTGCCGGCGCGCACGGCCGTCGTCCTCAAAGAGAAGGTCATTCTGCCGGAGGACGTGAAGCCCGCTAAGAAGACCACCCGCAAGCCCGCGGCCAAGAAGACCGCCCCGGCTTCTGAAGCAGCTGCGACGGAGAAAAAGCCCCGCGCCCGCCGCACCAAGGCCGCCGAAAAGGCCGACAAATAATTCTATTCTATAACCATACAGGACCGCAGCGCATTTGGCGTCTGCGGTCCTTTTCCGTCATATTTATCCGCTCTGTGTAATAGAACATGCATCATAGCTTTCATGTCACGGATGCACAATTTTCAAAGCGATCGCCGTAGCATTTTTGCTCACGAAAGGCAAATATGCTATTGAAATTCTATCAATTCTGTGATATTCTTTTCATTAAGAAGCAGGTGTGTATCCTGCAGTGATCGGAACTCTAAAACAGAATAGGAGGCAAATCTATGAAGAAGTTCCTGACTCTCGCTCTCGCCCTCGTGCTCGTGATCGGCTGCGTCGCCAATGCGTCCGCGCTGACCATCGGCTTCTCCCAGGTTGGCCAGGAATCTGACTGGCGTACCGCCAACACCGACTCCCTGCGCGGCATGGCCGAAGCCGAAGGCTGGGAAATGATCTATGACGACGCGCAGCAGAAGCAGGAGAACCAGGTGAAGGCTCTCCGTAACTTCATCACCCAGGGCGTCGACTACATCCTCTTCACCGGCGTTGTGACCACCGGTTGGGACGAGGTCCTCAAGGAAGTCAACGAGGCTGAGATCCCGCTGCTGCTGATCGACCGTATGCCCGACTGCATGGAAGAGATCGAGTACGCCGGCGCGTTCGGTGGCGACTTCATCGAGGAAGGCCGCCGCATGGCCCGCTGGACCGTCAACTACATGAACACCACTGAAGACGTGAACGTCGTCATCCTGGAAGGCACCACCGGCGCCGCCGCTGCGACCGACCGTACCGCTGGTATCCAGGAAGTCCTCGCCGACTATCCGAACTACAAGATCATCGCTTCCCAGACCGGCAACTTCACCCGTGCTGAAGGCCAGGCCGTCATGGAGAGCTTCCTGAAGGCTCACGAAGACATCGACGTCCTCCTCGCGGAGAACGACGACATGGCTCTGGGCGCCATCGACGCCATCAAGGCAGCCGGCAAGGTTCCGGGCAAGGACATCATCATCGTTGGCTGTGACTCCGTCAAGGCCGCGTTCGACGCGATCGTTGCTGGCGAAATGAACGCCACCATCGAGTGCAACCCGCTGTACGCCGACGCCGTTGCCGAGCTGATCAAGAAGCTCGAAGCTGGCGAGGAAGGCTCCCGCGAGCTGCTGCATCCGGAAGAGGGCGCGTTCTGTATCGACGGCGGCATCGAGTACGCCGAGGGCAAGGTCTCTGTGAAGGCTGCTGACGTCATCGCTGAGCGCAAGTACTAAGATACCCATTACGTATCCGTTGACCGTTGACGGATACACACGAACTGACCCTGCAGCGGATGGGAGGAAACTCCCATCCGCTTTTCAGTCGAATTTCCGGTATTCGCCTCCAACCTGACTAGAGACCATCAAGCAAATCCAATCCGGACAGCATGACCGGATTCACAATACCATTACCGAAGGGATGATGAACTTTGGATCGTGATGTTATCCTCACCATGAGAGGAATCGAAATCCAGTTCCCGGGTGTCAAGGCGCTCGACGGCGTGGATTTCACCCTCCGCCGCGGCGAAGTCCACGCGCTTCTGGGCGAAAATGGTGCGGGCAAGTCCACGCTGATCAAGTGTCTCACCGGCGTCAACAAGATGGACGCTGGCAAGATCGAGCTTGAAGGCAAGGAAATCCGCCCCACCGACCCCAAGAACGCCATGGACATGGGCATTTCTACCGTGTTCCAGGAGATCAACCTGTGCGACAACCTTTCCGTTGCCGAGAACATCTTCATCGGCCGCCAGCCCATGAAGCGCGGCCAGATCGACTGGAAGGAAATCAACAGGCGCTCCAATGAGCTGCTCGAGCGTTTCCACGTGCATATCGATGTTACCCGTCCGCTCTCCCAGTTCTCCACCGCCATTCAGCAGATGGTCTCCATCGCCCGCGCGGTGGACGTTGACGCCAAGGTGCTGATCCTCGACGAGCCGACCTCCTCGCTGGACAGCGACGAAGTCAAGAAGCTCTTTGACGTCATGCGCGACCTCAAGGCGCAGGGCATCGGCATCATCTTCATCACACACTTCCTCGATCAGGTCTTCGAGATGAGCGACCGCATGACGGTCCTGCGCAACGGCAAGCTCGTCGGCATCTACAATGCCAATGAGATTACCAAGCTCGAGCTCGTTTCCAGCATGATCGGCAAAGACCTTGATCAGATCTTCGACCTCAAGCGCGCCGCACAGAAGGAAGACGCCGCCATGATGCTCGAAGCTAACCACATCGGCGTTCCGGGCAAGGTTGAAGATATCTCTTTCGGCCAGAAAAAGGGCGAGCTGCTCGGCTTTGCCGGCCTGCTCGGCTCCGGCCGTACCGAAACCGCCGAGATGATCTTCGGCGTCACGAAGATGGCAAACGGCGACCTCAAGATCGCCGGCATCCCCGTCAAGATCGGCGAGCCGATGGACGCCATCAACCATAAGATCGCCTTCTGTCCGGAAGACCGCAAGCGCGACGGCATCATCGGCGATCTGACCATCCGCGAAAATATTGCGCTTGCCCTGCAGGCACGCCGCGGCATGATGAAGCCGATGAGCCGCAAGGAGCAGGACGAACTGGCCGACAAGTACATCAAGCTTCTCGCCATCGCCACTCCGGACGCCGAGAAGAAGATCAAGGAGCTCTCCGGCGGCAATCAGCAGAAGGTTATTCTTGCCCGCTGGATGGCAACCGATCCGGATCTGCTGATCCTCGACGAGCCGACCCGCGGCATCGACGTCGGCGCCAAAGCCGAGATCCAGCGCCTGATGCTGCAGATGTGCGAAGAGGGCATGTCCATCATCTTTATCAGCTCCGAACTGGATGAAATCATCCGCTGCTCCAACCGCATCATTGTCATGCGCGACGGCAAGAAGGCCGGCGAGCTCAATGGCGAGAACTGCACGCAGGCTGATATCATGCGCATCATTGCAGGCGAAAAGGTAGGTGAGACCGCATGAAGAGCAAGGAATCCATCTTTAAAAACAAGCTGACTTGGGCGGTCATCGCCGAACTGCTGATCCTCGCCGTCGCTGGTATTCTTGAACCGGGCTTCTTCAGCATCGAATACAATCAGACAACCGGCATGCTCTACGGCTCGCTGATCGACATCATCAACCGCAGTGCCGAGATCACCATTATCGCCATGGGCATGACGATGGTCATCGCGCTGGGCGGTACGGACATCTCTGTCGGCGCATTGGTCGCCGTTGCCGGCGCGTTTGCGCTTAAGTTCCTGCGCTGGGACGTAACCCTGTACCCCACCCCGGGCGATTACACCGTCTATCCGTTCATTCTGGTCATCGTCGTTCCTCTGATCATTTGTACGCTCATGGGTCTGTTCAATGGTGTGCTGATTGGCAAGTTTAAGCTGCAGCCGATCATCGCGACCCTGATTCTGATGGTGGCCGGCCGCGGCATCGCGCAGATTGCCACCAACGGCAAGCAGTTCACCACCGGCTATACGCCGTACCGCTTCATCGGCCAGGGCAGCCTGTTCGCGCTTCCCTTCCCGATCATCATCACCATCGTCGTGTGTGTCTGCGTGATGATCTTCGTACGCAAGACGGCATTCGGCACGTTCGTTGAATCTGTCGGCGTCAATCCGAACGCTTCCCGCGTGACGGGCCTCAAGTCCGACCGCATCATCATGATCGTCTACACGCTCACCGGTTTCCTCTCCGGTATCGCGGGCCTGATCTATTCCAGCCGAATCTCCTCCTGCGACTCCAACAACGCAGGCGTAAACTACGAAATGGACGCCATTCTCGCCGTCGTTCTGGGCGGCACGAGCATGACCGGCGGCAAATTCTCCCTGACCGGTACGATCGTCGGCTCCATCATCATCCGCACGATCACCACACTGGTGTATTACTTCGGCATCACGTCCGAATCCATCATGGCCTTCAAGGCTGCAATCATTCTCGTCGTCATCGTCATCCAGTCCGAACCGTTCGGCAAGTGGATGGCTACCCGCAACGCGCGCAAGCAGAAGGCAGGTGAGCTCCGTGGCTAAGAAGAAAAGCAACAAGTTGATCAATTTCGTTACCAATCCCAAGTACATCATGGTGCTCGCCACCATCGGCATCTTCCTGGCCATCTATCTCTTCGGCGCGATTCTCTACGGCGACAAGGGCTTCACCAAGCTGCGCACGTTCGCCATGCTCTTCGTGGATAACGCCTATATCGGTATCTCCGCCGTCGGCATGACGATGGTGCTGATCACCGGCGGCATCGACCTGTCCGTCGCCGCCGTCGCTTCTCTCACCGGCATGTTCATCGCCTATGGCACAACCGTGCTGAACATCCATCCGGTGATCTGCATGGTGTTCTCCATCCTGGTCGGCATCCTGCTGGGCCTTGGCATGGGCGCGCTGGTCACCTACCTCAAGATTCCGCCGTTCGTCGCAACCCTGACCGGTATGTTCCTCGCGCGCGGCGTCTGTTCTCTGATCAGCCGCGACTCCATCTCCATCGACAACGAGCTCATCGATAAGATGGCCGGCTGGAAGATGTACTTCATGACGCTCAAGAACGGCGAATGGGTCAAGATCAAGCCCGTCGCCTACATCAACCTGAACGTCGTGATGTTCATCGTGATGATCCTCATCGGCACCTACATCCTGCAGAAGACCCGCTTCGGCCGCAACGTATACGCCATCGGCGGCAACGAGCAGTCTGCCCGCCTGATGGGCCTGCCGGTTGACAAGACGAAGATGATGGTCTACGCCTTCAACGGCTTCTGTTCCGCGCTGGCGGGCATCGCCTATTCCCTCTACGTCAAGTCCGGCTGGAACCTTGCGCTTCAGGGCGGCGAGCTCGACGTCATCTCCGCCGCGGTTATCGGCGGCGTGCTCCTTTCCGGCGGCGTCGGCTACATGGTCGGCACGTTCTTCGGCGTGCTGCTCAAGGCCGTCATCCCCTGCCTGATCACCTTCAACGGCACCCTCTCCTCCTGGTGGGGCAAGATCATCACCGGTCTGCTCGTGCTGCTCTTTGTCGCCCTGCAGCAGATCGTCATGCACGGCAATCTCTTCAAAAAGAAGAAGAAAACCGCGCCGGCAACCAAGAAAGAATAAAGCATCATCCCTTTCCATGGCGGGAGACTGTCCGGCGAACGATGAGTCGATCCGCCACAGTCTCCCGTCATCATTTTCGTTATGAGAGAAGGAAGGAATATCCACATGAACAATTCTTCCATTGCTGCCTATATCGCTGAAGGCCGCGCCGTGTTGGGCGTGGAGCTGGGCTCTACCCGCATCAAAGCCGTCCTGATCGGCGAAGATCATGCACCGATCGCTTCCGGCGACCACACCTGGGAAAACCGGCTGGAAAACGGCGTCTGGACCTATCACCTTGACGACGTATGGACGGGCGTCCAGGACGCCTATGCCGCCCTCTCGCGCAATGTCGAGGAGCTCTATGGCGTGAAGCTCGCAAAGCTCGCGGGCCTTGGCATTTCCGCCATGATGCACGGCTATCTGCCCTTTGACAAGGACGGCAATCAGCTCTGCGAGTTCCGCACCTGGCGCAACACCATGACGGCCAAGGCCGCTGAAGTCTTGACGACCCTGTTTGACTTCAATATTCCCCAGCGCTGGAGCATCGCGCACCTGTATCAGGCGATCCTGAACGGTGAAGCGCACCTGCCCCAGCTCTCCCATCTGACCACCCTCGCAGGCTATGTCCACTGGAAGCTGACCGGCAAGCAGGTGCTCGGCGTGGGCGAAGCCTCTGGTATGTTCCCCGTAGACAGCGAAAGCTGCAATTATGACGCGCGTATGGCCCGTCTGTTCGACGACGCTGTCGCCAGAAAGGGCTACGGCTGGAAGCTGCTGGACGTCCTCCCCGCCGTGCTGAACGCAGGCGAGGATGCAGGCAGCTTGACGCCTGACGGCGCAAGGCTGCTCGACCCGACCGGCACGCTCGAAGCCGGTACGCCGTTCGCCCCGCCCGAGGGAGACGCGGGCACCGGCATGACCGCAACCAACGCTGTCGCCGTGCGTACAGGCAATGTTTCCGCCGGCACTTCCGTCTTTGCGATGGTCGTTCTGGAAAAGCCGCTCTCTAAGGTCTATCCGGAGATTGACATGGTTACCACCCCGACCGGCAAGCCCGTCGCCATGGTGCACTGCAACAACTGCACCAGCGACATCAACGCCTGGGCGGGCGTGCTGGCTGGTTTTGCCAAGGCTTCCGGCCTGACTGTCAGCATGGGCGATATCTACACCGCCATGTTCACCTCCGCGCTTGAGGGCGACAAGGACTGCGGCGGCGTGATCAACGTGCCGCTGCTCTCCGGCGAGCCGGTCGTCGACCTGAACGAAGGCCGTCCGATGATGATCCGCACGCCGGACGCTGCGCTGACCTTCGCCAACTTCTCCCGCAGCCTCGTCGCTGGCGCGATGAGCAGCCTGAAGCTGGGCATGGACATCCTTGCGAAGGAAAACGTGCAGATTGATTCCCTCCTTGGCCACGGCGGCTATTTCAAGACTCCGGTCGCCGGCCAGAAGATCCTTGCCGACAGCCTGAACACGCCAATTTCCGTCATGGAGACCGCCGGAGAAGGCGGCCCGTGGGGCATGGCGCTGCTGGCTGCCTACCGCGTGAACAAGGCCGAAGGCCAGACGCTGGAAGCGTATCTGAACGAAAAGGTCTTTGCCACAGCCAAGAGTTCGACCGTCGCGCCCGATCAGGCGGACGTCGAGGGCATCGAGCGTTACACCCGTCAGTTTGTCGCAGCCCTGCCCGCTGAGAAGGCTGCGATCGAGCATATTCAGTAAGACACAACAACCACTGAGCAAAGGAGCGATATCACATGAGCATGAAGCAGTATGAATTCTGGTTTGTGGTCGGCAGCCAGAGCCTGTATGGACAGGAAGTCCTTGACACCGTCGCCGTCCGTGCCGCCGAAATGGCCGAAGCGCTCAACGCCTCCGGCAACCTGCCGTGCAAGGTCGTCTACAAGGTCACCGCGATGAGCAACGCGCAGATCCGCGATATCGTGGCAGAAGCGAACTACGACAAGAAGTGCGCCGGCATCATCACCTGGTGTCACACCTTCTCCCCGTCCAAGATGTGGATCAACGGTCTGGTCAACCTGCAGAAGCCCTACTGCCACCTCGCCACGCAGTATAACCTCGAGATCCCGAACGAAGAGATCGACATGGACTTCATGAACCTCAACCAGGCCGCCCACGGCGACCGCGAGCATGGCTTCATCGCCGCCCGCCTGCGCATGCCGCGCAAGGTCATCGCCGGCTACTGGAAAGACGAGTCCGTCCAGAAGCGTCTGGGCAGCTGGATGCGTTCCGCCGTCGGCGCTGCGTTCTCCAAGGAGCTCAAGGTCATGCGCTTCGGCGACAACATGCGCGAAGTCGCCGTCACCGAAGGCGACAAGGTCGAAGTGCAGGCCAAGCTCGGCTGGCAGGTCAACACCTGGGCTGTCGGCGATCTGGTCAAAGAAATGAACGCTGTGACCGAGGAAGAGCTCGACGCGAAGATGGCCGAATACGCCGCCGCGTACGACTTCAAGACCGAGAACACCGCCGCGATCCGCTATCAGGCCCGCGAGGAAATCGCGATGAAGAAAATGCTCGATGCTGAGGGCTGCATGGCGTTTGCGAACACGTTCCAGGATCTGTATGGCATGGAGCAGCTGCCGGGCCTGGCGAGCCAGCACCTGATGGCGCAGGGCTACGGCTATGGCGGCGAGGGCGACTGGAAGGTCTCCGCTATGACCGCGATCATGAAGGCGATTGCCGAAGGCCAGACCGGCGGCACCACCTTCATGGAGGATTACACCTATCACCTCGTCCCGGGCAGCATGTACTCCCTGGGCGCGCATATGCTTGAGGTTTGCCCATCCGTCGCTGCGGACCGTCCGCGCATCGAGACCCACCACCTCGGCATCGGCATGAACGAAAAGGATCCTGCCCGTCTGGTCTTTGAAGGCCGCGAGGGCGACGCGATCGTCGTCAGCCTGATCGACATGGGCGGCCGCCTGCGTCTGATCTGCCAGGATATCAAGTGCGTCAAGCCGATCATGGAGATGCCGAACCTGCCGACCGCCCGCGTCATGTGGGAGGCCATGCCGAACCTGACCACCGGCGTGGAATGCTGGATCACCGCCGGCGGCGCGCATCACACTGTCCTGTCCTACGACGTCACTGCCGAGCAGATGAAGGACTGGGCCACCATGATGGGCATCGAGTACGTCCACATCACCAAGGATACCACCGTCGAGAGCCTCGAGAAGGAACTCTTCCTCGCCGATCTCGCCTGGAAGCTGAGGTAAATCATGCTGGAGAATCTCAAAAAAGCCGTCTTTGAAGCCAATATGGAGCTTCCACAGCGTGGTCTGGTCACCTATACCTGGGGCAACGTGTCGGGTATCGACCGCGAGAGCGGCCTGGTGATCATCAAGCCCTCCGGCGTCAGCTATGACGAGCTGACGGTCGATGATCTCGTCGTCCTGAGCCTTGACGGCAAGGTGGTCGAGGGCAAGCTCAATCCCTCCTCCGACACCAAGACCCATCTCGAGCTGTACAAGGCGTTCCCGACGCTCGGCGGCATCGTGCATACGCACAGCCCCTATGCCGTCGGTTGGGCGCAGGCAGGCGAGGATATCCCCTGCTACGGCACCACGCATGCCGACTACTTCTATGGTCCCGTTCCCTGCGCGCGCCATCTGACGCAGGCGGAGCTTGACGAAGATTACGAGAAGAACACCGGCACGGTCATTATCGAGGAGTTTACCAAGCGCAAGCTCGATCCTGTTGCCGTTCCGGGCGTGATCTGCCACAGCCATGGCCCGTTCGCCTGGGGAAAGAGCCCCGCGCAGGCTGTGTATCACGCTGTCGTCCTTGAGGAGGTCGCCAAGATGGCGGCATTTACCCGCATGGTGAACCCCAACGCAGCGCCCGCGCCGCAGCATGTGGTCAATAAGCACTACATGCGCAAGCACGGTCCCAATGCCTATTACGGCCAGCGCTGATGCAACCCATATCAAGCCCTTTCCTGATAGGAAGGGGCTTTTTTCATCCATCAATTGGTCTGATGATAGGCGCTTATTCCAGAAACAGGCTCAGTTTTTTGCTTTATTCACATAACCCTCTCCGTTTTTTGCACCAGAATTCATCATTCTTTTTTCAAGGTGTTGCTATTTTAAAATTTCTGTGTTATGATAGCGCTCGTGCTTCTGAAGCAGAATGTTTCAAAAGCGTAGTCTATTCAAAATCAAGCATGTTTCGAGGGCATTCTGCCCTCCTATATTGAAAGGAAAACAACCACCATGAAGAAGATTATCTGCAAGATCGAGTATGATACCGAGGCTTCCGAGCTGATCGAGAAGCGCACCTCCGGCGAGTTCGGTGACCCGGCCGGCTACGAAGAGTCCCTCTACAAGACCGAGGGCGGCAAGTTCTTTATCTACGGCGTTGGCGGCGAGAAGTCCGTGTATGCCAAGGAGACCATCAAGCGCATGTCCGCCGAGAAGGCGAACGAGTGGCTGGAGAACAAGTAATTGCCATACCAAAGCGCATCTGCCATGCGGCAGATGCGCTTTTTTCTTTGGGTCTGTCCACTGCGCTTGACAGTGCATCCCTGTACCGATACAATGTTTGTATCTCAAGCTCAGGAGGTCATCCTATGATCGATTTCAAGAATGCCGAATATCTGAAACTCATGGAGGTCGATCCCCGCAAAGGCGCGCAGCAGGTCGAGGGGATGCTCATTCCCGGCGAGCAGGTGATCGCCTGCTTCAAGGGCCTACGCGACGGCGTGATCTTCACAAACAAACGCGTCATCGCCTTCAATGTACAGGGCATCACCGGCAAGAAGACCGATTATACCTCCCTGCCTTATAAGCGTGTGCAGGCCTTCTCCATCGAAACCGCCGGCATGGTGGATCTGGACAGCGAGCTGCACCTGTGGTTTTCCAGCGTGGGCAAGGTACGCTTTGAATTCGCTCGCGGCGTGGACGTCAAGCGCCTGTCGACCTATATCGCAGACGATATCCTGTAATTCCAAAAAGGAGCGGTCTTTTCCGCTCCTTTTTTGCTGAATTCCTGCGTACAGACGATCAGTGCTGCGCGTCGATATCAAGGCCCAATTCTCTGGGCAGGAAACGCGGGCAGACATTTTCGCTGGATGTGATGACCGAAGCCGCCAGCTGCGAGCCGATATCGATCGCCTCCGGCAGGCTCTTGCCATAGGTCAGGCCGATCGACACGCCCGCGCAGAACGCATCTCCCGCGCCGGTCGTATCCTTGACCTGTACCTCGATCGCCGGGCAATGGCCTTTCACACCCTGCATATCGGCATAAACCGCGCCATCGCCGCCAAGGGTGACCACCATCGACGGGATCTGCGCCTGCAATACCTTTTCGGCGAGGATATCGCGCATCTCCTCGCGGCTCTTGGTCATATAGTCGTCAAAGAAGAACATGCCAGCTTCCTGCTTGTTGCAGATGAAGCAGTCAAACTGCTTGAGCAGATCGCGGCGCTCTGCGGCAAGGCTCATGTTGGACACCAGCGCAAAGATCTTCTTGCCGTGCTTCTTGGCAAGCTCCAGCACCTTTTTGACCAGCGCCTTGTCAAGGTCGCACTCCAGCACGACGGAATCGACATCAGAAAAGATCTCGTCGCCCTTTTCATTCATCAGATCGACCAGCGGCAGCATGTTCGGCCGCTTGGAAATGGAGCCTGCCACATCGCCGTTGTTGTCAAACACGGCCAGCCATGTCCCCATGCCGTCCGGGATGGTCAGCACATAGTCGCAGTTTACCTTGTGGTTGCGCAGCTTCTTGAGCACGGCGTCGCCCATCGGCGTATCGTCCACGATGCCCAGATATGTTGGCCTTAGCTCCACATTGGCGATATCCTCCACAACGTTGCGCGCCACGCCGCCATGGATGTATTCCACCCGGCCCACATTGCGTCCGTTGGGGATATAGTTGTCCTGCGGGAATCCCTTGATATCCACAAATGCAGCGCCGATCACCAGAATGCCCATACGAAATCGCTCCTTTGATACGCAGATACTCCACATTGATATGTGTCCATCATACCATAAATCCATACAAAATCAAAGGCATATCTGCATTTCATGTGCGAATTGGAGATGGTCTGTGCATCGTGTACGGCATCAGCGCCTCCCCGTTATCTTCAGTTACTGCGGCAAATCATGAAAATCCCTGCCTCACCAGGCATATAAAAAGGGAAGGCCCAGCGCCTTCCCACAGATTTATCAATTGGCTCACTTGAATCCAAGGCTCGGCTTGCCGGAATACGGGCTGAACTGCACAATGCCTTCTTCAACAATAAAATACTGTCCATCCTTCAGGTCCCACGTCACTTCCGTAGCGTCGCCTTTCTCATAGAAACGGCAGGTCTCGCTGTACAGCATCTCCGTCTCGCAAATCTTTCCGTCCCAGGAAATGCCATTGCCGGCTTCATCGAGCATATCGCCCCACTGCAGCAAAGCGGTGATTCCATCATCTGCTTTGATCGTCCACTTGCCAGCCGGGATATCCTGTCCAATAACCCACACGCCCTGCGGGACCTTAACCTCCTGCCATTCCTCGCAGCTCCAGATCGCAAGATCAACCTTTTCCCTCAGGGCTACAAGCTCATCAAAGCTCATGCCGGAGAGGTCAATAGCCTCCGCAGAAGCAACGCCCACCATAAACAGCAGCATAAGCATCAGGGTTACAAGTCGTTTCATTCGCATTCCCTCCATTATTTTATAATACCCACCCGGGTATAAGAGACAAATCAATAGATATATTATAAGCCCATCCCTAACAGTCGATCAAGGGATACTGACGAATATGACAAAAATGTAAAAAGAGACGCAGATGCGCTCTCCGGATACCGCACGTTTCCTTTGCTCCGCAGCGGGTTTCATGGTATAATCGCCATATACGTCATCATCTATTCCCATCTCAGGAGGATCACATATTATGAAGATTTCCAAAAAGGACGCGCTGATGTGGTTTGAGTTTTTCGCCATGCTGCCCGAGGACGAGGAACTGCTGACCAATCAGCAGGAGATCGCGCTTGCGACCTTTGCACAGATTGAAGCTGCCATCGACGCGCGCAACGAAAAACTGATGGCCGAAATCCCCAACCTGCACAGCCTCGGCGGACGCACGTATTTCGTCGGCGATCCGGAAAAATTCTCAAAGGGCTGCCGCTCCTGCCTGACGGGAACCGGCCTCTGCGCAATTCGCAAGACGAACAAGTGCAACATCCAGTGCAAATTCTGCTATAATTACGGCGAGCTTGACCGCATTCCGCCCATTGGTGAGGGAATGTGGCAGATTGGCGGCACGAAGTTCTATGAGAAGGACATCGATCTGCTGCTCTCCATCCAGAACAAACCCACCGGCATCTCGTACGTATACCTTGAGCCGTTCATGGAGATCGAAAAATACTACGGCATCATCGCCAGATTCCACGCGGAGGGCATCCATCAGCACATGTACACCAACGGCCTGCTGTGCACGGAGGAAAACCTGAAGGCCCTCGGCGAAGCCGGCCTTGACGAGCTGCGCTTCAACCTCGGCGCATCGGGCTGCCATGACAAGGTGATCGAAAACATCCGTATTGCCAAGAAGTACATCCCCTATGTCGGCATCGAAACGCCGATGACCCCTGAGTTCTACGAGGGCTTCATGAAGAAAAAGGACGCTATCCTCGCAACAGGACTCGACTTCATGAACTGCGCGGAGCTCCACCTCAATCCCAACAACATTGGCAATTACGAGGGCGAACCGATGTACATCGCGCGCCTTGGCTATGTCTCCCCGACATGGAGCCGCGAAATCACGTTCAAGCTCATGAAGATGGCAGGCGAAGAGAACTGGTCCATCGTCGTGCATGACTGCTCCAACCACACCAAATTCGCCCGCGGGCTCAATCTGCGCGGCAAGGAAGGCGGCTGCTTCGGCTCCAGCGACTATGTCTGTGAATTCACGCGGATGCCGTTTGAAGCGTTTCTGCCGATCCTCAGCGACGAGAGCTTTGCTTTCCTTGAAGAAGAGCCCTTGCCCTATGGCTATAATCCGGGAGATATCGTGCTATGATCCTCCGCGTTTTGATGGAAAACCACACAGAAAACCCATCCCTGATCGCCGAGCACGGCCTGAGCCTGTACATCGAGGCCTGCGGCAAGCGCATTCTCTTTGACGCCGGTCAGACAAAAGCCTTTGCCGAAAACGCAGAAAAGCTGGGGATCGATCTGTCCGCCGTGGATCTGGCAATCCTCTCCCATGGGCATTACGACCACAGCGGCGGGCTGACGCACTTTCTTGAAATCAACCGTCATGCGCCGGTCTATATGCACCGCCGCGCTTCTGAGCCACATTACAACGGCACAGAGAAATACATCGGCATCGATCCTGCGTTGGCCCATCATCCACGTATCGTCTGCACAGATGACACATTGACGCTGGGAAATGGTCTCAAGCTTTGTACCTGTAATGCACAGATTACCGATTGTCCTGCCTCTGCGCGCGGCATGACCGTTCTGCGCGGAGAAACCCACGTACAGGATAGCTTTGAGCACGAGCAGTATCTGATCATCGAAGAAAACGGCAGGCGTATCGTCATCAGCGGATGTTCACACAAGGGCATTCTGAACATTGTCAGATGGCTCACGCCCGATGTGCTCATCGGTGGATTCCACTTCATGAAGCTCGATCCCGAAGGCGCAGACCGCGCATACCTTGAGTCCGCAGCCGCGTCGCTGCTGGCGCAGGATTGCACCTACTATACCGGACACTGCACGGGCGAAGCGCCCTATGCCTTCCTCAAAGGCCTCATGGGGGACCACCTGCAGTCCATTCACACAGGAACGCTCATCGAGCTTTAATCATTTGATTCACACCAAAAGCGCTGCGGCGATGCCGCAGCGCTCATTTAATATGCTTCTTTTGCTCAGTGGCAGTGGCACTCATGGTTCTCGCCATGGTCGTGGCAGCCATGATCACCGCAGGTATGGCCTTCTCCATGGTGATGGTCGTGGTGGCTGCAGTTCGGCGCATCGCTCGCGACGAGCTCACCGGAGAGCAGCGCTTCCACCGCTGCGTCAGCATCGCCCTGTACGCCGCCGTGGATCTTGATGCCAAAGCCCTTAAGCGCCATCTGTGCGCCGCCGCCAATGCCGCCGCAGATCACCGCATCCACGCCATTCATCATCAGGAAGCCGGCCAATGCGCCATGCCCGCTGCCGTTGGTATCCACAATCCTGCTATCGGTCACCTTTCCGTCCTCAATCTCATAGATCTTGAACTGCGCCGTGTGACCAAAGTGCTGAAAAATCTGACCATTTTCATACGTTGCTGCAATCTTCATGATGGTATTCCTCCCATTCTTTGTCCTGCCGCGCCCGATGCACGCTGCGCATGCCTCGTCGCGCTCGCAAAGCGCGATGTCACCGCCCGCAATTTCAAGCGCCTGACCGCGCACCAGTGCCCTGGCGATTTTGGCGCGCGCACAGGCATAGATCGCCTGCGCAGTCGCACGCGCGACATTCATCTGGGCGGCACACTGCTCCTGCGTCAGGCCCATAAAGTCAATCAATCGGACGGTTTCATATTCGTCAAGTGTCATCTGTACCGGCATATCCTGCGCCTGAGCTTCCTGCGGCGCAAACAGCCGGCAGGGCGGCATATCGCAGATGCGCCGCTTTTTGCTGGGTCTGGGCATGTCGCGTCTCCATTTCCGGCATATGCCATTTATATTTTCATTATACACCCAATTCAGGCTTTGTCAAGGTTTTTTGGCAAATGCCAGAAACATCTTTTGGCGTACACCCCTCGCAATTCATCCGCAGATCGTTGCAAAACCGGCATAAAACTTCTATAATAAAAATGATTGCATCCGCCTTCCGGCGGAATGGATATAAGTAAAGTAGGTGCATCTGTTTGAAAAAACTCTTCGTCTACCTCAAGGGCTACGGCCGCGAATGCGTGCTTGCGCCGCTGTTTAAGATGCTTGAAGCGTCCTTTGAGCTGTTCATCCCGCTGGTCGTCGCCTCCATTATCGACGGCGGCATCCTCGGCGGGGACAGGGCGCACATTGTCAGGATGGTGCTGGTGATGGCTGCGCTGGGCTTTGTGGGCCTTGCCAGCGCGGTTACGGCGCAGTATTTCGCCGCAAAAGCCGCCATCGGCTTCTCCGCCCGCCTGCGCCATGTGCTGATGGCGCACATCCAGTCGCTCTCCTATACCGAGATCGACACACTGGGCACGTCCACCCTGATTACCCGCATGACCAGCGACGTAAATCAGGTACAGACCGGCGTAAACATGTGTCTGCGCCTGCTCATGCGCTCGCCGTTCGTCGTCTTTGGCGCAATGGTGATGGCCTTCACCATCGACTTTGACTGTGCGCTGATCTTTGCCGGCGTGATTGCCGTGCTCTGTATCATTGTCTTTTCGATCATGCTGGCGACAATCCCCATGTATAGACGCGTGCAGGGGCAGCTGGACAGCGTCACCTCTGCCACGCGCGAAAACCTGAACGGCGTTCGCGTGCTGCGCGCCTTCTGCAAAGAGGACGCGGAAGCCGAGAAGTTTAACAAGCGCACCTCCATACTCACACGCATGCAGCTCGCCGTCGGCCGCGTTTCCGCCGCCATGAATCCGCTGACGTATGTGGTGATCAACGCCGCTGTCATCCTGCTGATTTATACCGGCGCCCTGCGCGTGGAGATGGGCAGCCTGACGCAGGGCGAGGTTGTCGCGCTGTACAACTACATGAGCCAGATCCTTGTGGAGCTGGTCAAGATGGCGAACCTGATCATCCTGCTGACAAAAGCATGGGCTTGCGGCGATCGCATCGCCTCCGTGCTGGATATCCGTTCCTCGCAGCAGGACGGCACATGCGTTCCGACCGCAGATATGCCGCTGGGCAGCGTTCAGTTTGACAATGTCTCCCTCCTTTACAAGGGCGCGGGCGCAGAATCGCTCGACGGCATCACCTTCTCTGTCCATCCGGGGCAAACCGTCGGCGTGATCGGCGGAACGGGCTGCGGCAAGACCTCGCTCGTCGGGCTCATTCCCCGCTTCTACGACGCAACCGAAGGCCGCGTGCTGCTGGGCGGCACAGATGTGCGCAGCATCCGCAAGGAAGCGCTGCGCGAGCGCATCGCCATCGTCCCACAGAAGGCCGTGCTCTTCAAGGGCACGATTCGCAGCAATCTGCTCTGGGGCAACGCCAATGCAACGGACGAGGAACTGCATGAGGCGCTGCGCATTGCGCAGGCGCTCGATGTGGTCAACGCAAAGCCAGGGCGCCTCGATGAGCCTGTCGAGCAGGGCGGACGCAACTTCTCCGGCGGCCAGCGCCAGCGCCTGACGATCGCGCGCGCGCTGGTCAAAAGGCCCGACATTCTGATTCTCGACGATAGCGCATCCGCGCTGGATTACGCGACGGATGCCTCCCTTCGCCGCGCGATCCGGGAGATGGATCACCGCCCGACGACGTTCATCGTCTCCCAGCGTGCGTCCTCCGTGCGCTATGCGGACGTCATCATCGTCCTGGAGGACGGACGCACTGCCGGCGTCGGCACGCACGAGGAACTGCTCGCTTCCTGTCCGGTCTATCAGGAAATCTACGCATCCCAATACGAAGCAGAGGAGGTGGCGCAGCATGCGTAAAGATCACGCCGCTCAGCATGCAACGCTCCTGCGCGTGATGCGCTATATCCGTCCGCATCTGCTCAAGCTGGGCGTCTCCCTCCTGCTGGCGCTCGTCACCGTTGCGCTTACGCTCTATGTGCCCATTCTCATTGGCCGCGCGATCGACTGCATCGTCTCCCCCGGTCATGTTGATTTTGCGCTGCTGAAAAGCACCCTGATCACCATTGGCGCGTGCATCGCGCTGACAGCGCTGGCGCAATGGGCGCAGAGCGAACTGAACAACCGCGTCACCTACGACACTGTGCGTGATATCCGCCGCGATGCCTTTGCGCATCTTCAGCAACTCCCGCTCAAGTACATCGACGCGCATCCCACCGGCGAGACCGTTTCGCGCATGATTGCTGACGTCGATACATTCGCCGACGGCCTGCTGATGGGCTTTACCCAGCTCTTTTCCGGCGTGATGACCATCTTGGGCACGCTGGTCTTCATGGTCACGCTCAGCCCGATGATCACGCTGGTCGTCGTGCTGGTCACGCCCATCTCGCTGCTGGTCGCCAATTTTATCGCCAAATCCACGCATGACATGTTCGTCCTTCAATCCAAAACCCGCGGCGAACAGACCGCGCTGATTGACGAGGCCATGAATGAGCAGAAGCTGGTACAGGCCTTTGCCCGCGAGGATGAAACGCTTGCGCAGTTCGATGAGATCAACGAGCGTCTGCGCGCCTGTTCGCTGCGCGCGGTGTTCTTCTCCTCGCTGACCAATCCTTGCACGCGCTTTGTCAATTCGCTGGTCTACGCTGCCGTCGCGCTCACTGGCGCGCTGGCCGCCGCCTCCGGCAGTCTGACCATTGGCGGTCTGTCGAGCTTCCTCTCCTATGCCAACCAGTACACCAAGCCGTTCAATGAAATCTCCGGCGTCATCACCGAGGTGCAGAATGCGCTTGCCTGTGCGGCGCGCATCTTTGAGCTGATCGACGAACCGGCCCAGACACCTGATCCCGAAAACGCAGAACCGTTTGAACATGCGCTGGGAGAAGTTGTGATCGACGATGTATCCTTCTCCTACACGCCGGAGCGCCCTCTGATTGAGGATTTTTCCCTGCGCGTAAAGCCCGGCCAGCGCGTGGCCATCGTCGGCCCGACGGGCTGCGGAAAAACCACGATGATCAACCTGCTGATGCGCTTTTACGACGTAAATTCCGGCGCGATCTCCGTCGACGGGCATGAAACACGCTTCCTGACCCGCCGCTGCCTGCGCAGGAACATCGGCATGGTGCTGCAGGACACATGGCTCGCCAGCGGCACAATCCGCGACAACATCGCCATGGGCAAGCCGGACGCCTCCGAAGCGGACATCATCGCCGCCGCGAAGGCCGCGCACGCACACGGCTTCATCCGCCGTCTGCCGGATGGCTATAACACGGTCATCCGCGAGAACGGCGAAGGCCTCTCCCAGGGCCAGAAGCAGCTGCTGTGCATCGCCCGCGTGATGCTCTGTCTGCCGCCGATACTGATCCTCGACGAGGCCACCTCCTCCATCGACACGCGCACGGAACTCAGGATTCAGGATGCTTTCGCGAAGATGATGCAGGGCAGAACGAGCTTCATCGTCGCCCATCGCCTCTCCACCATCAGGCACGCCGATGTGATCCTCGTCATGAAGGATGGGCGCGTCATCGAGCAGGGCACGCATGCATCGCTGCTCGCGCAGGGCGGCTTCTATTCGGAGCTGTATCACGCACAGTTTGCGCAGTGACTGGGAAAACGTTAGGGCTCGCGCCCTAAGACCCACCTGAGGGACATTGTTCATCAGACTCCCTTTCTCAGCTTCGCAGCAGTATTAAGACGCATAGCATAAAAGAAACGCCTCATTCGAGGCGTTTCTTTTTTACTCTATTAGGTAATTGCGCAAAAACCCGTGCTGCGAGCAGGGAAGAACTTGGTTTTGTAAAGCGGTTCGGAAGTGGAAGCGGCACTGCCCGCTTTTTATGTTAATTCTTTTTTAGGTGCAGCGCAAGCGAATAGAACGTCGGCAGGAACACCATGACGAGGATGATCGCAAACGCAAACCATGTGGTATACCCGATCAGCCCACAGACGATCAGCGCTAATCCGCAGACGACCCAAACCGGCGCAGCCATACGATGCGTCTTGTTCCAGTTTTCATCGTCCGCCATAGTCCACGGAAGCTTGATGCCGGTCGTGTAGTTACGGCGGACTTTGGGCAAATAATTGCCTGTGACGGCAAAAATCAAACCGATAAACACCAGCACAATCCGGCCAATATCAAACGGCGCACCCAGCGCATAGCCGTAGCAGAGCACCATCACCAGCAGCGAGATGGTCGGAATCATAAACAGAAGCAGATACTTGATCTTTCCGCTGTAGATTTTCATCTGATTCGGCGAGCAGCTTGCCAGCAGGCAAATCCAGTGCAGCGCCAGCAGAATCAGCGGCATGCCAAAGACCGTGAACGCCTTGCTCGACCAGCCGTCAGGCTCATTGCGGAAGTTGAAGTGCGTAGCGATTGGATCGGGCAGCTGATCCCAAACCGCAATCCCCACAACCGTCTGCAGCAGAATGACGCAGCTGGTGATGACAAGCAGCATTTTATGCTCCTGCCAGATTTGTTTCAGATTCTTTTTCATATTCACTCCCCCTTAAGCTGAGAAAGCCAGAGCATGACCTCCTCCACAACGGAGGTATTCAGCCCGTAATAGATATAGTTCTTTTCCCGCGTTTCAAACACGAGATCCGCCTTTTTCAGAATACTCAGATGATAGGAAATCGTCGCGCCGGTCATATCAAAATGGCTGCCGATCTCCCCCGCGGACAATTGTCCCCTTCTCAGCAAAAGCAGAATCTCGCGGCGCACAGGATCACCCAGCGCCTTAAACGTTTCAGCAAATCCCATATGCGCATCCCTTTCCAAGCATTTTTAGCATATTTGTTCCTCGCCATTTTGAAGATCTTCTAAATAGATTATATGCCGATTTCTGCCCCATGTCAACAAGTATTTAGATATTTTTCTAAATACCGTCCAAAAGAAGCCTTCTCCATGTATCGGAGAAGGCTTCTGATTCTCATTCGCAAAGCGCCTTGGCTGCATCCTGCATCAGCCGCTCATAGCGCGGCACATCGACATGCTCACCAACAAAGCAGCAGATCAGCGGCTCCTTCGCGTAAATAATGCCCACATCATGCGAGATCCCGTCATCCTCGCCGGTCTTATGCGCGACGTCGATGCCCATGCTATCGATGAAGAAGGGCAGCTTGCCGTTCAGGCGCTGATCCAGCAGGATATCGAGCATTTCCCTGTCCGCATCCGGCGACACCACCTGACCATGGTAGAGGCGCTCAAGGAGCATGCCCATCTCGCCCGCGGTGATGTAGTTCTTGATTCCCTTTCGGGAGGCCTCGCGGTTAAAGAGCAGGCGATTGAGCGTCGTCTTTTCGCAGCCAAGGCTGCGCAGCGTCTCATTCACATCGTCCATGCCCACACGGCGAATCATGATGTTCGTCGCCGCATTGTCGCTGACGATGATCATCAGCCTGATCAGATCCTCAAGCGTCATCTCGATGCCCGTGTGCATCGCCTTGAGCGTGCCGCAGGACGGCAGGCGTTCCTCATCGCGCAGCGCATGGATTTCGTCAAAATCCAGTTCTCCGCGCTCCCTCTTCGCAAATGCCTCGATCATCACCGGAATCTTGATCACACTCGCCGCAACGACCGGCACATCCTCCCCGCGCGACCACGTTTCTCCGGTCACGAGGTTTTTCACATATACGCCGGTATCGCCGCCGAGCGCTTCCAGCTGCGGCGCAATCCATGCGCCGAATTCCGCAATCTTCATGCTCCGTTCCCTGCCTGCTTACTTCCTGCCCAGCATGGCAGCGCCGATGATGCCGGCATCATTGCCCAGCTGCGCCAGCTCAATGCGCGCATACGGCATGGTCTTGAAGAAGATGATCGGAGCAAGCTCGCGGCGCACCGCCTCCAGCAGGAACTCGCCCGCGGCAGACACGCCGCCGCCCAGCACGATCACTTCCGGATCGATCATGTTGATGATGCTCACGATGCCGTGCGCCAGCGCGCGGGCATAGCCGTTAAACACCTTCACGGCGGTTTCGTCGCCTTCCTTCGCGCTGTCAATGACAATCTTCGCATTGATCTTCTCCAGATCGCCGCCGCACGCCGCCATCATGCTGCTTTCCGGATGCTTTTCAAGCGCCTTGCGCGCCTCACGGATGATCGCAGTCGCAGATGCATAGCGCTCAAAGCAACCCTCGTTGCCGCAGGTGCACATCTCTCCGTCCATCTTGAGGATGATATGGCCGATCTCGCTGCCCACGCCGTGCGCGCCGGAGTACGGCTTGCCGTTGATGATGATGCCGCCGCCCACGCCGGTGCCGAGCGTGATAAACACGCTGGAGTCGATACCCGCGCTCACGCCCGCAATATACTCCGCAAGGCCGGCAACGGTCGCGTCGTTATCGCCGACAACCTTCGTATCCAGATGCTTCTTCATCTCCTCAACGAACGGAATATCGTGCCAGCCAAGGTTGGTACAGAACGGAATCCGGCCCGTCTTGTTGTCAAACATGCCCGGGACGCCCACGCCGATGGACGCGATGTCCTTCATCTCAAGGCCGGCATCCGCCGTAACCTTTTTGCAAAGCGCCGCCATATCCGCGATGATCTCCTGATACGGGCGCTCGATGCCCGTCGGCATCGCATCCTTGCAGAGAATCTCGCCCTTTTCATTGACCACGCCGGCCTTAAAGGTCGTGCCGCCTACATCCAGACCAATGTACATCATATATTTTTCTTCCTTTCTTAAAAGGGATATTTGCTTGTCTTAAACCGCTCCGCCGTCCGTCTGCCGGGGCTTTCCATACAGGTTTTCAAGCCTGCGATCCAGCTCGGACACCGCGTTGTAGCCCTCGTTCTTGAGCCGCCAGTTGCGCGCCGCAATCTCGACGATCATCGCCAGGTTCCGGCCTGAACGCACCGGGACGTTGATCAGCGGGACGGGTACGCCCAGAATTTCCATGGTTTTGTCCTTCGCGCCCAGGCGGTCATAATCCTTGCCCGGCGTCCAGAATTCCAGATGGATGACCATATCGACCGTCTTTTTGCGCAGCACTGCGCCGATACCAAAGATCAGCTTGATATCCACAATGCCAATTCCGCGCAGCTCCATGAAGTCGCGCACGATTTCCGGTGATTCTCCGCGCAGCTTATTCCCCACGCGCGCGATATCGACCACATCATCCGCAACCAGCAGATGGCCGCGCTTGATCAGTTCCAGCGCACACTCGCTCTTGCCTACGCCGCTCTCACCCGTGATCAGCACGCCTACGCCGAACACATCCACCAGCACGCCATGCTGCGTCGTACGCGGGGCGATGGCCTCGTTCAGATAGGCGATTGCCTTGCCTGTAAAGGCGCTGGTTTCCTCCTGCGTCCTGTATACCGGCACGCTGTACATCCTCGCCTGCTCAAGCAGCGCATCCGGGCAATCCATGCCGCGGGCGATCACGATGCAGGGCATCTCGTAGGAAAAATAGCGCTGCAGGCGTGCGCTGCGCACATCGTCCGGCAGATCATTGAGATACGCCATCTCCGTCTTGCCGATGACCTGCGGCCGTTCGTTGGCAAAGATATCGAAATAGCCCGCAAACTGCAGACCCGGCCGGCACAAATCCGCTTTCTTGATGTTGATGCTGCGCTGCTGCTCCGGCAGAATAACCTCCAGATCGAGCGCCTGAGCAAATTCCTTCGGCGTAATCATACGTGCTCCTCCCGCCTGTATCGGTATTTCTATTATATCCCATCCCCGCCCGGAAGGCCAGACAAACTTTACCGTCATTTGCCCATTTACAAAAAGCAGCTGCCCCATTGGCAAGTATCCTTGACGGAATCAAGCGATTTGCCGCTTCAGCGCAGTATCCCGCGCAGATTTCTCTGAAGCAAAAACCGCTCCGGCGCATAATCGTCCGGAAGCGGCATATTCTTCAGTTTATTTAAGGAACTCTCCGTTGACAATATCCAGCTCGGTATTCAGCGGCAGACCCTGATCAAATTTGACGATGTTGCTGTACACATAGTTGACCATGTTGATGTCGTTATCCTTGGTGTTGCCGCCGGCGTGCGCGCTGGCCACGACATTGTCAAGGGTCAGCAGCGGATGATCCTTGGGCAGCGGCTCACGCTCGTACGTATCCAGTCCCGCTGTCGCAATCTTACCGTGCTCCAGCGCGTCAATCAGCGCCTCCTCAACGACAATCGGGCCGCGCGCCGTGTTGATGAGCATGCTGGTCGGCTTCATTTTGCCAAGTTCCTCCCAGCCGATCATCCCGCGGGTCGAATCATCCAGCGGACAATGGATGGTAAAGATATCGCTTTGCTCAAGCAGCGTATCCATATCGACAAATTCATAGCCGAACTTCTCTTCCTGCTCCCACTGGCGCACGATATCATAGTAAATGACCTTCGCGCCAAAGGCAGAAACCAGCGCAGCAACCTTTTTACCGATGTGACCAAGGCCGAGAATGCCAACCGTCTTTCCTTTGATCATAAACGAACGGCCAAAGTACTCCGTGCGCGGCCAATGACCCGCACGCAGATCGCGGTTGATCTGCAGGAGATTGCGATAGCCGGCCAGCATCAGCATCACAGCCAGCTCCGCCACGATGCCGGAATTGACCCCCGGGCAGATGGCAATCGGGATGCCACGTTCGCCCCATGCCTTCAGATCCACATGGTCATACCCGGCGCCCCAGCGCTGCCAGAAGCGGACATTGGGCACATAGTTGATGATGTTCGGATCGATATTCAGCCGAGAAATCATATACTCACAACCTGCAAGCTTGTCATACGCCTCCGGGCTGAGCACATCCACCAGTTCAAATCCCTCCGGGACATTGGCGTGCAGCGCTTCGTACGCGCCCGGGAAATAGATGCCGACCAGACCGATCTTTTTCATGGTTATGCCTCCAACCGTATACATAATCATTGGGCGGCATCGCTCCGCCCGATATCCTTACCTACGTCCCGCAGAAAAAGCCGGAGAGCAGAAACTGCCCTCCGGCGCATTTCATGCGTACGGATTACTCCATAATGCCGATCTCGCGGTAGTAGCGAGCGGCGCCCGGATGAATCTCAACACCGGCGACATCATTGCAGGCTTCCTTCGGATCTGCCTTCTTGAGCGCAGCATGGGTTTCCGTCAGGTAATCCCAGTTCTCCCAGAAGACCTTCGTCATCTGATAGACGGTCTCTTCATCGACATCCGCCGTGATGAACAGGGTGAGCTTCACGCCGGAAGTCATAACCGCCTCGTCCTGACCGGCATAGGTGCCAGCCGGGATCTCACAGGAAGCGTACCACGGATACTCCACCTTCAGCGTTTCAACTTCTTCCGCGGTGATGGGCATGATCTTAGAATCGGTGGTGGTCATGATCTGGGTAACGGCAGAGTTCGGGGTGCCGGCCATGATCCACACACCGTCAAGCAGCTTGTTGCTGATCGCATCGGCCGCAGCAGAGGTGTCCATGTATTCCGCCTTGATGTCGTCAACCGTCTTGCCGATCGCACCAAGATGCACAATCGCTTCATCAACCGTGGTAGAGCCGGCAGCGCCGATGGAGATCTTCTTGCCCACCAGATCAGCAACGCTGTTGATGCCGGAATCCTTGGTCACAACGACCTGATTCGGGTTGATGTACAGACCCGCAAAGATGCGCAGGTTATCGTTGGCGTAGCCCTCGAACGAAGCCAGACCTTCCTGAGCCTGATAAACGAGGTTCGCATTGGCGATGCCGATCTGCGCCTCTCCGTCGTACGCCTGGTTCAGATTATCAATTCCGCCGCCGGACGGGGTCGCCACGGCGCGCATGCCCTCGATATTCTCGTTCCACAGACCGACCACAGTCGCGCTGATCGGATAGAAGGTGGATGCCGTACCGGCGGTAACGAAATTGATGTCCGCCGCGAACGCGCAGGACGCGGTCAGCAGAAGGCACAGGCACAGAGCAGTCGCAAGAATCTTTTTCATGGGTACTCTCCTCTCTTTTTGAGACATATATTCCGGATGCAGCGTTCTTCGCGCCGCATCTGTATGCAGTGTTACGCAGCTTGGGCAATTGGCTTTGCCTTCGCCAGCACCATCTTGTCGATGACCACCTCAGCGGCAATCAGCGCCAGGCCAAGCAGATCGGTCGCCAGCGTCGGATTGACGAACAGCAGGCCGCCCGCAATCAGCATCGCGCGGCAGACGAGGCGCAGCGCCGTCGTCGCCTTGCCATAGCGCAGCACCGGCATGCCCGCAAGGCCAGCTGCCAGCGCCAGAACGCCAACGGACGAGGTCACAAATGCGCGGATCGTTTCGCTGAGCGCCACACCCTCCGTGCTGCCATAGAGCAGAACTGGGTTGTTGAGGAAGAAGAACGGGAGAATGAAGCCCGCAATACCCAGCTTCATGGCAATGAACGACGTCTTTGTCATGTTGCTGTCTGCGATGCCCGCCGCCACATACGAACTCATAGCGACCGGCGGGGTGATGTTAGACAGGCACGCATAGATCAGGCAGAACATGTTGGCCGCCATCTCCGTCGCGCCGGTTGCACGAAGCACAGGAACCGCCACGACGTACACGATCACATATGCTGCCACGCCCGGAACGCCCATGCCCAGAATCGTCGACATGATCATAACCATCAGGCCGCCGAGGAACAGCTGCCCCTCGCCCACAATCTTGAGAATCAGGTTGCCGAAGTTCAGGCCCAGGCTGGTCATGTTGACCGAACCGATCACCACACCGATGATCACGCAGCTGATGCCCACACCGATCGCACTCCGGCTGCCTTCGATGGTCGCCTGCAGGATGATCTTCAAATCCATGCGCGTATCCTTGCGCAGCCAGGAAACCGGAATCGTCACAAAGATCGCAGCGATCGCAGCAAACAGCGGCGTATAGCCCATGAACATCATGGCCATCAGCACGACGAGCGGAATCAGCAGATGGCCCCGCTCCTTAAAGACCACCCCTGCCTTCGGAATATTCTCCGGAGCAAGGCCGGACAGGCCCAGCCGCTTTGCTTCCAGATGCACGGAGTAGATCAAGCTCAGGTAATACAGGAACGCAGGAATCGCGGCGGCAAGCATGACCTTGGTATAGCTGATCGCCATGAACTCCGCCATGACAAAACCGACCGCGCCCATGATCGGCGGCGTGAACTGGCCACCGGTAGACGCTACCGCCTCAACCGCCGCAGCAAAGTCCTTCTTGTAGCCGGTCTTTTTCATCAGCGGAATGGTGATCGTGCCCGTCGTCGCGACGTTTGCGATGGCTGAGCCATTGATCATGCCCATCAGCGCCGAGGCGATGACCGCCACCTTCGCCGGGCCGCCCGGAGAGCGGCCAACCAGCGTCAGCGCAATGTCGTTGATGAACTGAGAGAAGCCAGAATACTTAAGAAACGCACCGAAGAGAACAAATACGAAGATGTACGTTGCAGAAACACCGGCGCCTGTGCCAAGGATACCGTTGGTGTCCCATACCAGCGCCTTGATTACGCGCTTGAGCGTAAATGCGCTGGTGCCGAACGTGCCGGGAATATAGCGGCCCCAAACCGCAAAATACGAAAGGAATACCAGTGCGATCACCGCGAGGTTTCCGCTCGCGCGCCGCGCCGCTTCAAATGAGACAATCAGGCAAAGCACGCCAACCCATACGTCTGTATTGTTCAGGCGGCCCGTCCTCGCCAGCGCGTCATAGCGCCATAGGATATAGCCAAAGCAGGCGATAGTTGCCGCAACAAGCACCGCATCCCAAACGGGAATGCCTTTGCGGCGGCGGCGCTCCTTTTTGTACGTCGGATAGAGCATAAACGCCAGCGGAAGCAGAAACATGATATGCGCCGCACGCAGCTTCACCGCACCAAGCGTGCCGATCGTATTGCCCCAGACCTGAAAGATTGCCCAGATCACGAGGATAAGGGTCAACAATTTGTCCATCGTCCCCTCAAATATCCTCGTCCGGCTTTCGGAATCCTTATCCTCCATCAGCTTCTGCGCTTTTGCATCCAATTCATTTAGCATGCCGATTTTGTTCTGTTCCGCCATAAAAATTCCTCCATGGTGCTGATAGTTGTGCGGTTTGTCTTTTGACAACGCCTAGAAGCGTATCATACAGTTCAACATTTTGTCAATATCTGTTTGTATTATTTTTCGTGTTCTTTACAGCAGCAGGACACCTATAAAGCATTGAACAAGCAGCCGGTTTCCCCCTGCAATAAAAAGGCCCTGTATGTATCATACAGGGACGAATACCTCGTGTTACCACTCTGCTTCACCTATGCCTTGCGGCATACGCCTTATCAGGCTTCGCACCTGCAGCACACACAGATCCATAATTCCCGGCGCTTTAGCAGGTTGAAAAGCCTTAGCGATGTAACGGTCGCACCCGTTGCGCCTACTTGGCTTCAGCGCACCGCTCACAGAATGAACTTCACAGGGATATATAGCCAATGCCTCGCACCAACCGGCATCTCTCTGGCGCTTTTCTCCCAGCTACTCTTTCCGCTCAAACGCATTTCATCTTATTCCATCCTCTTCTATCCAGCACGTTGGGTGCGTTTCCGAAGAAGATGTGCTTATTATATACGATAGATTTCACTATTGCAAGTCCGCAATTTGCATATTATAATAAGTTTAACTTATAAATAGGAGAAATGGCTCCCCATGAACCTCAATCAGCTGCGTTATTTTGTTTCCGTTGCAGAAAGCGGAAGCTTTACCCGTGCCGCCGCCAATCACTATATCTCTCAGACTGCCATCACCCAGCAGATCCATGCGCTCGAGGAGCATGTTGGCGTGACCCTCCTTCATCGCAATACCCGTCCCGTCTCCCTGACCCCAGCAGGCAAGGTGCTGCTCAAAGAAGCCAGAGAGATTCTCAGCCGCATGGACGCCGCCCTTCAGCGCACGCGCGACGCCTCAACTGGCCTTGAAGGCGAACTGCGCCTGGGGTATACGAAAGGCTATGAGCACAGCGATCTCCCGCGTCATCTTCGCAGCTTCCATCGCGAATATCCCAACGTGCGTGTCTCCTGCTATCGCTGTGATACCGATATGCTCGCAGCGGGGCTGCTCAGCGGCGCATATGATGTCATCTTCACTTGGGACAGCACCAACCTGCATCAGGAAGAATCCCTGATCTGTCAGGTCATCGAGCGTGTACCTCTGCGTGTGGCGCTCTATGCCGGTCATCCGCTCGCCCGGCGCAAAGAGCTGACACGGCGGGATCTCAGTCAGGAAAACATCCTGTTTATGTCCCCCTCCGGTACCGGTGATTCCTTCGGCGATGCGTTCTACATCCAGCTGTATCAGCAGGCCGGATACCAGCCCAATATTCTCCTGCGCTCCAACGACATCGAAAGCATCCTGATGATGGTCGCCGCCGAGGAGGGAATCTCTATCGTGCCTGAGTATTCCCATCCATGGGACATCGGCACGGAAAACGTCACACTCATCCCGCTTGCCGGCGAAAACGAGAACGAGGAGATCCTGATTGCATGGCGCAAAAACGACACAAGCCTTGCCCTGCAGCATTTCCTCCGCAGCCTCTCCATCGGTTGAGCGCTTCTATACAGCAAGCAGCGCACCGAAGTCCATGCTCCGGTGCGCTGTTTTTTATAATCCATTGCCGCAATTCTTATCGATCGACGACCGGCGTTCCGCCGACCACCACAACGTCAAGCCCCATCTGCTCAAGCAGTTCCGCCGTGACATAGGCTTCCCCATCATAGGCATAGACGCGCCTGACGTCGTCCGTAAGGAAGATCACACCGGCCACAGAGCCCATCGCGCTCTGGCATAGTCCTTCGCTTCCATCGGTCATCAGCGCCAGCTCCGTGCCGTCCTCCCGCGCTGTCAGCTGCCAGCTGCCAGCAGCATAAGCATACTCATATCCCATATGAGAAAGCACGCCGCAAAGCGGATAGAGCAGCGTTCCCGCATCGTCTCTTCCCAGTACCAGCGCAAATGGCTCGCCGTCCACATAGACCTCCATCTCCTCAAGCGCAAACGGCGCATCCGCCAGATTCGGCGTTGCCGTAGGCACCGGCGTGGGAATGGGCGTCGGCGCAGGGGTCGGCGTGGGCGTCGGGGTCGGCGTCGGACTCGGGGTCGGCGTCGGCTTCACAATCGCATCCTCTGCGAACATCCGCGCTATGGTCTCCGGGCCAACCTTTCCGTCAATTTTCGCGAGCTTATGCGCGCGCTGGAAGCCATATACCGCCGTGCGCGTACCCAATCCGAATACGCCGTCGATTTCCCCAAGATAGTAGCCCAGCTGATACAGACGCTGCTGCATGAGCCGGACGTCCTCGCCCTCCATGCCGCGCCAGAGAATGCGCTCGCCAAGCCCCGCGGACGCTATCTGCTCCTGCGTAACCGGATCCATGACGTTCAGCGCCAGCGGCATCTCGTCCGCCTCCGGCACAGGCGTATGCGAAGCATGCGTCGACGGCACGGGTGTCGACGGCACAGGTGTCTGCGGCACAGGTGTCTGCGGCACAGGTGTCTGCGGAGCAGGCGTGTCCTTTACCTGCACGCCAAGCATTACGCCCTCGGCCTGCGCGCCGCAGGCAGCAAACACCAGCATCGCCGCCAGTATCATCAACCCTATCCACCTTCTCATGGTCATCCATGCCTCCTTTATGCCTTCGCCAGCGCTTCCGGCATTATATCTCAGATAAAGAAACGATCCATCATGCCGCTTTCATGCATATGAAAGCCATGCATGCCCGCTTTATTCGCGCCCTCGATGTTGCAAAGCGTATCGTCAATGAATACTGCGCGGTCCGGATTGATCCCATACCGGCTGCACAGCAGCTCGTAAATCTCCCTGTCCGGCTTGATCACATGCTCATAGCAGGAGATGATCCCGCCGTCAAAGAGCGGATCAAACAGATGCGCATACTGCTTATGCACGAACTCAAAGCCCTGCTGCGGATAATTGGAAAGCAGATAGAGCTTCTTGCCTGCCCGCTTGCAGCGCTGCGCCGCGCGGAAGCCCTCTTCAATCGGCGTCTTGAGCTGGAACCAGCCGTAGAGCGCATGCAGATACGCCTCCTCGCTCTCGCCCTGCTCCTGCGCCAGACGCTTTGCCGCCTGTTCATAGGTCATCTCTCCGCGATCAAAGCACAACCAATACGGCCCATGATAGACATGATCCATCATGTGCTGCTGCAGGCGCTCGTCGCCCGGAAAGAGCTTTTTGATAAAATCATCCGGCGCAAACCGGATCAGGACATTGCCGATATCAAAGACCACCGCGTCGACCTTGTGCCAGGGCATCGTCTCATAGAGCAGATCAAAGCGTGTTCCCTGTACATTCTCCTGCATACCGGTATCCTCCCGCGTATTTCATATCTTGTAAATCATTCGACGTTTCGTACAAAAGTCCTGCCCGCCTTCACTCCGCTTTCCCGCAGGCACGCAAAAGTGTGCTTCGCACACTTCACCCTTCAGGCGCTGCGGCGCCAGCTCCCCTTTCAGGGGAGCCATGGTTTTGTAAATAACCTCTGCCTCCCCTGAAAGGGGAGGGGGACCGCGTAAGCGGTGGAAGGGTTACATAATCAACAAAACGCCCCGGATTGCTCCGGGGCGTCCTGTATATTTCCGATCATTACAGAGCGGCAACGTAATCCTTCGCCATCTGAACAGCCTTCTTCAGTGCCTCAGAGGTCACGGTCGCGCCGGCCACAGCATCCACCTCAGCCGTATTGCCTTCGACAATCGCCTTGAAGAACGCGGAATCCTCGGCATACACAGCCGCGCCGATCCCCTCAGTTTCCTGCGCATCGCGCACAGAGACGGCAACGATCTTGCCCTCAGCATCGAAGGAAACATGGGTCTCGATTTCACCGGCAAAGCCCTGCGTCGCAACCTGAACCTTGGTAATGCCATCCGTAGTCGTATGCGCGACAACACCCTCATACAGCTCGCCATACATCGCCATGTAAACCATGCGCTGGAAATCGCCGACAAACGCGATGGTCGCGCCGGAGACGGTGTCACGCTCTTCAATCGGCTCGCTCTCCTGGTTGACGGTCTTGAACATCTCGTAGACCTGCTCCAGCGTCATGCCATTGGCAAGAATATGCGCCACGATCGCGTCGATCTGCTCGCCGTAGCTGCGGCCGCCGTTATAACCGGCGAAGGACACGCGGGTCGTACCCTCGACAAACGCGCCGTCCTTGTAGAAGCCATGGATCGCCAGGATATCCTTGACCGGGGTCGCCTCGGTCAGGGTAATGCCGGCTTCGTTGGCCAGATACTGGAACGCCAGGATGGCCTTATCCATCGCCAGAGCCTCACCCGGCTTAGCCATGTTCGCGAAGGTCAGCTCGCCAAAGGTCAGCTCCTCGGTCAGGTTCTCCGCAGAAGCGCTGACCATGAACTGCGCATACATGCCGGAATCAAACTTCGGATCATAACCGTACGCAGTCATCTGGGAAAGCTTGTAACCCGTCTCGGTCTTCTCCACAGCCGCATCGGACACGTTCATCATGTAGCCCATGATGCCCTTTTTGGAGTACTCACCCTCCGCGCCCTTGTTGCGGATGATGTCAAAGTTCAGCTCAGTGATCACACCGTCCACAGTCTTACCCTCAAAGATAAACGTATCATTCTTGGGCTTTCCCGCAGAGGTGGTGCCCTTCATCTCATACTCCGCAGAGAAGGTTTCCTCAGCGAACGCAGTCATGCTGAACACCAGCGCAAGTGCAAGCATCAAGGCAAAAATCTTCTTCATGGTCCATTTCCTCTTTTCATGTTGTCAAACTCCCAGTCCCTGCTTAAGGAACCGGGAGCAGATTGGTTGAATTACTTCGCAGCAGCGGTGAGGCACTCGGCCACAGCCTTCATGATGCGGGTAGAGGTCAGGGTCGCGCCGGCGACGGCGTCGACGCTCACGCTATTGGTCTCCACGATCTTGGCCGGAACGGACTCGATCGCAGCGCCAGCGATAGACGGGGTCTCGTGGTTCTCCACGACCTCAACAGACGCGATCTTGCCATCGGCGATCACGGTCTTGACAGTCATCGGGCCCTCCTGGCCGTCGACAGTCGCGGTGTACTCGCCATCGGCGAGGGCAGCGGTCATGTCGAACTCAGCGCCGGCAGCCGCTTCCTTCACGAACAGCTCGTCCGCGAGCAGGTTCTGCGCAGCCTTGACCTCATAGCCCTCAGCAAGCTCCAGGGTCATGGCATTGCGGGCAGCGACCTTACCAAAGACGATCGGGCCCATAACGCCGGTGCCGGAGGAAACGAACTTGCCCCACACGCCGCCGACGGTTTCGCCAGCCGCATACAGGCCCGGGATCACATTGCCGGCCTCGTCGAGGACCTGCATGTTCTCATTGGCGGTGACGCCGCCCAGGGTCATGACGCACAGCGCCTTGAGCGGGATGGCGTAGAACTTTTCGCCCTCGATCTTGTTGACGGCTACGTTGTAAGCATTCATGGTGCCATCATAGAGGCGGCCAAACTCGTCGGACGCGCCGGCTTCAACAGCCGCGTTGTAGGTCTCAACGGTCTTGAGGAGGTTCTCCGCCGGAACGTTGATCTTCGCAGCCAGCTCTTCCAGGGTCGCCGCAGTGTTCACGACATGCCAGCCCGGCTGACCCTCGGCAGCAAAGTAAGCATCGTAGAAGTATGCCTGACCAGCAGCACGCAGATCCTCAATGATCTTATCGGTGAAGATGTCGTACTGGATGGCTTCCGGCTGACCCTCAAGGGCAACCTCGCGCACGGCCGGGTTGGTCTCGGTCTCGTTGCAGAAGCGCTCGCCGTTCTGGTTGATGACGATGCCGCCAGCCTTCCAGGTATAGGTGTTGGCGATCGCGCCGGTCTTCGGGTTATCCTTGCTGATCAGACCCATCGGGAAGGTCGGAATGGCGTCCATAGCGGTCACGCCGGCGCCAACCTTCTGCATCATCTGGATGCCGTTGCCGTCCGCGCCCGCAGCGCCGCCGGCCAGATAGTAGTTGCCGTACGGCACGAACTGCGCCATCAGCTTGCCGTTGGCGGAGTAGCCGCCGGTGGTGACAATGATACCCTTGGAAGCGGTGAGCTTCTCGCCGTCCGCAGTCACAACGGACAGAACCTGACCCTTGTCGTTGGCGACGAGCTCAACGGCCTTGGTGTTCAGCTTCACTTCGATGCGCTCGTCCTGAGCGATCAGGCTGTCGAGCACCTCATGCGCAGCGGACTTGTAGTTCGCCTTGTCGTCCGGGCTCGGCTTGTAGGTACGCTGGATGGTGAACAGCGCATGCTCCGGCGCGAACACGGCGCGGTTGCCGGTCGCACGGTCAACAGAGTAAGCGTTGTCCTTCAGACCAGCCTCATACAGCCAGTCAAACACAGCGGTCGCCTCGTTGGCGTACACGCGCACGAGCGCCTCGTTCGGCTGGCCGCCGAGGTCGCCGCCGATACGCAGGATGTCCGCAACATAAGCGTCGACGCTGTCCTCAACGCCCTCTTCCTTCTGGATGATGGTGCCCGCAGCAGACATAGAGCCGCTGGTGTAGTTCAGCGCGCCGCCGGTCTTAGCGGTCATTTCCAGCACGATAACCTTCTGAGCGCCCTGGGCCGCAGCCTCCAGCGCAGCAGACAGGCCGCCGCCGCCGGCGCCGATGACGATCACGTCCGCATCCGCGGCGCTCTCGGCAAACGCCGGAACCACGAAGCTGGACAGCAGCATGGCCATGGCCAGCAGCAGAGAAATCAGCTTGTTCATAGGTAATCTCTCCTTCTTCTTATTTGTACCCCGTTATGGGATAACTTATTGTATCATGCAAGAGGAATCGATAGCAAGCGTTTCCCCTTGATGTACTGTATTTTTATCAGGAACATTCTTCCTGTGCCCCCGACATCTAATAAGGAGAAAAAACCGGGCGCACATGACCGTGCGCCCGGTCACATCCAAATATCAGATGCGCTTGGGGATCTACGGGGTATGGAGATTACTTCGCAAACGCCTCGTTGATGCCGGTACCAATGGCCTGGCAGTCAACGGTCGCGCCCGCGACGATATCCACATTCTGATCCTGAGCAGCGATGATCGCGCCGGTGTACGCAGCGAACTGCTCCTCGGTCATGAACATGTTCTCACGGCCCTCGCCCAGCTTCGCTTCAACGAGCTTGCCGTCCTTGACAGTGAAGATGACCTCGAACGGATCGTGGAGGCCCTGGCACATGGCGGAGTAATCGCCGTCAGCAGCGCCAGCCCAGGCCGGACCATTGTTTTCAGCCTTCTCAAAGACCTTGATCTCGGAAACGCCGCCGAAAGCGGTCTGCGCAGCAGCGCGGCCGGAGAGCATCGCCTCGGAGAGGAAAGTACCGTTCTGATAGAGATTGGAGAAGTAGGAGCCCAGCTCGCCAGCCTCATACAGGCCCGGGATCGGCTCGTCGTTCCAGTCGAGGACGCGGCCAGCGGTGTCGCGCTTGGCGCCGCCGGTGGTGCCGACCAGAGTCGGGGTGATGGAAACAGCGTAGTACGGAGCGGTATCGATCGGAGCCATCTTCTCCGGGTTGCGGCCGAACTCAGAGTCAACGCCCGCAGCGCAGTCAGCGTTCCACTTTTCGATGGTCGCCTTCAGCTGCTCCGGATCGCGGCCGATCTTCTCAGCAAGCTCTTCGATGGTGTCAGCCTTGATGATCCAGCCCTTTTCGATCTCAGCGAGGTTGTCGCTGGTCCACATGTAGCCCTCGGTGGTGGTCGGCCAGCTCAGCCACTGGGAAGCGATGGAGCCCGCCTCACGGGTCTTCTCGTCGAAGATTACGTCAACCGGGAGCGCCTTCTCGTGCGGCAGGTCAACATAGCGGCCGTACTCGAGGTACTTCATATGCTGGCGATGATAGCCGGTCGCCTCGTCGTAGAAGCGGGTGCCGTCAGCGCTGATCTCAATCCAGGAGTTGCCGGCCATGGTGAAGTTGCGCATGAAGGTCGCCTCATGCTCCGGAACCTTGATGCCCAGCCAGAAGCCGCCAGACTGGGTCTGGTTCTTCATGTGCCAGATCTGAGCGCCGGCTTCCATCAGCATCTTGATGCCGTCGCCGGTGTTGCCCGGGGTGCCCGCGGTGTAGACGATGTCCATACCGTGGAAGTCACGCTGCATCTGCAGGTCGTTCTCGTAGCCGCCGCAGGCCAGCAGGGTGCCCTTCTTGGACTTGATGGCAATCTCGGTGCCGTCCGCCTGACGGGCGATGACGCCGAAGACTTCCTTGGTGAACGGATCCTGAATCAGGGAGACAGCCGGAGTCTCGTACGCAACTTCGATGCCGCGAGCGGTGCAGGCCAGATCGAAGCAGCGCCACACGCCGCCGTTCTCGAAGGTGGAGCCGATCTTGCGCAGGTGAGCAGAGCAGCCGTCAAAGGTAGAGCCCTCGAAGGAGTCAAACTCGACGACCATGGAGCCCCACTTCAGCTCGCCGCCGCCAACGTAGCCGGCCTCATAGCCGACGCCCGCAGCGATGGACTCGATCCACGGCAGCTGATCCGCAAAGCCCTGGCACAGCCAGGTCAGATACTCGTCCGGAATCGGGTTCGGCAGGTTGCAGTTGTACAGGTAGGTCTTGACGGTCTCGACAGCGCTCTGCGCCGGAACGAGGAACGTCTGGCCGGAAGCGATGGAGTTACCGCCGGCAAGCGCGCGCGGCATCTTCTCCAGAACGAGGATCTCCGCGGTCGGGTCGATGTCGTACGCCTCAACGGCAGCCGCAGCGCCGGCAAGGCCGTAGCCGACGACGAGGAAATCCACTTCGCGATCCCAGTTCTCAATCTCCTGAACCGGGGTCACCCAATCTTCCTTCGCGCAGGCGCCGGCGGCGATCGCCAGGGTCAGCACCAGGGTCAGAAGCAGGCAAAGCCATTTCTTCATGATCATTTTCCTTCCTTTCTTCTTGCGTCCTTCTGTTTTCAGTAAACGCACCGTCGGAGGCGCCGTTTTGCTTGTCATGTATATGACAAATCGCTTCACAGCCTCCTCCTCTTATTGCATTATATACCCTCAAGCCGGTTGAGAAACAAGCCCTTTTGAGAAAAAATAAACAATTCCGTTTCTTTCATTTTTCGCGCAAATCACACATGCAAACGCCCCTTTTTCTCCGTAATTTGTAACCTCATTCCTTTTTCTTCCATCTCCGCCTGCGCAGAATCTCAAGCCGCTTTGGATTTGTTTTCCAGCAGAAACCTGCAGACGAAAAAGCAGTTGCCCCTTGCAGACGAAACTGATATAATAGACGGACGGACAGCGTTTTGCGACCGCCAGATGCCTGATCGGTTCTGCGCCGTCTGGCATTCACAGCACGATTTTTTCGGCATTACATACCCCGCATGAAAAGATCATTTTGAAAGGATCGTTCCATTTATGTTGAAACAACTGACGAGATGCTGCGCCGCTGCGCTCGCCGTTTCCGCGCTTCTCTTCGCTGCCGCGCCACATGCGCTTTGCGATACCAGCGTGAATGCGATGCTGGAAGACAGCTATAAAGCCGGCTGCCTGCAAACCGGAAAACCGGCAAATCTGCGCAAGCTCCCCGACAAGAAAAGCGGCATGATCGATCAGCTGAAGGGCGATACACTCGTGGAGGTGCTCGACACCGTCGAGGGCGGCTGGGCCTATGTCCGCGTGTTCAAGACCGGACGGAAGGGCTATATCATGACCGACCTGCTGGAGCCCGTCCCTTCACCCACGCCGACACCTTCGCCCACGCCGGTGCCCACACCTACTCCAGTGCCTACCCCCACGCCAACCCCCAAGCCCACCAAGGCGCCTACTCCCTCGCCCACGCCGGAACCGACGCCGCTTTACTACGAAGAGCCGAACATCGGCCGCACACTCAAGCCGTCCAACCTGCGCAAATCTGCGGGCGGCGCACGCCTTGATACCTATTCCGGCAACGAGCGCGCAACCATCAAGGGAGAAATCACCGTCGACGGCAAATTGTGGTATGTCGTTGAGATGGATGACGGCGCGGAGGGCTATATGCTCGCCGAGCTGATCCGCCTCATCCGCCCGGCGGAGCTGACGCCGGTTTCCGCGCAGGCCGTGCTTGATCGGTATCCGGTGCTTGCCTGCGATCCGATTGCCGATATTCAGGCGCTGGAGCCCTTCTCTTATACGGATGAAGAACTCGCGCAGTATCATACCCTGCGCCCCGGCGACCGAAGCGAGGATGTGCTCAAGGTCAAGCGCAGGCTCTATGATCTGGGCTATTTCCGCAAGCGCAACGACAATTCCAACTACACCGAATCCACCTCCGACGTCATCCGCAAATTCCAGCAGGACAACGGCCTGCCCGTCACCGGCGAAGCCGACCCGCATACGCAGGCCATGCTCTTTGACGACCGCACGCTGGCGCGCGAGGGCAGCGAGCAGGAGGTCAAATACCTCGAAAACAGCAAGGAATCCGACATGTGGATTCAGCGCGCAGAGACTTCGTCTTTCAGCTTCTGCGGCAGCGTGCAGGTATCCGTGCGCAACAATACCGGCAGCAAACTGACCGCCTTCGGCCTCAAGATCATCCCCTATTACGCCGACGGCACGCCCGCATACATGGCCGAAACCTTCGAGGAAGAAATCGAGCGTCAGTATTCCGTAGATGAGATTTCCATTGCAGACGGTCGCTCTTATTCGGATTTCTATGTCCCCGAGGAGGGGGATTACGACAGCTGGGAGGACATTCCCGGCAGCGAATTCATCAGCGATGAATGGATCGAGATCTTTGGCCCGCCGGAAACCTATACCGACGTGTTCTATCCGCATCACTTCCAGGTCAGCCGGGACGTCTATTTCTCCGGCGCGCAGATTGCCGTCAGCTGGTACCGCTCCGGCGGACGCAACGTCTATGTGGACGACGACCAGTATGTCTTCATCAACGTGGACAACGGCGCAGGAGAAGACCTGATCCGCACGCTTCCCATTGAAATCACCGATGCGGAGCGCGCAGAAGCCGCAAAATGGGAGATGGGCTTTGTGACACGCTATGTGCTGCCCGTCTATCAGAGCCACTATAATCTGCCGCAGGGCGCTTGGATCAGCGAAGTCGAACCGAACTCGCCTGCGGAGGACGCGGGCCTGCGGCGCGGCGACATCATCGCCGGCATCGGCGACATCACAGTCCTCGGCGACGCGACGCTGCGCAAGGCGCGCGCCTCAATCGCCCCGGGCGAAAGCGCAAAGCTTATCTTCTGGCGCGACGGCGCATACTACGAAACCGAGATTCTTCGACCTGAGGAAAACGAATAATCCTCTTGTGCGGGCAGCGGCTGCTGCCCGCTTTTTTGCGCTTCCCGCCGCTCTCCATAGCACGCATGCAAAAAAGGAACCCCGCGAGGTTCCTTCTCTCATATCCTTTTTGCCTTTACTTATGATACAGGTTGTTCTTCTCGTAGGTCGGCTCGCAGGTCAGCTGCATGTTCAGGCGCTTGAATACGCCGTCGTCGACCGTGGAGAGGATGACCGTGGAATGGATATCGCAGCCCGACAGTGCATCGATCTTCTGCATCGCCTTCATCGCGTTGGGATCGCTCGCGGCGCTGATGGCCAGCGCGACGAGCATCTCGTCGGTATGCAGGCGCGGGTTCTGGCTCTTCATGTAATCGGTCTTGAGCGTCTGAATCGTGCCGATGACCTCCGGAGAAATCAGCTTGATCTCGTCCGGAATCTCCGCCAGCGCCTTGAGCGCGTTGAGCATCGCCGCAGACACCGGGCCGAAAAGATCGGTCGTCCTGCCCGTAACGATTCTGCCGTCAGACAGCTCAATCGCCGCCGCAGGCTTACCCGTTTTGTGATAGACCTGCAGCGCGGCAGGCACCACAGCGCGCGTCTCCGGTTCGATCTTCAGCGCGCTCATCAGCAGCTCGATCTTGCCGACATCCTCGCCGGAGGAGAGGCCCTGCCTCACCTGACAGGCTGCCTTGAAGTAGCGGCGGATGATCTCCTGTTTGGACGCCTCGCAGCATGCCTCGTCGTCCATGATCGAATTACCGACCATATTCACGCCCATATCCGTTGGGCTCTTGTAGGGGCATTCGCCGTAGATGCGCTCAAACATCGTGCGGAGCACCGGGAAGATCTCGATGTCGCGGTTATAGTTGACCGTCGTCTGGCCGTATGCTTCCAGATGGAACGGATCGATCATGTTGACGTCGTTGAGATCCGCCGTCGCCGCCTCATAGGCGAGGTTCACCGGATGCTTGAGCGGCAGATTCCAGACTGGGAACGTCTCAAACTTGGCATAGCCAGCCTGAACGCCGCGCTTATGCTCATGATACAGCTGAGAAAGACAGGTCGCCATCTTACCGCTGCCCGGGCCGGGCGCCGTCACGACGACCAGCGACCGCGTCGTCTCGATATAGTCGTTGCGGCCAAAGCCATCCTCGCTGACGACCAGCTTGAGATCGGACGGATAATTCGGAATATGATAATGGCGGTAGACCTTCAGCCCCAGCGCCGTCATGCGCTTTTCAAACGTGATCGCAGACGGCTGCTCCGCATACTGCGTAAGCACGATGGAGCCGACATACAGCCCAAAGCCGCGGAAGATGTCGATCAGGCGCATCACATCAGTGTCATAGGTGATGCCCAGATCGCCGCGGCGCTTGTTCTTTTCGATATCACCCGCGCCGATGGCAATCACGATTTCCGCCTGATCCTTGAGCTCAAGCAGCATCCTGATCTTGTTATCCGGCTCAAAGCCCGGAAGCACCCGGGACGCATGGAAATCGTCAAACAGCTTGCCGCCGAATTCCAGATACAGCTTGCCGCCGAACTGGTCGATACGCTCGCGAATATGCTCGGACTGCAGACGAATATACTTCGCACTGTCAAAACCGATCTTCTTCATATGCCCACTCCCATCCTCTATCGTACGCTTCCGCAATCAGTATTTCCCCAAAAACACTGGAATAGTATATCAAAATCCGCCTGCACTTTCAAGCCGCAGACGTATATTTCACACCGTCCGCATTCTCTCTGCGCTCACGCCGCCAAACACCCGCAGGTTGGGCGCACAGCCGTCAAACGCAAGATCCGCCACGCGCGTCGTCGCCGGCATCTTCACAAACGCCAGCCTTGCGCAGCCAAAGAACGCCATCCTGCCCACCGCAGCCGTTCCCCACGGCAGCGTCACCTGCGAAAGATTCTCGCAGCCTGCAAATGCGCCGCCCTCCACACGCTCGAGCCCGCGTTCAAACGCAACGCCCATCAGTGAATGACAGCCGAAAAACGCATTTTCGCCAATCTCGCGCACATTTGCGCCCACGCTCAGCTGCAGCAGCGAATGGCAGGTAAAGAATGCCTTCGGCGCAACTGCCACGATCTTCCTGCCGCACAGCTCGCTGGGAATCTCAATGCGCTCCGGCGCTTCCCGCCTCGGCGCGACGACCACCAGATCGCCGTTTTCCAGCTCTTCAAAAATCAGCTCTTCGTCCTCTTTCCAGCTCTGCGAATCATACTTCAGGCCGTTGATCTTCGCATACTGCTGCGCAGGCGCGCCCTCCGCGCCAAAGAGGCAGACCTGACGCCCGCAGCCAAAGAATACGCCGCCGCCAAAGGAGATCAGGCTCGCGGGAACATCCACGCGCACAAGGCTCGTGCACTTGGAAAAGCACGACGGCCCCAGCGCCTGCACGCCCGGTTCGATGCGCACACGCTCAAGCGATGCGCATTTGGCAAACGCCAGCGTTCCCACACGCGCCACGCTGCCCGGAATCACCACACGCATCAGATGTGCGCAGCCGGAAAACGCCATCTCGCCAATCTGGCGAACCGTCGGCGGGATCACCACGCGCCGCAGCGCCGTACAACCCTCAAACGCCTTCGGCGCAATTGCCGTCACAGGGCATGCCCCCGCCTCAAACTGGATATCCAGATCATCCGCCGCAGGATCAATGCAGCGCACCGCCGTCAGCGTTCCGTCTCCATTGTCGGCAAAGTCGATCACCCGGCGGCCCACCATCGCATACGCCGCATAACTCTGCGCCGATATTCGGGCAGGCGCAGCCTGTGCGGCAGGTGCGACCTGTGCGGCAGGTGCGACCTGTGCGGCGTGCATAACCGGAGCATACCGCGCAGCAGCCGCAGCGTGCGCATTATGCTCCGGCGAATCGGACAGAGCGCCATCCTGTCCATGCCACGGGCGCGGGGAAACGGCCGGAACAGACGCGCTGAAGCCATCCTGCCCGATCGTCTTGTTTTCCCGCTCGCCTTCGCGCCTGAATCTCCTTGACAGCATGTGTTTCTCCATCCTTCGTATTTCATCACATTTGGATTTATTATAGCACTCCGTGCGCCGCAAGGCAATGAAAAGGCGCTTTTTCCACTTTTTTCGTCCAAGTACTTGACACAAATCGCGCCCATGCATATGATAATGATATCAATTTGATATCATTATCAAGAAGGGAGACTCCTTATGGAAAACAAACGCATCCCGTCCTCTGTTCCGCAGGAAAAAACCGCTGCGCATCAAAACGGCTTCCTCGTCCTGCTCTCCATGCTCATCGGCATGATCGCCTCGATCTGCTGCTTTGTTTACGGCATCATCCTGCTGGACAGAGGCATGTCCCTGCCCGGCGGTGCCCTGCTGACCACAGGTCTTGTGGGCATCACGGTGCTGTGCGTTCTTTTTGCCGGCTTTAAAGTCCTCGCGCCGAATCAGGCCTATGTCTTTACGCTCTTTGGCAAGTACTACGGCACGCTCAAGAAATCGGGCTTCTATTTCGTCAATCCCTTTGTGACAGCAAACGCCCCCGCTGTGATGAACGGCGAGGCCACCGGGGCAACGGTCACGAAAAACGAAAAGACCGGCGGCTATACCTACACCTCCGGCAAGCCCAAGAAGATCTCGCTCAAGACCCGCACGCTTGACAACCGCACCCAGAAGGTCAACGACGCAATGGGCAATCCGATCATCATCGGCTCTGTCGTCATCTGGCGCGTCGATGATCCCACCGCCGCTGTATTCACCGTGGAAAACTTTGAGGAATACCTCTCCATCCAGTGCGACTCCACCATCCGCAATATCGCGCGCCTGTATCCCTACGACACCATGGAAGGCGATGCGGATGAAAAGACCCTGCGCGGCTCCAGCAGCGAGGTTTCCGAAATCATGCAGCAGGAACTCGCCGCACGCGTCAAGGATGCGGGCATTGTCATCGAGGATGTGCGCATCACCACGCTCGCCTATTCCGATGAAATCGCCGCCGCTATGCTCCAGCGCCAGCAGGCCACCGCCATCATCGCCGCACGCCAGAAGATCGTCGAGGGCGCGGTCGGCATGGTCAAGATGGCCATCGACCAGCTTGGCGAGGAAGAAGTCGTCGTCCTTGACGAAGAGCGCAAGGCCGCCATGGTCTCTAACCTTCTTGTCGTCCTTTGCGGCAGCAAGGATGCGCAGCCCATCGTCAACAGCGGCAGCATCTACTAAGCAGGAGGCGTCCCCATGAACGAGGAACAACTCCAGAGGCTCGCTATCAAGGAAGAGCAGCTCGCCGCGCGGCTTACCCGCATTGCAGACCTTGAAGCACAGGTTCTCAAAAGAGAAAAGGCGCTCAAGGAAAAAGAAAGGGCGAAGAAGCAGGTGCTTCTCCGCCTTGCGCCTTCGCTATGGGACGAGATCGCCGCCTGGGCCGAGGACGATTTCAGATCCATCAACGCGCAGATCGAATACCTTTTGACCGAAGCTGTCCGCAACCGCAAGAAGGGAAAGTGATCATCATGGCATGCATCTTCTTTTTCTCCATCCCGGCGCATGGGCATGTCAATCCCACCCTTCCGCTCGTTTGCGAGCTGACCGCCCGAGGGCATCGGGTCGTCTACTACGAAACGGAGGAATTCCGAGAAAAGATCGAAGCTGCCGGCGCAGAATTCATCTCCATCGAGCCCTATATGCCGCCCGCGCCGGAAAACATTGATCAGGTCGCAGGCAAGGATTTTGCCTCGCTGATTGAGATGGTATCGGACACGGCCATCGCCTTAGATGCGCGCATCGCGCAGGATATCCGGGCATATCAGCCCGCGCTGATCGTCGGCGATTCCGTCTGTTTCTGGGGCAAGCTGTTTGCGCGCAAATACGATATTCCCTTCGTCTGCTCGACGACGACGCTCGCCTTCAACCGGCACACGGCAAAGCGCATGAAGCAGCGCCCGGGCGAAATCCTGCGCATGCTTCTGGGGATGCCGCGCATCGAAAAGCGCATGCAGCGCCTGCGCAGCCACGGCTATCCCGTAAACAGCCTGATCGATATCATCCAAAACGATGAATACACCGATACCATCGTTTATACCTCGCGGCTCTTCCAGCCGGACGCTGAAACCTTCGGCGAAAACTATGCCTTCGTCGGTCCCTCCGTCCCAAGGCGCTATCCGCGCATCACGCAGGATCGTCCGCTTGTCTATATCTCGCTGGGCACCGTGCTGCACAACGCGCCCGGATTCTACAGGCGCTGCATCGCCGCGCTCAAAGACATGGACTGCCGCGCAATCCTCTCCATCGGCAATTCGGTCTCCCCCGCGTCGCTTGAGCCCCTTCCAGCCAATGTACAGGTCTTTCCCCGCGTCAATCAGCTCGAAGTCCTGTCACAAGCCGACGTTTTTCTCACGCACTGCGGCATGAACAGCGTATCGGAAAGCCTGCTTACCGGCGTACCCATGGTCCTTTTCCCCCAGCACAGCGAGGAGGAAGCCGTCGCCGGCCGCGTTGCCGAGTTGGGCGCAGGCCGGAGGCTGAAGGGCATGTCTGTACGCGCCATCCGCAGCGCGCTTGAAGCGGTATTGTCAAATCCCCAGTACCGCAGAAAGGCGCAGGCGATTGCCACCGATTTCGCCCGCTGCGGCGGCGCGAAGCAAGCAGCCAGTTTTATCATCCAGCGAATCTCCCGCTGATTTCTTTCCCAAATACAAAAGTTGAGCTGCCGGCAATCGCCGGCAGCTCCTGCTGCTTTACAGATATTTGGTGATGCTCTCCTTCACTGTACCGTCGAGCGCGGTCATTTCCACCGCAGCCGTCATGGAATTGAGCACAGCCTCCTGCGTCGCCTCCGCCGCGGCGCGGAACGCGCTCTCCAGTGAGAATTCCGTGATCACCTGATGCGAGAGCACGCGGCCCATACCGCCGTGCGGCATGCGGTTCGCTGTCGTGAAACCGACCATCACATCACCGCTGCCGTGGCCAAAGTAGGAGCCATTGCGCGCCAGACCGACAGCGCAGCGCTTGAGAATGCGGCGCAGCTGGCGATCAGAAACCGGCAGATCGGTCGCCACAATCATCATGATTGAGCCGCGGTCATTCGGTTCCGTCTGCTCCTGCGCCCTTCGCGCCGCGATGATCTCCCGGCCCAGCGGACGTTCCATCACATGCAGCTCTTCAAGCGTGCCGTGGTTGCTCTGCACCAGAACGCCCAGCGTATAGCGGCCGCCGGCGATCTCCAGGATACGGGATGCCGAGCCGATGCCGCCCTTGAGGCCATGGCAGCTTGTGCCTGCGCCCGCGCCGACACAGCCCTCTTCAAAGTCCTCGCAGGCGCTTTCAATGGCCTGCATCACATGCGCCTGCGTCACCGGGCGGTCGACAATCGTATTGAACGCTGCATCGTTGCACTCGCCGACCACCGGATTGATCGAGCGCATGACGACCTTATCCGCCTCGCAGCGGCGCGCCATGTATTCAACCAGCGCGTCATGCACCTTGCCTACGTTGAGCGTGTTGGTCAGCGCGATGGGCGTTTCCAGCGTGCCCAGTTCGTCAATCTGCACCAGCCCCTGCGTCTTGCCAAAGCCATTGAGCACATATGACGCCGCTGTCATCTTATTCTTGAAAATGTTATCTGCACACGGCAGAATGACCGTCACGCCCGTGTGGTGCTTTTCATCATGGATCGTCGCGTGGCCCACGCGCACGCCCGGCACGTCCGTGATTTTATTCAGTGCACCGCGCTCCATCCGGCCCACGCGAACGCCAAAATCCGCAATTCTGCTCATCCCTGTCCCTCCTGGCCTTCCGTCATGGTCACATCTCTGATCATCTCTACCGCTTTGCGCGCATTCTCCCGCTCCGTCTCATCAAGCAGCGAAAGCGCACTTTCACTCTCCGCATCCACGATGCGATACTGCATACTGCTTTCCTCTTTTTGCCGCGCGACATACACCGGCGTGCAGTACATCTCACCCAGCGTCGTCCTCCGGGATACGGGATCATAAATCGCCGTCACATGAGCGACCATGCCCGCGGTATTCTCCCGCGTGTGTGCATCCGTCAGCAGCGTTCCAAGCGAATAGCAGACCACCGCATCGTATTGAAGCCCATCCGCGCGGGTCACTGTAATCCGCTCCGTCTCCTGCGCCACATTGGGATGCGTGCCGATGATCACATCCGCGCCGGCCTGCGCCAGCGCACGCGCCGTGCTGCGCAGATAATCCGCCACCTCCGGCTTGTTCTTCGTTCCCCAGTGCGGCAGGACGATCACAAGATTTGCGCCATCCACGCGCGCCTGACGGATATCCTCCTCCATGCGCTGCGTCTTGATCATGGACACCACGCCGCGCCGGTCGCCGCCTGTCTTGTCCTCGCCCTCTCCGCTGAGGCCATAGGTATACGCCAGCACGGCCACCTGCACACCATTTACACGCAGCATCGTCGCGCGGCTGCCGGTCCCTTCAGGGTTTACGCCCGCATACGCCAGCGCGCGCGCCGTCAGTTCGCTGATGGTCAGATCAAGGCCGTCATAGCCCTTATCCAGCGCGCGCTCGGTCGCCAGCGAGAGCAAGTCAATGCCATATTCACGCAGCGCATCGAGAATCTCCGGCGCGGTGTTGTAGCTGCTAAAGCCCTTATCCTTCCCGGCAGCCATTGTCTCCAGCGTGGCAATCGCCAGATCGGCAGACAAAAGCGTATCGCCCAGCCCTTCAAACACGGGCGAAAAATCAAATCCGCCGCCCTCCTGCACGCTCTCGCGCACCGCCTTTGGCGCGTAAATCGTTCCCGCCGCTGCGATATGGATCTCGCTTGGCTGCGGCACAGGCGTCAGCGTAGGCGCAGGCGAAATCACCGGCGTCTCCTCCGCCGGCAGCGCAAACACCGCCGCGGCTGCAGGCGCATCGCTCTCCTGCGGTACGGGTTCATTGAGCCCCTGCTCTGTCAGCGTGCGGATGAGCGCGCCCGTCTTTTCATACAGTTCGTCGCCCACCATCATGGACAGCAAAGCCACACAGCCCGCCAGCACCAGCGCTGTCAGCGCAAGCATAAAGATCGTCCCCAGTGATACGCGGAGGCGTCTTTTTTTTCCGGCCATTGCTTCACGTCCTTTCGTCATGCCCAGCATTATTCTGCCTTATGAAGACCTGCCGTAACCACAGCACAGTCCTCACACAACCTCTGAGTTAAAAAGCAGCCAATGGCCGCTCCCACTTCCAAACCACTTTACAAAAACAGGGGTTTCTCTGCTCGCAGCACGCATTTTTGCGCAATATCCTGAATATAGAGCAAAAAAGATGCGTCCGGCCGAGCCGAACGCACCTTCATTTGCAAGAATTAGCCCTGAACCGGAGCCGCCACCGGGCAGTTCTCGGCGCACGCGCCGCAGTCGATGCAGGAATCCGCGTCGATCACGTACTTGCCGTCGCCTTCGCTGATCGCGCTGACCGGGCAGTTGCCGGCGCAGACGCCGCAGGAGATGCAATCATCGTTAATAACGTATGCCATAATCGTATACCTCCGAAATATGATTGGTTTTTTGTTGAGTGTATTTTATCACGCCACGCGTCAAATTGCAAGACATTTTGTCAATTTCCATCATATTTCGCCCCTGTATCAAGGAACTTATATGTTAGTTATGACAAACTTTTTTATCGCAGCCTTCATTACAGAAGATCCTGTGCGCCGCTGTCCGCGACGATCTGCAGCGCATCCTCTTCCATCTCAAGCTTTCGGATAGGCTCCGCGCGCTTTTCCTGAACAACCTCTTTGTCCTGCTTCACGGGATTCTGCCTGTCTCCCTGCTGCGGGCGCTTATCGCGCCGCTGCTCGCCCTTTTCCGGCTTGTCTGCGCGTTCGAAGCGCTCCTGCTTCTCGCGGCGTTCCCCCTTCTCAGGCCTGTCCCCGCGCTCGGGGCGTTCCTGCTTGTCGCGCCGCTGCTTATCGTTTCTGGCGCGTTCGCCCTTTTCCGGTTTTTCGCCGTGCTCCGGACGCTCCTGCTTCTCGCGGCGTTCCCCCTTCTCGGGCTTGTCGCCGCGCTCCGGACGCTCCTGCTTCTCGCGGTGTTCCCCCTTCTCGGGCTTGTCGCCGCGCTCCGGACGCTCCTGCTTCTCGCGGCGTTCTCCCCTCTCGGGCTTGTCGCCGCGCTCCGGGCGCTCCTGCTTCTCGCGGCGCTCTCCCTTCTCAGGCTTGTCGCCGGTTTCCGGGTTACCGCCGTTCTCAGTCGCTTCATGCGTTTCAGTCTTTTCAGGCTTCTCCCACTTTTCGGCCTTCTCCGTCTTTTCGGCCTTCTCCGTCTTTTCGGCCTTGGGCGCCGGCGTTCCCTCCGGACGCTGGCAATCATCGATGGGGTATTCTCGCAGTTCAAACGCGTCGCCTACAGCAATGCGCACCTTTACCGTCTCTTCAAGCACATTGATCGCATTGATCGTGCCCGTACCGTCGGGGGTGATGATTTCGCGGCCCACGCGCGGCATGCGCTTTCGGGTCGCTTCATACTGATCCTGCTCATACTTGAGGCAGCACATCAGTCTGTCACAAAGGCCGGAAATCTTCGCCGGATTAAGAGAGAGATTCTGTTCCTTGGCCATCTTGATGGACACCGGCGTAAAATCGCCCAGGAAGGTACGGCAGCAGATCGGCCGTCCGCACGGGCCGATGCCACCCAGCATCTTCGCCTCGTCGCGCACGCCGATCTGACGCAGCTCGATGCGGGTCTTGAAGATGCTCGCCAGATTCTTGACCAGCATACGGAAATCCACACGGCCGTTCGCCGTGAAATAGAAGATGATCTTCGAATGATCAAACGCGTATTCCACATCCACCAGCTTCATCTCGAGCTCATGCTCGGCGATGCGCTCAACGGCGATATCAAACGCTTCCTTCTCCGCCTCTTCGTTGCGCTTCTGGGTGATCATATCCTGTTCAGTCGCAATGCGGATGATCGGCTTGAGCGGCGCAATCACACGCTCCTCCGGCACTTCCAGCACGCCGGACATGCACTCGCCCAGTTCCACGCCGCGCGAGGTCTCCGTCACAACATGCATGCCGGTATGAAGATCCAGCCCCGCCGGATCAAAATCGTACAGCTTGCTGGTGCGCTTAAAGCGCACCCTGACTACCATGGCCATTTGGCATATTCCTCCGATATTGTCATCAGGACGCTCTCAAACGCCGAGGCGAATGCCACATTGCTCGCCATCATCATGCGCGCTTTGGTGATCTGCGCCGAAAGCGCAAGTCCGCCTGAAAGCGGCGCCGCTTTGGCATAGCGCTCGGCCTGCGGCGCATAGCCGCTGCCTTCCAGCGTCTGCCCGCCCGCCTGCGCAACCAGCACATCGCGCACCGCACACTCCAGCAGATCCATCACCTGCCGCTGGCGTTCCTTGTCGTCCTTATATTTATTTACAACAGGCAGCACATCCCCGGGGCAATGCACAGAAAACACATCGCCCGTCAGCTCCTCAAGCAGCTGCAGCCGCTCCTCGTCAATTTCAAGCGCCTGCCCGACGCAGCCCTCCGCCATGCGCGCCTTCCTGCGGGCCGCCTGCGGCGTTTCCCCCAGGGCAATCAGGCGGCGCTCCGCCTCCTCCGCGCTCAGCGGGTGGAACCGGATCACGCGGCAGCGGGATACGATCGTCGGCAGCAGCGCGCCCGGCTGATCGGTGATCAGGAAAAACACCGTATCCTGCGGCGGTTCCTCAAGGGTCTTGAGCAGGCAGTTCTGCGCGGCGGGCGTCATCCGCTCCGCCTCCGGGAAAATGAGCGCCTTGGTCGTCCCCTCAAAGGACTTGACGCCCACCTCGGCAAGCGCATCGCGCAGCACGCCCACGCCGATGGTCTGTTTGCCCTTCTCTTGTACAATCGTATGCACGTCGGGATGGGTATCCGACAGCACGCGGCGGCACGGTCCGCACTGCCCGCAGGGTTTCTCCCCTTCGCCGCGGCACAGCGCAGCCATCGTGCAAAGCCGCGCGACGGACTTCTTGCCCGTACCGCGCGGCCCGGATATCAGATACGCATGGACAAACGTATGCGCCGAAAAATCATGCTTCAGCTGCCCGATATGCGCAGACTGCCCCCTGAAATCCTCAAAAGCGAGCATATTACACCTTCAGGAACTGGGCAACCTCCAGCACAAAAACGGTCGCGCCGCCAACGGTGACGCGGATCGGATACGGCACATACACGCCGCCCGCAGCGCCGCCGCCCATGGGCGCGGTGGAAGCCGTGATCTGCTCGCGGCTCTTGCAGACCTTCTCGATCACGCCAAGCGCTTCATCGAGCTTGTCGTCCTCCACGCCGCTCAGGAGCGTGGAGTTACCGGCGCGCAGAAAGCCGCCGGTGGTGGCCAGCTTCGTTACGCCGAAGCCCTTATCCATCAGTGCGGATACGAGACGGCCCGCGTCCTCGTCCTGCACAATCGCAACGATCATCTTCATAATATCTATTTCCTCCATTCACTTTGGCGCAAGCGCCATGGAAGTACCGCTGTGCCCTCCCGGCACAGTTAGGTCTATGTTCATTATACAGGAAGCCATGCAAAAAATCCAGTGTTTCATACAGATGGATATCAATCCCGCGAAGCATAAAGAGCGCCTGCAGATCGCAAGCGCTCTTTAACTATGCTTTTTCCACTCAGGACAGTATCACCGCATCTGGATGTTGCCCATGCCCCACTGCACAAATCTGGCTCCATCGGATTTGATGTTGATCTTGACCTCCGACGCGCCGTAGATGCCCACCAGAATCTCGCGCGGCAGGTCGTTCCACAGAAGCTCCGTTTCGTTATATCCCGCAACCACAGAGCCGTCGACCTCAATGGTCAGATAGCCCGCGCGCAGGGACTCCTCGCTGCCCGAGCCCGGGCAGCGCACCAGATCAAACGTCAGCATGCTGCAGCCCTCCTTGGGCTCAAAAACCACATATGCATCCGGCTTATTCGTTCCATTATAGCCCGGATTCATCATCAGTCCGCCGAGATAGTTGTAGCCGCCCATGCTGAACTGCTTATCCTTCACGGTCGTCCACTTCTTTTCCAGGATATAGTCTTCAAAATCGCTGTCCGATACACGCGCCCTGTCCGGCAGCGAGAAGGATCCCGTCAGTTCGATATCGCCGATGGCATACCGCGCCTTGTCATATCCCGTTCCGTCAAAGTGGATAATCAGCTGATTCACACCCTCCACCGGCAGAGTGATCCGCTGGGGCGCGGCATCATAGTAGATGACCTGCTCGTCAATCCGCGTCGCGCCGTCCGCGATGACCGTCAGCTTGACATTTTTCTTCTTGCCGCTGACATAGCCGACGTCGAAGGACATGGAGCGATACTTGCCTTTGAGGTTATAGGCCACCTCCGCCATATACCCAGTGGATGTGTATCCGGTATATCCCATCGTGAAGGCGACGGCGTCGTCATATGTCTTGCCGCTCATCTTGATCGGCTCATCCATCACCCACGCCTCTGCGAAGATATACGGCTCCTCATACGCCCGCTGTCCTTCCGGATACAGTTCGATATCCACCCGGTTCTCCGCATCCGCCGAAAGCGTCTTTTTCATGTCCGCCGCGTCCAGATATCCCTTCGCCGAAGCCGAGAAGGTATACTCGCCCGCCGGCAGCATATTAAGCGCATAGCAGCCGTTTTCGTCGGTGATGCACATCTCTTCCAAACCATTGGGCGGCATGAGGCTGACCGTCGCACCGGCGATAGGCAGGCCCGTGGTGTAATCCTTCACGCAGCCGCTGACGGACACCGCAGGCTCGTAGAGCTTGACGTCGACCGGCGCATCCTCCACCTCAAAGAAGTCCACGGCCAAAATACCGTTTCCGAAATCCGCCTCCGCGTCGTAATGGCCGTTGTACAGATACAGCTTATACGGACTTACCCCCGGCTCCGGCTGCACGCCGCCCACAGGCTTCGTGATCGTAATAGGCGTGCCCGGTGCATTCTTGCCATAGCGGTCAATTGCGCTGGCAGTCACGCGATGCTTGAAATTCTTGCATTCGCCCCAACCAAAGCTCTCTCTGCCGCCATAGAGGCTGTCCTCTTCGTTATACACTGAGAAATATGCATCTTTCAGCTTGTGTTCAAAGGCTGTGAGCTTCACATCCAGCAGCGAGCCGGAAATCAGCTTGGTAATCTTATACATCAGCGTGCCGCGAACGTCCGCAGTCAAATACAGATCCAGATCCAGACAATCCGTGCAGCCGTGAATGCTGTCTTCCTTGGTCGATCCGCCATAGTCCGGCGCGTATTCCTTGCCCGTCAGTTTCGGACCAAAGTTTCCGGCGATCTTCGCATTGAGTACGCCGAAGAGCGCAACCGTTACCGACGCTTCCAGACCGGTCCTCAGCTCAAATTCGCCCTTGATCTCCGCCTTTGCGGTGCTGGTTCCATCCTTTTTGTGGGAAGTGCCATTTTTCCCGCTGAAAATATACTCATGATGGTTTTCAAAGCCGATCAACGCGCTTCCGCCGGCTTCCGCAACCACATGGAGCGGAGCACACACATTGAGGAACGCAGGCGCATGGATGCCGGGAATGATGATCACATTGTTATACAGCTGAATCGCTGGCGCCGGTTCTCCGCTGAGCAGTTCCTCCTTCACGGTATCATAGGCCGCGCCGAGCACTGCCTCTATCTCGCCCTCGGTATCCATCGTGACCTTCAGTTCGTAATCCTTGAGGATATTCTTGTCATACTTGAAATCAATGTGAATATCCGCCGCCACTTCGCTGGTCACATCCACCGGGCCAAAGCCGATGCTGTGCTTGACGGTAAACAGCTTGCTGTCGCCGGAACGGGCCTGCTGCATCGAAGCGCCCTGCACATCCGCGCTGATCTTCACCGCGTCGTACATCTCGTCAAGATAGATATCCGGATCGGGCGCAACCGTCACCGTGCCGTCCCCGTTCTGCCGGATCGAACCGGCCTTGATGATGACATCAACGCCGTCAACATCAAGCAGGACGACGTCGCCCCGGCTGAGCGCCGCACCCGTCGTGAACGTATAGCTGCCGCTGTCTTCCTGCGCAGGCGCAGCCAGCGGAATCACGCCGTCCGCCAGCACGGCAAAGCCCGAGGAACCGAAGTCAAGCACCTTCTCTTCGGGATAATCCGCCATGGTGCTGCTCTCAAACTGCGCATACTCCTGCGTAAAGCGCATGCTCCTGCACGGCAAGCAGAGCTGCTTGCCTGCATCGTCGACCAGCACAGCCTCAAGGATATAGTGCTCCGGCGGAACGGCCTCCAGCACGCCGCTCAGGTATTCCTCCTGCACGGGCGCCGCAACCGGCACGCGCACGGTATGCAGGATGCTTTCCGCCTCGTCAAGCATATGCATCAGCAGCGTACAATCTTCCGAGGCCGTAACCTGCGCCTCCACATTGCGCACAAGCGCGCCGCTTTCATCCGTCTCCTCCGTCAGCGAAACGCCCGCGACCGCATAGACCGCAACCGTCTCTTCCGGTTCAATCAGCTGATACGTAAGATCGCTGAACGCAAGCCATTCGTGCGCATAGCTGTTCCTCGGCACAAATACCCTGAGATCCTCACAGCCATCAAAAGCATCCGGCGCAATGTAGGAAACAGAAGCCGGAATATATGCCTCCCGCACGCCGCTTTCCGCAAAAGCGCGGCTTTCGATGCGCTCCGCGCCATCGGGCACCACGACCGTCTGAATAGATGGCGTCCCGCTGAACGCACGCTCGCCGATCACCTTCAGCTCTTTGGGCAGTTCGAGCGAGAGCGCCTGCTCCGCCATGCCCATCGCACAAGCGCACACCATCGCCAGAAATACCGCACAGGCTATCAGTCTCTTCATAAGGATTTCTTCCTTTCAGGATACAGCATTGCTCCTCACATAAACCATTTAAATCAACCAAATTCTACCATCTATACATTTCGTTGTCTATACTCTGTCTGTCATTGCATACGTTGTGTATACCCAAAATGCAGTATGTGCCGCCCGCTGCTCGATCATTGGTGCAATTTGCCGCAAATGAAAAGACGTCCGCACAGCAGACGCCTTTTGATTCGCTTTTAAATTTTCCGGGTCGCATGCGCAAGCCATGCGCGCTCATCCTCGTTATCCATCAGGGAAGCGAGCTTTTCATACACGAACGCATGATAATCGTTGAGCCACTGGCGCTGGCGCGCGGTCATCTGCTCCGGAATCACCGCATCCAGATCAATCGGCGCGCAGGTGATCGCCTCAAAGCCCATGAACTGACCATACTCGTTGTTCTCCAGCTCATGGCAGACCAGCTCGTTCTCAATACGGATGCCGTGGCTGCCCTCGATGTAGATGCCCGGCTCGTCGGTGGTGACCATGCCCGCTTCCAGCACAGTATCCTCGTTGCGGGTGGCAGACTTATACCAACGGAAGGCGTTGGGGCCTTCATGGACGCTGAGCAGATAGCCCACGCCATGGCCGGTGCCGCAGCGGTAATCGATGCCCATATCCCACATCGGCCCGCGCGCGAGGATGTCCAGACCGATGCCCGTGCAGCCATGCAGGAACTTTGCATTCTGCAGATTCAGCATGCCGCAGAGGACGGCAGTGAAGTGCATCTTCTGCTCCTCTTCAACCGCGCCCATGGCAAACGTGCGGGTGATGTCGGTGGTGCCCTCCAGATACTGCGCGCCGGAGTCAATCAGCAGCAGATCCTTCGCCTCGATCTTCGCGCAGGAATCTTCCGTCGCCTTATAGTGCATCATCGCGGCATTTTCACGGTAAGCGCAGATCGTGTCAAAGCTCGGAGAGATGAAATGCTCCTGCGCGGCACGCAAGGCGAGCAGGCGCTCGCTTACGCTGATCTCATCCATCTCAATCTTGCCCGCGTTCTGCTTGAGCCAGTACATCAGGCGCGTCACAGCCAGGCCATCCTTGATATGCGCTCTGCGCAGGTTATCAAGCTCCACGCTGTTTTTGATCGCCTTGATCCTGAACGCCGGATTCTCATGCTGGATGATGTTGACATCCGCCAGCGCAGCGCAAAGGCGCGCCGTGAGCTTATTACCGTCAAGCATCACGCCCGTACCCGCTTCGATTTCCTCGAGCACGGCCCCGATATCATCGTAGCCGCGCAGGTACACGCCCTCGGCGAGCAGCGCCTCCTGCACGGAATCGTCGATCTTATCGCCGTCCACAAACCAGATTGCCTTCTCCTGCGTGATGAGCAGATAGCTCATCACCACCGGCGTGCAGTGCACGTCGCTGCCGCGGACGTTGAGCGTCCACGCGATGTCGTCAAGCACATTGGTCACATGGATGCTCGCGCCCGCTTTTTCCATCACCTCGCGGATTTTGGCAAGCTTTTCCGTCACGGTCATGCCGGTATAGGCGCTTTCAAGCAGATAGACCTTGTCCTTGGGCATCGCCGGACGATCCGTCCAGAGCGCATCAAACCAGTCGCCCGTGTCGCGCAGCGCGATTTCGCGCCCCGCAAGCTGATCGCTCAGGTCGGCGGCAAAATGCGAGCTGATCACGGAAAAATCAATGCCGCAGGACTCGCCCGGCTTCGCAAGGCCCATCACATACTGCTCTACGGTCGGCACGCCAACCGTACCCATGCGCATGAGCGTCACGCCCGTGCCCTCAAGCTGGCGCTCCGCCTGAATGAAGTAACGGCCATCGGTAAAGAGCGCCGCTTCCTCCATGCCCACGACAAGCGTACCGGCAGAACCGGTGAAGCCGCACAGCCACTGGCGGGTCTTGAAGTGGTCAGCCAGATATTCAGAAGCGTGGGCGTCCGCCGTCGGGACGATCACCACCGCCATATTTTCTTCCTGCATCCGCGCGCGGAATGCGCTGAGTCTATCGGTAATCTGCATGATGAAACTCTCCTTTGATGTATCTGATCTGTATTATAGCATCATACGCAGCAGCATCTCAATCCCCCGCATGATTTTTCCATGGACAAAAACACTTCGTTCCACTAAAATAGAGTCAGACCTATCCCTTCTGTGATCTGTATCTATATCATATCCGCAAGGAGCGTTGACCATGAACACCCGCCATGCCCGCCTCATCCTCACCATCATTCGTGAGGGCAGCTTCACCGCCGCCGCCAAAGCAATGCACATCACCCAGCCGACACTCTCGCAGACCGTCCGCCAGATTGAGGCGCAGCTGGGCGAGTCGATTTTTGTGCGCAGCCATTCCGCCATCCAGCTGACGCCTGCGGGCGAGCTCTACGTCGCAGCGGCAAGAAAATTCATCCAGACGGAAACGCAGCTCAAAGAAGCGCTGAGCATGCTGCATGGTCACGCGGAGGGTACGCTGCGCATCGGCGTGACGTTCCATCGCTCCGGGGAGCTTCTGCCGCAGATCCTGTCCGATTTCCTCGCCGCGTATCCCGACGTGTGTCTGGAGATCCGCGAGGCCTCCGCCTCCGCGCTGGAGCAGATGCTCCTGCGCAGCGAGCTGGACATGGCGCTGCTCCCCAGCGAAAACCACCATCCCAAGCTCGAGTACCGCCAGATCGCGTCCGAGGAGATCGTTCTGCTGGCCGGAAAGCGCACCGCGCTGGCCCGCCGCATCCCCTCCGGCTCGACCGTCGGCCTGCGCGAAGCGGAAGGGGAGCGGTTCGTCCTTCCAACGGAAGATATCCCCCGCAGAGGCTATCTCGACGAGCTGCTCAGCCGGTGCAGCTTCAAGCCCAACACCGTCATTTTCTGCGACAACATCGAAACCGCCAAGCGAGCCTGCGCCAATTCCGATCTGGTCATGCTCTGCCCGTTCATCTCTCTGCTGTGCGACAGCGCCAGCATGCAGAAGCTCGCCCATTACCACCTGGGGACGGACGCATACTATCCGCCGTTTTATCTCGTTCATCCCAAGGAACAGCCGCTCGCCCCCTATGCCGAAACGCTTTTCACGCAGATTTCCAACCGGTTCCGCGCGATGACTTCCTACCGGATTTAACCCCGGATTTGCGCGCTGTCCTCCATATCCTGCCTGATTTTCATTCCAAAACACATTATTTTAGGGATGGCATCCCATTTTGATATTTACATCTTATTTGGCAATGTTATTTTTCGTGAATTCGGGATATCATGATCGTATTCTTGAATCCACGGAGGGATCGCCATGCTCGTTTCCTACAAGGCCATCGGTCTGAATATCCGCGCCGCCCGCAGGGAAGCGAAGTATACGCAGGAGCAAATTGCCGAAAAGCTCAAGATGTCTCAGCTGCACTTTGGCCGTCTGGAGCGCGGCGAACGTCCCGCTTCCCTGGAGCAGATTGCGCAGATCGCGCAGGCGCTCGGCGTGCCGCTGGCTTCCCTGCTCGACGGCTGTGTGATGGAAGAAAGCTTTTCCCGCGAGCCGGATGAAAGCGCGCAGGCGCTCGGTGAAGCCGTCGCCAAAATGGCCAGCGGCTGCTCGCCCAAGTCGCGCAAGCTGATGCGCGCGCTGTGTCAGGCCGTCGCCGCCCATGAAAAGCTCCCGGACAACGATTAATCCCATAAGCAAGCGCCGCATACGGATCTGCTCCGTATGCGGCGCCTTTGTATTCACCAGCCCAGCCGGCGGTAATAATTCAGAAAATTCCTTCCGGCGATATCTTCAATCGCCTCGTCGCTGTAGCCGCGCTTCCTGAGACCCTCGATCACCAGCGGCACCTTCGACGGGTTTTCGCAGTCATCCGGCCAGACCTCAATGCCGTCAAAGTCGCTGCCGAATCCGACATGCTTGTGCGCGCCAAGCTGGCACATATAGTCAATATGGGTCACGATGTCCTCGGCGACTGCCGTTCCCGTGTCCCCGAGGAACCACGGATAGAAATTCACGCCGATCCAGCCGCCGCGGTTAACCAGCGCACGGATCTGATCATCAGTCAGGTTGCGGAAGTGATTTCTCAGCTTTTTTGCGCAGGAATGGGACGCCAGCGGCGGCTGGCTGTGCTTGTCGATCAGATCCCAGAAGCCGGCCTCGTTGAGGTGGCTGGTATCCACGGCGATCTTCAGTTCCGCCATGCGGCGCAGCAGCTCCCAGCCCCGGGGCTTGATGCCCTCCGTGCTGCCGTATTTGGCGGGATGACCCATTTCATTTTCATTGTTCCAGGTAATGCCGGACATGCGCACGCCATAGCCATAGAACTCATCCACGCGCTCGGCCTTGCCCTCGAAAATCTCGCCGCCCTCGACAGACAGAAGGATTTTGACCTTGCCCGCTTCCGCCTCCAGCGGAGAATGCACCTTCTGCCAGCCTTCCTCGCGGCACAGACGCTCAAACTCATGATACTGCGCCATCGCCCGCTCATAGGGATGATCCGCCATGCCCTTGCTGCCGGCAAAGAGCGCGCAGGTCTGCAGGCTCACGCCGCCCCTGACCATGTTCTCCATCGTCACGCACGGCGTTTCGTCCTTATGAAGCGCGCGCATATTCAGCGTATCGCAATGTGTATCGCAGATGATCATCATGCTTCCTCCATTCTGTATGCAAAAAGCCCCCCGCCCTGCGGGCAGGAGGCCTGATTGCTTGGCTTACTTCGTCGCCGGCTTGATGACGTCCTTGCCGCCCATGTACGGACGCAGCGCCTCCGGGATGCGCACGGAGCCATCCTCGTTGAGGTTGTTCTCAAGGAACGCAATCAGCATGCGCGGCGGCGCAACGCAGGTGTTGTTGAGCGTATGCGCAAAGTACTTACGGCCGTCATCGCCCTTGACGCGGATGCCCAGACGGCGGGCCTGCGCATCGCCCAGCGTGGAGCAGGAACCGACCTCGAAGTACTTCTTCTGGCGCGGGGACCACGCCTCCACGTCGCAGCTCTTGACCTTCAGATCCGCCAGGTCGCCGGAGCAGCACTCCAGCGTACGGACCGGAACATCCAGCGTACGGAAGAAGTCGACGGTGTTCTGCCAGAGCTGGTTATACCAATGCATGGAATCCTCCGGCTTGCAGACGACGATCATCTCCTGCTTTTCGAACTGATGGATACGGTACACGCCGCGCTCCTCGATGCCATGCGCGCCAACCTCCTTGCGGAAGCAGGGGGAATAGCTGGTCAGGGTCTGCGGCAGCTCGTCCTCGGTGAGGATGGTGTCGATGAACTTGCCGATCATGGAATGCTCGGAGGTACCGATCAGATACAGATCCTCGCCCTCGATCTTGTACATCATGTTCTCCATCTCCGCAAAGGACATGACGCCGGTCACGACGTTGGAGCGGATCATGTACGGCGGGATACAGTAGGTGAAGCCGCGGTCGATCATGAAATCGCGCGCATAGGAAAGGCACGCGCTGTGCAGGCGGGCAAT
>JAFXCE010000087.1 GCA_017521565.1 Clostridia bacterium | reverse complement strand
ATCTCAGGCGTCAGTCCGGATACATCGGCGCCGGTGGTGACCTCAGCGTACTTCTCTACATAGGCGATCACGCCTTGCGGAGTAAGCTGGGCAACGTCTGCGCCTTCGGGGATTTCCGTATAGCCGGAGACGAAGGCTTCAACCGTGGGCTGGATCTTTTGGGTTTCCTCGTTTTCCTGATAGGATGCAATGATGGCATCGGTGGTGATCACGCCGGGGTTGGCAGCGAACTCATCCCACCGTGCCTGCGCACCCGTCATATCAAGATCGGTTGCGATCTTCAGTGCCTCTTCGGGGATAGCTTCAGAGAACATGCTCGCCAGACCCGGGAGTTCCAGCTGGTGAGTGTCCAGATAATCCTGAACGGAAGCCAGCTGCTCCATAGCCCCGGAAACATCGATCTCCGGGAACATGGCTTCGATCTCTGCTTCCGTCAGACCGCTGTCCAGAAGGGACTGGATCTGCGTGAGCAGTCCGATGTACTCAATCAGAGCGCCTTCGTCCATGTTCGCTGTGATCTCATTGAGGTCGGCCAGCAGATCGGGCTTGTCAGTTTCAGAAGCCATACTGTATTCGCGCAGCTTCTGATTCAGTGCGTCAATGTCCGCTGCCGCCTGCTGGATATCGTCCTGCTGCCAGACAGGCATCACAATGGAAGCCATAGTCTGCGCATATTCCAGCGCAGCGGCACGGCGGTTTTCGTTGTACTTGAGATTCAGTTCATCCAGAGCCGCCTGACGTTCGGAAGCATCCTCGATCAGCATGATCAGAGCGTACTCCTTGTCATACTGCGCATCGATCTGTGCGTTGATGGCAGCCATACCTTCAGCGGCGGCTACCATTGCGTTCTCATAGACAGACGCATCTGCATCACTCTGACCGCGGGCATGCGCACGGGCAACTTCGGCTTCCACCTTCTGAGCGATGGTTTCAAAGCCGTCCGTTTCAGCCGGAGTCAGATGATACTTGACAACGATCGTCTCGCGGGTATCGATCAGTTCCTGCAGTCGGATCTGGTCACCTTCGGAGAAGTAGCCATTCTGCCGCTTTCTCAGCAGCCGTTCGATCTCCTGATCGATGGCGTCCAGCTGATCAATGTCAGCCTGCAGCTGTGCAGACACACCGGTATAGCCATTGGCATCTGCGGTGGCCTTCAGTTCAACCAGTGCATTGCGGGTATTGGCAGTCAGCGTTTTGAAAGATTCCGTCCATTCGCTGACAATCTCATCGGTTTCCTTCTTGCCGTCCGTCCAGACAGTCAGAAGCCCGGACAGCCATTCCTGCGCAGTCTGCTGTTCCTTCACAAAGTCGCTTTCACTCATACCGAAGAAAGACAGACCTTCGCTGTTGCCATAGAAGGTTTCAGCGGCGGTATCCTTCCAGTTTTCAGCGGTTTCCGCCATGCCTTCGAGTGCTTCACGGGCCTGTTTTGCTCCGGAAACATAGTCGGCAAGCGCAATCGTGCCAACTACAACAGCGGCAGCTACAGCCAGCCACACAGACGGAGACTTGCCCAAAACGGACATAAAGCCCTTGAAGCCGCCTCCAGCCTTGCCAACAGCGGTGGCGAACTTACCGATGCCCCCGGTAAACACACTGATGCCCTTGGACACCTTGCTGATGCCCAGAAGGACAGGACCGGTCGCGGCTGCGATGCCAGCCCACTTGATGATCTGAAGCCGCTGGGCTTCATCCATCTCCATGAAGCTGTCGAGCAGTTCATCCGCGCCCTTGATCAGATTCTGGATCGTGGGATTCAGATCATCGCCGATCTGCTGACCGAACAGAACAGCCTTGTTCTTCAGGTTCGTCAGCTTGCTGGCGGTGGTCTGATAGCGCTTGCCGGCTTCCTCGGTCAGAGCAGAGTTATCTGCCCATGCTGCATTCGCCATGACCTGCGCATCAGCAAAAAGCTCCGTAGCGTTCGTCGCACGGAGCAGAGTATCACGGAGACGGATTTCGGAGATGCCGATCTCTTCAAGGGTAGCGATGGCGCTCATGCCTTGCTCATCCATCTGGGACAGACCGACAATGAATGCCTGAAAAGCGGTAGTGGGGTCAGCATCCCACAGAGCTTTGAACTGCGTCTCTGTCATGCCTGCGACAGTTGCAAAGTCGGTAAGCGCTTCGCCTCCCGTAGCAGCAGCTACTTCCATTTTGATCAGCGCCTTAGAGAAAGCGGAGCCGCCCATTTCGGCTTCGATGCCGACAGAGGACAGCGCCGTAGCAAAGCCCAGAATCTGCGCTTCAGAAAGGCCGACCTGATGACCTGCAGCAGCCAGTCGCATAGCCATCATCATGATGGAAGATTCAGTCGTGGCGAAGTTATTGCCCAGCTGAACCAGCGTAGAGCCGAGGTTGCCGAACAGACTCTGATCCATATTAGT
>JAFXCE010000086.1 GCA_017521565.1 Clostridia bacterium | reverse complement strand
GGCTGGCCCAGCAGCTCGTCGAATACGCAGCCGTGGACGTTGTAGCCGTACTTCGAAGCGACCTCCGAAGAAAGGGCCTGATAGATGGATCGGGTCGGCGTATAAACAAGGCGCTTCTGGCTCTCCACGATCTTCATTCGCTTGAGCAGGGCCGGGCATTGCAGCACCATGTCCTTCGCCACATCGAATACGATGGAGGCCTGCTGGCGGTCATTGGCACAACCATAGATTTCCGCGCCTTCCTCGCCGTCGCCAGCGAGCAGGTACAGCGCGATAGCTGCAGCAAGCTCGGACTTACCGGCCTTCTTGCAGATTTCAACAAACGCCGTGGTGAACTGGCGGTATCCGTTGGGCTTGATGATGCCGAACAGGTCGCGGACGATCTGCTCCTGCCAATCGAAAAGCAGAAACGGTTTTCCGGCCCACACGCCCTTGGTGTGCTTGAGCGATTGGATGAAGTTGACGGCATGGTCGGCGCGTTCCTTATCGTAATGGGAGGTCGGCAGCATAAAGCGCGTAGGCTTATACTTACTTCTTGCCATGACGGCGGCCTCCCCTCGGATAGTTGAGTCGCGCATATTCTCCAAAGACCAGCCGGGCAACAGCATCGCGGGTGCGAGCCGCCTGCTTGGGATCTGAGAATGTGCCGAGATGATGCTTCCTGCCGTGCAGATGGATATATGCCTCATAGAAGGGCGCGTCCTTCACTGGACTTACGCCAATGAAGCCGCTGGTATTGGTTGAGCGGCGTTTCTGGTTGAAAGCATTCTGCTGGTGCGTACAGATGCGCAGGTTACAGCGGCGGTTATCCATCTTGTCGCCGTTGATGTGATCGACCTCGCCGTCCGCATCCGGGAACAGGAGGCGATGAAATACCACCGTGCGCCCGTGATAATGCGTGGCCGGATAGCCGCGCTTACCGAGGTGCCATGTATGCCGCTCGATCAGCGGCAGGTCGATTTCGTCGAACAAAAAAGCGCCGCCACTTTTGAAGCTGGCGACGCCGTAACCGTTGTCGGTCATGCGGTAGGAATTGCTCACGGATTGCCTCCTTTCCTGAAAGATGGGCAGAAAAAAAGCTCCTTGCGGAGCTGGGCGGGTTAGAATTCATAGCCGCGAATCTTAAGGATTTCGCGCAGGGCATTGATGCAGCGTTTGGGGCTGGAGTAATCGCGGCGGTCGATCTGGCGGCCATTTTCGTACAGCGTCACCATCGGGTAACCGTAGCTTTCGTAAGCCTCGATACGGAAGCTGGATTCCATCTCGCCGTACCAGAGTACGTTGGAGGTCTTGCGCCATTCGCGGCCATAGATGAACTGGCCATCGTAGCTGGTCTTGCCGGTGTACTGGAATCCGTTCTGCTGCATGATCTCCGCAAAGTTCGCTTTCTTCATGGTGGGTTCCTCCTGTCATTTGGTGACTCAGTGTTATCAGAGACACCTTGAAAAGACAAGCCTTTTTGAACTTTTCTTTTAAGAAAGCACCGACAAAAAACGGCCCGAATGGGGCCGTTTTCAGCGGCTCAGTTGTACATCGCCAGCAGCTTTTCGTAGGCAGCCTTCGCTTTGCCGGTCGGGCGTACATCCCAGCCTCGATCATAGTTGGCGGCTTCCTTGCCGTCCTTCTGCATCCAGAGCTTGCTGATCCGTCCGCCGTTGATGCCGAATTCGGAGCCTTCGTCAAATACCTTTACCTGATAGCGATAGCCGTCGATGATGCCGTCCTTCCACATGGTCGATTGCCTCCTGTCGTTTGGTGTGACTGAGTGTTACCAGAGACACCCCGAAAAGACAAGGCTTTTTCAAAAGAAAAGTTCAAAAAAGAGGCATCGAAAAACCGGCCAAGCTGGCCGGTTGCTGATGATCTTACAGCTTACAGATAGTATCAACGCCGTATACTGCGCCAAGGCTGGAGCCGTTATCCCATGCGATGTGAATGGTAGCCATATCGTCCACAGCCTTGACCGTTCCCTTGAGGCCCGGCTCCATGTGCCAGTAAGGATCGTCCATAGAAACCAGTTCTACGCGGGTGCCAGCCGGGTATTCAGCCCGAAGCTGCTTGACTAATTCGCGGTTCATGCGTCCACCTCCATCAATACTCGCTGGGGAAAAGCAGCGTCGTTGCGCTCCTGTCCCATTCGGTAATGATCCAGAGCTTCCAGTCCGGATGCTCCGGGTGGACGTAGCTGGCCAAGATGCGGTCATCGCCATTGGCAACCGCGCTGTCATTCTGCGCCTTATCCTCTGCACACAGGTCGCCCCAATCGCAGCGGAGGTATCTCTGGTAGGATTCCTCGCAGAAATGGCGGAAGGGCTCGTCATACATCATCTTACCGCCTACGCCAGCAGTGACATAGAATTTACCGGTTGCGAATGCTGCCATGATTACGCCTCCTTTGCCTTCTGGGCCAATTCCCGCGTCCGCAGGGGATTGAGGGAGCCGCAGTAATAACCGTCCTGATCGTAAACCTCGCCCCAGCCGGAATTGGTCACCTTGATGGTGGCATCAAATTCCTCGCTGGTCGCCTTCCATGTCAGCCGGGCATTGAAAACCTTCTTCATGATCCGAAACCTCCTTCGTTGGTGTGACAGACTGTACTCTGAAACACCGAAAAAAGAAAGGCTTCACTCGTCTTTTTCAGAAAGAAAATCTAAGTCTCCAATCAGCAGCTGCCGATGATCCTTGAAGCCTTGAAGATAGCAGGCCCTGTATTCATCGAAAGAATATGAGCGGATCAGGCTGACAGTCTCGTCAAACGCTTGGAGCAGGCTATCATCGTCAGACAGACGATGGCGCAGGCTTTCGATTGCAGCCTGCACCTCGCTATATGCGGGAGATAAATCATCGCGCTTTGTCATGGGTACGAGAATCTCATTAAGGCGCTCACTCAGGGCGTCTTCCAATGCGGCAGTCACATAACGCATCACGAATCCCTCCCTTACTGAATCTTGAACAGGTAGGCGTGGCACTTTTCGTATCCATCGCCGTCCCAGTTCGTCGTTTGGGAGTTGATCTCGACCATACCCATCAGGGTGCAGCCCAGCTTCGTGAACGTCCATGCAGATTCAACCGCGCTGCTCCAGCGGGAGGAAAAGGTAAAGGCTTCGATGCCAAGCTCGCGCAGGCAGGTAATCAGGGAACCTTCGTCGCGGTAATCGTAGCACTCACAGATGTCAATATGCTCGTTTCCACGATCCTTGGCGCTTTCGTACAGATCATAAATCCGGGCGAAGGCGGAGCCTTCTGCTTCAATGGATTCCTCCAGAGCTTTGCGTTCGGCGCGTACCTGTTCCATTGCCTCGGCGTCATTGGCAGCCTTGGCGGTCTGGAAGCGGGCCTTGAGTTCTGTGTGTCGCTGGTAAAGGGCTTCGAAATTGTTTTTCATGGGGTTTCCTCCTTTTTTCTTTGCCTTGCGGCTGAGTCAGTGTTACCACAGACACCTCAAAAAAGGAAGCTCATTCCAGCAGAAATTTGAACTTAATTTTCAACTTTTTCTGCTGTTTCACCGGTAAATTGTTCCCACCGGCGCACGATCAGGTCACAGCGCAGCGGGTCGCTTTCGATGGCCCGGCAGCGTCTGCCAGACTGCTCGCAGGCAATCAGTGTGGTGCCGAGATTGGCGAAAGGATCAAGCACGACGCCATGCAGGTCGGCGTGCATTTTGAGGCATCGCCACGGAAGCTCCACCGGCGTCTGCCGCTGACCATCCGCACCCTTGCGCATGGCGGCAATTTCCCACACGCCAGCGTAGCCCCACTTGCGCCGTTCCTCACGGGAAAGGCGGCGGACGAACTGGAAGGAATGCGCTGCGAAGGCCGACACCCATGAATACTCCTGATCGTTGTAGCCCTCGGTTTCCTGTCCAGCGAAGGCGGTCACATAGTCGTATTGCGCCGTGGGCTTATTGGAAGAAGCCTGCAGCGCACCTGCCGAGGGAACATTGCCGCTCATTTTCCAAACACGAATCCAGAGTGGGCGGAAATTCTCGTCCGCAAACAGCTTCATGGAGTGCATGGAAAGTGGCTCAATGAACTGGCTGCCGGTCT
>JAFXCE010000085.1 GCA_017521565.1 Clostridia bacterium | reverse complement strand
GTCTGTACGGCATGATAGAGGAACGGGATTCGGCAAAGCTGATGCGTTCAAGCCGCAGCCCCGAGCGGGTGTGCAGACATCTCGTTGACAAAGCAAACGAAAATGGCGGCAGAGACAACATCTCTGCGGTGTACATTCATATTCACGGATAGGAGGCGATACCATGGCATCCAACGATAAAACCGTATACGAAGGCGACGCAACGGTATACGAGGACGATACCGTATTCGACGGCGATGCCACCGTTTTTGACGGCGATGAAACCGTTTTAGAGGACGATAACGCCACGGTCTATGAGGATGACGATGCTACCGTATACGAAGTCGAAGACGATGCGGCTGCGGATAAGCCTCTGTCCAATGAGGAAATCGTAAAAGGCGGCAGCATCCTCGATACCTATACCGTGGAATCCGATCCCATCCACGGCGGCATGGGCAGCGTATGGCGGGTACATCACAAGGCATGGAACGCAGACCTTGCCATGAAGCGCCCCCAGCCTCGCTGCTTTGCGACCGAAAAGAGCAAGGAGCGCTTTATTGAGGAATGTAAGACATGGATCGACCTTGGTCTGCATCCCAATATTGTGTCCTGTTACTATGTGCGCGAAATCGGCGGTACGCCTACCATCTTCTCAGAGTGGATGGAGTACGGCAGCCTTGAAAACCGCATTGAGGACGAAAGCCTGTATGTGGGCAGTGAAAATGAGCAGCAGATGCGCATTCTGGATATCGCCATTCAGTTTGCCCGTGGTCTGCACTACGCCCATGAGCAGGGGCGCATCCATCAGGACGTAAAGCCGGACAACCTGCTTTTGACAAAGGCGTGGTCTGCAAAGGTGGCGGACTTTGGCCTTGCAAAAGCCCGCGCTATGCTGACTTATCTTGATGTGGATATGGGTTCCATCACCATGGATGGCAGCAAGACCATCATTACCCCCTCCGGCGGGCGCTCTCCCCATTACTGCTCCATGGAGCAGATGGACGGAAAGCCCCTCACAAGAAAGACCGACATCTACTCCTGGGCGGTCAGTGTCCTTGAAATGTATCTGGGCTATAAGCCCTGGGCAAATGGCGCTTATGATACCGGCCCCATTGCGGGCATGAACTGCCGGGAATATTTCGCTATGACCCGCCTCCCCATGCCGGAGGCGCTGAAAGAGTTGCTTGCAAAGTGCCTTGCGGCTGAGCCTGAAAACAGGCCCCATGACTTTGGCCTTGTGGAAGAAGAACTCAAAGCCATCTACAAGCAGCTTGTCGGCACTGCCTATCCCCGTGAACTGCCGGAGATGGACGGTATTTCCGCAGACAACCTAAACAATCAGGCGCTTTCCATGCTGGACTTGGGAGAGGGCGATTTGGCGCAAAAAGCATGGGAAGAGGCACTTGCATTTTCTCCCGACCATGCGGCATCCATTATCAATCAGGCGTTCTATCAGTGGCATAGCGGCATGATCGACGATCAGGAACTGGAACGCCGGTTGTCGCTGCTTCCCGCCTGCGAGGAAAAGGATGCAGCTTTGGAGCAGCTTGCAGCAGAGCGGCCACAGCTCGTAGCCGAAGTTGGGCTCCAAGATGTTGAATATATCTATGATGCGGATTTCGATACCACAGGCTCTGTGTGGCTTGCAGACGGCATCGGCCTTGCCCGCTACGACTGCAAAACGGGCG
>JAFXCE010000084.1 GCA_017521565.1 Clostridia bacterium | reverse complement strand
ACGCGCGCTCTTCCATCGACCAGCGTATCGACTACCGCTGGATTGACCTGCGCACCGAAAAGAACCAGCTGCTCTTCAAGGAGCAGACCTGCCTGGTGGCGGCGATGCGCGAGTTCCTGCTGGAGCGCAACTTCCTGGAGATCCACACCCCGAAGCTCATTGGCGCGGCGAGCGAAAGCGGCGCGGATGTATTCGAAGTGGATTATTTCGACCGCAAGGCGTACCTGGCGCAGAGCCCGCAGTTCTACAAGCAGATGGCCATGGCCTCCGGGCTGGAGCGCATCTTTGAGGTGGGCCCGGTGTTCCGCGCGGAGAAGAGCTTCACCAGTAAGCATACCACCGAGTTCTCCGGCTTTGACCTGGAGTTCAGCTTCATCGAGTCCTATCAGGACGTCATGACGCTGGAGGCGGAGATCCTGACCTATGCGCTGGGCAAGGTGAAGGAGGCTTACGGCAAAGAGCTTGAAGAGGTCTTCGGTATGCCGCTGGAGGTCCCGACCCTGCCGTTCCCGCAGATCAAGCTGCGCGACCTGTACGACGAGCTGGAGAAGGAATTCGGCTACACCATCCCGGAGAGCGAAAAGGGCGACCTGACCACCGAGGCTGAGCATCTGAGCTTTGACTGGGTGAAGAAGAAGTATGGCCACGAGTTCCTGCTGGTTACCGACTTCGACGCGGAGAAGCGCGCGTTCTATCACATGCGCGATGAGAACGGCGTGCCGCAGGGCTACGACCTGATCTGGCGCGGCGTGGAGATCACCACCGGCGCGCAGCGCGAGCACCGCTATGACGTGCTCTGCGCACAGGCGAAGGAGAAGGGCCTGGATAAGGACGTTCAGTTCTATACCGAGTTCTTCAAGTACGGCTGCCCGCCGCACGGCGGCTTCGGCCTGGGCATCGACCGTCTGACCATGCTGCTGCTGGGCATGACGATCAAGGAAGCGATGTTCATCTTCCGCGGCCCGACCCGCCTGAACCCCTAAGTGCATACCAAGCAGACCTTCCGGAGACGGAGGGTCTGTTTTTTGTCGTGAAGGAGTGACGGATTTTACGCCTTTTTACGCAGATTCGCATGTTTGCGTCTTGACGTGTTTACGCAGTGTTGATATGATGTTATCATCGGAGAGAATCGTCCGATGAATCTGCGTTAAGAATGCATAAAGAATCACAAGGGGCGCAGAGAATTCCTGAGAAAGGAAACGAGAATATGGACATCTTTGGCGTATTGAATATGATCTGTGGTCTGGCGCTGTTCCTTTATGGTATGCACACCATGGGCGAGGGCCTGACCCGTACCTCCGGCGGCAAGCTGGAGAGCATCCTGGAGAAGCTGACGAAGAACACGATTTTGGGCGTGCTGCTGGGCGCGCTGGTGACGGCGGTCATCCAGAGTTCCTCTGCGACGACGGTCATGGTCGTCGGCTTTGTGAACTCGGGCATCATGAAGCTCAGCCAGGCTGCGAGCGTCATCATGGGCGCGAATATCGGTACGACGGTCACCTCGTGGATTCTGTCGCTGACGGGCCTTGAGGGCGGCAGCGTGTTGGTGAAGCTGTTCAAGCCAAGCTCGTTCACCCCGATCATGGCGATCATCGGCGTGGCGTTCATCCTGTTCTCCAAGAAGGAGAAGAAGCAGAGTGTCGGCCAGATTCTGGTTGGGTTTACGGTGCTGATGTGCGGCATGGACATGATGAGCGCGGCGGTGAAGCCGCTGGCGAACGTGCCGGAATTTACGAACATCCTGCTGATGTTCACCAATCCGATCCTCGGCATGATCGCGGGCCTCGTGCTCACGGCGGTTATCCAGTCCTCCTCGGCGTCCGTCGGTATCCTGCAGGCGCTGTGTGTGACGGGCGCGGTGAAGTACTCCGCGGCGCTGCCGATCATCATGGGCCAAAACATCGGCACATGCGTGACGGCGCTGCTGAGCGCAATCGGCGCGACGAAGAACGCCAAGCGCGCGGCGCTGATTCACCTATATTTCAACCTGATTGGCACGATCCTATTCATGGTCGTGTTCTATGCGGTCAATGCGGTAGCGCCGTTTGCATTCCTTGGCGATAGCGCGAATGCCGCCGGCATTGCGGTGATCCACACGGCGTTCAACGTGATTGCAACGCTGGTTCTGCTTCCGTTTAACCAGATGCTGGTGAAGCTGGCGACGCTGACCATCCGCGACGCCGAGGAGGAGGAGCAGAGCGACGACTTCCAGCTGCTGGACGAGCGCTTCCTGACAACCCCGGCCTTTGCTGCGGAGCAGTGCCGCGTGATTGCGGGGCGCATGGCGCAGCTGACGCTGGAGGCGATCAGCGGCGCGATCGACCTGATTGGCGGCACATACAGCGAGGACGCAGCCGAGCACGTCGGTGCGCTGGAGGACAAGATCGACCATTATGAGGACAAGCTGGGCACCTACCTGGTGAAGCTGTCCAACCAGAAGCTCTCGCGAGAGGACAGCCACACCGTGGCGATGCTGCTGCATTCCATCAGCGATTTCGAGCGCATTTCCGACCATGCGGCGAGCGTGATGAAATCCGCGAAGGAGATGGCGGAAAAGAAGCTGACCTTCTCCGAGGCGGCGAAGGCGGAACTGGCGGTATTTGGCGAGGCGGTGCGCGATATCGTGAACCGGACGGTGACCTGCTTTGAGACCGGCGATATGGCGCTGGCGCAGACCGTTGAGCCGCTGGAGAGCGCGATTGACTCCATCAACAACCGCGTGAAGCGCCACCACATCGACCGCTTGAGAAAGGGCGAGTGCACGATCGAGCTGGGCTTCATCCTGCAGGATGTGTCTACGAGCTTTGAGCGCGTGTCGGATCACTGCTCCAACATTGCGGTGTATCAGATTCAGCTGCCGGCAGACGAACTGGACGCGCACGAATATACCCAGAGCATGCGTACTCAGCATGCGGCGGAATTCGCGAAGGCGCGCGCGGCGTACAAGGAGAAGTACGCGCTGCCGGAGGCAGAGTGAGGGAAGAGGTGTTCCCCATGATGCAAGGAGGGATGACGTATGATGACGTTTGACGACATCCGAAACAGCGCGGAGATCCGCGCGTATATGGACAAGGGCAACGCAAACCTGGGCGTGCTGGGCTTCACCGAGCATGGCATGGGCCACGCAATGAAGACCGCGGCGACGGCGGCGGACATCCTGTTCAGGCTGGGCTACAGCGAGCGGGAATGCGAGTTGGCGCGCATCGCCGGCTACATGCACGACATTGGCAACTGCATCAACCGCAACGACCATGCGCATCTGGGCGCGTCGATGGCGTTCCCGATCCTGCGGGACATGGGCATGGAGCCGACGGAAATTGCGGTGCTGCTGGCGGCAATCGGCAACCACGATGAGAAGACCGGCACAGCGGTTGACCCGGTGAGCGCGGCGCTGATCCTCGCGGACAAGACCGACGTACGCCGCAGCCGCGTGCGCGCACAGAGTCCTGCGGATTTTGACATCCACGACCGGGTGAACTATGCGGTTGTGAATTCCCGGGTGACGATCGACGGGGAAGCGAAGGCGATCACGCTGGACATCGAGCTGGATGAGAGCATGAGCTCCGTGCTGGATTATTTTGAGATCTTCACAGAGCGGATGCTGATGTGCCGGCGCGCAGCGCAGAAGCTGGGCTGCCGGTTTCATCTGACGGCGAACGGCGGAAAGCTGCTGTGACAGAGGGTAGAGCATCCGCATTGCAGTGAGCTTTTGACGAAATCTAAAAAAGTGAAAAATAGTGTTGACAAAGCCGGATGGATTTGGTATAATCATTTCCGTTGATGACAAGTTCATCCGTTGGGGAATTGTGTAACGGCAGCACCTACGACTCTGACTCGTATTGTCTAGGTTCGAATCCTAGTTCCCCAGCCATCTGCCTCCATGGTCAAGCGGTTAAGACGTTGCCCTCTCAAGGCAAAATCAGGGGTTCGATTCCCCTTGGAGGTGCCAAAGCCACAGCAAACGCTGTGGCTTTTTCTTTTTCTTTTGACCGCGGCGCAGGCTGCTTGTTCTTGCAATTCCTGCCGCAGTGCGATACAATACAAGGCAGCTGGAACAGAACAACACGCAATGGAGCGATACAAAATGAAGAAAACAAACAAAGCAAACGTATTGAAGCTGGCGGTCAGCGCGGCGTGCCTGGCGCTGTGCATGGTTCTGCCGTTTATCACGGGGCAGATCCAGCAGATCGGCAACATGCTCTGCCCGATGCACATCCCGGTGCTGCTGTGCGGCCTGCTGTGCGGACCGGCATATGCAGGTCTGGTAGGCGCGATCGCGCCGCTGCTGCGGTTCATGCTCTTTGGCATGCCGAAGCTGTATCCCAGCGCGGCGGGCATGTGCTTTGAGCTGGCGGCCTATGGTATCGCTGCGGGGATGATCCTGCGCGCGCTGCCCAAGAAGCGCAGTTCGGTCTATGCGGCGCTGATCGGCGCGATGCTGATCGGCCGGGCGGTCTGGGGCGTCGCGATGGCGGCGCTGATGGGGCTTGGCGGCGGCGCGTTCACGATGAGTGCGTTCCTCGCGGGTGCATTTGCCAATGCCGTACCGGGCATCATCGTGCATATCCTGCTGATTCCGGTGATTGTGATGGCGGTACAGAAGGCCGTTCCGGAATTGAGATGACGAAGGAGCCGGCGATTTGCCGCTGACGCGCCATGGGGGAGGAGCAGAGCCCCTCCTCTACAGAAGAAATCATCCATCAAGCCTTCCAAACGGGGAAGGCTTTTTCTTTATGCTTCATGAGGTTCGGAAATGGAGTGCAGTTCAAGGCGGCCATTGGCCGCTTTTTTCTTTTTAGGCTTGACTGAATTCTGCTTGATGGTTATAATGGGAACAAATGTTCGCGTTGAGAGGGAGGGATGAGATGAGGCGTGGGGAGAAGATGCGAAGGGTACGAGCCCAGGCGCAGCTGGTGCAGCGGATGAACGGGAGGATGAAGGAGTATACAGCGGATGGGATCCGGTCGCCGAGGATGGACGCAGGGCCAAGGGGAGGCGGCTGCGCACAGAGCGGCATTATGCTGCGTTATGAGAAACGCGAGGCCATGCGCGAGATGATTGCAAAGGAGAGCGAACGGCTGCGGGAATACGAACAAGCTGCACGGACGGAGATGGATCAGATGCGGCCGGAACTATATGCGTTCTGCGCGCTGTATTATCTGGCGGCGCTGAGCATGGAGGAGACGGCGGAAGCGATTGACCGATGCAAGCGGCAGTGTGAAAGATACCGGGCGGAGATTGAGCGGGATGCATGAGGAGGAAAATGTCGCAAAATGTCGGCTTGATAGATAGAGAAGCGCTGTGATAAGATATACTCAGCGAAAAGAGAACAGGCGAAAAACCGCTTCGGAAGAGGCGGTTTTTTGCATAACTGAAAACTGCGAAGAAGAGGAAGCCAGCAGCAAGTCGGCAGAGGCAGGCTGGTTTTTGCAGGCGAAAGGAGGGGAAAGATGGGGAGATTATCGGAGAGGAAGCGGGAGGCTGCGCTGACGGCGTACTTTGAGGAGGGGCTGGAGGCAGAAGAGATTGCACGGCGGCTCGGCGTGACGGTGCGGGCGGTGAATGCGGTGCTCAGCGATCCGAAGGCGCTTGCGCCGTACCGCGCGAAGAGCGAGGCGGCAAAGCTGCGCGCGCAGATCTGTGTCAACGAGAGCGCGGAGGAGGCGGCGAAGAAGCAGGCTGCGCTGCTCATGGTGGAGACGGAATCCGTAAGCCAGCGGGCGGCGAAGGACATCCTTGACCGGGCTGGCGTCCGCGTGGAGAAGGAGCAGAAAACGGATGTGACGATCCGCTTTGCAGGCGGCGCGCCGAAGCTGGGGCTTCCCAAGAGGGAGGATGAGGGCGAATGGAACTGACGCTATCCTACCAGCCGACGGACAAGCAGAGAGCCTTTCACGCGAGTGAGGCGGATGAGGTGCTCTATGGCGGGGCGGCAGGCGGCGGGAAGAGCTATGCGATTTGCTGGGATGCGTTTTTGAGATGCATGACCTATCCGCAAACGCATGCATATCTTTTCCGGCGGACATATCCGGAGCTTGAGATGACGCTGGTACGCACGATGCTGTCGATCGTCCCCAAGGAGCTGGGCAAATACACGGCGGGTACGCACGAGATGAGATTCACCAACGGGAGCGTTGCACACTTTTGCCACCTGCAGAACGAGGGGGAAGGGCTGCTCAAATACCAGGGAGCGGAGATCCACTGGCTGTACTTTGACGAGCTGACGCATTTCACAAAGGGAATGTACGACTACCTGAGGACGAGACTGAGGGCGCAGAAAAAGCTGGGGATTGTGCCATGCGTGCGCTGCGCGAGCAACCCGGGAGGACCGGGACACGCGTGGGTAAAGGCGAGGTTTGTGGATGCGACGGACGGCGGGCGGCAGGTACGCGAGATTCCGGTGAGGAGCGAGGTGCTGGGCAGCGTGGCTGTGCGGCGGGTGGAATACATTCCGGCGCTGGCGACGGAGAACCCGCACATCAGCGCCGACTATGTGATTGAACTGGAACAGAAGCCGCAGGCGCTGCGGGAAGCGCTGCTGCACGGAAAATGGGACGCATTTGACGGGCAGGCGTTTCCGGAGTTTCAAGACAATCCGGCGCATTATGGCGATGGTCTGTACACGCATGTCATTCGTCCGTTTGCGATTCCCTATCACTGGCCGCGGTATGTGAGCTTTGATCACGGATATACGCGGCCATTTTCATTTGGGGTATGGGCTGTTGACGAGGAAGGGCGGGCTTACCGTTACAAGGAGCTATATGGCTGCGTGGAGGGAGAACCGAACACGGGCGTGATGCTGTCGCCGGGAGAAATTGCGCAGGGACTGGCGGAATTGCTTGAAAGCGAATTTGAGGATGGAATCCGGCCGATGGGGATTGCCGATCCGGCAATCTGGGACAGGAGCCGGGGAATGAGCGTGGAGGAACAGATCCGCAAGGTGTTTTCTGGCGTCATCTTCCACAAAGGAGACAACACGCGACTGCCGGGCAAGATGCAGCTGCATGAGCGGCTGAAGTTCGGCGAGGACGGCAGACCCATGCTGTATGTGTTTTCGACATGCAGGGATTTTATCCGGACGATCCCGGCGCTGGTGTACGACAGGAAAAAGCCGGAGGACATTGACACAAGCGCAGAGGATCACATTTACGATGAGACACGGTATTTTCTGATGTCAAGGCCGATTGCGCCGAGGGCGCAGGCAAAGGCAAGACCGGCGAAGGGGTTTGACCCGCTGGCACCGTAGCCGAGCGCGCCCGGTGGGCGCAATGGGCGAGGCGGAGCGTGGGAAACCGCAAGGAGTGACGGAGGTCGCGACTATGCGGGCTTCCCGGGCCGAGCGCGCCCGGTGGGCGCAATGGGCGAGGCGGAGCGTGGGAAACCGCAAGGAGCGACGGAGGTCGCGACTATGCGGGCTTCCCGGGCCGAGCGCGCCCGGTGGGCGCAATGGGCGAGGCGGAGCGTGGGAAACCGCAAGGAGCGACGGAGGCCGCGACTATGCGGGCTTCCCGGGCCGAGCGCGCCCGGTGGGCGCAATGGGCGAGGCGGAGCGTGGGAAACCGCAAGGAGCGACGGAGGTCGCGACTATGCGGGCTTCCCGGGAAAGGATTT
>JAFXCE010000083.1 GCA_017521565.1 Clostridia bacterium | reverse complement strand
GGGCGGCTATGCGCTGGCGAAGAAGCGCTTTGTCGGCCGCACGATCATCTTCTCGATCTTCGTGTGCGCGATGGCGCTGCCCAAGCAGGTCATCCTCATTCCGCTGCTCAAGGAGATGGCGTTCCTCAACCTGCACAATACCCTCTGGGCTGTGATTCTTCCCACGGTCGGCTGGCCTTTTGGCGTGTTCCTCATGAAGCAGTTCGCCGAGAACATTCCGGGCGAGCTGCTGGAGGCGGCAAAGATCGACGGCGCGGGCGAAGCGCGTACCTTTACTCAGATCGTCTTCCCGATGATCAAGCCGGGTGTCGGCGCACTGGCGATCTTTACGTTCATCACTGCGTGGAATGATTACTTCCTGCAGCTGATCATGCTCAACGATACCAACGTGCTCACCATTTCGCTGGGTATCGCCAAGCTGCAGAGCGAGCTGTCCACGGACTACGGCCTGATCATGGCCGGCGCGTCTCTGGGTTCCGTGCCGATCATCATCATCTTCCTGATGTTCCAGAAGTTCTTCACCCGCGGCATCACCATGGGCGCCGTCAAGGGCTAAGCGGGCAGTACCTGCTTTCAGGATTGTCGCTTGCGCAAATAGCGCTTGCAAAACTCGCTTATCAGAAAGTTGGATGTACGAAGCAATGGAGCGTATTTGCGCAGCGATGTGCTTGAAAACGGATGCATACCTGTGTATAATGACCATCGTATGAAGAACAGAAACTGATGCAAGAAAAGGAAAAACAGATATGAGCAATCTTGAAAAGTATCATGGCGTAATCCCGGCGTTCTATGCCTGCTACGATGAAAATGGCAAGGTGAGCGTGGAAGGCACCAAGAAGCTGGCGCGCCATCTGGTGAATAAGGGTGTCAAGGGCCTGTACGTGGGAGGCTCCTCCGGCGAGTGCATCTACCTGGAGAAGGAAGAGCGCATGCTGACCCTGGAAGCCGTGATGGAAGAGGTTAAGGGCGAGTGCACGATCATCGCGCATGTGGCCTGCAACAACACCGAGGAGAGCGCGCAGCTGGCCGCCCATGCCGAGAAGCTGGGCGTCGACGCCATTGCGTCCATCCCGCCGATCTACTTCCGTCTGCCGGACTATGCCATCGCGCAGTACTGGAACGATATTTCCGCCGCTGCGCCGAATACCGATTTCATTATCTACAACATTCCGCAGCTGGCCGGTGTGGCGCTGAGCGTCAACCTCTTCAAGGAGATGCGCAAGAATCCGCGCGTCATCGGTGTGAAGAACTCTTCCATGCCCGTTCAGGACATTCAGAGCTTTGTGAACGCCGGCGGCGAGAACTGCGTGGTCTTCAATGGTCCGGATGAGCAGTTCATCGCCGGCCGTGCGATCGGCGCGTGCGGCGGCATCGGCGGCACCTATGCGGCCATGCCGGAGCTGTTCCTGAAGATGGACGAGCTGGTGAAGGCCGGCAAGTTCGTGGAGGCGCAGCCGATTCAGCACGAAGTTAACGCCATCATTGGCGGCCTGTGTTCCTGCCGCGGCCATATGTACGCGGTGATCAAGAAGGTGCTGCAGATCAATGAAGGCCTGGAGCTTGGTTCCGTACACAGGCCGATGGTTGGCGTGACTGAAGAGGATATGCCCAAGGTCGAGGCCGTTGCCGCGCGCATCCGTGCTGCGATCGAAAAGTATTGCTAAAATCATTCTCGGCCTCCGGCGTGTTATGCCGGAGGCTTTTTTGCCAACTGGATTCAAACCGCTGCAAGGTGGAGAAGGGGACGGAGATTGATCTCTGGGTGGAGATGTAAGCTCCAAGAAAGGACTTTGTTATGGAACTCAAAGGCGCAACGATCAATATTCTGGGCGACAGTATTACCGAGGGCGTCGGTGCGAGCTGCGTGGAAAACCGCTATGCCGATGTATTTGCCAGACTGTATGGTGTGAAGGTGAATGTTGATGGCATCGGCGGATCGCGCATTGCACGCCAGCGTGTGAATACGGGCGAAATCCACGAGAGGGATTTCTGTCTGCGTATGCATGAAATGGATCTATCTGCAGATGCGGTGGTCGTCTTCGGCTGTACGAACGACTATGGACACGGTGACGCGCCCATTGGCACGTTTGATGATCGTGCACCGGATACGTTTTACGGTGCATGCCATTATCTGATGAGCGGATTGATAGAGCGATTCTGCGGCAAACCCATTGTATTTATGTCGCCTCTGCATCGCCTGGATGAGAATAACCCGGAGGGCGATGGTACGGACCGCAAGCTGGATGTGCGCGGCACGCTGAAGGACTACCGCGATATCCTGATGGAGGTTGCGGCGTATTATGCGATCCCGGTGCTGGATCTATGGGCGACCAGCGGTATGCAGCCGGAGGTTGAAGCCTGCCGCGAGCGCCTGATGCCCGACGGCCTGCATCCCAGCGACGAGGGACATGCAATCATTGCGCACAGGCTGGGAGAATTTTTGAAAACGCTTTGATCCGTGATATAGGGGAAACAAATGCAGAACACCATGAACGACACAAAGCTTGTTGATGATTGATCGTGTACTGGACAAGATTCGAAGCGGGCGTATGCTGGATTCATGATATGAAATGATGCACCCACTGGGTCCTGCCTCCGTCCCTTGTATCACAATTTGCCTCTTTAGCCATGAAATCCATCAGGTATTGATACAATGCCTGATGGATTTTTTGTGTTCGTTTGGTGTTTTCAAGCAGAAATTGAGTAAAATCAGCACAATTTGGACTGCTTTTGAGGAGATTTGAGACGGTTAGCGCTGTTTTCTGCGATGGGTTTGTCCCGGGGAGGGGATTGCGAAGAGAACACGGCAGAAAAACATATTGTGTGGAGAAAAATTTTGCACCCACCTGAGGGAATCGTCCCGAGTATAAAATGCAGAGCAAAACAGTATAACGTATGTGACAATGGATCGGATGTCAGAGATAATTCTGTAATATGTATCGCGTTGATTTAGAGAATTCAATTTTGTTTGAATATACAATGAAAACCGGAAGATTTGAAATGAAGAAGGTAAAAATATTAAAACAGTAAAGATTGCAAACAGAAGGTAAAAAATTCAAACATTTTGCGTATGGACATAGTGTTATAATTCTGACAAGGAAACAAGAATACTTCCACACAAAAATAGAGAAAGAAGAGGAGAATGACATATGGCAAATCTGTCCAGACGCGATTTTCTCAAGAAAACTGCGATGACTACCGTGGGCGTCAGCGCGATGCTTGCCGGTGGCGGCGCGATGGCCTTTGCTGAGGAAGAGAAGAAGGAACTCAAGGTGCGCGCGGCGGTGTGCTCCCCGACGGGCGGCACGATGAACGCCGCCTATCTGCTCGCCAGCATGCTGACCGAGATGCCGGAGATGATCGATCAGACGTCTCTGAAGAGCCGCGAGAATGAGATCACCTTTGCCAAGGATGAGCTGGCGATCTTTGCCGCGCCGTCCTACGCGGGCAGCATCCCGCATGCGCCGGGCCTGTTTGAAAACCTCAAGGGCAACAACACGCCGTGCATCATCATGACTGCCTTTGGCAACCGCGCTGCGGAGAATAACTTTGCGCAGACCCATGCGATCGCCAGCCGCAACGGCTTTGTCGTCATCGGTGCGATCCAGATCGTCACTCCGCATATCTTCGGTGCGCGCTCCGGCCACAGCCGTCCGGATGTCGCTGATCATGCGGCGATCCGCGAGTTCGCCGAAAGCATCAAGGCGAAGCTGGCTGGCGGCAATCTGACTGCCATCACGGTTGAGGGCAATGCGGATCTGGGCACGAAGTATGAATCCACCATCGAAAAGAAGTGGAATGCCGAGACCTGCGTGGGCTGCGGCTTGTGTGCCAGCGAGTGCCCGGCGGGCGCGATTGCTGCGAACATGGAAATCAACGCCGAGGCCTGCATCCACTGCCAGCGCTGCAGCCATGTCTGCCCGGTTGGCGCGCGCAGCTATGCGGCTGCTTGGGACGGTGTGGACAGCAAGTATCTTGCGCCGCGCAAGCCCGTTACCTACATCGTTTAACCGACACAAATGTGTTTGAAAATAAGAAGGAGGAAAAGAAGATGAAGAAGATTCTGAGCCTGATGCTCATGCTGGCAATGCTGTGCATGGCGACCGGCGCGATGGCCGATACTTTTGCGGCCGAGGCGCAGGGCAACAACGGCCTGGTCAAGGTTGAGGTGGATGTTCAGGACGGCGCTGTGACCGCCGTGCGCGTCACCGAGCATAAGGAGACTGCGGGTATCGCGGATGCCCCGATCGAGAAGATCCCGGCTGCGATTGTCGAGACCCAGTCCCTGAACATCGACGTCATCGCCAGTGCGACCAACACCAGCAACGCGATCCTGAACGCCGCTGCCGCTGCGCTGACCGAGGCAGGCATTGACGCGGAAGCCTGGAAGACCAAGGAAGTTGCTGCTGACGCTCCGGCTGCTAAGACCGAGGACATCACCGTGAAGACTGTCGTTGTCGGCGCAGGCGGCGCGGGTATGAAGACCGCGATCGACCTGACCAATGCCGGTCACGATGTGCTGCTGATTGAAAAGCAGTCCATGGTCGGCGGTGCGACCACGCTGTCTGCGACCTATCTGGTTGTTATGGATACCCAGCAGCAGAAGGATGCCGGTGTGGCTACCATGTCCATCGAGGATTATGTCGCCAAGCAGCTCAAGCTGAACCCGGATTTCAACGCTGAGCGCCTGACCGCGATGTTCAAGGATTCCCAGAACATCCTTGACTGGTTCCTGAGCATCGGCGCTGACTTCACCCGCCCGATGTCCTACTACCAGATCGGCACCTCCGACGGCAGTTCCCTGGGCGTGGAGATGGTCAGCAAGATGAAGGCTGAACTGGAGAAGACCGGCGTCAACTACCGCCTGAACACCAAGGCTGTCTCCCTCATCGAGGAAAACGGCGTGATCAAGGGCATCGTCGCTGAGGACGAGGGCGGCCAGTACAATATCTATGCCGAGAACATCGTCATGGCGACCGGCGGCTACGGCGCGAGCCAGGAAGCCATCGCCAAGTATTCTCCGAAGTGGACCGGCATCCCGTCTACCACCGCTGCCGGCAATACCGGCGACGGCCATGCGATGCTGGAAGCTGTGGGCGCTGACCTTGAGCAGATCGACAACGTCCGCCTGAATCCGTCTGTCTGCACCACCGCTGGTGCGGCGGTTTCTCTGAGCGCTGCCCGCACTGCCGGCGCGATCATGGTCAACACCAATGGCGAGCGCTTCTGCGACGAGTACATCACCGACTACACCACCCTTTCCGGCCACATGCAGGCTCAGGAGGGCGGCATGTGCTATCTGGTCATGGACCAGGTGAGCATCGACTCTTCCAAGCGTCTGCAGGGCTTCGTGGAGACCGGCTACATCAAGAAGGCGGAAACCATCGAAGAGCTGGCTGAAATCATCGGCGCTCCGGTTGAGAACCTGAAAAAGACCCTTGAAGTTTACGGCGGTTACGTGAAGAATGAAAAGGACGAGGCCTTCGGCCGCACCATGTACATGAACACCGCGCTGGAGACCGCGCCGTACTACGCTGCGCACACCCAGCCGGGCGTGCAGGTAACCCTGGGCGGCATCAAGGTCGATGACAACCTGAACGTTGTGAAGACCGACGGCACTGTGATTGAGAACGTCTACGCCATCGGCGAGCTCGCCGGCGACGGCCTGTTCGGCGGCGCGCCGACCACCATCAATATCTTTGAAGGCGGTCAGGTTGCTGCGCAGATCCTTGCCAAGTAATCAGAAGATCATCGTATATCTCAACGGGCTGTGAAGCGCTGCTTTGCAGCCCGATTTTTGTAAAACACTTTTCATTGGGAATCAAATCCATTACAATCATGAAGAGGGAGGGATGACGATGGGCGTGGATATGAACTGGCAGATGTATTGCCGGTTGTACATCATCAATGAGATGCTCTTTGGGCAGAGCCGGGAGCAGATTCAGATCATGCAGCGCGATACGGGGATACAGCTGGGTATCGATGAGGAGAACTGTTATATCCTGTTGACCGGCGTCAAGAAGACGGAATACAGCCAAAGGCTGAATCTGGACAGATCGCACTTTGTCGAGCTGGTGTTTGCGCATCTGAGAGGATTCCTTGACGAACTGGCGCAGCAGGAGCGGTTTGATTATCAGCTCGGCGTGCTGAACTACGATTACTCCAAGCGCATCATCATTATCATCTCTCCGCATCGCACGAGGTTTGATCCCCTGCCCTGCGCAAGGCGCATTTCGAATATGCTGGATGAACAGTACCGAAAAGCCGGCGTGAAGAATCCGTATTTCAGCAATATCATGGCGGTATCCGACCGGATTGAAAGCTATGATCAGATGCAGGCGGAATTCGGGAAGCTCATGCATCTGCATGATCTCGCGTTCTTCCATCGCACAAGCCAGCCGCTGACGCAGGAGATGATGGAGGAGCGACGGGTTGCCTATAGCATGGTGGAAGCTGAGCGCATGATTGAGGATTTTGCCAATGCGGTTTATCAGCAGGAGACGGAGCTTTCTGAAAAATTGCTCCATCAGCTGGTGCTTGGCCATCTGAAGGCCTGTCAGGATCTTTCATTTTGCCTCGATGCGTATTTCCTGCTCAGGCAGAAGGTGCGTTCAATGGGCCTGATTCTGGGCGTGCCGATTCACAGGGTGGACGACTTTCCGCAGATGGGCAGCTTCATCAGTATTGAAGAGCAGTATGCAGCTATGAGAGCTTTTCTCCTGGAATGCTTTTTTCCACAGAAAAGAAAGCCTGGCTGTCCGGGCAAGATATCGATTCTGGCTGTCACATACATCAATCAGAATTACTATAATCCATCCCTCAGCCTTACGGATGTGGCGAAGTATATCCATACCAACACGGCATATCTCAGCCGGATCTTCAAGAAGGAAATGGGCATCGGTGTGTCGGAATACATGAACCGGCTGCGCATGGAGCAGGCAGCGCGCCTGCTTCGGGAAACCAATATCAAGGTAAGCGACGTTGCAGAAAAAGTAGGTATTGAGGATGCGCGCTATTTCAGCAGCCTCTTCAAGCGCTACACGGGAACGTCTCCGAGTTTGTATCGCAAAGAATTTATGCAGTGATTGTTTGGCTAGTATTGTCTTGACTTTTCCCCCATTCAGAGTGATGAATGTCCTACCCAAGAAAGGAGGGCATCTCATGACGATTGAAGCGAACATCATTAACCGCCGGGAACTGGCCAGCGCGCTTGCGCAGTATATGAACACCCGCGCTGTGTACCTCGGCCCGCCCACATTTGCATATCAGATCGGCGACATCCACCTGTCGCGTGAAGGGATCCTGTCCGGAAATGATCTGGACGGGATCTTTCCTTTTCTGGAGATGCAGGGCATCATCACAGCGCAGCCTAAGCAGATTCAAGAGCCGGTAGGCAGCACAGCATCAGGCATCCAGATTCCGCTGAAGGGATACACGTCAGTGAACCTCCGGAACTTGTTCAGTATGCTGTACAGCAAGCAGTGGCTGATCAGAAAGGCCTGCTGCATGTTAGCGCTGCATATTCCAGAGAGAGCAGTGAACAGTATGCCAACAGACACATTGGAGTCGGCAGTCCAATCCTTGCTGGATTTGAAAGCAGCTGGCGCGCTTACGGGCATTGACATCACCTGTGAACAGATCACGTTTTCCATGGATACCGATGCGGATTTGGAAGCTGTGAAGATCTTCCTCCAGCATGTTGTGCAGTCAGCCCAAACTGCCACGCGTGTATTCATCACTCTGCCAGGCGGATAAGTCAAGCGGATTTGGGAAGGGTTTCTTCCGGATAGGCGCAGTCTGTATCGCGGTGCAGATTCAGGAGCCAGCGGGCATGCTGCCGGATAGCCGGCATAGCGGAGCGAACGCGCTGCTCGCCGTTTGCCTTGCTGGTGAGGATGTGGTTGATGTACTCGAATGTGTTGTCATCGAACCAGTCGAAGATGTCCATGCAGGTGTAAAGGTCCAGTTTTGCCATGCGCAATGCCTCCTTGATTTGATAGCTGTGCGGCTTCCCGCGACGCAGGCTGCGTTTCGACCCGGAACCGCCGGGTCCTCATCAGGCGGGGAAAAAGGGAAATCAGGAAACCCGGCTGGAGGAAGTTGCCTGCCTCCATGCCGCGTTGCCGGGGAGATTCGCAAGCAGATGCTGGCGAGCGGTTTCGAACTCCGGGCCGATGAAGCCCAGCCGCAGGAGCCAGCACCGGAAGGTGTACTTGGGGTTATCCGTCTGCGGGCGCGCTGGGCTTGCTGCCTTGGTGGTCAGGGCCTGTGCGCTGATGGCCAGGCAGAGCTGGATGTATGCCTTGATCTTGCCGGCATGCAGCGTGCCGTTGAAGGCTCGGAACTCGATGGTGTGTGCCGGGCGTTCGGTGGAGAAGGTCGCGTGGAGGTTGAGCAGGTGATAGCGCGTGCTGTCGTAGTGATCGTCGGCATTGATGGCCCAGTCGGTGTAGCCGCCCTGGCTGCGGTACCAGATGGCTGCAAAGGCGTTCATGCTGGCGGGCTTACGCAGATTGATCTGCCTCAGGAAGTTGGGGTCGACCGGCTTGCACCAGCGCTGGCGGCGGTTAGGGCTGATGCCAAGCGCCATGGTCAGCAGGTCCTCTTTGGCATTCACAATGTTCACCAGCCGGCGGAGGCTCTGCGGGGTGTGCTCTCCAAGGCCTACATGGATGTGGATGCCGCAGCTGCCGTCCACCCGAGCGCCGGCCTGCTTGATGCACCGGACAACCGCCTGTACCATCTCGATGTCCTCCCAGCGGCACACCGGGCTGACCACCTCTGCTGCGGGATCGGTCACGGAGGCGTCGCGCTCAACGATCCACTTGCGGCCATCAGGCATGGGGATGTGCCAGTCGCCGAGATGGTGGTTGACGTAACGGGCCTGCGTACCGAAAAAGGCGGCGATGGCTTTGGCTGTGCGTTCCCTGCCCAAGCCAGTGGTTTCAATCTCGATGCCAAAAGTCTGTTTTTTCATCTGGGTTCTCCTTGTGCCCGGCGGCTTTTCCCGCCTGCGGCCGGTAGCTTCGCGTGACACATTCATCACTCTGTGCCGCGACAATAGCAACACGACCGAAAGCACAATCATTTCGGCGAGAATCAGCGCTGATGAGACAAACAAAAAAAGCCGCCGGAGCGACTTCCTATATAGCGCAAAGGATGTGGTTTACGGATGTGTATCCGGCAGCATGATCTGGATACGGGGTTTGTGTAGCTTTTCGCGGCGACAGGCTCAGGGTTTCCTTTGATCCGATGTTCAGTGGGTAGCGATCCGGCTGGGATGGCACTACGTACACAGGTGGGTTGGGCAACGGTTGATGATAAGCGGCGCAAGATCGGCTCGGAAGGTTTGGAACCATTTGGTTTGGCAGGATTTAGGCGAATTTGGGGCCACGTTGGCGCGTGCTGCCCGGTGGGGCTGTTCCTCGTAAGTACGGCAAAGCGCCAGGATGAGCCAAACGTGCGCAACACGGAGGCACTTGTGGGTAGGCGCGACGAACAGGTGGTATGTGGCGGAGCCCGGCGCAGTTGGTACGACGCTACGCGCTGACTGATGCTCTGGTGGTGTACAGCGATGCAGCTGGTCTGCCGCAGGGCCTCATCGCTATGTGTGCTTGCGTGTGCGTGGGCGCTGATGGTAACCACGGACATATGGCCCGCACGGCAGGTGTGCGCACCGGGGGGAGGGGGGATCAAATCTCTGGGAGCGATTCCTAGAAGACCGCGCGGCCCTCTCGCGTGAATTTTCGCGAAATTCGGGACCGGGGGTATTGAACCTTTTTTTCAAAAGTGATAAGCAAAAACTGGACATGGAGGGGACTAAAATGAGAGAACCAAAAGAAAAAGCATCTGCCCGTAATGAGCAGATGCCAATCGACGATGATTATTTGAGCCTGTAGTAGCAAGTGTTTTTGCCGCTGCCTTCGCGCTTGATTTCGCCGGCTTCGACCAGCTTGCGCAGCGCACCTTCAATGGCACTGACACTGAGGCTGGGACAGAGTTCCCGGATATCCTGCTTGGTGAACCTTCCGAGTTTGTTCATAGAAGCCTGCCTGACCATTTCGATGGCGGGCAGTTTCTTTTCGACTAGTGCGAAGCGATCCTCAAAATCCCTGTAGGCCGCGAGGATGGTACCGAGAAGATATTTGATAAAAGGTACTGCATCTTCCGTTTCTTCATCCCATCCGGTCTGTGATTGCCTGAGTGCATCGTAGTACAAATCCTTGTTCTTAGCGATCTTTGCCTCGTGAGAGATGTACTTGCCGACATAGAAACCATTTCTGTACAACAGCAGCGTAGTGAGCAGCCTGCTCATTCTGCCGTTTCCATCATTGAAGGGATGAATGCACAGG
>JAFXCE010000082.1 GCA_017521565.1 Clostridia bacterium | reverse complement strand
GGCGGCGAGCCGCTGCTCAATTATCCGATGATCAAGCGTGCGATTGAGTATCTGCACGATGAGCGCGGCAGGAAGGATATTTCGTTTTCCATCACCACCAATTTGACGCTGCTCACCGATGAGATGCTCGCTTTTTTCAAAAGCCGCCGGGTCAGCCTGCTCATCAGCTTCGACGGGCAGATGCAGCGCCTGTATCGCCGCTATGCCAGCGGCGCGGATTCGTATGAAACCGTTTCGCAGAACATCCGAAAAGCCTTATCGGTTCTGCCGGCAAGCTGCGGACGAGGCACGCTCTACGGCGAGGGGGACATGGAGCAGATGACCGATGATCTGCTTCAAATCGGCTTTCGATACGGTTACATCAACGGTGCTTCCGGCAGCCTGATCAGCGGCACAGTGCTCAAAGACAAGCAGGACTGGTATCGCGTGTTGGTTGCTACCTATCCGGAAAAGACCCGCCGTTATCTGAATGCCATCAAAGAAAGAGACGAAGAGGCTTATCGCAGGCTGTCGTTTGATCAGGAGTTCATGAACGCTGTGGGCAGGGGATGGAATCCGTCGCGCAATATGCTTTCCTGCGGCGGCGGGCGGACCATGGTTGCTGTGGATGTCAAGGGGGACATCTATCCCTGTCACCGCTTCGTTGGCGTGAAGGAAATGCGCATGGGCAGCATTTGCACGCCTTTTGATCAGCTGCATACTGGAGAGTTTGCCGATCACGTCGGCTTTCATCAGGAGCGCTGCCGCGACTGTTTCCTTCGATTTACGTGCGGCGGAAGCTGCATGCACGAGAGCTACTGTGACGTCGGCATGCCCGACGAGGCGCCGACGATCCATCGTACCTTTGACACCTTCTGCCAGTATCGGCGCTTGTGCGCAGAGCTGGCAATCCATACGGAGCATATGCTCAATGCGCAGGATCGGGCGTGGCTGCGTGGTATTCGCGCAAAGCCCGGGGCTTCGGAGGAGAAAGCATGAACTATGATCGCAAAAAGGAAGCGGATCCTCGCCAGACCGTGGAAAGGATACGCGGAATTCTGAAAGCGCTTGGCATTGGCGCCGAGGAAAGCTGGAAGAAGCGCACTGCAGCGCAAGACGTGGAACCGCATGCTTTTTCGGTACGTCTGCATGCGGATGCACTGGGCATGAGCACAAACGGAAAGGGCAGCGAGCGCAGCTATGCGCTGGCCAGCGCATACGGCGAATTCATGGAACGGCTGCAGAATATGTTTCTGATTCCGCTCAATCGGGTTTCGAGCGAGGCACTGGCAGAAGGCGGCTTTTCGCTGTTTCCCGATGAGAAGCAGCTTACGCCGGATGAAGTATGTCAGGCGAAGGATGCGTTTTCTCAGAGGATCGTCGCAGATTATTATCGCGGCAGCTTCCTGCTTGCCTGCGGGCAGAAGGAGCGCATGCAGGTGGTCAGCGACTATCGTGCCGGCCGCCTGCGGGAGGATGAAAGGCTGATTGTGTGGCCTTTTTACAGCGTAAAAGAGGGTCGCGTGACGGACATCTGGCAGAATTATGTCTGGATGCAGGGGTCCAACGGCATGTGTGCAGGCAATACGCCGCAGGAAGCGCTAGTTCAGGGCTTTTCGGAGATCTTTGAGCGTTACGCTATCGCGGAGATTCTCGGCGCAAATGCAGTTCCGCCGGATATTGAGCCGGAAGAATACCTGCACTACGATGTGATCCGGGCCATCATTGAGGAAATTGAGGCAGCAGGTCCCTACCGCATTCTGGTGAAGGATTGCTCCCTTGGCAAGGGTCTGCCGGTGTGCGCTGCCGTGCTGCTGGATACACAAAAGCATCGCTACCGCGCCAGCTTCGGCAGTCATCCATCCCGGCCTGTGGCGATTGAACGCTGCCTGACGGAGCTTTTGCAGGGCTATGACCCTGCGGACAGCCGCCAAAGCGACGCGCGGCTGATTCCCATCGGCCGGGATTGCACGAAGATTGATCCATATGTCAATCTGGTGAATATGTATTCAAACGGCATGGGCGTATTGCCGCACGGTTTTTTTGCCGATCCGCCGACATACGTATGCGCGCCGGCATGGGATGTGGATGGAGCGGATAACACGCAGATGCTTAAGCGTTATATGTCTTTGGCGCTGGCTCTGTCGGATGACGTCCTGATCCGCGACGTCTCCTATCTGGGGTTTCCGGCATACATGATTCTCCTTCCCGGCGTGAGCCATCCGGGAGTTACCCGGCAGCTTCTGCGCAGGAAAAACGCCTATGCGTCTTTGTCCAGCATTGGGCAGTATCGGGAAAACAGGGATGAACGGACGCTGAAAGCGCTGCTTGCCGGTCTGAATATGTGGGAGGGTCGAAGCTCACGGCCTGCGCTCCCTATTCCCGTTTACCGGCTCAAGGCGGCTGTGCTGCTGATGCTGGGGCGGCTGGAAGAGCTGCCTGCGTATCTGGAGCAGTATCTGACGGCGATCGTCGCGCAGGAGGAGCGTGCAGAAATGAGCGCGCTTGCGCTGGCTGCCCGTCTCAAGCATGAGGGCACGGCGATGGAGCGAATTGGCCGGCTGATCTCGACTTTCTACGCGGCTGAAGTCTGGAATATGGTTAAAACCCGCTGGCTGTGCGATGATCCGCTGGATGTGCTGCTGCGTGCGATGCCGGACAAGGAAGAGCCGGATGCGGCGTGCTCAGCGCTGCTCATTCGGCTCAAGACGCAGTTTTCCGGCGCGCCTGTTTCGCAGCAGGCGCTTAGAACGTTGTTTGATTCATAAGGAGAAGCAGGATGGAATTGTTTGTAAAGCCCTTTGATCTCTTTGAGGTGAATGGGCAATGGTTTCTGCTCAAGACCAAATCCCTGATGCACAGCATGGTTTCCAAAGAGGATGTGCCGCTGCTTCAGGCGATTCAGAGGAAGCGATGCGCCCATGATTCGTTTCGGGCACTGCTTGAGCGCTATCGCCTTGTGGATCAAATGCCATGGGATGAAAAGGCAGAAACAGCGCGCGCGGTACAGGCCTATCGCCGGCATGCCGCCAAGAAACGGCTGGTTATCATGGAGCTGTTCGTGGCGCAGAACTGCAACATGGGCTGTATCTATTGCTATGGCAGCGACGGCAGCTATCATCAGCGGGGAATGATGACGGCGGATACCGCGCATCGGGCGATCGACTGGTTTCATGCGTTATGCGAGAAGCCGGAAGAGGCGGGCATCGTGTTCTTCGGCGGCGAACCGATGATGAATTTCCCCGTGATCCGGGAAAGCGTTGAGTATGCTGAAAAGCTGTTTGGTGCGGGAAAGCTGACCTACGGCATGGCGACCAATATGACGCTGATGACGGATGCTCAACTGGATTTCTTCGCGGCGCTTCCCAAGATGAATCTGCTGGTGAGCATCGACGGCCCAAAGGAAATCCAGAACAGGCAGCGTCCGCTCAAGGACGGGCGGGACAGCTACGAGGTATGCGCCGAGCGCATCCGTGCGGCGCTTAAGCGGGGCATCGCGTGCGTCGGCCGCGCAACGGTGTATTTTGATGCTGACCGCGATGCAGTCGTGCAGGAGATGAAGCGGTTGGGGCTTTCTGCCTGGCAGCTGACTGCTGTATCCGGCTGTGCGAGCGACGGTGTTCGCCGCGAAGATGCGAAGATGCTGTATGAAAAGTGGCTCGATGAATTCCCGACGAAGATCATCCGGTTTGTTGACGCTGTCAAGGCGAGAGACAAAGAGGCCGCCGATGCCATCATGGCAAACGACGACCTGAGAAAGCTGATTATAGAGGGCGCAAGCGGCGCGCGGATTCCGCGGGATATTGTGGGCTGCAGCGCATCCAGAAGCCACATCGCTGTGGCGGCAAACGGGGATCTGTATCCCTGCCATCGATTTGTGGGCATGGAGGAATTCTGCTGCGGCACGGTGGGCGAAAGGCGGAATGGCTGGAGCGAATTCGCCCAAAGCCGCCTGGAGATGTGCGAAGACTGCCGCGATTGCATGCTGCGCTTTGCCTGCTCGGGCGTATGCTATTATCAGGGGTATACGGACGGACCACGGAAGAGCATCTATTCGATGCCTCCGCATTTCTGTGATTACACGCGAATGCGTGCGAAGCTGAAAATCTACGTATACCACACGCTGGACGAACGAGATAAGAGCTGGTATTTTACTCGGAAACCCGAGCGTTAATGTCAAGAATCCCCCGAACCATCCTTTGAAAGGCTGCGCAGCCGCTGCCGGGGCGGCGATGAGCAGGACATCCCGAAAAACACATGGGAAAATAGGCGCAGCTTTTGCATGCTTCGGTCAAGGACTGTTCGTATGCGCGAAGCTGCGCCTGTTTTTTCATCTGAATGTCGGCCATTGCGTCGCCAAAGGAAGCGATGCGTGCGCAGGCGTTGCCAATATGGCTTTCGCAGGCGTATAGGTTTCCCGCATAGTCGGCAATGAATCCCTCCGGCTTGAGGTTGTCGCAGGGAGAGGAGCGCTGGGCGATAAGCGCATTGCGCACCTGGCTGTGCCAGCCGAGCGTATACAGATGCTCGACAAAGCGCAGATGCGCGTCTGTATAGCCTTCGGGATCAAACGTTTCCATGGCGGAGGATTCAACCGGAGCAAGGTAGAGATTGATGCGATCGCGTACATGCGGGCGGCTGTGCAGCTCGTCTGTCAGCTCAAGCAGGGAAGCGAGATTGGCCGGATAGCAGTTCAGGCGCAGGTTGAAAAGGACATTGCCGCACTGCC
>JAFXCE010000081.1 GCA_017521565.1 Clostridia bacterium | reverse complement strand
GTCCCTTTTCCGCAAGTATGCCGGTGTGAGACTGCAGCGCGGCGGTTTCGTTCAGGTTGGTTACGGTGCGGAACGTTTCCAGCAGGATATTGACGAGTTTGTTGTGGGCGTCACCCGCAACCGCCATGTGGGCTCCGGCGGCTGCATCATTATCGTGGATGAAGAGTGGAATATCGTCAGCGACCGCATGGGCAACGAGGGAAAGAATCTGGATGTGACAGGTCTGTGGATTGACACAAGCTCCATGTCGGAAAACAAGGTCTTTGTTGCAGACGTCTATGGTCAAAGCTGCTATTGCATGTATCAGACGACCGAGGGTTATCATATTGTCGCCGTGATGCCGCGCAGCGAGGCGGCTCTGTCGCGCAATGTGTCCGTGGGTGTGACCACTGCCATGCAGATTATGGTATTTGCTGCGCTGTTCATCATGGTCTTTATGCTGGTCAAGCGGCTGGTGGTAAACAACATCTATCAGATTAATGATTCGCTTTCCGCCATCACCGAGGGCAGGCTGGATACGGTGGTCAATGTGCGTTCTCATGTGGAATTTGATGAATTGTCCAATGACATCAATGCTACTGTGGATACGCTCAAGCGCTATATTGCGGATGCTGCCGCACGCATTGATGCAGAACTGACTTTCGCTAAGGCCATTCAGTATTCGGCGCTGCCTTCTGTATTTCCGCCGTATCCCGGCAGGAAAGAGTTTGATATCCATGCGGCCATGTTCACTGCCAAAGAGGTAGGCGGCGATTTCTACGATTTTTACTTTTTGAATGAAGATACGCTGGCTTTCCTGATTGCGGATGTATCCGGCAAGGGCATTCCGGCGGCCATGTTCATGATGCAGTCAAAGACTTTGCTCAAGAGCTGCGCTGAATCCGGGATGAGCGTGGAAGCGGTGTTTACCACGGCCAATGCCAAGCTCTGTGAGGGCAATGAGGCGGGCATGTTCGTTACTGCTTGGATGGGCCTTTTGAACGTAAAGACCGGCCAGCTGACCTTTGCCAATGCGGGCCATAATCCGCCGCTGCTGCGCCGGGCAGACGGCAGTTTTGAGTATCTCAAATCCAGAGCCGGCTTTGTGTTGGCGGGCATGGAAGGTATCCGCTATCGCAAAAATGAACTTCAACTCAATCCCGGCGATCAGATTTACCTCTATACCGATGGCGTAACAGAAGCGATGGATGCAGCGCAGACGCTTTACAGCGAGCAGCGGCTGCTGAATCTGCTCAATACACATCACGGCGCCTGCGCACAGGCAATCTGTGAAGCTGTGAAGGCTGACGTAGATGCTTTTGTGGGCAAGGCAGAGCAATTCGACGATATGACCATGCTCTGCTTGAATTATGCAGGTTCCTGCGTGCATGAGGAGGCGGATGCATGAAGGAGATGACCCTTGCTGCTACGGTGGAGAACATCGAAGTGGTGACGGATTTTGTGAATGAACAGCTGGAGGCGATGGAGTGCCCGATGAAGGCACAGATGCTGATTGGCATTGCCATTGATGAGCTGTTCGGAAATATTGCCCACTATGCCTATACCCCCGACGTGGGGGAGGCCACCGTCCGTGTGGAGGTCACCGAAAACCCGCTGAGCGTCGTCATCACCTTCATCGACGGCGGTGTGCCCTATGATCCTCTTGCCACCGAGGACCCGGATACCACCCTTTCCGCTGAGGAGCGCGATATCGGCGGGCTGGGTATCTTCATGGTAAAGAAAAGCATGGATGAGATTACCTACCGCTATGAGGGCGGCAAGAACGTCCTGTCCATTCGAAAGAAAATCGGGAGCTGATCGTATGAGCAACACTATACTTCGCAAAATGCGTCTTGACCGCATCCTTGCCGCCATTGAGCCGGGCATGTTTGCCACCTGTGAACTGCACGACCTGAATGGCTCCTTTGAACTGGTTATCGCGGTCGGAGAATAATCTCTAAATATAAGCCTGCATCAGTCGTTGCACTGAACAGAATAGGAGGAATGAACCCTGAAGAAGAACCTGTTTGCCCTTATACTGTCCCTTTGCCTGCTGCTGGCCGCTTTCCCGGTCTGCGCCGAAGAAGCCGCTGAGGTTGATCTCACCCTGGATGGCTACGGCGAGCTGGGCGGCATGCTGTCCGTCATTGACGCCTATGAAACGTTTGAAACCGGCGGCTACGGCTTCATTGCCACGCCCGGTCAGACCATTGGCGAGGTGCTGGAGAACAGCGGCATCGTATCCGTGGAGCCTGTGCTGGAAGGCGACGAGTTTGAGGGATGGATGGAGGTCACTGTGGCCGTTACCGTGGATGAGGACGGCTTTGAATGGCAGGAATATAGCCTGATTCCCGATGCGATCTACACGACCGAGGAGCTGCTGGCGCTGACCATCCCCGAATACAGCGTGATGTACGTCGCCAAGTGGGCCAGCACTCCGGCCGAGGACTACTACGCCCCCTACGAGGCGGAAACCATCGTCATGTCCAGCATCACCCTGCTCACCGGCGAGGGCGTTATGGTGAAAAACAGTGAGGAAGGCCCGTATGAAGCCGCTATGAGCGTGGCGACGGTTGAGCCCGGCCAGACCTTCGGGGAGGTGCTGGAGCTGGATGCCATCGCTGCCATGAACGCAGAGGGAAAGCTGTTTGCCGGCTGGACGGTTTACGAATACAATATTGATGCCATGGAAACCTCCGAAACCTGTGTGGAAGAGGAAGGCGTGCTGTGCTTTGAGGTGTTTGAGGACTATCATATGGTGCTGCGGGAGTATACGCTCTGCCATGAGCTGATTTCCACCGAAGAGCTGGCTGAGATCGTCTGTGAGGAAACGGATCATGTTGTGATCGCTGGCTGGATGACTGCAGAAGAGTACGTGTCTTTCATCAAGGAACAGGCGGATACCATTAAGGTTTCCTTGGAACAGGATGAGCTGACCCAGACCGACATGAACATGAAATCCGAAGAGCTGCGCGCTCTGTGGGATAGGACGCTGAATCTGCTGCTGGATGAAGCGAAGAATGAACTGGCTGAGACCGAAATGGAGCAGCTTGCCGCAGAGCAGAGCGCATGGACTGCCGACATGGAGACAGCTATTGAGGCGGCTGGAAAGGAATTCGAAGGCGGTTCTATGTATGCGCTGATTGTGAACAGCGAGGCTGCAAGGCTGACGGAAGAGCGTGTTTCCCAGCTTTTCGAACTGCTGAAGTAACAGTATTTTGATTACATTATAATCGGAATACAATCATCAAGCGAACGCAGTTGTCTATACATACAGAGGCGATCAGAAATAATCGTGAATAACATAAGAAGAAGCTTTAGCTGGACGGTGATATGTCTGGCAATGGTCGTAGGGCTGGGCGGCATAGTTGTGTGGAACTGGTTGAGCGGTGTGGAAGCCAGTGCAGCATGGTCAGCGGCAGACAAGCCGCCAGTACTGCTGGTGAATGCGCAGAATCCGCTGCCCGAAGGCTTTGAGCCTGGGGAACTGGTCAACCTCTATGAGCAGAAGCGTCATTTTCTGCTCGCAAGCAGCGATCTGTATCTGGAACGAGAGACCTTTGAAGCCGCAAACCGGATGTTCAAGCAGGCGGAGGACGAGAACCTCAACGGCTTTATCCTTACCAGCGGTTACCGCAGTGCAGAGAAACAGGCAGAGGTTTTCGCGGAATCCCCGGAAAACACCGCGCAGGAACCGGGATACAGCGAGCATCAGACGGGTATGGTGTTTGATGTAACGGCATACAGCGACGACGGCAATTTTGAAAGCACCGAGCAGTTTGAGTGGCTGGAAGAGCATTGCTGGCAATATGGGTTTATTCTCCGCTATCCCGAGGGGAAGGAATCGATTACCGGGATTGACTATGAGCCGTGGCATTACCGCTATGTCGGCAAGGAGGCGGCGGCCATTATCCATGAAACCGGATGGACGCTGGAGGAATATTGCGAAAACTGTTCCATGCTTTAGCAGGAAAAGGGCGGAAGTGTGGGGGACACAGATACACTGACGAAGGAGAAGAACCGATAATGAATAGAAAGCTTTGGCTTGCTTTGATTCTTGCGTTGACCCTTGTGGTGATTGTTGGGTTGATTGTTGTATCAACCCAACGCAAAACCGTATATTCCGGGGCTGTGGAAGATTTTCTTTTGCCCGTGGAGGAATATTCCTGGGAACGTGAATTTGCACCGGAATATGTAATGATCCACTTTACCAGCGCTGTGGTGGAACACCGGGATGATCCCTTGAATATGGATTACATCCGCCAGATTTTTGTGGATTATGACATCAGCGTGCACTACATTATTGACCGCGAGGGTACGGTACGCTGCTATGTCCCTGAGGATCGCGTGGCATGGCATGCGGGCAAGGGCGAATGGGCCAATGATGAAAAATACACCAACAAAATGAACCACTATGCGATCGGCATCGAAATTGCAGCCATCGGTTCCCAGAAGGACATGGGAATCTATCTGACTGAGGAAGAATACGCCGCCCTCGATGACCGCTTTAAGGGTTTTTCTGACGCCCAGTACGATGCCCTGAAACTGCTGGTGGAGGATATCTGCGCTCGTTATGATATTCCTGCCGACCGCGATCATGTAATCGGTCATCAGGATTATTCTCCCTCAAAGAACGATCCCGGCGAACTGTTTGATTGGAGCCGTATTCTGCCCCATTAAGGAACTGGGGAAGTATTCATCCGTGATCGGGAATGACCAGGGGTGCGGCAAATGGGAAGCGGTTATCATGCCTGAAACCGGTTGGGCGCTGGAGGAATGCTGTTCGAGCTGATTGCTGTATCAGCAGGAGGCACTAGTGAAGATGAAAATAATGATATTATTGCTCATGGCGGTTTGCTTTCTGCTGCCGGCATGGCGTTTGCACAGGAAAGCACTGCGCTTGTGAGGGACGTGGTGGTTCTCTTTACATGGATCAATTCAAATCTCACACTGGTGGATGATTATAAGATCACCATTGGCAAGGGGTGTTTGTTTGCGCCGAACGTTACCATCAGCACGACGGGTCATCCCTCTCATCCAGAGCTGCGTACGCAGGGCATGTACTCCTTTCCGGTGACGATCGGAGACAATGTCTGGATCGGTTCCGGTGCGGTGATTCTGCCGGGTGTCCCATCGGTAAAAACAGCATCATCGGCTCGGGCAGCATTGTCACCAAGGGTATTCCTGCGAATGTGATTGCATTCGTCGCGCCGTGCAAGGTACATCGCCCGATTGACGAGCAGGACAAGGAGTATTATTATAGGCAGTACCGGGTTGACGCGCAGATTCAATGCACTAACGATCTGTAATAGCTGTTTGCTAAGGGTTGAAAAGCAACGTTGATATTAGCTTGACTTTTCCTCCATGCTAGATATAGGAACATGCGTGGTTACTGATTACTCTTGAAATAGGCCTGTTAAGTGCTGCGGTATAACTCAACAGATCTGTTGATTCTGATTTGAGTTTTTGAATGGATGAAAACTGAATCAAAGAAAGTGTTTCATACCGGTGGATGAATGCCGGAATGAAACACTTTCTTTGTTGCCAGAGACGATGGTATTTTTCTTAAATTATGAGTAAAAGGTAAAAATAGATTATATGGAGATCTTCTGATCGCCAATCACGATTCCGCTTTCTCTGGCCCGAACGGCAAGCTCAGTCCTGTTGGAGAATTGTGTCTTTTCACGAATCCTTAGAATATGCTGTTTGACGCGCGTGATGGACATATACAGCGTCTCAGCAATCGCAGCGTCTGTTTTGCCGCTGACCAGCTCGCGCAGGACTTCCAGCTCACGATCGGTAAAATCGCTGCTCAGCGCAGCGCCAAGGCGAATAACAGGCGCTGAATCCGGATAGACGGATTCCCCAGCCATCGTTCTGTTCATCACGTCCAGCAGCGCTTCGGAGGTAGGATCTTTGTACCAGAAGCTTTCTACACCGATCTGCTGCGCATGGTCAATGTAGCTGTATTCCGGCTGACTGGTGATGATGATGATCTTGATATGCGGAAATCGCTTTTTGAGCTTCCCGGCAACTTCGAGGCCGTTGGCGTCCATGGCCGTGCAGACGTCCATCAGGATCAGATCCACGGGATTGGTCATGCAGTAAAGCTCGGCCATGGCAGCGCTGTCAAGAGATGGAACCAGCTGATATCCATCGCTGGAACTGATAAAAATCTCCATGAGCTTTCTGGCCATGGGATCATCTTCGACGATCAGTACATTATACATGGGACATCACCTCTTTATCAAAGGAGAGTATCAGGGCAAAGCGCGGCGAGGCTTCGACTTGCATGGCGCCGCCGGCAGCTTCAATCTTTCTGCGGGTGCTGCTAAGGCCGCCGCCTTCAGAAACCGCATGATCGGGCGGAACGCCGTCGTTGGTATAGCGAATCACATAGGCATTTGCTGATTCCTGCGCGTCGATAAACAGCTGCGTCGCCCCTGCATGGCGGACGGCGTTGGTCAGCGCTTCAGCACCGATAGAAGCGATGAGCCTTCTGTGGCTGGGGTTGGGGGGCAAGCTGCCATGGACATGCACCTGCATGCCGATTGCTTTCGCGGCGCTTTTAAGGCTCGCAAGGGAGTCGGCTTCCTGCTGCGGCTCAGCTTCAAGGCGCAGGATATCGACATTGTGCTGCCAGATATCCAGAATCTTCTGCCTGTCTCCGGTTTTGCTTTGCAGATAGTGGCGGGTCATCAGCAGCGATTGTCCAAGAAAACCATGCAGATTGACACGGGTATCGAGCCGTTCACGAGCGGTGATGTATTCATCGACCTTTTCGCCGTAGCTTCGGATGCGCTCGCTCATGGCTTCAAGCTCACGATTGCGGACCTGAAGCTCGCCGAGCAGCTGATGCTGCATGGTGGTATCTGCGGCTGTGATCTGGATGACGCTGTCCAGTTTTTCAAACTTGAACGACCAGATGGAGCCGTCTGCCAGAGAAAATTCAGGATGATCGCCGGCGGAGAGACGGGCAGCGCCATTGGCTGCTTCGCTGCTTTGAAGCGCTTTCCAGAACAGATTCGCATTCTGAAGCGGCTGATCAAAGAGCTGGTGGCTCAGTTCGTTCATGCGATGGTTGCTCAAAAGAACCAGACCGTTCGGCAGAGAGAAGCACAGGCCAGTTTGCAGGTGATCAAGGCTTTCTTTGATTGAGGAAAGCGTGATGGCCGTGGAGCGGCGCTTGAACTCCGCCGCAATCACGTGAACGAGGAAGAGCAGGATGAGCAGCCACAGAAGAACGGGAAACAAAACGGGAAGCTCAGAAAACCGGATCGCAGCGGAAGGAATGTCCGGCTTTGCCCGCTCGGCAGGAATGATGGAGGTATAAAGCAGCATCATGACGGCGAGCGCCGCCGTGCTCAGGATCAGAAGCAGCTGACGCAGCTTTCCCTGCTTTTTGCCGACGAGGATGCTTGTGCACACACCCGTGCAGAGCGAGAGAAACAGCGCGGTGACCAGCAGCGTTTTGAAGGGCATGGAGAGACTTGCATAATTCAGCATCACTGTGCACCTCCCCGCGCAAGCGTTGCATCGATGATGACATCTTCGTCCTGAATCACGCAGCGGACAGCATCGCCTGAGAGGGTAAATGCCGGGAGAACCTCAATGCGATCCTTGCATCCTGCCTGAATGCGCAGATGAATCGCATCGCTTTTGCAGGATACGGTGACCACCATGGCGCTTAGATTGAGCAGAAGCGCTTCCACGACGTCCTCAAACAGATCATAGACGGCGACGATATCCGAAAGAGAAGCATTCCCTTCACATTGGCTTTCAAGATAGGTCATCACGCCGCAGAGCTTCAGATTATCCAGCGATTCGCGCAGGCAGAATTCCAGCTCACGGGAAGAGGCGTTTGGATTCTCTTCGCCCAGCAGAATGAGATTGGCGCGGCGCTTGATGTAGGCGCTGATGACGCAGATCTGTGCGATCAGCGCGTCGGCCTGACCGGGATTCTCCCGGCTCCGGCGCAGCAGTTCATCGACCTTGTGAAGACGCGGCGCAATCTCCCTGGCAATTCGGTCATACAGGCGGCTCTTTTCCTCAGCCTGCAGCCTGCGCTCACGCAGCTCGACTTCGGCTTTCATCAGATCAACCTGCTCGCTGAGCAGCTCGTTGGCCTCGCGCAGGTGCGTCGTCAGGGTGTTGATTTCCTTCACGTCATCCTGCCAGAGAATATGTCCGCCGGCGATGGGCTGGCTGTGCAGAAGCATATCTCCAAGCGCCACGGTCTGCGTGAGCGCTTTTTGGATGGTTATTTCGTCCAGCGGCTCAGCGGCAGAAGAACTGTAATGCACGGCATGATGGTGATCGATGATCTGCGCGGCGATGGTGGATTGGTTAAACAGCTCACTGTAGTGCATATTGGAGGGAATCAAGCCGCTCTGAATGGCGCTTTCCAGCAGCAGGATGATGATGACGCAGTCCATCGCCGTCAGGTCGCCGGTGTAGAGCTTCATGCTGTAGCCAGCCCAGAATACGATGGCGCCGAGCATAATCATGAGCGGCAGCTTCTGAAAGCTCTTGCTGCCCGGCACGCGGCTCTTAACCAGAAGCATGATGACGAAATACAGCCCCGTCACGACAAACCAGCCCATGACGATGATGTACATGAAGCCGTAGCCGTAATCAGAATTGTAGCGTTCAAAGCCGTTGTGAAAGGTAAAGACGAGCTGATGAAAATCGTTGGTCATGACGACGGCAATCAGCGCAGATGCCGGGATGAACAGGAGCTTCATCCAGGAAGGAGAGTGATATCCTTCCGGCTTGCCGATGTGCGCGATGATGAACACACCCAGCAGCGGAACCAGCGTCATCGGGATATAGTAGCTGTACCAGCAATAGCGGCCGATCGCCTCGGTTACGATGACATAATCATACTTGATGAT
>JAFXCE010000080.1 GCA_017521565.1 Clostridia bacterium | reverse complement strand
TATAGTGAAAAAAATTGACACGGACACGGATACGGCTACGGCTACGGCTACTTTTTATGCTTTTTTAACGCTCGGCGGCTGGGGATGGGGGCGGGTGTGCCGATGTGCGGGGCGGTGGGGCAGGGCTTAGGGGGCTCTTCTGCGCGTTGTGGCGGCGGGGCAGGGCTTAGGGGGCTCTTCTGCGCGTTGTGGCGGCTGGGGCGTAGCGTAGGGGGCTGCGGCGTAGCGTAGGGGGCTGCGGCGTAGCGTAGGGGCGCGCGTAGAGAGGAGGATGGGCAGTAGGGGCGCGGCCGGAGACGCGAGCACGCAAGCCGGAGAGAGGGAGAGAGGAGGGACGAAGGCGGACGCTACGCGCGCAACGGCGGGGGGTGGCGACGTAGGAGCCTCCCCCCCGACGCGAGCACGGACGCGGCCGACAAGGAGCGACGAACGACCGAACGGAGGCGCCGCGCGCGCAACGGCTCCGGATGCGTCCCCTGCGCCCGACGACGAACGGAGCGCCCCCCGGAGCGTAGCCGCTGCCCCCGTAGCGTAGCCGCTGCCCCCGGAGCGTAGCCCCTGCCGCCGCTCGCGCTGAAGTGCCCCCTAAGCCCTGCCTCCGACGACGCTCGCGCAGAAGTGCCCCCTAAGCCCTGCCCCATCGCCCTGCGCTCGGCACACCCGCCCCCATCCCCAGCCGCCGAGCGTTAAAAAAGCATAAAAAGTAGCCGTAGCCGTATCCGTGTCCGTGTCCGTGTCAATTTTTTTCACTATATTTGCCCGCGTAGAGTCCACCACAGCCCAAGGGATGGCGGTGTCGCCGTCGGGGTCTGCTGCTCCATGGGGCGGCTGTAGGGTTCTGGCGGTGCCGTCCATCAGGGCAACCCCAAGGGCGGCAGTGCCGCCCGCAGGGCTGTTTAGAGAGAGTTCATTTGATGTATCACTTTTAATCGTTTTATCGTATGGCAAAAGGTAGTTTTTTAGGAGTCAAGCGCGGCAAGCTGGGCGACGCCGTGGGGTACAATGTAGCCAACTCCTCCGATGGTATCAAGCAGGGATGGCGTATCTACCAGCCCGTAGTGTCTAACCCTCAGACCGACGGCCAGATTGACCAGCGCATCAAGCTGACGGCCGTTAACAATCTGTACCGCGCTCTTAAGCCCATCATTCAACGTGGCTGGGAGAACCACAAGTATGGTGACGAGAGCCGCCGGGCATTCCTCAAGCGCGCATTAGGCAGTGAGTATTTCGGTCCATATCTGCCGAAGGGTTCTACCCTCGCCGTCCCCATCGAGGGCGTGCCCATCACGTATGGCTCGTTGACTCCAGTGACCGTGGAGGGTGGTTCGTCATCATTGGTCCTGACTAACGTGCAGAACTCGTCTTCAGACGCTCTGTCTTTAGGTCTATTGTCGCAGTGTTTCATCGATGCTGTTGGCGCTAAGGCTGGTGACCAGGTGACCATTATTATTGGCTATCTGAATCTAGCCGGCACTGTGACGTATACAATTGGGTCTTTTTATCTTGATCCAACATCCACAGATGAGGAATTGGGCACCTTAACCGGGTTTGATTGGTTGACTGTAACGTATAATGGTGAGTTATGTTTAGCCGTTGACACGTCATCATTTAGCCCTGCATATTGCGGTTTGGTTGCTATGTCCCGCGATGGTGACGGGGCTAACCTCCGTAGCTATGCCGACTTTTTCATGTCCACGGAGTTCCGGACCTACTTCTACGGCACGGCCTCTCAGGTCGAGGCTGCGAAGGCCTCGTACCGCAAGAAGGTGACATCGTCCACCAATTGGCCGCTAGTCCCCGGTGGTGAGGTGCAACCGACTGGTACGACCAGGGCGATGACTAACGGCGCTACAGCTGCTCAAATTCAAGTTACTGCCTACCGAATTCAAGGCGACTACATACAGGTGTATGATAACACCAATGCGGTGTGGCGTTATGTCTATTGCACGGATGTTAGATTGTCGCAATATCACGGATGGCTGACTAGTGACATGGTTTCCGCCGGTATGTGGTCTACAACCGCTCCATCTGGTGCCGACGCGGCAAATGCTGTCCGCATGGTGTCAGGTACTGACGCCACCGCTGTGGATCTAGAATTTGACGCATGGCTGGTTGACGTGGGTTATAATCCCCGATTTATTTACGGCAACATTCCAAGTTGATTAATTAATCTGAGGGGCTTTGCCCCGTATGTTAGCTGGAGAGAGCGAGAGGAGGCAGTTTTACTGCCCCCCCTCCTCTCGTTGTTTTAGTACGTCCATAACCCGGAGTATCTCCCGGTCGACGTCTCCCTCCAGTGCTCTCGCCGCCCTCAGTTTGATTGGGCTGCGTTCCGCGAAGTACTCCCGTTGCGCCTGGCGCATCATTTTCACAAGGTAGAAGAACTGCTCTGCTGTCATAGCTAGTCTTCTTCTTCGATTTCGGTTATTTCGTAAAGGCCTGGCGCGTCTACCTCGCAGTATGGTGTGCCGTCGGCATCGACCCACACTTCCCGGCCATAGCTGCTGGCGCAGCTGTCCGTTGTCGCAATGACTCGGACGCTCGCGCCATTGATTGGGTTTGTTAGTTTAGCTGTTTTCATTGCTTTTGGTGTTTTTGTTTATAATCTATCCATTTCGCCAGGTAATCCCGGCCCCCTTCGTTATTGCGACATTTACAGCCTTTGTGGTAACAGATATTGCCAGGTCTCTTGCTCTTCAAATCCTCCAACCATTCTTGCAGGTCTTCGAGTGTAAATTGCGTCATGATGATTCGGTTCTGCTCCTCGAGCTCGCGCCGGATCTCCTCCTGTTCCTTCTGCTCTCGCTCCCGGCTTAGCTGCTGTTCCTGCTGCTCCTTCTTCGTCCTGGCTCGTTTATGGATGCCATCCTTTAGCACGTACTTTGTGACCATGAGGGCGCCGCCCTCACGTCTCACTAATCCGGCTTTCGCCATGACATCAAGAGCATGCCGGACTGCGGAGATGGTCAACCCAGTTTGACTAGCGAGACCTCGCACCGATACCGCGACGCGATCGAGGTCACTGTCATGGTAGCCGCTTACGAGTACCAGGTGCAAGTACAGCTGGCGCACCGATGGGTTGCGATATAGCGGCAGTTCCCGTATGTCAACTATTGTGGTGTATCGCATCGTAGGTATATCTCGTCCGGGCTGTCCGGGTCTAATTCATACTCCTCACATGGTCCATGCTTCCACCACGTTGCCTCGCTAGAGATGCAGCACTCGCCGAAGTCGTCGTTTCGATGATGCGCCCACCATTGGCAGCGAGCGCACCCATGTTCTGGTTTCATTACTTTCATAGTCCCGCCTCCTTTCGAAAGCTGTCCGTGAGTCGCGCCATGATTCTGTAAGCGTGCTCCCAGCTTAGGTTCTGGCCATTCTCGACGCGCAGAATGACGTAACGAGATACTCCCCACTGCTCGCCAAGCTGCTTTTGCGTCAGCTGATGCGCCAGGCGATACTTTTTGACCGCTAGGGCCACTTTGTCGATGTCGAATTCCATCGATCGACCGTTTTCTTTGAAGATTTCTTCCATGATGTTTGTTAGTTTTGAAAATTGAATGTTAGCTGGACGGCCACGGCGCGTTCGAGCCGCAGCCTGGTATATGTCGGATACTTCTGCCGCGCAGCTGCTATCTGGTACCGCTCCATCCGGGACGCTGCGTCCTCATGAGTGGTAACGCCCGTCAGCTGGTCGCGCTGGCCTGTTAGTCTGTTGAGCCCGGTTACGATCCAGGCATCTTTCGGATTTTTCGGTTTCATGGCGCGAAGGTAAGCATTATTTCCGACAATACCAAACTTTTCTGCACTTTTTTTTCACTCTGCCGCCACTTACGCCCCCAGGAGGCCCCCTGGAACCTCATGACGGCCTCTGCCTGCCCCTGGAGCCCAGAGCCGCCCCGCCATGGAGTGCATTAATGTGCACGACTTCGGATTTGTATCGGACTTTGACCGAATCAATGTGCGCGCGTGTGCGAGCGTGCGTACGCGCGAACCCCCGCGCCCCCGCATTTTTTGTTTTATTATTTGTTATTAGAAAATGTGCCGTAATCTGTGTCGCATTCTGTGTCGTAGTCTGTGTCGTTGATTGCCTTGAAACGTAGCGTACATCGGCATTTCGCTGTGTCGTAATCTGTGTCGTTGGCTGTGTCGTAGTGTGTGTCGCAAAAACGATGGGTCCGGGCGGCTTGTGCGCAGCGGCGGGACGGGTGGGCGAACGCCAAAAAACTTTGCCGCGCGGCAGCGTCGGCGGCAGCGTCGGCGGCGGCGTATGACGGGCTGATGGCGCGCCAGGAGCGGCGGCAGGACGGCCGGACGTACGCCCAAAAACTTGGCCGCGAGGCAGCGTCGGCGGCAGCGTCGGCGACAGCGTTGGCGGCAGCGTTGACGGCAGCGTTGACGGCAGCGTCGGCGGCGGAGGGATGGGGGCTAAAACGTTGGCTGTTAGCGCGATGGCAGCGTCGGCGGGACGGACGGACGGACGCCAAAAACCTTGGCCGCGCGACAGCGTCGGCGCAGCGTCGGCAGCGTCGGCGGCAGCGTTGGCGGCAGCGTTGGCGGCAGCGTTGGCAGCGTCGGCGGCGGGGGGGATGGCGACGCCAGGCGGCAGCGTCGGCAGCGTCGGCGGCGGGGGGCTTGGGGCAGGTGCGCCGATGTGCGGGGCGGTGGGG
>JAFXCE010000079.1 GCA_017521565.1 Clostridia bacterium | reverse complement strand
CTGTCGGGTCGATCATCGTCCACAGATTGAGGTAGACGTAAACGCGATACTTCCTCACGGCATCATCCCAGTGCTCACCTTCGGTAGTCATGGTCGTATAGACAAGATACTCAGTTGGCGGCGTCTGATGCTCCGTTGTTGCTTTCCATGCGCCTGCGAAGGTAGGAATGCCCGTGGGCCGGAGTGCGTCCTGTACCTGTTTCACGGTCAGTTCACTCCCTTCACAGCCTCGGTGGTCAGCTTCATGTACCGGCGTTTGAAGTCATACTCGCCAATCTTGGTGATGATCTGCTTCTCGCCGTTCCACATCACCCACATACCGGCGCGGATATTACCGCGCCAGCGAATGATAAAGCACAGGCCGCGTTCAGCGTTTTCGGCATCGGCAGAGAAGAAGAATCGAGAGGAATCATCCTCGCAGCCAGCCCATACCCGGCAGATGACCTGATCCGTCGCCTCGGGATAGCCGTTCTCGTTGACGGTATTGACCGTCTGGCCAATCTCCACCATGTGGCGAAGCTGGCCCGGATGTGGGATGTGCAATGGAATCACCTCTCAAAACATATCTTCAATCGTGCGGTGGGGATACAGAAGCGCATGAAAGGCCATCTGCATCGTTACGAAGGCCGCTTTGTCCGAGTTGTCGCGGTTTTCGTAGAAATGCGAAGCCATGAGCAGAACGGCAAGCCGCACAGGCTCCGGTGCTTCTGCATCGTAAGCTGTGCGGCAGTAATCATTGGCGGCGGCCTGTGCCTGCAAGAGCAGGGATTCCATGAGGGAATCTTCCTCGGTATCCTGCACTCGCAGATGGGCCTTGAGTTCATCGACAGAGACGATCATTCTACCACCGCCTCAGACGCCAGAAGGCCAGCTGCCCGAAGTACCCCAAGGAGGGCATTGTAGTCCTCTCTCAGCTGCGCGACGGACTTCGCGTCGCTGTCGGGCAGCGCGGAAGCCTTCGGCATCATAACCGCTGCGGGCAGCCCGACAACCTCTGCGCCGGGAAGGAAGGTAAGCCTTCCTCCAATCACGGTTTCCTTTCCGCCGTGGGCGGTGTAGTTTCTTGGTTGGTACTTGTTCACATGGATACCTCCCCAAAGAAAGAAGGCGACGCATTAGGTCGCCGCCTTCATCTGCAGACACTTCACGGCCTCGGGCAGGATCAGCTTACCGTCCACACGCTCGGAGGACAGGAAACCAACCTGACCGGTGGGCGCATAAAGCTCATTGAGGCGCTTGAAGGAGCGGCCCTGACGATCAGCCACCCAGTAGTAGCCGAGGTCGCCGAACAGGATGCCCTTGGCACCCGCTTCCAGCGCAGGCATATAGCTGGAGGTGTAGATGGGACGGCCCAGCAGCTTATCCGGCTCGCCAACCTGCACGGAGGGCTGCCAGATGTAGTCGCCGTTCTGCGTCTTGAGCTTGCGCAGGGCCTTGACGCTGGAATCGTTCATGATGAACACAGCGTTGCGGCGGTACGGAGCACGCAGGGAGTAGAACAGATCCATGACCTCGTCCATGGTGATCGCGTTGGCGGCAGCGGCAGTAACGCCGACCTCGGCACCGCCCGCAGCGAGGATACCAGTGGGCTTGCCGACGCCATTGCCAGTGAAGAAGGCTTCTTCCTCGGCAGCACCGATGCGGCGAGCGAATTCCTTGGCGATGTAGGCAGGCACGTCGAAAACGGAGTCGTTGAGCAGTTCCTCAGACACCTTAATCATGGTCGCCAGCTTGTACGCGCCAATGGAAACCATGCCGAAGGCGTCATCAGACTCAGGATACTGCGCTTCCTCGTCGATCCAAGCGGCAGTACCCTTGGAGGCGACAATCGGAATCTTACGCTCGCCGGAGCCGGTAGAGATCACATGGGCCAGCTTGCGGAAGATGTTCTGCTCCTGCAGGGCTTCGATCAGGGTGCGCTGGTATTCATCCGGAGCCAGATAGCCGCCTTCGGAATCAGTACCAACCTGCAGAGCATTGAAAACCTCATGAGAGATGGACTTGGAGCGGACATTGCGCCAGAAGGCGTCCTTGTACTCGTCAGTGGCAGTGCCGGTCTTGGCCTTTGCGCCAGCCGTACCGGGCTTGTCGGTAATGGGCTTGGAAGTGGCCTTGCCCATTTCGTTGTCGATGGCGGCCTGACGCTCCAGACGCTCGATCTCCTTGCCGAGATTGATAACGTCGGCCTCCATGCGGTCATAGGTGGCAGCGTCCTCGGCGGACATCATGCCATCGTTACCGCGCTTGGAATCGAGGAAGTTCTTGGCGGCGTCCCACGCCTTGGCGCGCTTTTCGCGGAGTTCCAGAATAGCAGTCATATAGAAATCCTCCTTAATACTTCAAAAGCGCCAGCCTCTTTTCGAGGTCTGACGCTCGGACTTTGGGTTCGGGTTTGGGCAGTTTGGCCTTGACCTTAT
>JAFXCE010000022.1 GCA_017521565.1 Clostridia bacterium | reverse complement strand
TCGTCGTGGGAATCATGGTAATACAAATCGCAGACCATCCCTTTGTCCACAAACTGCTTCTGGCAGTAATCCCGGATGAGGGACAGGTTCTGCTCAAAAGAAAGCTCCTTCGGCAGCGTGATGACCATCCTGCGGGCGGTCTGTGCGCTGCTGCTTTTTTCGGCTGCGTCCACGGCGTTCCATAAGACCTGACGGTCTGCGTACTCCGGCGGGGCGTTGGCGGGCAGCAAGACTTCTGTGTACCGCACACGTTTTGGATCGCTATGAGGGTATTTCCATTCGCGGTCATATTCGGAGTAGAGCCGCTGTCCAAGGTAATAGGAAGCGCCAGCCATCGCGGAACCGCCATGTCCCCGGCTGGTGATCGAGATGGAGAAATGAGGGCAGGGCATCCTGCACCGCCTCCTTTCTCAGCGCAGTGCGCTGTAATTGTGGGTAGCCGATGCAATCGGCGCAGGGAGGCTTGCCTCCCTGATGCTGGAAAAGGGCTTTGCACTTTGCCAGCGAGTCCCCTGCAAGGGCCTTCGGAGAACGCAATGCACGGAACGTGCGTATAATTGCGCCCTCACAAGGTGAGGGGTCAAGTCCCCGGAGGATTGTTGACGCTATTCCCTCGAAACGGGGCGTTTCTGTTCAAATCGGCAATGGCATTATTCAGCAGTTCTTCGACAGAACCGTCCATCTCGCCGCGCCGGATCGCCAGCATATCCCGCGCCATCTTCTGGATGCGGTTGTAGCTGAACACATAATTCAGGAACAGCTTCACATCCTCGTCGGTCAGCAGTTCGGTTTTGTCCTGCAAGTGGTAGGTCAGTTCGCCGCCACGGAAGTAGATGTGAGCATTGCGTTCTTTGCGGGAAGTCTCGCTGATTTGCTTTCGCAGGTCTTTCTTCTGTGCAGCCAGCTCTGCAAGCTGACGGTCAACCTGTTCGGCGGCGGCCTGCAATTCGGCGGTGGTTTTGTTTCTTTTTCTGGTCATTTGGTTTTCTCCTTGTTCATGTTTCGGGCAAGCAAAAAGGCATCGGCGCGAATGCCAATGCCCAGAAACCTATTGTATGTGATACAGCTATTCAAATGATTTATCTTATCCCGAACAGCAGCGACAGCCAATCCTGGCGGCTGTGCAGGATACGGCCGATCCTTACTTCGTCATCCACGACGCGATAGAACACCAGATAGGGTGATACGACGATGTAACGGTAGCCTGCTGAAATCAACAGTGGGGAATCTGTCCGCAGCGCAGCTCCCATATAGGGTGCTGAGGCCAGCCGACCAATACCGGTTCTAAACGATTGCAGCATTTTTCTTGCAGCATCAGGATTATCAAGACAGATGTAATCAAAGATAGCGTCAAGATCATCCACGGCTTGCTGTGCATATCGGATGCGATAATCAGCCATTGTTGATTCGCGCCTCCAACCGCCCCATGACATCATCGTGGTCAATCATTTTGCCCTCGGCCATCTGTTGATCGGCAACGGCAAGCTTCATTTGCAGGCGATACCATGCTTCGCGGCGGCAGAAGGCTTCATGACTCATCACGACC
>JAFXCE010000003.1 GCA_017521565.1 Clostridia bacterium | reverse complement strand
TTACAGTACTTTGTCGGTGATGCGGCCGGCATCATGCCGGTTTGTTATGTAAATCGATTTGAGAAGCATCGGCCTCGCCCGCAAACATGCAAGATTTACAGTACTTTGTCGGTGATGCGGCCGGCATCATGCCGGTTTGTTGTCAGTTTAATTCGCTGCTTTTCAGACAGCCGACAGCGCCGCTTTGCGTCTGCACATAGCAGAACCTGCCAGCCACGCCGATAACGCATACCGCCTCCCCCACGGGCAGCATCGTCACCGCCGTATAAGAGTCGCTCGGCTGATCCCGCAGGACGACCGCAGGCGTTCCATATGGCGAAGCGACCTTTTTCTGCTGCCGTGCATCCAGCACAGCGCCGATCTCTTCACTCAGATACTGCGTCATCATATAGCCGCTCACGCTGTTCAGGCCGCTGCCAATCGTCACCTTCGACCAGCCGCCGCCGGCATCCGCTGCGATCTGAACCTGCGTACCACTGTAAAACCTGCCCAGCGAGACAGCATTTCTGTCCGGATTGGCGCGCATGTTCAGCATGCTTTTCGGGTTGCTGCCATTGTTGATATAGGCCGTCTGCGCAAGCGCAGCTGCCGTGCACAGCATCAGCAGCAGCGCGCAAACAGCTAAAACGCGCATCATCTGTCTCTTCATGATCTCACCTCTGACCGGCGGACAGCCCCATGTCCGCTGCGTAATGGTTTTTCTTTTCCATATAGACGAATGGGCCGCCCGTTCCCTTCCCCGTTCATGGCAGGTTTTATGCCGGGGTCCTTTCCCTTTCTTCCTTTTCGCTCATATCCCATATATTCTAGCACGGATTTACCATCCTGCGAAAGAGAAAATCTGCTTCAAAATACACAAATTTGAACTCAGCTTGTCCGCAGTTTGACAAAAGCTGTGCATTTGTGTTTTTATCGGGTTTACGACCTCTTCATTTTGTAATATACTTATTGCACCCGTCAAGAATCATAGATGCCTTACGGCGTCTTCACGACCGAGGAGGTCCCCATGAAGCTCTATCTGACCGGCAAGCCCTGCAGCCAGCAGCGCCATTGCTATTATGTGGAATGCAGCAGCGTGTCCTTTATTGTGGACTGCGGCTATCAGCGTTGCTATCCGCACGATGAGCTCCCGCATTTGACAAACGAACAGATTCGCTCTGCGCGGTATCTCTTCCTGACCCATTCGCACGAAAACCAATCCGGTGCGCTGCGCCATCTGCTTTCCTCCGGCTTTTCCGGTCAGGTTGTCATGACCGCCGAAACCGCCCAGCAGCTGCCGCATCCCGTGGATGAACCGATCATTCTGGAAGGGCTGAGCCTGCCCTACACGGAAACTGAACTGCCCGGCGGCCTGCATCTGATCTGGGGCCGCAGCGGCCATTGCTGCGGCAGCGCATGGTTCCGCATCCGCGACGGTGAAAAGAGCATGCTCTTCTCCGGCGATTACTATCCTGCTGCGCGAATCCACGCCACCGACGCCATCAAGGGCATTCGCGCCGACGTCGCCGTGCTTGACTGTGACTACGGCACCCAATCCGCCGATACCCGCGACGAGCAGCTCGACACGCTGGTCAGCGCCGTCTCCGAAGCCATTGCCGACGGAAGGCCCGTGCTTCTTCCTGTGCCGACCTACGGCCGCGGGCTGGGCATCATGGCCTGCATCGCCGAGCGTCTGCCCGATGTCGATCTCTTCGCCGACGAACACCTGCGCCGCGAGCTTTCTCAGCTGGATGCAACCGCCATGTGGGTGCAGCCGGAAGCGAGCCAACTGCTGGCGGGCATGTTCGTGCGCCCCATTCCCGAAGAGTTTGTCGCGCTGGGCGTATATCTCATCAGCGATCCCCAGCTGGATCGCCCCGAGTCGCTCGTTCTCCTTCGCCAGCTGCTGATCTGCGGCGCCCGCGTCTTTATGACCGGCACCGTGGAAACCGGCACCTACGCGTCCACCCTTGTGCATTCCGGCCATGCGCGCATCCTGCGCTACGCCATCCACTGCACGCAGGAGGAGATGCTGGCCGTCGCCAGACAGAACGATTTCAAGAAGATCATCGCCTACCGCTCGGACTACGCGCCGAGGCAGTCGGTGTACGTGATCTGATTTTTCTTGTATACAAAACAAACCGGACGGAGTTCATCCGCCCGGTTTTTCATATCTCATTTTTCACTTCACGACGCCGAGTACAGCCTCCGCCATCGCGTCCTTCTCGCAGACGCCGGTATGACGGATTTCCATCGTCGGCAGGTTCTTAATCTGCGCCGGCTCGCGGGTATTCGTCAGCTCGGACAGCATCGCGCAGCAGGCAAAATCGTCCTTGCCGCTGACAGCCTCCTCGCCCGCGATCGCCTCCAGCACGGACGCGCCAAACTTATACGGGCTGGCCGTGGAGACGATGACGCTGGGCGTATGGTCGCCGGTCTTTTCGATGTATTCACGCAGCACCGCAGAGGCAACCGCCGTGTGCGTATCCATCAGGTAGCCGTCCTCTTTCCACGTGCGCGCGATCTCCTCACGGATCCCAGCCTCATCAACATAGCCTGCAGTGTACTTCGCCTGCAGCTTTTCAAGCATGGCAGCGTCGATCTCATAGCGGCCCTCCGCCTTGAGCTGCGCCATCAGCGCGGCGACCTTTTCGCCATCCATGCCGCACAGATCAAACAGCAGGCGCTCGAGATTGGAGGAAATCAGGATATCCATCGACGGAGAAATCGTCTTGAAGAAATCGCGTCCGGAGATATCATATGCGCCGGTCTTGATAAAATCGGTGAGGACGTTGTTTTCGTTGCTCGCGCAGATCAGCCTGCCCACCGGAAGACCCGCCTTGCCGGCATAATCCGCCGCAAGAATATCGCCAAAGTTGCCCGTCGGCACGCAGAAATTGACCTTATCGCCCATCTCAATGGCGCCCTCTGCGAGCAGATCCGCATAAGCGGAGAAATAGTAGACAACCTGCGGCACGAGGCGGCCGAAGTTGATGGAGTTCGCAGAAGAGAGCACGCGGCCCTGTGCATCCATCTTCGCGGCAAAATCCGGATCGGAGAAGATCTTTTTTACGCCGGTCTGCGCATCGTCAAAGTTGCCCTTCACAGCGATGACATGCGTGTTCGCGCCGCCGGTGGTCACCATCTGCAGGCGCTGCGCCTGCGAAACGCCGCCATCCGGATAGAACACGCAGCAGCGGGTACCCGGCACATCGAGGAAGCCCTCCAGCGCGGCCTTGCCCGTGTCGCCGCTGGTCGCGACGAGAATGAATACCTCGCGCGTCTCGCCATGCTTCCTTCCGCTCATGGTCAGCAGATACGGCAGCAGCTGAAGCGCCATATCCTTGAAGGCAAGCGTCGGACCGTGCCACAATTCCAGCGCATGCGCCCAGGAACCCACCTTCGCCATTGGCGCAACCGCTTTAACATCAAAACCCGTGCCGTATGCGCCTGCGATGGCCTCGCGCAGTTCCTCCTGCGTAAAGTCCGGCAGAAAGCGCTCCAGCACAAACGCCGCGCGCTCCTGATAATTCATCGGCGCCAGCGCCTTGATCTCTTCCGCTGTAAACTGCGGAAACTGAGCCGGTACATAAAGGCCGCCATCCGGCGCAAGGCCGCGCAGGATCGCCATGGACGGGGACACGGCGGCAGCGCCGCGGGTAGAAAGCATCTGCATAAAGGATCCCTCCAGATATATAAGGCCAAAAAAGCCTTGTGTATAAAGGAAAAAGAGAAAAAATTGTCTTTTCATTATACAAGAAAGCCGCCTCCCCGTCAATAGACAAGGAAACGGCGTCTTTTTCGTTTTTCCGGGGTCTTGATCAGATCTGATACTTGCGGATGCTTTCCGGCACATTCGCAGCGTCGTCGCTGAAGCTGATGATCATATCGCAGCCGGCATTCGCAACGAGCGTCTCGAGCTTCGCAAAGAACGGAATCAGCTCTTCGGCTTCCGCATTGGCGAGCTTGAGGAACGCGTCAACGTAGATCACGCTGATGTCATAGTTGCCAGCGAGGATACCCGCGAGGAATCCGTAGAAAGAGTCCTTACCCTTAACAGCATACTCGCTCGCATCCACAAAACGAACCTGCGGCTTGAGGCTCAGGGTATAGCTCTTATCGTCGTCCACAAAGAGCACGTTGCCCTTCGCTTCCTTCACGGAAGCGTTTGCCATATCCAAAATACGCTTGGTCTTGCCGGAACCCTTCTTGCCAAAGATGATCTGGATCACGGTCAATCCCTCCCTTTCATGTTTTCTTCTGGTAACATTATAGCTTAAATCCACACACCTGACTAGCCCTAATTTTCGCTTTTGTTTTAAATTGGCCCGTACAATCAAAGGGTAGTTTGTGATTTTTTGAGTGGATAGCTTGCTTTTTTTAGCACAGCATGCTATAAATAAACTGTTACAATTTTCCTACGGGATATGCGCAGGGCTTTGCCTGCCGCATGGAAAGGAGAACCCGTCATGAAATCCATTCTGCGCGTCCTCGTACTGTGCCTGCTCGTCCTCTTTGGCTCCGCAGCGCTGGCCGATGACGCCGCTTCCTGTTACTGGCTTCTGGAAGAAATCAAGGTCAACACCCTGACTTCCGACGCCTATGGCCCCGTCAGCGCCGAAACAGACGTCGAGCCCGTTTCCGGCCTCACGCCGTCCGGCATGAACGAGGCCGTGCGCGGCGTGCGCTCTTTTGCGCTTGACGCAACGCGCGCTTCCGGCGGGCAGAACGCCCACGCGGATTACACCCTCCTTGGCATACCCGCGGTTGTTCCGGGCGCGGCCAGCGCAAGGCTGACCATCACCGCGCTCACCGATGCCGACGAGGATTCCTTCTACCTGTATTCCGCCATCTTCGCCGGCCAGCACCGCACGCTGCGCGTGCGCGGCAGCGGCGCATGGGTGCATCGGATCTGTTTCCCGCGTACGGCTGAATCCGGCAGCGAGCAGACCGTTTCCTTCGTTGCCCGCGAGATGCATGATTTCGCCCGTATTGAGGTTACCTATGTCTATCGCGCGCATCCGGGCGTGATGATGGTAGATTTCAACGGCGATATCGTACTTTACGACCTCGAGGGCAACGAGATCGACCGTATTGCCCGCACTGTGGATGATATTCTGCCCGAATTCACCGAAAATCTGGGCAAGCAGCTCGAGGGGCAGACCCTCTTCGCTGCGGAAACGCAGAAAGACGGCTCTCTGATCGTCTCCTTTGATCCCGACAGCGGCCTGACCGAAGAGGAGCTGATCCGCCTGCTGCGCGCCGCCAAGGCCGTCGAGCAGCCCGCTGACGCCGCCTCCGCCGCAACCGCCGTATCCCCGCTGACTGCGGATAAGGACAACGCCATCATCTATCTCGCGCCGAACGCCGACCTGTCCGACGATGCGCTCCGCGCGCTGCTGCGCGCCGCTTCCGGCGATTTTGTGGACGTCGCCTCCCTGCAGGAAGCCGCCAAGTCCGGCGAACTGTCCCTCGTTGCCGAGCCGACCCCGACCCCGGCCCCGCTGACCTTCGCCGATGTGAAGGCGCAGCTTGCCGCCTCCGCCGTTGAAACGGCACAGCCCACCGCTGCGCCCGAGGCTCCGGAATCCACCGGCACCGCAGCGCAGGCCATTGCGCTTTACAATGGCAGCGGCGTACAGGCCATCGCCCTTACCCCCGGTGCAGAGGCGACTGGCAAGCAGCTGCTTGAAGCGATTGACAAGGTCATCAAGGCGGACAGCCTGAACGATACGTTTACCGCTACCTTCGGTGATGACGCCACCGTGGATGGTTTTGAGAAGAGCGAGGATATGCTGGAGATCGTCGCAGCAGACGGCGATACCGCCGGTCTCTCCGCTGCGCAGATCGATGGCAGCACGCTGCTGAGTGTTCTGCCGGGCGATGTGGAGGCGCTGCTCAAGCAGATGGATGGTGCGCTTGTCGAGTTGAGCGCTACGCCGACTCCGACCCCGACTCCCACTCCGACCCCGACTCCCACTCCGACCCCGACTCCCACTCCGACCCCGACTCCCACTCCGACCCCGACTCCCACTCCGACCCCGACCCCCACTCCGACCCCGACTCCCACTCCGACCCCGACTCCTACTCCGACCCCGACTCCCACTCCGACTCCCACTCCGACTCCCACTCCCACTCCGACTCCCACTCCGACCCCGACTCCCACTCCGACTGTAGAGCCGACGGCTACTCCGACCGCGGAACCGACGGCTACTCCGACCGCGGAACCGACGGCTACTCCGACCGCGGAACCGACGGCCACGCCGACCGTTGAACCGACGGCCACGCCGACTGCTGAACCGACGGCCACGCCGACTGCAGAACCGACGGCCACGCCAGTCGTCGAAGCCACTGAGGCTCCGGTCGCTGTCGAGGCTGAGCCCACTGAGGCTCCGGTCGCTGCCGAAACTGAGGCCACTGAGGCTCCGGTCGCTGATGTGAATGTCGAGAACACCGAGGCTCCTGTCGCTGTCGAAACCGAGGCCACCGAGGCTCCGGCCGCTGATGTCAGCGCTGAGGCTACCGAAGCTCCGGTCGCTGTCGAGGCTGAGCCCACCGAGGCTCCGGTCGCTGCCGAAGCGCCCACGACTGCCCCGAGCGAAGCCCCCGAGGAAACCAAGCAGTCCAGCTATTTCTGGCTGATCCCGGCCATCCTGATTCTGTTGATCCTGATCGGCCTGTTCCTCTTCAGCAGAAAGAATAAAAAGTAAAGCCTTATAGAGGGCGGATGCAGACGCATCCGCCCTTTCAATTTGTCTGGAGAGATGTATTCCGAAGCAGCTGTGGCGCTTTCTTTTGGGTTTTCCGCATCAGAATGCGGCGATGTTCATAACCTAGCCCATGTCTGCAATGATATGGAGGGATGCTGTTGAATACCGCCAGAACACTGTTTCCGGGCGCGATGGGCCCCGAGGGCTTTATCTCCTGCTTTGACCACCTGATCCCGGACGCCCTGCTGCGCAGAAAGCTGATTCTCAAAGGCGGACCGGGTGTAGGCAAATCGACCTTTATGCGCCGCATTCATGCTGCGCTGTGTGAACATGGCGAATCATCCACGCTGTATTTCTGCTCCGGCGATCCGGACAGCCTGGATGCTGTCGCCGTGCCGCATGCCGGCCTGCTGATTCTCGACGGCACAGCGCCGCACATCGTCGATCCTGCCATCCCCGGTGCGCGCGACAGCATCATCAACCTTGGCGTATGCCTCAACGAGGCCGCCATGCGCCCCCGTCTGCCGCATATTCGCGCCTGCATGGCGGATCATGCCGCCGCCATACGCCGGGCACGCGCCTGCCTGAACGCAGCATGTGCGCTGGAGCAGGACGCCGCAGCGGTAATCGCCGCCTGTGTGGATTCCTCGCGCATGGAACGCATGGTGCGTACGCTGATTGGCGCGGTGCTCTGCTCGTCCGCAAAAACGGAGGATGTGCCATCCGTCCGCCCTGTGATCACCGATGCTGTGACGCCCAAGGGCGAGCTCTGCCTGCTTGGCGATGCCGCCTCCCAGCGCATCATCCGCCTGACAGGGCACGCAGGCATGGACCTCACCCCTGCGATCAAGGCGCTGAGCCGCGCTGCTCTGGCCGCAGGATACAGCGTGGAGGAGCATCTCAGCGCCGCATTGCCGGGCAGGCTGCTGCACCTGAGCATCCCTGCGCTGCATATTCTCGTCACAACCGGCGAGCTTCTCCCCTCGGAGCAGACGTTTGACTTCGCTGCCTGCATTCCGGCCAGCGCCCTCCTTCGCCACGAATGCGCACTGGAACAGCTGCTCTCCGCCGCAAAGCAGCAGCGCAGACAGGCCGTTTCCGCGCTGGCGCAGGCCAAGCAGCTCCACGATGAGCTGGAGACCTTCTATGTGCCCAACATGGACTTTGCGCGCTGGGAGCAGATTCTCGGGGAAACACTGGCCTCGCTGACATAATATCGTGCCCAAAACAGAGAACCGGCCGGACTTCACTCGTCCGGCCGGTTTTGCTGATTCATCTGTTTTGAGGAACAATCAGGATTCTCGGAGCGGCCTGATCACATGTTTATTGATTCTGGCAAAGAACACCGCGCTGAGCGCCAGGGAAAATGCCTCCGCAATCACAAACGCATACCACACCATCGTTACGTCGCCTGTCACCCTGCCGATGATAAACGCGCAGGGAATCAGCACGACGAGCTGACGCACGAGGGAATTGATCATGGAATAGATGCTGTAGCCCAGCGCTTGAAACACCGTTCCCGCGCCGATGCAGAAGCCCGCCACCGGGAAGCTGAGCGAAATGATCCGCAGCGCCGGCACACCGATGCGCAGCATCTCCTCCGATGCATCGAAGATCCGCAGCAGCGGTTCAGTGGCGATATGGAAAATCAGACAGCCTGCCACCATGATGCAAATGGCCGCTGTGATGGAGTAACGGATGGCCTGCATCATGCGGTCCGCCTTTTTTGCGCCGTAGTTATACGCCACGATCGGCACTGTGCCATTATTCATGCCAAACACCGGCATGAACACGAAGCTCTGGAGCTTAAAATACACGCCGAACACGGCAACCGCCGTCGCAGAGAAGGAAATGAGGATCTGATTCATCAGGAAGGTACATACCGAGCCGATGGACTGCATGATCACAGACGGCACGCCGATGATCAGAATGCGCTTGATTGTCGCGCCGTGCGGGCGGAAGCCGCGCATAGACAGCGGAACCTCCGGATTCCTTTTGATGCACAGCGCAAGCCCCAGGCACGCGCCCGCCCACTGCCCCAGGATCGTTGCCAGCGCAGCGCCAGCCACGCCCATCTCCGGAAAGCCGAGCAAGCCGAAGATCATGATCGGATCAAGGATGATGTTAATGACCGCGCCGAGCATCTGGCTCATCATGGTATACACCGTGCGGCCAGTGCTCTGCAGCAGACGCTCAAAGAAGATCCCCATGAACAATCCAAGGCTGCCGACGGTCACGATGGACGTGTAGACCACGCCGCTTTCTACGATTTCCACAATGTCCGTCTGCGCTTCATAGTATGCGCGCGTGCATGTCGCGCCGACGATCATAAACGCCGCCGCGCAGATCAGCAGCAGAAATATGCCATTCGTCGCCGATCGCCGGACACTCTCCCCATCCTTGGCGCCCAGCGCGCGGGAAAGCACCGCATTGAGACCCACGCCAAGGCCCGCCGAGAGCGCAACCATCAGATTCTGCACCGGAAACGCCATGCTCAGCGCCGTCAGCGCATTCTCGCTGACACGCGCAACGAACATGGAATCCACCACATTATACAGCGCCAGAACGAGCATCGACGCCATCATCGGCAGGCTCATATTGACAAGCAGCCTGCCCACCGGCATGACGCCCATTTTATTCTCTTGAACTTGTTTCTGTTCCACCTTGATATCCTCCGCTTACACACAAAAACAGCCGTGCGAGCAATCGCACAGCTGTATATTGTATCGCTTCCGCGATGCGCTGTCAACCGCTCCTGCGCGTTTCACAGGCATCTGGCAACAAGATCCTGCATGGACACGATACGGCGTTTAAACGTCATTTCCGGCCTGCTGGCGAGGAACTCCACCGCAAACGCACAAGCCGCCGCCGCGCCGGGCGCCAGCGCCGCCTCGTCGACGTCAAACTGCGGCGTATGATGGTTCGCGCCGCAGCCAAGCGCCTCGTTTTTTATACCGGTGAAGCTGAGCACGCCCGGCCAGAGCTTCAGATATGCGCTCATCGATTCCGTCGCCATCCAGCGAGTTCCGCTGACCAGCGCCTCCGCGCCCACGTGTTTTTCAATCGCCTGCCTTGCAAGCTGCGCCGCCTGAGGATCATTGTGCGTCTCATAAATCGGGCGGGTAAACGCGTGATACTCCGCCTCGCAGCCGTGCGCTGCGCAGGCGCTGTCGATGATCTGATGAAGCGCCGCCGCAAAGCGCTCGCCCGAGCCTGCCACATCGTATGTGCGGACCGTGCCGGCAAAGCGCAGGCTGTCGGGAATGATGTTCTTCTGCTCACCCGCCTTCACAACGCCCAGCGAATAGGTCAGCACCTGCTCCGGATCGACCACGCGCATGCGCAGGGCGTTCGCCTGCTGGTGGATCGCGCAGAAGCAGTCGATCGGGCTTGACGCCAGATCCGGCCTGGAGCCATGGCCGCCCCGCCCGTGAATCGTCACATCAAAACCAAATGCGCCCGCCATCACAGGGCCGTCGAGCACGACAACCTTGCCCGAGGGGATATCCCAGCGCACATGCGTCGCATAGCACGCATCGACGCTGAAATGCTCGTCGATGTACGGCAGCAGGTTCTCAATAAAGCCCTTACCGCCGATCTCCTCGCCGCGCTCAAAGACGAACAGCACGCTGCCCGCGAGCTCATCCTTCATCCGTGTGAGCACGCGCGCCGCACACAGCAGCATGGCTGTATGCGCGTCATGCCCGCAGGCATGCATCACGCCGGGATTCTGCGAAACCACGCTGCGCGGGCCTTTGAGGTTCTGCGTGCTTTCCTGTATCGGCAGTGCATCGATATCCGCGCGCAGCAGCACGCAGGGGCCGTCCTTTTTCTCGTTCAGCACGCCGATCACGCCGCCGTTTGGGACGATATGGATGCTCATCCCCAGCGCTTCAAGCGCAGACACGACATAATCCGCTGTCTTTGTCTCCTGCCCGGAGAGCTCCGGATTGGCATGAAGATAGCGCCTTTCAGCCAGCATCTGCGCTTCAAGCATATGTACAGAATTCAGAATTTGCATAGCGATTACCCTTTCGACCAAAAATGCCGGGCAAAACGCCCGGCATTGCAAAAATCAATACAGCAGCAGATACACCAGCATCGCGCACAGACCCAGACCGAAGAGCACCAGACCATAGCTCATCGTATGCGTCATCCTGCGCACGGCGGCCATCATGCCGTTCCAGAAGCCGGCAAGCATACCGGTATAGTGGTGCGCCTTGGGATGATTGCGCAGCAGCGTGTGGTTAAGCACCTCGGCGAATTTGTCCGCCGCGCCGCCGACCGTATCGGTGACGATGTTGCCCACACGGATGCTCTCCGTGTAGTGCTTCATCTGCAGCATCGTGCGGGTGATGATCAGCGCGATCTCGTCAAGCACATCGCCCAGCAGCTTGCTGACCACCGCGCCTGCAAACGACAGCGTACGGATCAGCGGCCAGTAGATGCGGTTCTCCAGCGAATCCTCGCTGATCAGATTCGCAAAGCCGCCGCCAATGCGCACCAGACCGCGAACTGCCGGCCAGTAGACACGCTCCTCGAGCTTTTGCTCGTTGCCAATCTGCGCAAATGCGCCGCCCAGATCAAGGAGCTTTGCAATCACCGGACGATAGAGGCGATCCTCCATGTCCCAATTGGCAGGCCAGAGGTCGATATAGGTCACCACGCCGTTTTCCTTCTTCATCAGGAAGCGGCGAATCACGAACAGATAGACCACAAGGCCAATGCCCAGCGAGATGCACGCGCCCTTAAGGTTGACCCATGTGAAGTAATGCACCGCATGCTCGGGCGTTCCTGCATGCAGGAAGCCGCCGGCAAAGTCCGCGATCACATCCATGGTCAGGTTGGGCTGCGCGCCGAGGATCGGCACCAGCACCGCGCTGCCCATCACAGCCAACGTGGACAGGGCGTTCATGTAGCGCTTCTTGTTGTCGTAGAAGATCTGCTCATGCGGATGCTTCTGCCAGAAGAGGCAGATGTAGAGCTTGATCATATACGCGCCGGTCAAACCGCCGGAGAAAAGATACACCCACTCCGCAATGGAATAGGGAATCGCCGCGGCGTTCATGCCCTCGTGCTGCAGCAGATGGACATACTCGACAATCGCCTCATGGATCAGCGTCTTGGAGACGTAGCCCGAGAAGCCCGGAACGCCCATCAGACCGAACGCGCCCATCAGGAAAGCGAAGTGCAGCAGCGGCTTTTTGCGGCCGAAGCCCTGCACGTCGTTGAGGTGCAGCTTATGCAGATGCATATACACCACGCCCGCCGCCATAAAGAGGATCAGCTTGAAGAGGGAGTGGTTGAGCATGTACAGCAGCGCGCCGCGCGCGGCCAGCGCATTGTGATGGCCCAGCAGGCAGCTCATGGAAATGCCCGTGAGAATGAAGCCGATCTGGGACATCGAGGAGCAGGCCAGCGTGCGCTTGAGGTTGACGGAGAACACGGCCAGCACCGCGCCGCCGAGCATCGTGATGAGCGCCAGCACGAGGAGCATGTTGCCCCACGCCTTACTCTCGCGGAAGATGTTCGCGGAGACAACGATGATGCCGAAGATACCGGACTTGGTCAGGATACCGGACAGCAGCGCAGACGCGGGAGCCGGGGCCACCGGATGCGCCTTCGGCAGCCAGATATGCAGCGGGAACATGCCCGCCTTCGCGCCGAAGCCGCACAGGATGCAGATGCTGGCCGCCCAGAGCGTGCCGCGGCTGGTACAGGCCTCCGCCGCATGGTGCAGTTCGGAGATCGTGAGCGTACCGAGCGTCAGATACAGCAGGAACAGGCCCATGAGCATGACCATGCCGCCGATGATGGCGACCGCCAGATACGTCTCCGCCGCGCGGATCGCACCCGGAGTCTCATCGTGCATGACCCAGGTATAGGATGTGAACGACATGATCTCAAAAAAGATGAACGTCGTATACAGATCGCTGGAGAGGAACACGCCCAGCGTCGCGCCCAGAGTCATCAGATAGAAGAAGTAATAGCGGTTGCGATTGTGATAGTGATGGGCAAAGTACTGCTTACTCAGCATGGACGTACACAGCCACATCACGCCGCCGATGAGCGCATAGAGCGCGCGGAAGCCATCAAGCTCAAAATGCAGCCCGAAGCCGCAGAACACCGGCACCTCGTAGGTGATCACAGCGCCTTTTGCGGCGCACACAAGCGCATATCCTGCGCCAAGCAGCGTCGCCAGGCAGGACAGAATCACGAAGTTATCGCGTTTGCCCTTGCTGCGCTTGCCGATCAGATAGGAGATCACCGCAGCGATCATCGGGAAAAAGACGAGAAATGCTAAGATCATGGTCTTCCTCCCTTTCTCAGATCACGCCGGCGGCAACAGCCGCCAGGCCGGCGATGATGTCGTTGGAGAACACGCCGCACAGCACGATGGCCACGGTCAGGATCGCCAGCGGCAGCTTCATCTTCCAGGTCGGATCGTAGTTCCTGCCGACCTCAATGCCCTCCGTATCCTCCAGCGGACGGAAGAACATGAAGAACGCAACGCTCATCAGATAGATGGCGGTCAGAACCGCGGAAATCAGGATCGCTGCAACACCGACATAACCCAGCACATAACCGTCCGCCACAGCCGCAGAGCCGATCATCCACTTGCTGGCAAAGCCCGGCAGCAGCGGCGTACCCATCAGCGACAGCGCCGCAACCGTATACACGGTGCAGATGAACGGCATGACCTTGCCAAAGCCCCTCAGGCTCTCGATCTGGGTCTTATGGGTCTTGACCAGCACCGCGCCCGCGCAGAAGAACAGCGTGATCTTCATCAGCGCATGGAACATCATGTGCGCCAGCGCCGCCGTGAGGCCCAGTGGCGTCATCAGGCAGGCGGCAAAGACGATGTAGGACAGGTTGGAAATCGTGGAATACGCCAGACGGCGCTTGAAATGATGCTCGCGAACGGCCATCGTAGAGCCATAAACGATCGTCATAAACGCCAGCGCAACCGCGATATGCTGCGCCCAGGTGCCGCGCAGCAGATGCGCGCCGAAGCTGAAGAAGGTCAGGCGCATGATCGCAAACACACCGGACTTGACGACCGCAACCGCATGCAGCAGCGCGGTGACCGGCGTCGGCGCGACGGAAGCCGTCGGCAGCCAGGCATGCATCGGGAAGATCGCCGCCTTGACGCCAAAGCCCGCAAACGCGCACAGATAGCCGATACGCAGCAGCAGCGGATGCTGCTCGGCAAACGTCTCGGACAGCACGCCGCCCATGGCGAACGCGCCGCCATTGCCGAAGGCGATGATGATCATCACGCCGACAAAGGCGACCGCCGCGCCGAAGAAGGAGTAGACCATGTACTGATGGCCCGCCTTCACGCTCTCGCGGCTGGTGCCGTGCATGACCAGCGGCAGCGTCGCCAGCGTCAGGAACTCATAGAAGATGTACATCGTCATGATGTTCGCCGCCGTCGCGATGCCGAGCGTCACGCCGTAGGTAATGGTATAGAGTGCAAAGAAGTGGTTTTCGCCGCCCTCATGCTCCATGTATTCAAAGCCATAGAGCGTGGCAAGCGGCCACAGGAATGCAACCAGCGCCGCAAAGACGCCGCCAAGGCCATCGATGACGAAGGCGATGGGCATGTCCTGCATGAGCATGAACGCGATCGCAGGCTCCGCCTTCTGCTGCTTGAGGCAGAAGAGCACGATCAGGGACGTGGCAATCGTCACGCCCTCAACGGCCCATTCGCGCTGCGCACGCGTCTTCGGCGGCACAGCCAGCATCAAAAGGCCAAAGGCGATCGGCAGAAATACCGCAAGGCAAAGCATAGCAATCTCTCCTTACAGAATGACCTCGATGACCGGGGCGAGCACATCCATCAGCGGCTGCGCGAACACGCCGCAGAGGATGACGCCGGCAGCCAGCGCGATCATCGGGATGGTCATGCGCTTGCCCGGCTCCTTGTTTTCAAGGGACGCATAGTCAAAGTCGCTGCCCGGGAAGAAGCCGTTGATCGTGATCTGCAGCAGATACGCAGCCGTCAGCAGGGCGGAGATGATCAGGATGATCGGGCCAACGATGCCGAACGCGCCCAGATTGCCGGAGATCGCGCCGGTTGCCAGCTGCCACTTGCTCACGAAGCCGCCCGTCGGCGGGATACCGATCAGGCCGAGGGAAGCGATCGTCCAGCACCAGATGGTGATGGGCATCTGCTTGCCGACGCCGCGCAGGTCGCGGACGTAGGTCTTGTGGGTCTGATGGATGATCGCGCCGGCGCACAGGAACAGGGCGTCCTTGATGGTGGAGTGCGCCACGATGTGCAGGATCGCACCGTTGAACGTCGCCGGAACGAGGCAGAACAGACCAAAGAGCACGTAGGAAACCTGAGAGACGGTGGAATACGCCAAGCGCTTCTTGAGCAGCGGCTCACGATAAGCGAGCATGGAGCCCATGAACACGGTGATCAGGGCGAGGACGAGGAAGGTGGTCTGCACCCAGGTGCCGCGGATGGTGTCCGCGCCGACCAGATAGAAGATTACGCGGATGACGGCGAGCACGCCCGCCTTGGTGATGACGCCGGAGAGCACAGCAGACGCCGGAGCCGGCGCAACCGGGTGCGCCGTCGGCAGCCAGCCGTGCATCGGGAACATGCCGGCCTTGGTGCCAAAGCCGAGGATGACGAGGAAGGTGATGACCAGAAGGCCCGTCTGGGAAGCGCCAGCCGCAGTGGCAACGCCGCCCGCCGTGAAGGTCACAGTGCCCAGGTAGTGCTGGAAGAAGAAGATGCCAAGCAGGCCCAGCATCGCGCCGAAGATCGAGTAGATCAGATACTTGATGCCGGCGGCAACGGCCTGCGGCGTGCGCTCATGCACGACCATCGGCACGGAGAGCAGCGTCATCAGCTCGTAGAAGACATACAGCGTCGCCATGGAGCCCGCGTAGCACTGACCGATCAGCGCGGAGAGCACCGTCATGAAGAACGCCTGATAGGAAGCCTCATGCTCGTCATGACCGAGGTACTCCAGCGCAAACACGCCGCTCATCAGCCACATGACGCTCATCAGCACGGCAAAGACCGAGCCGATCGCGTCGACGCGCATAAACAGGGAGAGGGTGGGCGTCAGGGACAGGAGCGTCGCCTCCGTGCCCTTGCCAAAGCAGAGCGCGATGACCATCACAAGCTCCAGCGCCAGCGCACCACAGTTGAGCTTGGCGCGCAGCGCGCGGTCGCCCCTTGCCGCGGGCATGCACCACACAGCCACGCCGGCAATCGCCGGGAAGAAGACAGCCAGAATCATCAAAGCAGTCACGGTTTATTTCCTCCTTGATCTCTTATGCAAACTTCGCAAGGCCCTCGGCCAACGCGGAAAGGAACGGCTGAGACAGAAGTCCCATCGCGATATTGAGCGCGATCATGCCGATCAGGGCAATCGCGGTAAACGGATTCTTGCGGACGGTGGGCGGGAGCACCTCATCGCCCTCCTTGGTCGGGGTGAAGAGATTCACCGCCGTGCCCAGGAAATACACCGCGTTGAGCAGCGTTGAGATCGCCACTGCAGCGAGGATGATGGCCATATGGCGGCCGCCGACCTCAATGGCCGCCTGCGTAAGCGTGACCTTCGTCATAAAGACGCTCAGCAGCGGAATACCGGTCAGGTTGATCGCGCCCAGCGCAAAGGCCAGCGCCAGCAGCGGAGAATGATACACCGCGCCGCAAAGATGCTTGCGCAGATGCGTGCCGCCGCAGGCGTCGTCCATCTCCGCGCAGGAGATGAACAGCATGGACTTGGTCGCCGCATGCGCCGCGCTGTGCCACAGGGCGCAGATGATGCCGATCTCGCTGCGCAGGCCCAGCGCCGCGAAGATATAGCCGATCTGCGCGACGGAGGAGTAGGCAACCATCAGTCGGGTCGTCTTTGCGCGCACGGCATTGACAGAACCCATGACCATGCCCAGAACGCCAAAGATAAACAGCACGTCCAGAACGCCCATCGAGCAGATGATGTCAAAGCCGATGACGCGGACATAGAACTTGATCAGCAGGAAGATATAGCCCTTGGAAACCAGGCTGGAGAGCATCGCCGCAACCGACGGCGTAGCGTTGGAATACGCGCCAGGCAGCCACTTTTCAAACGGATACAGCGCGCTCTTGACCGCAAGGCCTACCGTCACCATCGCCACGACGATCGTCAGCGGGATCTTGTATTCGCCGCTGGCCGCCAGTGCCGCCACAGATTCATGGATGTTTGCCATGAGCAGGTGGCCGGTGATGGTATAAAGGATCGAAATACCGAAGAGGAACAGGCTCGAGCCGACGAGGTTCATCATCATATAACGCACGCCGGCCACGAGGTTACGGCCCTTCTGGCGCATCATGACCAGACCCGCAGCAGCCAGCGTATTGATCTCAATGAACACGTACGCAGTAAACAGGTCGTTGGTATACACCAGCGCCTGCAGCGCGAGGAACATCAGATCGACAAGAATGCAGTAGATGTTATACTTGCTCTTCTCAATCTCGCGGATGGAAGGCACCATGCCGCCAACGAAAGCAAAGAGCGTCACGAAGCAGAACACCGTCATCATCAGCGCTTCCAGCACGCCGATGCGGATCTCGTTGCCCCATGGGGCCGGGAAATGGCCCATCATGTACACGTAGCTGTCGCCGGTTTGCAGCGTATAGACCAGCACCGTAGCGGTCATCGCCGTCACTGCGGTAATCAGGCCCATCGTCAGCCATCTTGCCTGACGTCCCTTGAGGACGGAGGTGACGACCGCACAAATCAGCGTCAGCAGAATGCACATGAACGGAAAGTTCTGTACGAACTGCAATCAGACCTCCTCCTTTCCGGCAAGCGCAATCATTTCATCGAGGTTCAGCGTGTGGTAGCGGTAATAAAGACGCACGGTCAGCGCAAGCATCAGCGCGGTCACGGAGACGGACACGACGATGCCTGTCAGCACCAGGCCGGCAGGAACCGGGTTGATATATGCCTCCACCGACTGAACGCCGTTTACGACGATCGGCGCGACGCGGCCCTTGATGTAGCCCTGACAGGCCAGAAACAGGAAGATGCCCGCGTCCATGATATCCATGCCGATGATTTTCTTGAGCAGGTTCTTGTGCAGCAGCATCGTAGAAAAGCCGATGCAGAACAGGATGACCGCTGCCGTCTGCTCATAGTTGACAAGCAAGTATTGCATCTTACAGCTCTCCTTTCCTGAACACCGCGTAGAAGCAGTACATCGTGCAGGTGACGATGAAGCCGACGCAGATGTTGAGCACCAGAATCAGGCCGCTGGAGAGGATCGCGCCCGGCGTTCCCAGCGGGATGATGCTCTCGATGTGGTTAGCGCCCGTGTAGAACGAATAGCACTTGCTGATCGCGTACGTCAGCAGGGCAACCAGCACGATGCGCTGATAGGTCTTATAGGTAAAGAACCGACGCATCTTTGCAAAGCCGAACGCAGTGACATACAGGATCAGACCGGCGCCCATGATCGCGCCGCCGGAGAAGCCGCCGCCCGGCGAAAGATGACCATTAAGCACGACATACACACCCAGCAGCAGAACAATCGGCACCAGGATGGTCGCTGTCTTCTGCAGGATGATGTCGTTCTTGGGCTCGTAGTAGGTATCGGAGTGCGGGTTATCCTCCATCGCCTTGGCCAGCTGGCTGTACTTGGCGGATTCCTTGTCCTTACGCAGCAGGAAGAGCACAACCATCGCCGCGGTAAACAGCACGCTTGACTCGCCCAGCGTATCGAATGCGCGGTAGTCCAGGATCATGCCGGTGACGATATTGACCGCGCCGGTCTCCTGCAGGCCCTTTTCGATATAGCGGGCAGAAACTTCGTTGTTGATCGGATGATTCGGATCGCCGAAGGCCGGCAGCGCCGTGACGGTATACAGCAGCAGACCGATCATCGTCACGCAGACCAGGACGCACATCAGGTTGTACACCACGCGCGCCGCAGGGGAGGCCGTCTTCTCAGTCCAGTCCTTCATTCTGGCCTCGATGCGCTTCTCTTCCTCGAGCTCCTCCTGCGCCCAGCGGATCTCCGCCGGGGTCAGCTGCTCGATGTCGGGCGCAGCCTCCTGTTCCTGAGCGGCTTCCATGGTGCGCTCCAGCGCGCCCTCCTCATCGCTCAGCCAGTCGTTCATTCTGGTCAGCCAGTTATTCTTCGCCATGTTCGTCACCTCCGCGCTTGACCTCGGCATGCTGCCTGCGAACCTCGTTGCGCGCATCGATCGCATGAATCTTCTTGAGCGCAAGGAACAACAGCAGACTCGTGATGCCCGCGCCGACCGCCGCCTCGGTGATCGCCAGATCCGGGGATTCCATCGTGATCCAGATGACGGACATGATCATCGAGTACGCCATGTAGATGACGACGCTGGTCAGAAGGCTCTTGGTCACGCACACAGCAATCGCGCACACGATCAGGAACAGCAGCATCAGCTGAACGATAATACTCATGCCTGCTCCTCCTTTGTCTCAATTTCGTTTCCCGTCTCGTCCTGCGCGGCCGCCTCCTCTGCAAGGCGCTCCTGCAGGAGCGTGCCGCGATGAACAGTCATATACTCGCCGCGCTGTTCGTCGGTGGTGATCTCCAGACGGCACAGCAGATGGCTTGCCACCGGAGAGGACAGCCACCAGAAGACGATCACCAGCAGAATCTTGAGGCCGGAGAACAGGTCCGGCGCGCTGATGGCAAAGCCGAGCATGCACAGCGAAATGCCCATCGTATCCACAACGGCCGCAGCGTGCATGCGGTTAGCCGCATACTTGAACTTAAACAGACCAAACACGCCGACACAGCAGAACGCAAGGCCAGCAAGAACGAATGCCGCCGTCAGCGCAAATCGAATCCATTCGCTCACTGGGCATCCTCCTTTCCCTGCGCCTTTGCACGCTCCGCGATGAGCGCCTCTTCATGCTTGCGCTCGTAATAAATGCCGGTATACACCTTACTGAGCAGGATAACCGCCAGGAAGCTGAGCATCGCATACAGCAGCGCAATGTCTGCCAGATAGCCTTCGCCCAGCAGCAGCACCGTCAGCGCCACCATAATGACCGTCAGAGAGCCGATCACGTTGATCGCCAGAATGCGGTCAGAGATGCGCGGACCCATGATGCAGCGAACAAGGCACAAAAGCGCCAGTACCGTCAGCACCGCCAGCGCCAAGCCCAGCAGCACCTGATAAGCCAAATCAATGCTCATGGTTTTCCTCCTCTCCCTGCGCTTCTTCCGCCTGCGCGGCAGGCGCAGCCTGCTTTACAGTGTCCTGCATCATGTGCAGCTTTTCCATCTTTATCAGCTTCTGAACGAATACGCCGTCATCAAGCCCATCGACCACGGACTCATCCAGCGCGTGCACGGTAAAGTGACTGTCTTCCAATTCGACCGTGATGGTGCCAGGCGTCAGCGTGATGGAATTCGCCAGCGCGACCAGATGGCGATTCTTCTTCAGCGGCACATCAAAATGCACCAGCTGAGGTTTGGGCTCAAACTCGCCTTTGAGAATCATCCGGCAGACCGCAAGGTTCGCCTTGATGATTTCAAGCACCAGCGTCGCGCCATAGCCGATGGCCGAGGGCACGCGGCGAAGCAGCGCCAGATCCACCTTCGGGCTGTAACCCATGTATTTCCATGTGAAGGCATACGCCAGCGCAGCAAATACCAGGCCGAACACGCCGATTTCTGTCGTCCATTTTCCATTGAGGACAACCCAGAGCGCAAAATACAAGATGAACATGTCTATCCTCCCATTACGCCGATACGTACAAATATACGCCATAATCCGCCATTTTCATGGATACATTTTAATCCTCCCACAGGGGATTGTCAATCAAATCAACAGATTTTAGCATATACATAAGGATAAGATCATTCCGCCTCATTTTCACGCAGAGAAGTTCGCTGACAACTGACCGCACGGCGTATAAAAAGAGACACGGCGCAGAAAACCGTGTCTCTTTGAGGTTTATTGAGCTTTACTTTCCGCACTCTTCCTTGACCTTCTGCTGATATGCATCGCGGATCCGCGCGAAGGTCGCCTCGTCCCTGAGGCCGACCGGCTTGCCGTCGATTTCGCCCACGCGGCAGGTCAGCGCGCTGGAGCTGGAGAAGAACACCTCGTCTGCGTTCATCAGTTCTTCCATCGTGAACGGCTCCTCGACCACCGGGATATCCAGCTCACGGCAGATCTTAAGAATATGCGCGCGAACGATGCCCGGCAGGATCAGATTGTCGCACGGCGCAGTATGCAGCACGCCGTCCTTGAGGATATGCACATTGGAATGGGAGCACTCCGTCACGCGGTCGCCGCGATGGAAGATCGTCTCATCGCAGCCCGCCTCCTCCGCGCGCTGGTTGGCTATCACGGCCGGCAGCAGGTTGATCGTCTTGATGTTGCAGTGCAGGAAGCGCGTGTCCTCCATGGTGATGCACTTATATGTGCCGTACACGTCACGCATGCCGTTGGGCCGTACCCACGCCCAGATGCTGGGCGCGCCATCCACGCCGCGATACGGATGATTGCGCATGCCCACGCCGCGGGTCACCTGCCAGTATACAAACAGGGAATCTCCCTCGACCTGATCGACCAGATTCTGAATGATCTGCTTCATCTCTTCCTTGGGCATCGGAATGTCGATGTCAATCAGCTTCGCGCTGCGGTAGATGCGGTCGATATGATCGTCAAAGTGCATGGGCACATGGTTGACCGCGATGGTCGCATCGTACACACCATCGCCAAAGTAACATGCGCGATCGTTCATCGGCACCATCATCTCTTCGATCGGCGCCGTCTTTCCGTTGTAATAAGCGATATTTTTCATATAAGTAACCCTCTTCTAAATCAGAATTGCTTTTTGATTTCCTCAACCTCAGTCAGCGCCTCCGCCCACGCGGCGTCCTGAATCCGTTTCAGCAGCTCCGGCGCTCTTCCGCCGACCGGCACGCCGTCAATCTCGCTGATGCGGCAGCACAGCGCGCTGCAGCTGGTAAAGAACACCTCGTCCGCTGCCATCATCTCCTGAACGGTAAACGGCTCCTCAATCACGGGAATGCCCATCTCGCGGCACTGCGCGATGCGGTGCGCGCGGGTGATGCCCGGCAGGATCAGATTATCGCAGGGCGCAGTCTTCAGCGCGCCGTCCTTGAGGATATGCACGTTGGAATGCGCGCACTCGGTCACGCGGTCGCCGCGATGCAGGATCGTCTCGTCGCAGTCCGCCTCCTCCGCCCGCTGGGTGTAGATCACGCTCGGCAGCAGGTTCAGCGTCTTGATATCGCAGTGGAGATACCGCGTATCCTCCATCGTGATGCAGCGGTAATCGCGCTCCATCGGATCGAGCACATCCGGCTTCACCCAGATCCACAGGCTCGGCTTCTCTCCGGCAAAGCGATACGCATGACCGCGCATGCCCACGCCGCGCGTCGCCTGCACATAGACCATTTGATCCGGACTGTCCACCTTCCTACAGAAATCCAGCACCAGCGCCCGCAGCTCGCCCACGGGCATCGGAATATCGATGTCGATCTTCTTCGCCGAGCGGTAAAAGCGCGCCAGATGATCATCAAGCTGCAGCGGCACATGCTCTATCGTAAACATCGCGTCATATACCCCGTCGCCGAAGTAGCTTGCGCGTTCATTCATCGGGATCATCATGTCCTCAATGGACGAAATCTTCCCATTATAATACGCGATATTCTCCATGAGCGTCCTCCTGTTGCTGCTTGTGCAATTTCCCTCTCATGATACTCTTCCTTCCTCCATTTGTCAAACGCAGGATGCACGAAATAAGCCGCCTCCGAAAAGGAAGCGGCTCTCTCGCTTTGCGTTCTTATATTGGTTACTTCAGGTGATCACAGTCCTTTTTGCAGGCATATCCCTTGCACTTTTTGCACCACTCATGCACTTTATCACCGACACACCAGTAGTGTCCGCAATCGAGCTTATGATCCTTGCCGAGCTTTTCCGGCATGCCGCACTTCGGGCACGACTTGCAGCAGATGCCGTTGCCGTGATCGCCCTTGCACAGACCCTTGCCGCAGCGGTGGCAGATCTCATGCTCCTCACGGACATACTTTTTCGTGTAGACGCACGGACGATGATACGCGTTGCCACACGGGGTTTCGTGGCTGCCGCCGGAACGATCGCACCAGAGGCGGCCGCACATGCGGCAGGCGGTATGTGCATTGGAATGGCTGCACGTATATTCCTTGCCGCAGCCGCCCTGCGCCGGATCGCAGTAATGCAGCGGATCGCCCTCGCAGGTCATGTGCTGCGGATAGGCGTCACAGTACTCGCTGATGATCTTGCCCAGATGCAGACGGCCCTCGCAGGCAAAATGGCCGATAACGCCGCAATCCGCAGGCTCGTGCGTTCTGTTGTCGCACAGATAATGGCCCGTATAGCCGCAGGGCGCGACGCCATGCTCACCGCCATAGCTGATGCAATGCGTCGCCACGCCGCACTCGGCCAGCGCATGCTCACCGCCAAGGCTCTCGCAGTGGCCCTTCAGGCCGCAGGCAGCCAGCGCATGGCTTTCGCCGTCGCAGGTCATATGGCCCAGCACGCCGCAGGCCGCCCTCTTGTGCTGCATGCCGTCGCAGACGGTATGGCCCGGCACGCCGCAGGCCGCCCTGCCATGAGAGCCGCCCATGCACACATAGTGCCCTTCCTTGCCGCAGGCAGCAGCAGCATGATTCTTCTTGTCGCTGACGCAGTGACCGGCAACGCCACAGGCGGGCGTATCATGACCGTTCATGATGCAGTTATAGTGACCGGGAATGCCGCAGGGCGCCGGATCATGGTTCCTGCCGTCGCAGTTATAGTGCTTGCCCCAAAGGCAGGCGCCGCGTTCATGGTTCTGTCCGTCGCACAGGAAGTGCCCCTCAACCCAGCAAATCGGCGGACGGCGATGATCCATGCCGTCTCCGGTATAATGCCCTTCAACATGGCAGGCCGGCGTCTTTTCGGCAGCAGCCATCACCGGCAGCAGCAGACAAAGCAGCAGGCACAGTGCAAGCAGCGATTTTTTCATATTTCCGCATCCTCCTATTTCGATCTGAAGGAATCTGTATCTTCTTGTTTTCATTATATCGCTCCGTTTTCCGGCTGTCAATCTGCGCCAGAGAGAATACAAAAAAACCACTCAAAAGAGTGGTTTTTTGCATCACCATGAGGTGACTAAGTGGAGGCGCCATCCAGATTCGAACTGGAGAGTGAAGCTTTTGCAGAGCTTTGCCTTACCACTTGGCCATGGCGCCGGATATGGAGCGGTAGACGAGATTCGGACTCGCGACATCCACCTTGGCAAGGTGGCACTCTACCACTGAGCTACTACCGCATATCTGGTGCCTTGGGGCGGAATCGAACCACCGACACGTAGATTTTCAGTCTACTGCTCTA
>JAFXCE010000078.1 GCA_017521565.1 Clostridia bacterium | reverse complement strand
GTGACAGGCTGGCATTCTAACCGACTGAACTACCGCGCCATATAAAATTGGTGGGCCTTCAGGGTTTCGAACCCCGGACCGAGCGGTTATGAGCCGCCTGCTCTGACCACTGAGCTAAAGGCCCCTGAAGAACCAACAAAAAAGGAAATGGTGACCCCGAGGGGAATCGAACCCCTGTTATCGCCGTGAAAGGGCGGTGTCTTGACCTCTTGACCACGGGGCCATTATCACCCTGCTTAAGAAAATGGTCGGAGTGAAGGGATTCGAACCCCCGACCCCATGCTCCCAAAGCACGTGCGCTACCAAGCTGCGCTACACTCCGATGGAAGACCTGCGCTCTCAAGCACGAGATTTATTATACAAGAGCAGTCGCGAATTGTCAACTGTTTTTTTCATTTTTTTCTGCCTAAAAATCCATCTTCTGGTTCTGAATATGGATGATGACCGTTTTTTGCGAAACCGGCTGGAATTTTGCCAAGATTCCTCTTGACATCGCGCGTTCGATTTGATAGGCTATCCGTTGTGCGAAAAATATGAAAAGTATGAATTGGAGGCGATGATTTGGCAGGAGGCAAACACGTGCTGGGCATGAGCAAAACCCGGCACATCTTTGGCACCGCCAAGGTTGGCGATCGCGGACAGATCGTCATTCCCAAAGACGCACGTTCATTCTACGGCATCAAGCCGGGTGATACGCTGCTCGTTCTGGGCGATGAGAAAAACGGCATGATCCTCACCAAACCGGAACTGCTGCATGATCTCGCTGCCCGGATTCTGGGTCAGATCGACGAGGAAGGATGATTTACAATATGAATACCATGGATATGTACAAACAGCTTGGCATCAGCGAGGCTGTCTATCAATACGGCGAGGACATTCTCGCAACGCTTCGTACGCGTTTTGATCAGATTGATCAGGTTGCCGAATACAATCAGGCGAAGGTCATCTCCGCCATGCAGAAAAACCGCGTCAATGCCGGTTGCTTTGCGGGTACAACCGGTTACGGTTACAATGACGTCGGCCGCGATACGCTTGAGCGCGTCTATGCAGACTGCTTCCACACGGAGGCAGCGCTCGTCCGTCCCCAGATTGTCTGCGGCACGCATGCGCTTGCCGTTGCGCTCAGCGCCAATCTGCGCCCGGGTGACGAACTTCTCTCCCCTGTCGGCCGCCCGTACGATACCCTTGAGGAGGTCATCGGCATTCGTCCAAGCGCCTGCTCGCTGGCGGAATACGGCGTCACCTATGACGAAGTCGAGCTCCTGCCGGACGGCTCCATCGACTACGAAGGTGTCCGTTCGAAGATCAAGCCCCAGACCAAAATGGTCACCATCCAGCGCTCCAAAGGCTATGCTACCCGTCCGACGCTCTCCGTCGCGGAGATTGGCAAACTGATCGCTTTCATTAAGGATATCCGCAGCGACATCATCTGTATGGTTGACAACTGCTATGGTGAGTTTGTCGATATCATTGAACCGAGCGACCTCGGTGCAGATATGATCGTCGGCTCTCTGATCAAGAATCCGGGCGGCGGACTCGCGCCCATCGGCGGCTACATCTGCGGTACGCAGGCCTGCGTCGATCGCTGCGCCTATCGCCTCTCCGCTCCGGGTCTGGGGCAGGAGGTCGGCGCGAATCTCGGCCTGATGACCAGCCTGTATCAGGGCTTCTTCCTTGCGCCGACAGTGGTCGCTGGTGCGCTCAAGGGCGCGATCTTCGCCGCGAACATCTACGAAAAGCTCGGCTTCCGCTGCGTCCCGAACGCAACCGAGCCGCGCCACGACATCATTCAGGCGGTTGAACTGGGCAGCGAGGCCGCCATGTGCGCCTTCTGCGAGGGTATTCAGGCCGCCGCACCGGTGGATAGTTACGTTACCCCTGTGCCGTGGGACATGCCCGGCTATGACAATCAGGTCATCATGGCTGCCGGCGCATTCATTCAGGGCAGCTCCATCGAGCTCTCCGCCGACGGCCCGATCCGCGAACCCTATGCCGTCTATTTCCAGGGCGGTCTCACATGGGTACACGCCAAGCTCGGCATCCTTATGAGCCTGCAGAAGCTGGTTAACGCCGGTCTGGTTACGCTGTAAATCGTCCAAGATAAAACTCCATATTTCACACGAAAGCGAGGAAACAAAACAATGTGGCTTGTGTATACGCTGGCTACAACCATGCTGTGGGGCTTAGCTGAGCTGTTCTACAAGAAGGGCGCACTGGAGCGCGAAAAGTACTCTCACCTGAAGATCTGTGTCATGGTGGGTCTGGTGATGGGCATCCATGCCGTGTTCACCCTGCTGACTGAGGATTTCACCTACAGCCTGAATTACCTTGTGACCTACCTGCCCGTGTCGGCATGCTACATCCTGTCGATGGCATTCTCCTTCTTCGGCATGCGCTTTATCGAGGAATCCATCTCCGACCCCATCGAAAACACCTCCGGCGCCATGTGTTCGCTGATGTGTGTGCTTTTCCTGGGTGACCGCCTGGATGCCATGGTCTGGGTGGCGATCGGCATCATCGCCGTGGGTGTGGTCGGCATTGGCCTTCTGGAGAACACCGGCGACCTGCAGCGCCGTCAGCGCCTGGGCAAGAAGCTGGCCATCATCGCCTTCTGCATGCCCTTCCTCTATGCGCTCATCGATGCGTTTGGTTGTGTGCTGGACATCTACTTCCTGGAGATGGAAACCAGCCCGCTGCTGGCTGTCGGCGCGACGGAAGACACCATCGAGCTGATCGCCAATACCTCCTATGAGCTGACCTTCGCCCTGGTGGGCCTGGTGATGTTCATTTTCATGAAGGTCAAGGGCATCAGGTTCGGCGGTCTGGTGGAGCAGAAGGACAAGGCCCTCGCTGCCGTGTGCGAAACCGCCGGCCAGCTGACCTACGTTTACGCCATGGCCAGCGGCAACGGCGCCATTGCTGCGCCGATCATTTCCGCGGTATGCGTGGTATCTCTGATCCTGTCTCGCATCTTCCTCAAGGAGAAGCTGACCAAGAAGCAGTACGTGTTTATCGCCATCATCATCATCGGCATTCTGATGCTTGCCGTCATCGAGGGCGAATAATCATTTGAGCCCCCGGCTTTGCCGGGGGTTTTCCTTTTGCAGCATACCACACCGATACAATCCGGCATCTCCGGCAAGCGTTTTTCTCACACAGACGCTAAAAACGCAGCGTCTCTTTGTTATGTAAATCTTTGAGCAAAACATTGGGCTCGTCTGCAAAGCAGCAAGGTTTACAGCAGTTTGTCGGTGATGCAGCCGGCAGCATGCCGGTTTGTTTCTGCATATTTTTCTTGACGATTTCCCCTCCTTCCGTTATGCTATATATAATCAGAATAATCCATTAGAAAGGATGACTTGTCTATGAAGAACCTTCTCAAGTCTCTGCTGCTGTGCGCACTGCTGCTCGTCACCCTCGCTCTCCCGGCGATGGCTGAAGACGCCGTCTCCTCCGCCTCCGTAGCTGATTTCTACGCGGATGCTGCGCTCACCGGAGATGATCTGATGAACGCCATCAACTCCTTCACCGGCACCTATCTGGTCAGCACCACCAACCCGGACGGCACCCCGAACACCGCTTTCCTCGTCTTCTCCATGGTGAAGCATGAGGACAAGTATTACCTGATGATCGGCTCTGCCGAGAACCAGACCAAGGCCAACCTGCTCGCCAACGGCGAGGGCATGGTGGTCTATGGCGCCAACCCTGCCGCTGACAGCGATAAGCCGTATCCGATCGCGGGCGCGCGCATCTGGTTCAAGGCGCTTGAGGACGCCTCCCTGGCCGAGACCCTGAACACCTCCGGCCGCCCCGGCGCTCTGTTCTTCGAGGTCACCGCGGTTCGTTCGGTCGGCTGATCCATCTGCAAGCAATTGTAAACCGCCCCGAAATCGGGGCGGTTTTCGTATATATATGTCCGTATTCTGCCATCCTATTGCCGGAGGTGATTGTATGAGCCCGAAAGAATTGCTCTACATCGACGACGCACTCGGCCATGAAAAATTCCTGATTGCCCAGTGCAGACAAGCTGCACAGACGCTTCAGGATCCTGTTCTGCGCAACTGCGCAAACCGCATGCTCAAGGCACATCAGGATCTTTTCGGTCAGTTCTATCAGCTGGTATAAGGAGGCGCAGCATGAACGATCAGTCCATCATGGAGAATCTGCTCCTGACTACAAAAGGTGTCTGCGATCTGTACATGCACGGTACGATCGAATCTTCCACGCAAAACGTGCATCAGGCGTTCGACGCCGCCCTCTCCGACAGCCTCTGTATGCAGGATGACATCTACAAACAGATGACGGCGAAGGGCTGGTATCCTTCTGAGCAGGCCGATACACAGCAGATGCAGCAGGTCAAGCAAAAATACGCCCAGATGAATTGAGCGGGCTTCTTTCCCCTACGTCCTATACAAAATCATCCCGCCGGGATAACCCGGCGGGATGGCTTATGCTTTGATTACATCTTCGCAGCTTCGTCCTTGAGCTGCTCCACGCGGTCGGTGCGCTCCCAGGGCAGATCAATGTCCGTGCGGCCAAAGTGGCCGAATGCGGCAGTCTGGCGGTAGATCGGACGGCGCAGATCGAGCATGCTGATGATGCTCGCCGGGCGCAGATCGAAGCAGCGGCCAACCAGCTCTGCCAGCTTCTCGTCGCTCATCACGCCCGTGCCCTGCGTATCCACCAGCAGGGAAACCGGCTTCGCCACGCCAATGGCATAGGCCAGTTCGATCTCGCAGCGCTTGGCAAGGCCGGCGGCGACGAGATTCTTGGCGACATAGCGACCCGCATACGCAGCGCTGCGGTCAACCTTCGTCGGATCCTTGCCGGAGAATGCGCCGCCGCCATGGCGCGCATAACCGCCGTAGGTATCCACGATGATCTTGCGTCCGGTCAGGCCGGAATCGCCCATCGGGCCGCCGATTACGAACTTGCCCGTCGGGTTGATCAGGAAACGGGTCTTGCTGTCCATCAGTTCCGCCGGAACAGAGGTCTTGATGACCTTCTCGATAATCGCGCGGCTGAGCTCATCATGCTCAATCTCCGGCGCATGCTGGGTAGAAACGACGACGGTATCCACGCGAACCGGAACATCGCCATCGTATTCGACCGTCACCTGGCTCTTGCCGTCCGGGCGCAGCCAGGACAGCTCGCCGCTGCGGCGAACCTCGGACAGCTTGCGCGTGATGCGATGCGCCAGCGCGATCGGCATCGGCATATACTCCGGCGTCTCGTCGCAGGCGTAGCCGAACATCATGCCCTGATCGCCGGCGCCGATGTCGTTTTCTCCGATGGAGCGGCCTTCAAGCGCCGCGTCGACGCCCTGTGCGATATCCGGGCTCTGGCCGTGCAGCGCGGTCAGAACGGCGCAGGTGCTGCCGTCAAAGCCGTACTTCGCGCGGTCATATCCGATTTCGCAGACAACCTTGCGCACGATATCGTCCACACGATAGCTGGCAGTCGTCGTCACCTCGCCCATGACCATCACAATGCCGGTCGTGGTGCAGGTCTCGCAGGCCACGCGAGCATACGGATCCTGGGAGAGGATCTCGTCGAGCACCGCATCGCTGATCTGGTCGCAGATTTTATCCGGATGTCCTTCGGTAACGGACTCGGACGTAAAGAGCTTTCTCATCTTTTCCATCATGATTCTCCTCGTCAATATGCCAGTTCAATATGTGCCAGCTGAAAGGCTTAAGAAAAACCGCTCCGATTGCACAAAATCAGAGCGGTTCAAATCTTCACCACACCTCATCTGCCGACATCGCTGTCGTAGGATTTAGCACCGGATTTCACTCCGGTTGCCGGGCTTCACAGGGCCTATTCCCTCCGCCGCTCTGGATAAGGTTATTGAGTTCGCTTTCTTATGAAAGCTGAGTGATTATATCAGATTTATAACCGTTTGTCAAGTAGAACCTATGCATTTTGGCCCCGCTTGACAGATTCTTTTCCCGCCTGTATAATCACTTCTGCAAAACCCCACTGCGCAACGACACAGGAGGCTGATACCGTCATGAAAACCGTTTTGGGCTGCGTTCGCAAGGCGGACACCGATTTTGAAATGATCGCCCCGGGCGATCGCATCGCCGTCGGCATCTCGGGCGGCAAAGACAGCCTGCTGCTTCTATATGCCCTCTCGCTTTATCGCAAGTTCTCCGGCAAGGATTTCACCCTGCAGGCCATCACGCTGAAAATGGGCCTTGAGCCCTTTGACGTATCGCCCATCGCTGCCCTGTGCGAAAAGATCGATGTGCCGTATACGGTCATCGAAACCGAGATCGCACACATCATCTTCGACGTCCGCAAGGAAAGCAATCCCTGTGCGCTGTGCGCTAAAATGCGCCGCGGCGCGCTCAACGACGCTGCCAAGGAGCTGGGCTGCAACAAGGTCGCATTGGGACATCACCGCGACGACGCCATCGAAACGCTGCTCATGAGTCTCGTCTTTGAAGGCCGCCTGCATACCTTCCATCCCAATACCTATCTCTCCCGCAAGGATATCACGGTTATCCGACCGATGATCTACGTGCCGGAAAAGCATGTTAAGCACATGACGAAGGTGCTTGAGCTTCCCGTAGTCAAAAATCCCTGCCCGGCGGACGGCCACTCTAAGCGCGAGGAAATCAAAGAGCTGATCCGCACGCTGAGCAAAACCTATCCGCATCTCAAGGATTACATGACATCGGCTCTGCGCAACACGGATCAGTATGGTCTGTGGGACAAGAAGCTGGTCGGCGGCCCCCGTCCTAACGAGTACATCACCGACAACAACAAATAAGCGGGCTGTGTCCGCGTCTGCTTCCCAAATTCGTCACTGTATTCGCTGCATGACGGACGGCAGCACTTACAGCCATATAAAGCAAGGCTTCAACCCCCTGCGGAGTTGAAGCCTTTTTTACTTTTCAGGAAGTTGCGCAAAAATGTATGCTGCGAGCAGAAAAGAACCTCACTTTGTTAAGTGGTTCGGAAGCGGGAGCGGCCACTGGCCGCTTTTTCTATTACGCGTTTTCCTGCTTCTCTCTGGCGCAGTCCATATAGCGCGCCAGCGCGAAGCCTGCCGCAAAGCAGACCAGCGAGAGGACCAGCGTACCCGCACTTTCAAACTGCGTCGGCACAATCTTGAGCGAGGATGCCACGACAAAGCCCAGTACCAATCTGGAAATGAGCGCATAGTGCTTCTCAAACAGGTTATTCACCAGACGCGCCAACGCCGCCACCGTGATGGCAAGACCCAGCAGCAGCGGCAGAATCACCGAAAAATCCAGCGCCGCAATGCCCGCCGTCATCGGCTCATACAGGCCCATATACAGAAGCACCGAAGAGGAGCTCAGACCCGGAATCACCAGGCTCAGGCCCCACACCAAGCCGCAGATCACAAAGCTCATCGCGTTTACCTGCACCTGCGCCGTCCTGCCCTGCTCCAGCAGGCAGAACAGGAAATACGCCAGAGCCAGCGTCACCACGAACGGCGTCCAGCTCCTGCCGGCATCGCTGCGCTCAGAATCCTTCATCAGCTGCGGAATCGTGCCGCAGATCAGGCCAAAGAAGAGCATCAGCGCAACTGGCGCAGACGCATTGAACATCGCCTCCACCGCCCTGGCCAGCAGCGTGAAACCCAGCAGCCAGCCAATCAGGAACGGGATGAACATCTTATAGTACGTCTTAAAGGATTTTGTAGGATGCGAAAGCAGCGCCATCATCGGCTCATAAATCCCAAACGCCACCAACAGCACGCCGCCGCTGACGCCCGGAAGAATCGCGCCGGTACCAACAATCGCACCCTGAAGCGCCAGAATCAAGCTTTTAAGCAGCACGTTTTCTCAACCCTTTCTTACAGCCCGAAGATACTCAGCACACCCGTGCTTGCCAAGCCCATGATCAGGCCCGCAATCACAACGCCGCAGGAAACCGCCAGAGACGTGGTCTTGATGCCCATATTCAGAAAAGAGGCAGCCAACGTACCCGTCCACGCACCGGTGCCCGGCAGCGGAATGCCGACAAAGAGCATCAGTGCGACAAACAGCCCGCGTTCTCCGGCCTTCTCCGTCAGCTTACGGCCGCCGCGTTCTCCCTTCTCAATGCAATACGTAAAGAACTTGCCGATGTACTTCTTGTCCTTGCCCCATTCAAGCACCTTGCGGGCGAAGAAGTAGATCACCGGAACCGGCAGCATATTTGCAATGACACAAACGATCAGCGCCTGAATATACGGAAGGCCCATGCCCACCGCAATCGGCACACCGCCGCGCAGCTCAATGAGCGGAACCATGGACACCAGTGCGCAAAGCAGATATTTTTTCAGCATAATGAATTCCCTTCTTATGATCTGGTTATGGTGTAATATACAAACGCCATCCATTATATAGAGGAACCTGCCTTTTGTCAACAAGATCGTGAACAATCATTATTCAGGTTCCTGAGCAAATATGCCAGCAGCATATTGCATCCATTCAGGACAGCGTCTGTCTTATTCACTTTTCCAGCATGGCATCTGCCCGGCGGCGGATCCGATCGCGCAGCATGCTCTGCGCCAGCGCCTGCAGTTCCTTCGCCTCAAAGAGCACCATAGAACCAAACGGCGCCACCAGAATCCGCTCCATCGCTGTCCGGTACACGTTCAGCTTTCTGATCGCAGCGTCCATCAGCTTCTCTTCGCTGTCTTCCTGCGCCAGCAGGAAGGCAATCTCGTCCGTAAAAACCAGATGCATCCGAAGCAGCATCTGCGCACTCGATGCAATATCCGACAGGAAGAACTCCCGAGTCTCCACACCCTCCGCAAGAATCCGCTCGACCACCGGCTGCATATACGTCAGCTGACACTGCTTCATCTTCTCGCGCATGAGCGCGCCATCCTCGCGATAGGCCACCTGAATCATCAATGCGACAAAGCCCGCGTTTCCGCTGGACAGCAGCGCAGAATCGTGAAACACTGCATTGAGCTTGTCCACAGCCGTTCCGCCAACCGTCGAAGCGATCTTTTCCGCCTGATCGCAGCTTTCCTTGGCACGCTGCTCACAGATCGCCTCCAGCACCGAAAGCTTGCTGTCGAAGTGATGATAAAAGCCGCCCTTCGAGAAATTCATCTCCGTCAGGATATCCTGTACGGATGTTTTTTCATATCCGTTTGTGTAAAACAGACGCTCTGCCGTTGCAAGCAGTTCGCCGCGGCGCGCATCGCCCTTTTTCATATTCACCAGGCCTTCCCGATTATTTCTTATGCATTATTCCTGCTTTTCCCCGCCGGAACCATCATTATACAGGATTTCCTTCTGCGAGGCGCGGTAGGTCGTTGTCCAGAGCTTTTGACGTTCAATCTCCTCGCCCGCAGCATTCCTGTATACCTTGTAAGTATCCACCTCGTAGCCCGTGCGCTTTTCCCGCCCAAACTGACGCGTACCCACCGGCAGCGAAGCATCATAGGTATAGAGCAGATCATCCGACGGCCGTATCGTGCGGATAACCTTCGATTCCAGATCAATCGTGGTGCCGTCCTCCGGAATCTGCCCAAAGATTTCCACCGTCACCTTCTGGTTTTCATACCACGCAACGACAAATACAGGAAATTGACCATTGTTGCGGAAAACAAAATCCAGCGACGGCCAGTTGACCGTAGCATCCTCTCCCTTTTCCACATAGCTTGACGGCCAGCTGTGCGCGCTGCGCTCTACAATCTCCAGATCTGCGCGAACAACGGCATTGAACAGCGTCGAGGATGTCTGACAGACGCCGCCGCCCGTATCATCCACCAACACGCCGCCCGCAATCGCGCCCGCTTCCCGATATCCCTTCGCGCCCGTTCGCTGTCCTGTGCATTCATTGAAGGACATCGTCTCCCCCGGAAGCACCACGCGCCCGTTCAGCGCATTGGCAGACAGCGCAATGTTGGCGTTGCGGTCCGCATCCTTCGTCGTCTTTGTCGTAAAGGACGAAATCCGGCCGAAGAGCCCTTCCAGCTGCGCGCGATAGATGTTCGGCTGAATCGGCTCGCCCTGCGGAACGATCACACGATCATATGCGCCTGCGTCAAGGGCATCCAGAATATCCTCCGCAAGCCGCGCACGGTCAATCCGGTATCCCGGCTGCGCTTCCGTGAAGGTAAACGTCCGATTGTTGACATCAAATGCATCCAGCGACGCATCTTTCGCCTCAAAATCCAGACTATCTCCAATGATATCCACCAGAGCATCAATTGCAGTTCTGTCATAGCTGAATCCGGTTGCGAACTGCACACCCTGCTGCGCTGCCTGCTGAATCTGCGCATAGCGCTCCATCAGCGTACCCGTTCTGCCGACAGCATACGCCTTTTCAAGCTTCTCCTGCGCATCAAACGTGATCGGCACCTCCTGCGAGGTGATTTTCCAGCGCTTTCCGCCGCCTTCAACGACAAGGGAAAATGCCTGAGATGCTTCCTGCTGCCTGTCCGCAATCACCGCGCCCGCAGCCTGCATATCCATGCCGCCCAAATCCACGCCGTCAATCGATACGCCGGGATAGAACGTTTCCTGCATGACAGTTTGACGGATGGCGACATAAGACTCATATGCCGCCATCCGATCCAAATACAGTTTTGCACCGCAGAGCCAGACCGCTGCACATCCTGCGATGACAATCAGCGCCCAAAGCGGAAAAAGCTCTCTCTTTTCTTTTGCATCAGACGGCCCGCGGAGGCTTGTGCTCTCCGCCTTCTGGCGATCCAAAGCCATATCGGTTCTCCTCAAAAAATCGTGATTCCTGCTTAACCTGTATCGCTCAGGAACGCTTTGCAGCATCAATCGCCGCAAACAGCTCCTTCTCATTCATGCGATAAGAGAGAATATGCAGGCTGTCGGACAGATGCACATTGTTGACCGCCACGCCCTCAGGCAGCGCAAGGTCAACCGGCGCAAAATTCCAGATCGCGCGCACGCCGCCGCGTACGAGCACATCCGCGGTATCCTGCGCGCAGGAACGCGGAACGGACAGTACCGCGATATCCACCTCATGCGTATTCAGCCAATCCTCCAGCTTTTCCATCGGCTGGACGAGCACGCCGTGAACATCGATGCCCACCAAAGCGGAAGAAACGTCAAACATCGCCTGAATATTGAAGCCCTCTTTGGCAAAACCGGCGTAGTTAGCCACAGCGCGACCAATGTTGCCGGCTCCGACGATGATCACATGATACTGCTTATGCAGGCCAAGAATCTCCCCAATGCGCTCCTTGAGGTTGGAAACATGATAACCATAGCCCTGCTGGCCAAAGCCGCCAAAGCAGTTGATATCCTGTCTGATCTGAGATGCAGTAAGGTTCATCCTCTCGCCAAGCTCCTGCGAGGAGATGCGCACGACACCGGCCTTCTCCAGTTCTTTCAGATGTCTGTGATACATCGGCAGCCTGCGCACAACTGCATCAGACACCCTCGATTTATATGCCATACGTACCGCTCCTATCCGTTTGTATATTCAAACAAAATCCCTCTGAATATAAGTATAGCAGGAACTTCCATCGTGTGCAAGTCAAACTTCTCAATTCACCATATGGATTTATGTCCATGCTCTGTATGTTTTCTGCGCATCTTCCTTATGGGCGCATGAACACCCGCATGCGTTCGCGTTCCTTTTTGCGTTCCGACTTTTCGCGTTTTTTCGGGCGCAATGGTTCCATCAGCGACAGGTCGATCGCGCTCTGTATCAAATCCACATCCTCAACCCGAACACAAAGCACCTGTCCCAGAGAAAACACATAGCCGCTTCTCTCGCCGCGCAGCGTCATGCGCCGCTCGTCGTAGTCAAACCAGTCGTCCAGCGCGCGAACATGAATGAATCCCTCTGCGCCGTTGGACAGCAGCACATATACGCCCCATTCGCTCACGCCGGATACCGTTCCATCGAACACCTCTCCCACGTGAGACGCCATAAAGCGCGCCATCATCAGCTTGTCTGCAGCCCGTTCAGCCTCTGCCGCCATGCGTTCGCAGTCGGAGCTGCGAATTGCCGCATCCATAAGCGCATCCCCGCGCAGTTTCACGCGCTCTCCGCAAAGCGCCGCCGTCAGCGCACGACTGACCACAAGATCCGGATAGCGCCTGATCGGAGAGGTGAAGTGGCAATAATCCGCCATTGCCAGACCGTAGTGCCCCAGCGGAGAAGCGTCGTATCGCGCTTTCTGCATGCTGCGCAGCGCCAGCGTGCTGATCACACTGAATTCGGGCGTATCGCGCGTATTCTCCAAAACGGCGCGTATATCTCCCGGCTGAGCGCGATGCCGGATTCCCCGCGTATCCACGCCAATGCCATCCAAAAATGCCTTGAGCGCATCCAGCTTTTCCGGATCAGGCTTTTCATGAACGCGATACAGCAGCGGGAGTCCGCGCCCCTTTGCAAAGCGCGCCACGCTCTCGTTGGCCGTCAGCATGAAATCTTCGATCATCATCTCAGCTTCGCCGCGTTCGCGCTTGATGATCTCCACCGGTTCCCCCTGCGCATCGAGCACAAACCTGGGTTCCTCCGTGTCAAAATCAATCGCGCCGGCATTCTCTCTTAGCAAACGGATCTTCTTCGCCAGCGCCCGCATCCCAAGAAGCGTTTCTTCCAGCCCGGCCATCAGCTCCTTCTGATGCGCATCCCCGGCAAACAGCGCATTGACGTCGTCATACACCAGCCGCGCCTTCGATCTCGTAATCGTTCGCTCTATGCGCATATCGGTTACGCAGCCGTTTTCATCCATGTCCATCAGTGCGCTGAGGGTGAATTTATCCTCATCCGGCCTCAGCGAGCAAACACCGTTGCTCAGCCGCTCAGGCAGCATCGGAATGACACGACCCGGAAAATACACGCTGGTTCCCCGCAGAAATGCCTCGCGATCCAGTGCAGAGCCGTATGGAACATAATGCCCCACATCGGCAATATGCACGCCCAATCGGACGCTGCCGTTTTCCATCTGCTCAAGGCTCACCGCATCGTCAAAGTCCTTTGCGTCCCGGCCGTCGATGGTAAACGTCAGCACGCCGCGCAGATCCAGTCTGCCCGGATCCTCCATAAGCTTCGCGTCGCGGCAATCTGCAGCCTGCGCAAGCGCTTCCTCCGGGAAGGCCGTACGCAGCTTGCTCGAAGCGATCAGCGCATCAAGGGCATGCGTAGCCTGCGTAAAACTGCCGATCCTGCCGGAAATCTTCACCGCAAGCCCGCCTTCATCCTCCCAGCGAACGACGCGCGTGGATACAATATCGCCATCATCCGCCAGCTCGCCGCCAGACATAACCGCAATCCCCTGCGGCAGCCTGCGCTCCAGCGGGATGATAAAGCGAACACTGCCCTTAACCCGCAGCACACCGACGATCTCCGTGTGCGCCCTCTCCAGCACGCGCACCACCTGCACACGCTCGCGACCGATCTTCTCTGCGAGCACAATGTCGCCCCAAAGCGTTCCCCTGGCGCGCTCCTTCGAACTGGTGTAGACCGTCCCGTCCTCCGCTTCCATTCGCACTTCGCCATGGTAAAGCCCGCGCACAGTCAGCTTGATTCTCTCTGCGCTTTTCCCCTGCTGCTTTTGAGCGCCGCCAGCGAGACCTTTTTGTTTCACAAGGCTGTCAAGCGCGATTCGCCTGACATGCTTCGCCACAGCATCTCTCTTTTTATATATCTTCTTTCCCATCTCTTCATCTCCGGAATTCTTTGATTCCTCCACGGGCTGACATTCGCATATCGACCATCCACAACGATTTGAAATCGCTGCTGTGGATCTTACGTTTCCTGTTTTGGTCTCTTTTTACGCACATCCCACCAGTCAAATCATGGCAACGGACGCAAAAAGAGGCCAAAGCTTTCGCTTCAGCCTCTTTGATTGACTTCTCTTAGCCGATCACCGCAACGACGAGCGCGCAGATGATGAACACCAGAGCGGACGCCTTGGTCGCCAGAGCAAGCTTGCCCTCAATAGACTTCGCCTTGTTCTTGCCGAAGAAGGTCTCAGCGCCGCCCGCGATCGCGCCCAGGCCATTGCTTTCGCCCGGCTGGAGCAGAACGGTGACGATGAGAACAAGCGCGGTAACGACGAGCAGTACGGTAACAATGCCGTTAAGGATAGCCATAGTTGTTTGCCTCCTTGACTCGTTAAGCGGCTTAGCGCTTGGAGAACTGCGGCGCGCGGCGGGCAGCCTTCAGGCCGTACTTCTTACGTTCCTTCATACGCGGATCGCGCGTGAGGAAGCCAGCCTTCTTGACGGCCGGACGGAGCTCCGGATCAGCCTTGATCAGAGCGCGGGAGATGCCGTGGCGGATCGCGCCGGCCTGGCCAGCAAGGCCACCGCCGTACACATTCACCAGCACATCATAGCGGCCCTCCAGAGAGGTGAGAACCAGCGGCTGACGGACGGTCATCTTGAGGGTCTCAAGACCGAAGTAGTTGTCGATTTCGCGACCGTTGATCACGATCTTGCCTTCGCCCGGAACGAGGCGAACACGAGCAATGGCCTTCTTACGGCGGCCAACCGCCTGATACTGAACCTGTGCCATGTGTCAAACACTCCTTCCTGACTATTACTTCACGAGCTCGAGCACGACCGGCTTCTGGGCCTCATGCTCATGCTCAGCGCCGGCATACACGCGCAGCTTGCGCGCCATCTGACGGCCCAGCGGGCCCTTCGGCATCATGCCGAGGACAGCGGTCTTCACAGCGAACTCCGGCTTCTCAGCCATCAGCTTGCTGTACTTGGTGGCCTTCAGGCCGCCAGCGTAACCGGAGTGATGATAGTAGATCTTCTGATCCAGCTTCTTGCCGGTCAGAACAACCTTCGCCGCGTTGATGATGATGACATGATCACCGGTATCGCAGTGCGGGGTGTAGGTGGGCTTGTTCTTGCCGCGCAGAATCGCAGCAACCTGGCTGGCCAGACGGCCAAGAGTCATGCCGTCAGCGTCAACAACATACCAGTTGCGCTCGACGGTCTG
>JAFXCE010000077.1 GCA_017521565.1 Clostridia bacterium | reverse complement strand
GGAGCTGCGACAGGCAATATGATGGGACGTGCCGGCAAATTGCTGAAATAACAATCATGTAGAATCATTGAAACAGAATTAAGAATGGAATTTAAGTCACTCAGAAACATCGAATCATCGTTCAGGCAGCTACGCCTGTTCGGTATCGTCTTCCTCTCGCTGTGCGCTGTGGTGACGGTGTGGAGCGTGTGGAACTCCTACCGTTTCGCAGAGAAGCAACGGGAGAAAATCTATGTGCTGGACAACGGCAAGTCGCTGATGCTGGCTCTCTCTCAGGATTTATCGCAGAACCGCCCGGCGGAAGCACGGGAGCATGTGCGCCGCTTCCACGAGCTTTTCTTCACGCTGTCACCTGAAAAAAGCGCGATTGAACACAACGTAAAACGTGCCCTGCTGCTGGCGGACAAGAGCGTGTACCACTATTATTCGGACTTCGCGGAGAAGGGGTACTACAACCGCATCATCGCCGGGAACATCAACCAAGTGCTGAAAGTGGACAGCGTGGTGTGCGACTTCAACGCCTATCCCTACCGTGCCGTGACCTACGCCACGCAGAAAATCATCCGGCAAAGCAACGTCACCGAGCGCAGCCTCGTGACCACCTGCCGCCTGCTGAACGCATCGCGGTCGGACGACAACCCAAACGGTTTCACCATCGAGGGGTTCACCATCATCGAGAACAAGGATTTACAGACAATCAAACGGTAACAGGACATGAAAAGTATCAGAAAATCAATGTGGGGCATGTATTGGAAACTCCACGACAAACGGAAACGGCTGGTGGCAAGGCTCAAAGGGTATCTGGACGGTTTGCCGCCGGAAACACGCCGCCGCATCGTGCTGGGGATGCTCGCCGCCTTCGCGATGCTTGCCCTCTACACCTTCGGCAGAGCCGTCTATGACATCGGCAGAAACGACGGCTCACGTATGGATACGGGACATGCCGGACGGGTGGAACTACCGACCCCGGTGGAAACTGACAATCACTTAACACCTTATTTATATGGAACAGACGAAGAATGAATCAACGAAAGAGAACAAAGCCGCTCCCGACGCGGGAAAGCCGAAAAAGGAGCGCGAACCGCTGACAGAGGCGCAGCGGCTGAAACGGCAGAAGATGATAGTCCTGCCTGCTATGGTGCTGGTCTTCATCGGGGCGATGTGGTTGATATTCGCCCCTTCCTCCGGCAAGGAACAACCGCCGGGAACGGACGGCTACAACACCGAGATGCCAGACGCGGACAAGGCGAACCGGCAGATTATCGGCGACAAGCTGAAAGCCTACGAGCATGGGGAGATGGAAGAGCGGCTGGAGAGCCGCAACCGTGCCATCGGGCAGCTGGGCGACATGTTCGACCGCGAGATAGCGGGAACGGAGGACGGTACGGACTTCGACCTCGCCAATCCGGGCGGCAAGGAAGAAAGGGCAAAGCCTGCCACGCCGCAAACCATCCAATCCTCCGCAGCCGCCTACCGTGACCTGAACGCCACCCTCGGCAACTTTTACGAACAGCCGAAGAATGACAATGCGGAGATGGATGTGCTATTGGAGCGCATCGCCTCGTTGGAATCGGAACTGGAAAGTGAAAAAGGCAGGACTTCATCTATAGACGAACAGGTGGCACTTATGGAGAAGTCCTATGAGCTGGCGGCAAAGTACATGGGCGGTCAGAACGGTGGGAAGCCGGAACAGGCGGCAGAGCCTGCCACCGTGCAGAAGGGAAAGAAGAACACGGCGACACCCGTAAGGCAAGTGACCCGCCAAGTCGTTTCCTCCCTTGCACAGCCCATGAGCAACGCGGAGTTTGTCGCCACTTTCTCACAGGAACGCAACCGGGGTTTCAACACGGCTGTCGGCACGGCGGAGGTATCGGACAGGAACACCATCCCGGCGTGTGTGCATGAGGCGCAGAGCGTGACGGACGGGCAGACGGTAAGGCTTCGCCTGCTGGAGCCTATGGCGGTGGCGGGCAGGACAATCCCACGGGGTGCGGTGGTGGTCGGCACGGGCAAGATACAGGGTGAACGACTCGACATCGGGATCACCTCGCTGGAATACGACGGCACGATTATCCCCGTGGAGCTTGCGGTCTATGACACGGACGGACAGCCCGGCATCTTCATCCCGAACTCGATGGAGATGAACGCCGTCCGAGAGGTCGCCGCCAACATGGGAGGTTCGTTGGGTAGCAGCATCAATATCTCCACCAATGCCGGGGCGCAGCTCGCCTCCGACTTGGGCAAGGGGCTGATACAAGGAACGAGCCAGTACATCGCGGGGAAGATGCGCACCGTCAAGGTGCATCTGAAAGCCGGGTACAGGGTCATGCTTTACCAAGAAAAAGATTGAAATCAATAAAAAAATTACCACTAAAATCCAAAAGTAATGAGAAAAGTAATCATCATGTTTGCCCTCGCTATGGGCATCGCAACTGCCAACGCGCAGGAGAATGTAACCGTTGAAACGACCAACGGAAGTGAACAGCCGACCTTGACGAAGGAGGTCTATCCGCAGAAGGAGGCGGACGGAGACCTGTATCACGGTCTGTCGCGCAAGCTGACCTTCGACCGCATGATACCGCCGCACGGTCTGGAAGTGACCTACGACAAGACCGTCCACGTCATTTTTCCGGCGGAGGTGCGCTATGTCGATTTAGGCTCGCCCGACCTGATTGCCGGGAAAGCCGACGGAGCGGAGAACGTCATCCGCGTGAAGGCTACCGTAAGGAATTTTCCCAACGAAACGAATATGTCCGTCATCACGGAGGACGGCAGTTTCTACACCTTCAACGTGAAGTACGCCGCCGAACCGCTGTTGCTCAATGTGGAGATGTGCGACTTCATCCATGACGGCAGCACGGTGAACCGCCCGAATAACGCACAGGAAATCTATCTGAAAGAGCTGGGCAGCGAAAGCCCGATGCTGGTGCGCCTTATCATGAAGTCCATCCACAAACAGAACAAGCGCGAGGTGAAGCATATCGGCTGCAAGCGTTTCGGCATCCAGTATCTTCTCAAAGGCATCTACACGCACAACGGATTGCTCTATTTCCACACGGAGATAAAGAACCAGAGCAACGTGCCTTTCGATGTGGACTACATCACTTGGAAAATCGTGGACAAGAAGGTGGCGAAGCGTACCGCCGTGCAGGAGCAGATCATCCTGCCGCTCCGCGCGCAGAACTACGCCACCCTCGTGCCGGGCAAAAAGAGCGAGCGCACGGTCTTCACGATGGCGAAGTTCACCATCCCCGATGACAAGTGCCTCGTGGTGGAGCTGAACGAGAAGAACGGCGGCCGTCACCAGTCCTTCGTGATTGAGAACGAGGATTTGGTACGTGCGGGTACCATCAACGAACTTCAAGTGCGCTGACCATGAGAAAGTACATCGCAATAATCATCGCGTCGCTTGCCCTTTTTACAGGGCAGGCGCACGCCCAGCGGTGTCTGCCGAAGATGCAGGGCATCGAGGTGAGGGCGGACATGGCGGACGGCTTCAATCTCGGCGGCAAGGACGGCGGGTACAGCTTCGGGGCGGCTCTCTCCACCTACACGAAGAAGGGGAACAAGTGGGTGTTCGGTGGCGAATACCTGTTGAAAAACAATCCCTACAAGGACACCAAGATACCCGTGGCGCAATTCACGGCGGAGGGCGGCTATTACTTCAAGATACTGTCGGACGCCCGAAAAATCGTGTTCGTCTATGCCGGGGCTTCGGCTCTCGCCGGATATGAGT
>JAFXCE010000076.1 GCA_017521565.1 Clostridia bacterium | reverse complement strand
TTCGCAGACTCCGTCGTGTTCGCAGTCCGCCTCCGTCTGCCAGGTCAGAACTAAATTGTGAGGCTCCAAACCTGAAATCGCGCCGCAGACCGTGCATTGACGGCGGTGACCGTCCATCGCGTAGATGTATTTATCCGACCAGTAGTGCTTAACGTCGCGCACGTAACCGCAGACGTTGCAGACAGCATCGCAGACGTAGTCAGACGCCATTTGTCAAGGAGGATTTCAAATTGAAAAGTAGACTATGCTTTTTATAAAAGAGATTATGGGTATCGGCTTTAGTCAGCTAGCCTGTAAAATATGCAGATGAAGATGAAGCTGTGTTCGCCGAAAAAATAATACAGCATTGGGCGCCACATGCTGTATTGTCGGCGTTTCCGTTATGGCGCCACATACAGCATACGGCGGCTTTAGCCGCCTTGTCCACCACAATGCACAGAAGCCTTGATTTGTCAAGGCTGCCGCAGGCAAGGCCTTTGGCCGGTGCCTTTACAAGTCAGGGCTTTTGTGCAAAAAGTGACCATTCTTATCGGTCCAAGGTGCTGTATTTTTCGCCGCCTTTTGCTGTATTTTCAATCCGGCGAAAACAGATGAAGCCTACCGCTACATCTTTTGAGCAAAGGATATAGGCAAACTGGCTGTCAAATCAGCAGTTTTTACGCCCAGATTTGCAATTGTGCGCATCCTTTGATTCTCTTGCTGATTAAAGCCGATACGCATAAAAGAGATAATCAGGGTAATAGATGAAAAGTGAGGGCGCAGACGGCCTGTCTGCACCCTCATTTCGGGTGGCGCTGGTATTGTCTTTCTTTCTCGGCCCTCCTGCAACATGGGGCCGAACTTGTGCCGGGTCAATCATCCCGCCTGTTTCGTTTTCCTCATCCTCCGCCGCCTCCAACAAACGGAGCTGTTTCAGGAAGGATTCATTGATCCGAACTCTCTATATCTCTGTAAAGGAACGTCACAACCTGCGCTCTCGTGCAAGTATCATCCGGGCTGAAGGTGGTTGCGCTGGTGCCGACTGTGACGCCGGTTTCGGATGCCCAAAGTACAGCTTTTTCATAGTACGCTCCGGCCTTCACGTCTGTGAACGGGTTGGTAGTTGTGGAGGATGCGGGCTCGCCCTCAAAACGCCAGAGAAAGGTGACAATCTGGGCGCGGGTGCAGGTGGCGTCCGGGCTGAACGTTGTTGTGCTGGTGCCGGTGGTCACCTTGTTTTCCACTGCCCACAGAACGGCCTTGTAATAATAGGCTCCTTCCTTAACATCCGTAAAGGGGTTGCTTGTGCCAGTGGGCTCCGGTTCGCCGGCTGCCCGCCACAGGAAGGTCACGACCTGCGCTCTTGTGCAGCCTGCGTTGGGGCTAAACGTGGTGGCGCTCGTTCCTGTCGTTACCTTGTATACGATCGCCCAGTCGATGGCGTCATGCGCCCAGTTGCCCTTGGCCGGCATATCTGTAAACACATTGCCCGGGCAGTCCTCGCCGCCGCTGCACGGCAGTCCTGAGGCGCCCTCTACTTTGATTATCGCCTCATAGGGCAGAACACCGCTGCCATCGACGATTGCGCCGTCCTTTACCTTACCGCCTGCGGGCTCGAATATTTCACAGCCAATCAGATCAATGCCGCCGAAGAATCTGGAGATCGCGCCGTGGTTCGCCCTGCCTGCGGCATAGACGTCGCTGTTCCGGATAATCAGCTTTTCTCCGGAGATATAGCCGGAGATGCCGTACTGGCCCGTGGCGTAGACGTTTGCATTCTCAATCGTCACCGTGGCGCTGCCGTGCGCAAAAAAGCCGTGGCCATTGATCGAACTGAGCATCAGCAAGCCGGGACCGTTGATCGTGAGATCCGCGGCGGTTTCTATGGCATGGAAAGCGGAACCCAGAGAGGCGTCCTCCGCAACAAAAACCGTCAGGTCAGGAATCCCGTTATTTATGATGATCTGATCCAAGCTGCTGCAGTCGCCGCGAACCGTCAGCGTGTTTTCCTCCGCGTCGTAGGAGAACAAGCCGTCATACAAAACGTCGCACGCGTTCGAGCCGGACACCTGTCTGCCGATGATCCAGAGGTCGTATTTCGGCGTCTCAATGGTGACGTCAAGGGCGAGATTTCCGTCCTTGTCCAGGACGTTGCCGGAGGTAGCGTCAACCTTGCCGCCCTCCGGCGCGGTGATCTCACAGCCGTCGAGAACCGTGGTGACAAAGTCGCAGATCGCGCCGTCCGCGCCCTCGGCGTGGACGTCACAGGCGCGGAGAATCAGCTTCTCGCCGGTGTGGTTGCCGGCAATACCCCACTCGCCGCTTGCGTCGAGCGTGCTCTTTTCAATCGTCACCGCAGCGCCGTTGACTGCATAAATGCCGCAGTCCGTGCTGCTTTCCAGCGTGAGCTTGCCCGGCCCGGTGATCGTCAGGTTTTCGCGCGTGATCAGTGCGGCGCCGCCTGCGCTCAGCTTTGCGTCCTTCTCCGCATAGACCGTCAGATTCGGGATCGAATTGACAATGCCCTGGCCCGTGCCGGTATAGTTGCCCCTTACGGTCAGGATGTTCTCCGCCGCGTCGTAGGAGAACCCGCCGTCTGCGAGAATATCGGAGGCGTTGCCCTCATCTACCTTGACCCCGCCGATCTGGAGGTCGTACTCCGCCTTTTTCCGGATGGTGACCTGGGTGGCAACGCTGCCATCGGCATTTTCAATCGCCCGCTCCCCGACCTTGCCGTCCTCGGGCTTGATCAGTGTGCAATCAATCAGCTCGATGCCGCCCTTAAAGCCGGAAACGGCGGCGGTGATTCCTGTGGAGACGACGTCGCTGTTTTGAATGATCAGCTTGTTGGTTCCCGAAAGACCGCCTGTAATGGGGTAGTAGCCAACGGCGCTGACGTTGGCATTCTGGAACGTCACCGTCGCGTCATATATGGCTTTAACGCCGAAGTTTGCGAGCAGCCCCAGCTTGCCTGGGCCGGTGATCCGCAGGTCCTTCCCGGTTGTGATCGCAGCGTCGTCGGTGTCCAGCACTGCGTCCTTGGCGACGTAGATCGTCAGCCCATCAATATTGTTTACGATCAGGCTACCCGTGCGGTTAAGGTCTCCGCGCACGGTCAGCGTCTTTGTATCGGGGTCATAGGAGAACGCGCCGTCTCCGAGAATGTCCTCGCGATTGGTTTCGGCAGCCTGCGTTCCGGCAATCCAGAGGTCGTAGCGGATCGGATCGATGTGGGCTTGGACCGCATAGGTCTCATAGGCGTCCTCGGGCGCAAGAACGCCCGAACTGACGATCCGCCCATTATACGGTGTTGTGAGCCTGCAGCCCTCCACGGTGAAATCGGCAAGGCATGCGATCCCGCCGCCATCGCCGCTGGCCTTCAGCCAGCTGTTCCGTACCACCAGCTCCCCTTTGTTGTTACCGGTGATGCCGTAGCGCTTCCCGAAGGCGCAGACGTCGGCGTCTACCAGCGTCATGGTTCCGGCGTGGAGAAAGACAGCGTCGGCTTCTGTGCTGTTGACCGGTTTCAACGTCAGCTTGCCGGGGCCTGTGACGGTGAAATCGCAGAAGGAGAGAAGGGTTGTGCAGCCGCTGGACGTCAGGGTTGCATCATTTGCGACGAAGATCGTCAGGCTGGGGTTGTTGTTGACGACGGCGTTGACGCTGAAGTCTTTGCTGCCCTTCACGGTCAGGGTGTTGGTCTCTGCGTCGTAGGAGAACAGGCCGTCGCCCAGGATGTCGGCAGCGTTGTCGCCGGTCACGGACACTCCGCCCACCATGAAGTCGTAGCTCTTTCCTTCCGCCTGAGCCGGAGTTACCGGCAGCAGGGAGAATACCAGTACCAATGCCAGCAGCAGAAACAGGATGCTCTTTGATTTCATCTGTTCATTTCTCCTTTCTTCTCTGTGATCGCTTATTTCATCAATTCCATGGATTCGATGATCGCCCAGATCAGCTCCGTGTCGCAGTCGGAAAGCGTGTCGCCCGAGACGGCAAAGCTGATGCCATACCAGCCGTCGTGACTGCCGCCGAAGTCGACATCCACGCGCATGGTAGCGCCGAGCCAGTCGGAATACGTCATTACGATCGCCTTGTATCCGTTCAAGGTCATCTCTTTCAGAGAATAGTCGTCCTCGTCACTGTTGTTTTCTTTGTAAGACTGCTTCAGCTCCGCAAGGTTCGTCGCGCCGAGCATCGGGTCGATCAGTATGCCGACGCCTGTCGCTTCGTTTTTCAGCTTGCCGTACGTATCGTCGTATTCGAACTGTTCGGCGGGGTAG
>JAFXCE010000075.1 GCA_017521565.1 Clostridia bacterium | reverse complement strand
GCGGGTACAAAGAACGCAATGCACGACCGCGAGGCACAGAACCTGCGGGAGGCGCAGAGCCCCTCCCCTACAGGGCGGGCAGCGGGTACAAAGAACGCAATGCACGACCGCGAGGCACAGAACCTGCGGGAGGCGCAGAGCCCCTCCCCTACAGGGCGGGCAGCGGGTACAAAGAACGCAATGCACGACCGCGAGGCACAGAGCCTGCGGGAGGCGCAGAGCCCCTCCCCTACAGAAGAGCAAGATACATTCTGCTTGCGCTGACGCTTGCCGCCAACGCTGCGCTTGCGCTCGCCGCGCTGGTCAGCCTGGCGGAGCAATCGCTGCTCACACAGGCGCAGACGCTGTTCAGCGCAGGCGCGGCCACCGCAGCAGCGCTCCTTTGCGCGCTCAGCCGCAGCACGGGCGTCTCCCGCCTGTGCTTTGCGCTGCGCTTTGCTCTGCCCATCGCCCTTGCGCTGCTGACGGCGTCCTCCGTCCCGCTGGAGATTCCCGCCGGGCTGTTCCCCATCTGGGGCGCCGGCGCGCTCCCTCTGGCTGTCGCCTGCGCGTGCATGCTCTCCGCCGCCGCGCCCGTGCTGATGCTCCTTCTGCCGCCGCCCGAGCTTGAAGAGATTGACGGCGCACTGCGCAAAGAATTCATCCCCGGCACAGGCTTTTTTCTTAGCCGCGTGCTGCCGGGCGCAGCCTTTGGGTGTCTGCTGCTCTTCGTGCTTTCCGTCTGCAGCACCTATGAATCCATCGCTGCGCAAAAGACATGGGGCGAACGCCTGCGCATCCTCAGCAGCGGACAGCCGCACGAGGGGATCGGTCAGGCGCTGCTCGCCGTCTGCCAGATGCTCGCGCTGCTGCTGCTTGCCGTTTCCCAGCTCTGCGCCGCAGAGCAGGCGCTCGTGCGTGTGCTGCCCAGGCTCGCACGCCTGCGCACAGGGCTGCTGCTGCTCACCGCCCTTTTGGCGCTCTGCCTCCTTGCGCTGATCGTCTTTGGCTTTGACAAGGCGCTTTTCGCCGCAGCGTGGCTTGCGCTGCCATCGGCGCTGTGCCTCCTCCTGCCGGGCAGAAAGGGAAAGAACGCATGAAGAACGCACTGCTCACCCTGTTTCTTTTTTCGCTCTGCCTGACGCTGACAGGCTGCGGCGGCGGACAGGAGATCGAAAGCTGCCTGTTTGTCCTGTCCATGGCGGTCGATCCCGCGCCGGACGGCAACCTGACCGTGACCATCAAGGCGCTGTCGGGAACGCAGGAGGCGGCGGAAGGCTCTCTCTCCGCCTCCGCCGGCGGCACGCAGGGCGGCGCAGGCATGCCTGGCGATGAGTCCGCCCAAAAGGGCGCCGCCAATTCCGGCCTTGAGGCAACAGAGCCGGGCTATATCGTCATGAGCGCAACGGCAAAAAGCTGCCTGCGCGCGCTGAGTCTGCTTTCGGCCACCACGCCGCGCACAGTCAATCTCTCTCAGCTTCGGGAGATTGTCATCAGCCGCACGCTCGCCGAAACAGACGCAACGCTCACCATCCTCAAGGAGATTCACGCCATGTACCGCGCCAACGGCGAGGCTATCGTCGTCGTCACGCCGGACGACGCAGGCGACTTCATCCGCCGCCAGCGCGCCATCCTCGGCATTCGCCTGTCCAAATACCTCGAGGTGCTCTTTGATCACTTCTCCGAAATGGACGCCATCCCGCCCGGCGCGCAGCTTGCCTCCGTCATCGCCGCGATGCAGTCCAGCACCGGCGACGCCGCCGTGGTCTACGCCGCCGGCAACAGCTTTGACAGCACGCTTGTGCTCGACGGAGAATCCGACCTCGACCGACTGCCCGGCCATCTTCCGCGCACCTCTCCGGCGGAAAACGAATACCTCGGCAGCGCGCTTTTCTCCGGCTCTCGCATGACAGGCGTGCTGACCGGCGAGGAAACCGGCCTGCTCTGCCTGATGATGGGCAAGGCGCAGCGGCGCACGACGTTCATCGGCGACGCGCAGTACAAAACAAACCTGCACACGCGCGTCTCCCGCTCGCTGAGCAGGGAGGACGGTGCGCTCGAAGTATCCGTCCACATGAGCCTGACGCGCATCGCAGGCGACGCCTATGAACCCGCCGGCCTGATCGCCGGACGCATTGAAAGCGGCTGCATCAGCGTGCTGCAAAAGCTGCAGGCCGCCTCCTGCGACGCTGTCGGCTTCGGCCGCGCCGCCATCCGCACATGCCCCACCATCCCCGACTGGGAGGAGAAAAACTGGATGAAAACCTACGAGACGCTGCCCGTGCGCGCACGGGCATGGGTCAAGGTGCTCTGACGCGTTATCCCAGCCGATTTTCCTTTTCTTTTCCATGGAAAAATGCTATACTGATAAAAATCTTGAAACACGAGGATCACCCATGCTGATTGACGTATACGACTTTGACGGCACGATCTACGACGGCGACTCGACCGCCGATTTTGTGCTCTTTTCCCTGCGCCGCCATCCCGGCGTGCTGCTTGGTCTGCCGCGCTTGGCCGCCGCCGCGCTGATGCTGGCCGCAAAGCGCTATAACCTCACGCAGTTCAAGACCGTGCTCTTCGGCGAGATGAGCAAGCGCTTCAGCCTCGAAGCGGAAGCCGAAGCCTTCTGGCAGAGCGAAAAGACCCGCGCCAGGCTGGGCAGGTGGTTTGAATCGACCCCGCGCGATCTGCCCATCGTCATCGCATCCGCCTCGCCGGAATTCGAGCTGAAGCATGCCGCAAAGATCCTTGGCGTCAGGACGCTCATCGGCACAAAATGCGACATGACGACCGGCGCGCTCACCGGGAAAAACTGCAAGGGCGCAGAGAAGATCGCGCGCATCCGCGAGGTGATCGGCGATTACGAGGTCCGCGCGATGTACACCGACGATGCGAAGGCCGACGGCCCGCTGCTGGCCATCGCCAAAGAAAAATACATCGTGACGCACGGCAGCGTAAAGCGACAGGCATAAACATCCGCCCCTTCAGCCCGAAGGCGCGGCTCATTGTGCGATAAAAGGAGAGGGAATCACGTATGAAGAAGATGGAAAACATGGGCGGCTTCTTTGTCGCCGCAATCACCCCGTTTGACGCGCAGGGCAAGTTCAGCGAAACGGCGCTGCACGCGCTCATGGACAGGACGATCGAGCAGGGCGCTGCCGGCTTCCTCGTCGGCGGCAGCAGCGCGGAATGCCCGCTGCTCACCCATGAGGAGCGCATGGACGGTCTTTCCGCCGCAGCGGCCTACGCAGGACGTGAAAAGACAAAGCTCATGGCCTCCGTCGCCTCGATCAACACGCAGGAAGCCGTGCTCTTTGCCAAGAAGGCCGAAGCGCTTGGTTACGACGCGATGATCTCCACCGTGCCGTATTATTACAAATTCGGCATGAAGCAGATCGCAGAATATTTCGTCACGCTGAAAAACGCCGCCGATGTGCCGCTGTTCCTGTATAACTTCCCGGGCAACACGGGCGTGGAAATCGACATCGACAACGAGTACATCAAGGGCATCCTGACCGACGGCACCATCGCCGGCATCAAGCAGACGAGCCTCAACCTGTATCAGATGGAGCGCATCAAGAACCTCAATCCGGAGCTGGTGATCTACGGCGGCTACGACGAGGTGTATATCGGCGCGCGCATGCTCGGCGCAGACGGCGCGATCGGCTCCACGTTCAATTTCACGCTGCCGCTGTTTACGAAGATCGAGGCCGCATACGCCGCCAAGGACTATGACCTCGCCCGGAAGCTGCAGTGCCAGGCAAACAACATCATGCAGGCGCTCGTCTCCTGTTCCCTGTTCCCGTCCATCAAGCATATCCTCAAGACGCAGGGACTCGACTGCGGCGGCTGCCGCGCGCCGTTCCCGACGCTCACCGATGCACAGAAGGCCTATATCGAAAAGGTCGTCGCGCAGAACATGTAAAAACCGCCTTCCTCCTGCATACACGAAGCGCCGCCGCACATCACGTGCAGCGGCGCTTTTTCCTGTAAATTCTAACCGCGCAAAAAGACCGTGAGCCCATGCCCACGGTCTTCTTTTGCGTATTCAGCTGAAATCCGTTGCCCTGCGGCCTCGTCCTCAAAGCCGGAGCCTAAACCCCGCTTCGTCGGAAATGGCCGCCGGCACAGCCGGCTTAGCGCTCGACGCGGCCGGAGCCGGAGCCCTTCATCAGAGCGGTGACTTCGGAAACGGTGACGCGGTTGTAGTCGCCGGAGATGGTGTGCTTGAGGCAGGAAGCCGCAACAGCATACTCCAGAGCGTCAGACTGCTTC